>PKWJ01000049.1 GCA_003132025.1 Gammaproteobacteria bacterium
GTGATCGTTTGCTGCAATCCGTGGCGTCTCGGTTGTATACCTGCGTGCGCAGCTCGGACACCGTCAGCCGCCAGGGCGGCGATGAATTCGTGATCCTGCTGTGGGAGGAGCGGCACTCACTGGATGCGTCCATTACCGCGCAAAAGATCCTTCAGGCGCTGCGCGCGCCCCACTTCATAGATCAGCATGAGCTGCACATCACTGCGAGCATCGGTATTGTCACCTTTCCAGAAGACGGCACCGACGCAGAGACATTGTTGAAACACGCGGATTTCGCGATGTATCACGCCAAGTATTGTGGGCGTGACAATTACCAATTTTTCAAGTCGGAAATGAACGAGCAGGCCGCTGAGCGGCAATCGCTCGAGGCCGACCTGCGCCACGCCATCGAGCGGCGGGAACTGCTGTTGTATTACCAGCCGAAAATAAATCTTGTAACGGGAGGCATAATTGGCATGGAGGCGCTCATCCGATGGCGTCACCCGCAGCGCGGGCTGGTGCCGCCAGGGCAATTCATAGGTATCGCCGAGGAATGCGGCCTCATCGTACCCATTGGCCGGTGGGTGCTGCGCGAAGCATGCCGCCAGGCTCGCGCCTGGCAGGATGCAGGTCTGCCGATAATCCGCATTGCGATCAATATCTCCCCGGTGGAATTGCGGGCGGCGAATTTCGTATCAAACGTGCTTGACACGCTGAAGGACACCGGCTTGGAAGCAAGTCAGCTAGAGTTTGAGTTGACCGAGACCTTCCTGATGCAGGAAGCGAATTCCACCGTCGTCGTGCTGCGCGCACTCAAAGACATCGGTGTGCACCTGGCGCTGGATGACTTTGGCACCGGCTACTCGAGTTTAAGCTATGTGCAGCGGTTTCCAATCGATACCTTGAAGATCGACCAGTCGTTCGTTCAAGATATCGCCACCGATGGCGACTCCGCCACCATCGTCAAGGCGGTCATCAGCATGGGCAACAGTCTGCATATGCGGGTAGTCGCGGAAGGCATCGAAACGCGAGAACAACTCGATTTCCTGAAGAGGTACGGCTGTCCCGTGGGTCAGGGGTTTTACTTCAGCCGGCCGGTTCCGGCACTGGAATTCGGTAAGTTACTGGAACGCGGCACGGCGGCCACGGCAGTCGCCGCAGTCGCCGCCTGATAACCCGCACCAGAAGCGAACAAGCAACGCACGGTGTCGGGACGTTGCGGCCCGACACGCAGTGGCCTTTGGCGCGTACAGTCATATTCGGTTTATTATCAGACTGAATGAATCAATCTGGACGTCGCTTCCGCCACCTTCGAAGGATGCACGATAAGGACGTCATGTCGCGCTACGATCTGTGGCTGGTGCCGCAGCGGTTGCCTGCATGACGCCTATCGGCACTCCGATGTCCGCGTCGGCGACGCGCGTCATGTTGCTGGGTGCGGGCGAGCTCGGTAAGGAAGTGGCGATCGAACTGCAGCGCTTTGGCTGCGAGGTGATCGCGGTCGACCGCTACGCCAATGCGCCGGCGATGCAGGTGTCGCAGCGCAGCCACGTGGTCGACATGCTGGACGGTGCGGCGCTGCGTGCCGTGGTGGAGCGCGAGCGGCCGCAGCTGATCGTGCCGGAGATCGAGGCCATCGCAACTGCGACGCTGCAGCAGCTGGAGGCCGAGGGCTTCGGAGTCATTCCGACCGCGCGCGCGGCGCGCCTGACCATGGATCGGGAGGGTATACGGCGGCTCGCCGCGGAGGAGCTGAAGCTTGCGACCTCGCCATATCGTTTCGCGGGCAGCGAACCTGAGTACCGCACGGCGATCGCAGACATCGGCCTGCCTAGCGTCGTAAAGCCGGTCATGAGCTCCTCGGGCAAGGGCCAGAGCCTGGTGCGCTCCGAGTCCGAAATCGACGGCGCCTGGCAACACGCGCAGCGCGGTGGCCGGGCCGGTACCGGCCGGGTGATTGTCGAAGGCCTGGTGCGTTTCGACTATGAAATCACGCTGCTGACCATCCGCCATGCCGGCGGTACCAGCTTCTGCGAGCCCATCGGACACCTGCAGGTGGATGGCGACTACCGTGAATCCTGGCAGCCGCAGCCGATGTCGGCGCGGGCGCGGGAGCGTTCGCAGCATATCGCCGCCGCGATCACCGATAACCTCGGCGGCAGTGGCGTCTTCGGCGTGGAGCTGTTCATCGCTGGCGATGAGGTCTGGTTCAGCGAGGTCTCGCCGCGGCCGCACGATACCGGACTGGTAACGTTGATCTCGCAGGACCTGTCCGAGTTCGCGCTGCACGCGCGGGCCATCCTGGGGCTTCCGATCCCGGTGATCCGGCAGCGCGGCCCGGCCGCCTCGTGCGCGCTGCTGGTCGACGGCAATTCGGCCAGCATCCGCTATACCGGGGTCGAGCGGGCTCTGACTGAACCCGATACCGCGCTGCGCTTGTTCGGCAAGCCGGAAGTGCGCGGTCACCGCCGCATGGGCGTGTCGCTGGCACTGGGCGCGAGCATCGGTGAGGCGCGCGCCAAGGCGCGCGCGATGACCGAGACGCTGCGCGCCGGCGTGCGACTGGATTAGGCCGGCGCCGTGCCGGAGCTACCGGACATCACGCTCTACCTGGAGGCGCTCGGCCAACGCATCCTCGGCCGGCAGCTCAAGGGCATCACGCTGATCAATCCGTTCCTGCTGCGTACCGCGACCCCGCCGCTGGCGAGTGCGGCCGGTCGGCGCGTCGAGCAGCTGCGGCGCGTCGGCAAGCGCATCGCCATCGGGCTCGAGGGAGAGCTGTGGCTGGTGCTGCACCTGATGGTCGCCGGCCGGCTGCACTGGTATGCCAGCGGCAGCAAGGTCAGTGGCCGCGCCGCGCTGGCGCGGTTCGAATTCGACAGCGGTACGCTGACCTTGACCGAGGCCGGCAGCAAGCGCCGCGCCTCGCTGCATCTGCTGGCCGGCGACGCCGAACTTGCGCGGATCGATCCGGGCGGCCTGGATGTGTTCGCCGCCGACCTCGCGGCGTTCAGCGCGCGCCTGACGCTGGAACATCACACACTCAAGCGAGCGCTCACCGATCCGCGGCTGTTCAGCGGCATCGGTAACGCCTACTCGGACGAGATCCTGCATCGCGCGCGCCTGTCCCCGCTGGCGATGACGCACAAGCTCGGCGATGATGAGATCGCGCGCCTGTACCAGTCGGTGCGCGACACGCTCGAGCAGTGGACCACGCGGCTGCGGGAGACCGGCGGCGCTGGATTTCCCGAGGGCGTGACGGCGTTTCGTCCCGGCATGGCGGTGCACGGTCGCTATCGAGCGCCGTGTCCGGAGTGCGGTACCCCCGTTCAGCGCATTCGTTACGCCGACAACGAGACCAATTACTGCCCGCGCTGCCAGACCGAAGGCCGCGTGCTGGCCGATCGCGCGCTGTCACGCCTGCTCAAGGACGACTGGCCGAAGACCGCCGACGAACTCGAGCGCCTGCAGGAGCAAAGATGAGCGATACGAACAGCCGCTGGCGATTCAATGGGGTACGGGTGGTGCGTGCCGCGGAGCTGGACAGCAACACCGCGCAGACCTTGGGCATGCAGCGTCGCGCCGCGATCACGACCGGCCGCACCGGGGCGAGCAAACTGTGGGCCGGCACCGTGACCATCGATGCCAAAGCCAGGACCGGGCCGCACCATCACGGCGATCTGGAAAGCGTCATCTATGTCGTCAACGGCGTGGCACGCCTGCGCTGGGGCGATCGGCTCGAATTCGTCGCCGAGGCCGAGGCGGGCGATTTCATCTACGTGCCGCCGTATGTTCCGCACCAGGAGATCAACGCCAGCGAGGATCTGCAGCTACACTGCGTGCTGGCACGCAGCGGCCAGACCGGCCTGGTTTACAATCTGGATATCGAGCCGGCCGGGGTACCCGAGGTGGTACGCTGGATCGACGATCTGCACAAATAGCAGCCGACGGCAGCGGCTGGCCGCGCCGCTTAACAGCAGCATCATCGCAATATCTGCAGCACCGCAAACGGTGGGACATACCAGCCTACAGCCCGGCTGCCGGTGTCGCGCGGGTTGTAGCTGCTCGCGGCCCGATGCAGGTCAAACGCAGCGATTCTGATCAGCTCCCTGCGCACCGGTGTTGCAGCATTGGCGATATGTTCGCGGATTCCTGGTTTTAATGGCGTCGCACAGGGGGTTTGGACAGACATGTGGAGCACTCCTGCCGGCTAGCCGACATTGCAATCCAGTATGGCCTTCGTGCGGCTGCCGGCAATTATGGATTGATCACTTGACATGTGGCCGCAGCGCGCGAGCAAAACGGCAGTTCGGCACCTGCGGAAGGGCACTGCTACACTGCGACGACCCGCTATGGCAGCGAAGGACAACACATGAACGCAGGACGCTTGGTCGGCATCATCTTGATCGCGGCCGGGGTGCTGGGGCTGATCTATCACCGCTTCAGTTACACCAAAGAGTCGCACGAGGCGAAGATCGGATCGCTGGAGCTGTCGGTACAGCACAAGGAAAACGTGGATGTCCCGGACTGGCTCGGTGTCGGCGCGATCGTCGCCGGCGCGGCGCTGCTGCTCATTGGCGGGCGTAAACCTTAGATCTGACCGGCCACGTTTGCTCATGAGTCTTTCGGCGCCGACGCGCGAGTGTCTGACGCTGACGCTGACGCTGGCGCCTCGCGACTGCCTGGTTTTCCGGTGTACGAGTACCTGACGTTGCTCAGCGCCTGGTCAACGCCGTGGGTGTCGAACCTGGTCACGGCCCTATTCAGCGTCGCACTACGTGCAGCTGGGGCGGCAGTTGTATTACCTGCCGGGAGTTGATCTGTATGAATCGCAGGCCCACGATCTGCAGCTGTCCAACCTGGGCGCGCGCGAACTTGCCGTAACGCACGAGCGCCAGCGAGCGGAGTCGACCGGGGAATGACCAGCATCCAAAATGAACCCACCGCTATGAGCTGGCGCAGCTGGATGGCATTTGCCGCGCTGGGAGTTATCTGGGGCCTGCCGTATTTTTTTATCAAGCTGGCGCTGCAGGGGCTGTCGCCGGCCGCACTTGCCTGCGGTCGCCTGCTGGTCGCTACGCTGATCCTGCTGCCGATCGCCTGGCGGCGCGGCGCCCTGCGTGCGGTGATGGATCACAAACCCGCGGTGCTTGCTTTCGCGATAGCGGAATTTGCGATTCCGTTCTCGGCGATCTGTATCGGTGAGCGGTGGATCAGCTCCGCGCTCACCGGCATCCTGATCGCAACCGTACCGCTGACGATCGCACTGCTGTCGCGCTCGTTCGGTCTGCACGAGCGACTGGGCGCGTGGCGGATGGCGGGGCTGCTGCTGGGCCTGGTCGGCGTTGCGACGCTGCTCGGTTTCGGCACCATATCCTGGCCGCTGGGCTGGGTCGGCGTCGGCTGCATGCTCCTCGCCGTGGTCGGCTATGCGATCGGGCCGTTGATCATCCAGCGTTACCTGCGGGACATTGATCCGTTCGGCCCGCTGGCCGCAAGCCTCGCGGTGGCAAGCGTGGTGCTGCTGCCGGCGGCACTGGCCACGTTTCCGACCCAGCTGCCCGCGCCTTTGGTGCTGTGGTCGGTCGGGGTTCTGGGTGCGGTGTGCACCGCGGTGGCGATGCTGCTGATGTTCTATCTGGTCAGCCACGCCGGCGCATCGCGCGCTTCCGTGATCACCTACATCAACCCTGCGGTGGCGACGCTGCTGGGCGTAACGGTGCTGCACGAACACCTGGGTGTGGGCGGATACACGGCCTTCGCGCTGATCCTGCTCGGTTCCTGGCTGGCGACCCGCGGCAAGGCGCCGCGCTCCGAGGCACATTGACCGGCACGGCTGGAATCGCCGGGCGGCAATCACCGGGCTGGAATCACCGCGCCGGAATCACTAGACTGCGCGCGCGCTGTATTGGCGCGCCCCTAAAGCAGGAGTACAGCCACGTGGGCAAAGGTGATCGCAAGACTCGTCGCGGCAAGATCTATCGTGGCTCATTCGGCAAGAGCCGGCCCAAGGATCCGAGCAAGAACAAGAACACCAAGAAGAAAGTCGCAGGCAAGACCGGTACCGCGAGGAAATAGCCGAAAATCGTCGAGGCCCCGGCTAGCCGCCGGTGGGGTCAGACTAGGGCAGGTAGCGACTCACGGTTTCCGTGAGCTCTTTTGATCAGCGAGAGCCGCTTCCTGTCGCTTGAGCGCATCGACTTTGCGCTTGGCCTCGATCCATTCGCTCAATTTGCGCAGGTCCTTCTTTCCAGAGCGAGGCCTAATTTGCCCCTGGCTCTGGTAAGGATCTGATCCCGAACCCGGTTGCGCCCGGAGCGGCCGCGGGCGCACCGAGTCCACGCCCGGGTCCTCGATGGCCCATCGTTGCGCAGCGGCGGAGCCTTCCCTGGTCGGGGGTTTTTCCTTCATCGACGTATCGTGCCTTTGGTGTGTTCTGACGACCACCATATTGATGGGTTCGGCCGGTGACCCAAGGAAGCGAGACACACTTTCCCCTTAAAACCTGATCGCCTGGTGCGCAGCTTCCAAATTGATGACTCGCCGCTTATGGTAACTTGCGGCAATTCACGCTGAGATTGCAAGGGATTGTGAACCGCCGACCAGCATCCAACGCGCATTTCGTACATAAGGGGCCATCCAGGTTTATCGCTAAGCCCCGAAAAGTATGAGTGCGCCACAGCCGGTATCGAATCCATTTTTCCAGGCGCTGCATTCAACGCTGCGAGCGGTCAGTCGCTCGCGCGAGAAGCTCGCCCCCGCGGTGCATTCAGCGCTGCGAGCGGTCAGTCGCTGGCGCGAGAAGCTCGCCCCCGCGGTGCATTCAGCGCTGCGAGCGGTCAATCGCTGGCGCGACAGGCTCGCGCCTGCCTTGCAATCGACGCTTGGGGCGATCGATCGGTGGCGCGACATGTTCGCCCCTGCGTTGCATTCAGCGCTTCGAGCGGTCAAGCGCGGCCGCGATAGGCTCGCCGCTCGTCCGAGTTTTGGAATCACGTTGCGGCTCATGATCGCGTTTGTCGGCGTCGGCGTACTGCTGCTGGCGGCCAACTTTTTCGTGGAAGAAAACGTCCTGGTTGAAAAAACGACCCAAATTACCCGCATTGCCCCTGCTCCTGTTCCTGCCCCATCCATACCGCAGCCGGTCATCGAGCCGCCCCGTGCGGTCATCGTGCAGCGGCGCGTCGTGACCTCCGAGCCGCTGATGTCAGAGCTGGATCGCTTTGAGCAGGCCGCACAGGGTCGCGCCACAACCAAAACGGACGAGAGCGAGACGGAATATCAACAGTCCAGTTCGGATCTGGACATCGCCGCTCACGCATTCGTAACTCAGGCCACCTCAATTTCCGGCAAGTCGTTCCAGAAACTCAGCTCCGGTATCGACGACTTCCGGACACATGCGGCACAGGTGGTGCTGATGGCAGACCATCGGCAGGCGGTCGTCGGCGAATATTCGACCCTGTTCGAGGATCTGTCCGCGCGCGTCAACGACTCGGTGAAAAGCGCGTGGAAGATCTTCGGCCGAGTCGTCGCCCGACAGTCACTGTTGCAGCTGAGTGCGGATTTTGACGACCTGCGGCGCGGTTTCACCACTCTAGCCTCGGCGGATGATGCACAGACACCAGACATGGTGCTGCTGTTGAAGACCGAGCAGACCATTGTCGACAATCTTGCGACCAATGAATCCGGATTCAGGCGCTCGCAGGGCGACCAGTGGTATGTGGGCATGCGCGACGATGTCGCGCGGTTGATCTCTATGCGCGAATCGCTGCTGTTGTTGAACAAGCAGCTGCACGGCCGTATCACTGACCTCTCGGAAGAGGCGGGGCAGGTAGCGCTGCTGGTGCCAAACAAAGTCGAAACACCACTCGCTGCCGCTGCTGTCAAGGTAAAGACTGCGGCCGGTGAGTCTCGCGGCCGCCAGGCATCTGGCGCTCCGTCGCCAGTCGCCCCGTCGCCAGTCGTGGCGGGATCAGTCGCGCCGGGATCAGTCGCTCCGGACGCAGGAAACTCTGCCCCTGCCGTAGTCGAGACGCAGACGGTCACAACAACTCTGCCGCCACCGGATCACAAGAAGCGCATCCTGATCGCATGGAGCAGCGTTGCGTTCTTCATACTTTTCTTCGCGATCGCGGTCGGAACCGTGCTCAGCGTGGTGCGGCCGGTACGCCGTTTGCGTGACGCGACTGCACGCCTGGCGAAGGGCGACAGCGCCGTGCGCGTCTTGCGCGGCGGAGTCAAAGAACTCGATACGCTCGCGGTTTCATTCAACGCCATGGCGGATGAGCTCGCAGTGGCGAAGGCAGCAGGGCGCGAGTATCAACGAAGTCTCGAGGCCAAGGTGGAGGAGCGCACACGGCAACTGAAGGAACTGGCAGAGCGCGATCCGCTTACCGGCTTGCCGAATCGGCGTGAACTGTTTGCGCTGCTGAACGGCGCCATCGAGCGCGCTCGACTGAAGGGTTGCCTTGTCGGTGTGCTGTTCTTCGACATCGACAATTTCAAGTACCTCAATGACAGCATGGGTCACGCGTTCGGCGACCGCGTGCTGGTCAGTCTTGGACGGCGGCTGCAGGAGGTGACTCGAGCGTTTGGTTTTGCAGCGCGACTGGGCGGCGACGAATTCACCGTGGTGCTGGAAGATGCGCAGAGCATCGACAGTATCGAGTTGGCCGGGCTGGACGTGGTGCAGGCTTTTCAAAAGCCATTATCGGTTGACGGTCGCGAACTCATCGTCAGCATCAGCGCGGGAGCGAGCGTATTCCCCGATCATGAAATGAATGCCGAAGCGCTGCTGAAGGCAGCCGACGTCGCCCTGTTTCGCGCCAAGGCGTTGGGGCGCGGTCAGCTGTGCATGTTCACCCCTGAGCTGCTCGAAGCGGCGGCAGCGAAATTCTCGACCGAACAAGGCCTGCGACGCGCCATCGAGCGCGGAGAATTCGAGCTGGTATTCCAACCGGAAGTGCACGCCCAGACCCTGGAGACCTCGCTGGTAGAGGCATTGATTCGCTGGCGCACGCCCGACGGTCAGGTAGCCACTCCCGGAGAGTTTCTCGCCGTTGCGGAGGAATCCGGGCTGATCAATGAAATTACCGATTGGGTACTTCGATCGGCAATTGACGCCGCGTCCAATTGGCATCACGGAGCGTGGCCCGAGGCGCGCGTCGCCATCAATGTGTCGCCGCGCGACCTGCTTGATAACCGCTTCGTCGACCGTGTAGCCGAACTGTTACAGCAATTCCGTCTGCCAGCGCGCTGCATCGAGATCGAGTTGACCGAATCCGTGTTGCAAACCGGAACCGCCACCATCGACGCGCTCCGGCGGCTGCGTGACCTGGGTGTGGCGATTGCCCTGGATGACTTCGGTACCGGGTATTCGTCACTTGCATCGTTGGAACAACTGCCGCTTACCCGTATCAAACTGGATCGCAGCCTGATCGCCGGCATCGACACCAACCCACGCTCGGCGGCGATCGCACGCGCGATCATCGGCATGTGCCAGGGGCTGGGGCTTGAGATCACCGCCGAAGGTGTCGAGCGGAGCGAGCAGTTCGCGCTGCTGGTGGGACAGCCCGCCATGTACCTGCAAGGCTACCTGCTCGCCCGACCGGTCGCTCGCGACGACGTATTGGCGACCCTACCGAAGGTCAATGCGCATACCCAACAGCTGCTGGCGCGCTCCCAAAGCATGGAGCCGCCAGCTGGACGCGATTTGTCGGCGCTGCTTGGTCTGACGCAGGCCGGGTAGGCGTTAGAGTATGTAGCGACTCAGGTCCTCGTCCTTGGCAAGATTGCCCAGGTGCTGATCGACGTAGGCGGCATCGACCTTGAGGCCGGGGTCGGACTTGCCGTTCGCGTCGCCGAGCTGGTCGGCATCATACGAGATGGTCTCCAGCAATCGTTCCATGACGGTGTGCAGGCGGCGGGCACCGATATTCTCGGTGCGCTCGTTCACCTGGCAGGCGATCTCCGCGATGCGCCGCACGCCATCGGAGGTGAATTCCAACGTCACCTGCTCGGTACGCAGCAGCGCCCGGTACTGCGCCGTCAGCGATGCATCCGGCTCGGTCAGGATGCGCACGAAGTCCTCCACCTTGAGCGAGTCGAGCTCCACCCGGATCGGGAAGCGGCCCTGCAGCTCCGGTATCAGATCGGAGGGCTTGGACATATGAAATGCCCCCGATGCGATGAACAGTACGTGATCGGTCTTGAGCGAACCGTACTTGGTATTGACGGTGCAGCCTTCCACCAGCGGCAGCAGGTCGCGCTGCACGCCTTCGCGTGATACGTCGGCGCCCAGGGTCTCCTGGCGGCGGGTGATCTTGTCGATCTCGTCGATGAACACGATGCCGTTCTGCTCGGCATTGGTCAGCGCGCGCGCCTTGAGTTCCTCTTCGTTGATGAGCTTGGCGGCCTCTTCCTCCACCATGATCTTGAGCGCTTCGCGTACTTTCACCCGCCGGGTGCGCGTGCGGTTGCCGCCCAGGCCCGACAGTACCGACTGCAGCTGCTGCTGCATCTCCTCCATGCCGGGAGGCGCCATGATCTCCACGCCCATCGGCATCGCGCGCACCTCGATCTCGAGCTCGCGTTCGTCGATCTCGCCGCGGGTGAGCATATCGCGCAGCTTATTGCGCGTTTCCGCATCGCGCGGCTGTGCCGGCTCATCGGTCGAAAAGCCGAGCATGCGCGGCTTGGGCAGCAGCGCATCGAGAACGCGCTCGACCGCGGCGTCGCGCGCGCCGTCCCGTACCCGCGACAGCTCCTGCTCGCGCGTCATCTTGACCGCGACGTCGGCCAGCTCCTTGATGATCGAATCGACCTCGCGCCCGACGTAACCCACCTCGGTGAACTTGGTGGCCTCGACCTTCACGAACGGCGCCTGCGCCAGGCGCGCCAGCCGCCGCGCAATTTCCGTCTTGCCGACGCCGGTGGGGCCGATCATCAGGATGTTCTTGGGCGTGATCTCCTGCCGCATCGGTTCGTCGACCTGCATGCGCCGCCAGCGGTTGCGCAGCGCAATTGCGACGGCGCGCTTGGCCGCCGCCTGGCCGATGATGTGCTTGTCCAGTTCCTGGACGATGGCGCGCGGGGTCATGAGCGCAGTTCCTCGATCACGAGGTTGCGGTTGGTATAGATGCAGATATCGGCGGCGATGCCGAGCGAGCGTTCGACGATGCTGCGCGCGTCGAGTTCGGTACTCTCCGTCAGCGCGCGCGCGGCCGCCTGCGCGTACGGTCCGCCGGAGCCGATCGCGGCCGCGGCGTGTTCGGGCTCAATGACGTCGCCATTGCCCGAAATGATAAACAGGTTCTGCGGATCGCCAACCAGCAGCAGCGCCTCGAGCCGACGCAGGTAGCGATCGGCGCGCCAGTCCTTGGCCAGTTCGATGGCGGCGCGGGTCAGATTGCCGTATTTCTCGATCTTGCCCTCGAAGCGCTCGAACAGCGTGAAGGCATCGGCGGTACCGCCGGCGAAGCCTGCCAGTACCTTGCCGTTGGACAGGCGCCGCACCTTGCGCGCGTTGCCCTTCATTACGGTATTGCCGAGGGTTACCTGGCCATCGCCGCCGAGCACGATCGCGCCATCGCGGCGCACTGCCAGAATTGTCGTTGAATGGGGATCGAATGCATTGTTCATGTGGGTGGGCTCAGCCGCGGCGTTTGGCACGCGGATGGGCCTTGTCGTATGTCTGGGCCAGATGCTGGAAATCAAGGTGGGTGTAGACCTGGGTGGTGCTGATGTTGGCGTGCCCCAGGAGCTCCTGCACACCGCGTAAATCGCGACTGGATTCAAGCAGATGGGTGGCAAATGAATGCCTGAACATGTGCGGGTGCAGGTGCTGGGGCAGGCCCGCGGCCCGTGCCTGGGCAGCCACCCGCAGCTGCACCGCCCGCGCTCCGAGCGCCGCGCCGTTGCGGCCGACAAACACCGCCTCCTGATCCGGTGCCGCAAGCCCGGTGCGCGCGGCGAGCCAGGTACGCAGCGCCTTGATTGCCATCGAACCCACCGGCGCGATGCGCTCCTTGTGCCCCTTGCCGAGCACCCGTACCTGGCCGACCTTGAGATCCAGGTCGCGCAGCTTGAGTCCGGTCAGCTCAGCCAGGCGCAGGCCGCTGGAGTAGAACAGTTCCATCAGCGCCAGATCGCGCACTTCCAGCGCGTTGTGCGGCTTCTTCGACAGCAGCTGCGCCATCTGGTCGACGTCGAGCGTATGCGGCAGGTGACGGACCGACTTCGGCGCGCGTACGTCGAGTGCCGGGTTGCGCTGCAGTGCCCCTTCACGCTGCAGGAAACCGAAGAAGGTGCGCAGCGCCGCCAGCCGGCGCTGGATGCTGCGGCCCTGCAGTCCGCGCGCATGGCTGCGCGCTGCGAACGTGCGAATGTGCTGGTGATCGAGCTGCGCCCAATCGGCAATGCCGGTGCGGTCGCACCAGTCGCGCAGCGCCGCCAGGTCGCGGCGGTAGGCCGACAGGGTATGCACGGACAGGCGCCGTTCCGTGCCCAGATAGCGCTCGAAGCGCGCCAGCCACACGCTCGCCTGCGGTGTCATGGAAGCCGGCCTCGGCATGCGCGACGCCGGGCGCTGTGGGCTCAGACGCGCCCGAGCGCGTCGGTGACCAGCTCACCCATGCGCCACAGGAACTCGGTGCTCATGCCGGGGTGGAATCGGTCGCGATCGACGCTGCCCAGGGCCAGCAGTCCGGCCGGCACCTGGCCGCCGAGCGGAATCAGCGCCACCGAGCCGATGTTCGGTGCCTCGAGGCCAAACAGGAATTCGCGCTGGGTATCGCGAATCTGGCCGCAGCGCGGCTTGCCGGCGGCGAACAGGCTGTCGAAGCTGCGAAAGGCCGGATCATCGGCGGCCACGCGACGCAGGAACTGCCGTGCTGTCTCGTCTTCGTCCGGCACGCTCGAGCACGCCAGCACCAGCACCGTGTGGAAGGTGTCGAAGTCTTCGCGCAGGCTGGCTTCGATTTCGGTGACTGCGGGCGCGGCACCGCTGGTACGCAGCAGCCGGCGCGTGAAGCGATGGATTTTCTCGGCCAGCACGTTATTGGCGCGCGCCACATACACGAACTCGGCCAGTTTCTGGTCCTGCGTCTGGATCTTCTCGCGCAGTACCTCGACCTGGCGCTCGATCAGCGACACGGTCGAACCGGTACGCGGATGCTGCAGCCGCAGGCGCGCCAGTAGCTGCGGGTGGAGTTCGAAGAAATCGGGGTTGTGATGCAGGTATTGCACTACCGCCTGCTCCTCGATGGTTTCAGCCGCTATGCCGCGCACCTGATTGCTCGTCATCCTGAATGCTCTCCGCTAGCTGGACCTGCTTTCAGATCTCGACGCGTCCTTCGAATGCCTTCTGCGCCGGCCCGGTGAGCCAGATCGACTGGCCCTGGCCCTCCCAGTGTACGCTCAACGTGCCGCCCGACACACGTACCTCGACATCGGCCCCGAGCAACCCGAGGCTGCGACCGACGGCCACGGCCGCACAGGCACCGGTGCCGCAGGCCAGCGTCTCGCCAACACCGCGTTCGTACACCCGCAGCCGGATCTCGCCGGCATGGATGATCTGCATGAAACCGACGTTGACCTGACGCGGAAAATGCGGACTGACCTGCAGTGCGCGGCCGATATGTTCCACCGGGGCGCTTTCGACTGCCTCGACGCGCAGCACCGCATGCGGATTGCCTATCGACACGGCGCCAAGCTCGACGCTCTGGCCGCCGGCGGTGACGGTGTAGCTCGCGGCGATGGCCGGCGCATCGAATGGCAGTGATCGCGGATCGAAGTCCGGCACGCCCATGTCCACCGATACCCGGCCATCGGCCAGGACGCGCGCATGCAGCAGGCCGCCGATACTATCCATGGTCAGCGTGCCGCCGTTGCCTTGACCGCGATGATGCAGCAGCGCGGCGACACAACGTGCGCCGTTGCCGCACTGCTCGACTTCACCGCCGTCGGCGTTGAAGACACGATAGAACACGTCGGTGCTGCTGCGCCGGGGGGGCAGCAGCACCAGCGCCTGGTCGAAGCCGATGCCACCATGGCGGTCGGCCAGCGCGCGCCATTGATCGCGGCTCGGCAGGCAATCGTCGGCCGGCAGGTTCAGCACGATGAAATCATTGCCCAGCCCATGCATCTTGGTGAAGTCGATGCGCATGGCAGCAAGAATACAAGATCCGGGGCAGGTCGGATCCTCAAAGGCCGGCGGGGCGGGCGGTGGGCGGAAGGGCGCTTAAGCGTTACTGGCCCTTGCAGGCTTCGTCCATCTCGATCTTGTGCGCCACGCGCGACTTTTCGGCCTCGTCATCGGACAGGAACTGGCGCTCGCCGTCCGCGCCGGTGGTGTAGATGCGTCGCGCCTGCACCGACTGGTTGTAGATGTCCGTGGCCTTCTTGCACTGGTCGGCGCGCGTCTGCGCGACCTGATTCTGCACATCGCGCGCGGCGGCTTCCTTCTCGAGCTGCTCGTGGATCTGGTCACCGTTCTGGACGGTGGTGCTCGACTTGGCGCTGGCCGCCGTGCTGGCCAGCGACGGTGTCGGCGTGCGCAGATTGTTCATACGCACCAGCTGGGATCCCGGGGTGGGCGTGTCGCTGTACTGCACGTGACCCTGGGCATCGACCGATCGGAAAACGTCGGCCACTGCCGCGGATAGCGGCAGCCAGATCAGAATGGCAATCGCGAAGGCACGATGCATGGCTTGGCTCTCCAGCTTCCGAATGCGAGTATCAGCCCATCTTCCACGGCTGTGGGGTGAACTGCGTCACATTCAATAGCGGATCGCCCCGCGAGGTCAAATCCGACCGATCCGGGCCGCCGGTTATGCCCTGGCGATCTCCAGTTACTCGATGCTTTCGCCGTGTTGCGTGATGTCCAGGCCCTCGCGTTCCTCGTCGGCAGTCACTCGCAGGCCGATCGTCAGGTCGATCAGCTTGAGGATGATGAGGCTCATCACGAAGCTCCATACCAGCGTGGCCGTCACGCCCTTGAGCTGCAGTAGCACGCTGCCGGTGGCCCCACTGATCGCCTTACTCACCAGCGCCCCGGTGAGCAGCGCGCCCACGATGCCCCCGATACAGTGCACGCCGAAGGCATCGAGCGAGTCGTCGTAGCCAAAGGCGCGCTTGACTGAGGTGGAGGAGAAAAAACAGATCACCCCCGCAGCCGCCCCGATGATCACCGCGGAGTCCGGTCCCACAAAGCCCGAGGCCGGTGTGATCGCCACCAGTCCTGCCACCGCTCCGGAGCAGATGCCCAGCACCGAGGGCTTACCCTTGACCAGCCACTCGGTGAACATCCAGGCCAGCGCCGCGGCCGCCGTGGCAATGTGGGTGGCGGCGAAGGCCATGCCCGCCCGCCCGTCCGAGGCCACCGCGGAACCGGCGTTAAAGCCAAACCAGCCCACCCACAGGAGCGACGCTCCGACCACGGTCAGGGTGAGGTTGTACGGGGCCATCGACTCCCGGCCCAGCCCCTGGCGCTTGCCGAGCATCAGCGCGCTGGCCAGTCCGGCAATACCCGCATTGATGTGCACCACCGTGCCGCCGGCGAAGTCCAGCTGCGTCGCATTAAGCCAGCCCGAGGGCTCCCACATCCAGTGCGCCACCGGGCAGTACACCACCAGCAGCCAGATCCCCATGAACCACATCATGGCCGAGAATTTCATGCGCTCGGCAAACGAGCCGCAGATCAGTGCCGGGGTAATGATGGCAAAGGTAGCCTGGAACATCGCGTACACGGTCTCCGGGATCGTCACCCCCAGGTGCGAGACCGACAGCTTGGCGTCATCGTGCAGGTAGACCACGCCATGGAAGAATGCGCGACTCGTCCCACCGAGGTACGGGGTACTGCCGGGGGTGAAGGCGAGCGAATATCCGATCACCCACCACAGGATCGTCACCAGGCAGGTGATGGCAAAGCTTTGCATCAGCGTCGCCAGGATGTTCTTCTTGCGCACCATTCCGGCGTAGAACAGCGCCAGGCCCGGGATGGTCATCATCAGCACCAGCGCGGTGGAGGTGAGCATCCAGGCGGTATCCCCGGAATTGATGTCGCTGAACTTCGCCAGATACGGCTCGGTCGGGGCCGCCGCCGCAGGGGCTGCAGCTGCAGGAGCAGCCGCAGCAGGAGCCGCCGCCACCGCTGCCTCATCGGCCGCAACCCGCACCGATCCGGCGCTCAATACCAGTGCCAGCAGCAGCACCGCGAGCGCTCCGGCTGCCGCCCGAGGTCCTGAGCGACGATATTCTTCAGCATCCCTGCGGACCATTGGTTCCATGCGCATGGCTGGCGACTCCCAGTATTTCAATGTTTCTTATGTGAGCTGGTCTTAAGTGGCCGCGATGCCGGTTTCCCCGGTGCGGATCCGGATCGCCTGCTCGAGCTCGCCGACGAATATACGTCCGTCACCGGTGCGGCCGGTGCGGGACACATTGGCGATGGCTTCGAGCACCGGCTCGACAATGGCATCATCCACTGCGATTTCGACTTTGGCTCTCGGTCCGAATTGAGCTTCGTATACCTCGGTCACGGTGACACCCTGGACCCCCAGCTGGGCGATGGCTTGCCGCAGCTCGTCCAGCTTGAAGGGCCGCACGACCGCAGTGATCATTTTCATGATGTGCATTTCGCAATGATCGAACCCTGAATCAGGAGTGCCGTGGATATCCCGGTGCGCGTATTCTTGGTCTGGTCCATGAATGCCCGCTGGAGCGACGGTGCAGAAACTGTGCCACGGCCATAAGTGGGCAAATCCGCGGCTTGGCCGCATCGTCAGTCCCGGATGCGCACTATTATGGATAGCGCAATGTTAAAGGGTGGGCGGTTTCGGGGCAAAGCATACGGTGAGTGCTGCCGCCGGCGGCAATCAGGCAAAGGGGACTAAGGTATGGACAACTTGCGCATCGACGATATGGCGCGGCGGCTGTTCGAAGGCCTGCCGGAAGCGGCTCGCACCATGCGGCGCGACATCGAGAGCAATTTTCGCGCGGTACTGCAGTCCAGCCTGGGCAAACTCGATCTGACCACGCGCGAGGAATTCGAAGTGCAGACCAAGGTGCTCGAGCGCACGCGTGCACGCATCGATCAGCTGGAGCTGCGCATCGCGACGCTGGAGCGCCGCCTGGCCGAGCTCGAAGCCGCACTGCCGCCGGTCTGCGACTAGGGCCAAGCCGCTCACCTGAAATCCCGACACGCGGCTGACTGCGGCGGGCGGTTCACGTGCGATGAGCCTGGTGCGATGAGCCTCGCCAGAATTCTGAGCCGCACGCAGCTGGGCCTGGCGGCGCCGCTGGTACAGGTGGAGCTGCACGTCGGCCGCGGCCTGCCGGGCTTTGCGATCGTGGGACTGCCGGCGCCGGTGGTACGCGAAAGCCGTGAGCGCGTGCGCGCCGCGCTGCTGAATTCCGGGTATGAATTCCCCGCCGGACGCATCACCGTCAATCTGGCTCCGGTGGAACTGTCCAAGCAGGGCGGCCGCTTTGATCTGCCGATCGCCTTAGGGGTGCTGATCGCGAGCGGCCAGCTGCCGGCCCCGCCGCGCGCCTTCGAATGCTATGGCGAGCTCGGTCTGGCCGGCGAGCTCAGGCCGGTCAGCGGGCTGTTTCTGGCCGCGCTGCATGCCGGCAACGCCGGCCACGCGCTGATCGTCCCGGCTGCGAATGGCGACGAAGTTGTCATGAGCGGCCACGGCGCAGCCTATGGTGCGGCGAGTCTGCGCGAAGCCGCCGCGCGGCTGTCCGGGACAGCCTCGAGTGCGGCGCTGCGCCCGCGTGCAATCGAGGCTGGCTCGAGCGCCGGCGCCGATCGGGGCGCGCTGCCGCCGCTGCCCGCGCTGACCGATGTGGCGGGCCAATGGCAGGCCAAACGGGCGCTGGTGATCGCCGCTGCCGGGGGGCATAGCCTGCTGATGGTCGGGCCTCCGGGCAGCGGCAAGAGCATGCTGGCGGCGCGCCTGCCGGCGCTGTTGCCGCCGCTGTCTACGCCTGAAGCGCTCGAAGTCGCCGGTATCGCCTCGGTCTGCGGCCTGCAGCTCGATGCCAGCCGCTGGACCCGCCGCCCGTTTCGTGCCCCGCACCACACCGCCTCGGCGCATGCGATCGTCGGCGGGGGTCCGCGTGCGATGCCCGGGGAGATCAGCCTGGCGCACCAGGGCGTGCTGTTCCTGGACGAGTTGCCGGAGTTCGACCGGCGCGTGCTCGAATCGCTGCGCGAGCCGCTGGAGACCGGTGCCATCACCGTGGCCCGCGTCGGATCGCGCCTGACGCTGCCGGCGCGGTTTCAGCTGGTGGCGGCGATGAACCCCTGCGCCTGCGGTTACCTGGGCGACTCGGTGCAGCCCTGTCGCTGCACTCCCGCCGGCATCGAGCGCTATCGGCAGCGCATCTCCGGCCCGCTGCTCGATCGCGTGGACATCCGTATCGAAGTGCCGCGGGTTGCGGTCGAGGACCAGGTACGCGCGTTGGCGTTGCCGCCGCCGCATTCAGCGTCGGTCTCAATTTCGGATCCGGCGTCGCAGGTGCAGGCGGCGCGCGAGCGGCGCCTCACGGCATCAGGCGCGCTCAGCGCGCGCCTGTCGGTGTCGCAATTGCAGGCCTGTTGTGCGCTGCCGGGCTCATCCGAACGGCTGCTACGGCGCGGCAGCCAGCAGCTCGGATTGTCCGGCCGGGGAGTGCATCGCTTGCTGGCGATCGGCCGGACCATTGCCGACCTTGCGGGCAGCGAGCTGATCGAGCCGCCGCATCTGGCCGAAGCCATGCAGCTGCGCCGGTCGTTACCGGGCAGCTGACATTGGCCACCTACTGCGCCAGCGACACCATGTAGTCCACGCCCTGTTTGATCAGGTCATCGGGCAGATCGGTGCGCCCGCCTTTGGCTGGCATGATCCCGGTCTTGCCGGTGAAGCCATTGAGCGCGTGCTGATATAGCGTCGCCTTGCCCTCGGCAATGCGCGGACCCCAGGCCGTCTTGTCGCCTGCCTTGGGTGCCCCGGCCAGGCCGGTGCCGTGGCAGGTGCTACACACCGCCTGGAACAACTCGGCGCCGTTCTTCGGCACCGCCGCCGCGACCGCAGGACCGGCGCCCGCCGGGGCCTTGATCGCCATGGCCGAATTATCCTGGCCGGCGACCGCTTCCTGGGTCATCGGCTGGATGTTTTTCTGCAGGCTCGCCAGATATATCGGATCCTTGTAGACGTCGACCACCTGCGTGCGTCCCGCGACCACGCGCGCCAGCGCGAGCAACAGGACGGTGATGGTGACCAGAATGCCGATCACGACGCTGAACATGGTGATGAACTGGGAGTCCTTTTTGCTCACGGGTGCCAACCGATGTCGTAGTTGTAGGTAATCGCGAAATTATAGCCTATGGCGGCACTCTTGCTGCGGCTCGACATTGCGCCAGGCGCCTTAAGGATTCACAGCGCCTTGCGGAAGGTCAGATTGATACGGCAACGGCCGGTGAGCGCGTGCTCGCCATCGGCCAGCGGGGCCACACCGTGGAATGCCAGGCGCTGCCGGCCGCCCCAGACCACGACGTCGCCAT
Organism: Gammaproteobacteria bacterium; assembly: GCA_003132025.1. Classification (GTDB taxonomy): domain Bacteria; phylum Pseudomonadota; class Gammaproteobacteria; order Steroidobacterales; family Steroidobacteraceae; genus FEN-1191. The sequence continues at coordinate 19,529 of PKWJ01000049.1, forward strand.
GCATCAGCGCCAGGCGTTGCACGGCATCGGCACGGCGCAGGCCGCCGAACAGGAACCGCACCGGAAGGCCTAGCGATACCGACACCACCGGTGCCAGCAAATCCTGCTCGTTGCGATCCTGATGCAGGCTCAGGCGCGTGCCCGGCGCATAGCGATTCACCAGGCAGGCATCGGGCTTGAAACCGGCAAAACCCGCCAGCGCGGCGCAGCGCTCCGCCACGGCACGCAGCACCGCCGGCATCGGCGGCCAGGGCGTGCCAGTGTCCGGATCGACAGCGTCATACCGATAGCCGCGCCGATCGCTGACCCAGCCCAGCTGCCCGCAGTTACTCATCGCAACCGACATGTGTGCGCCACCCGGGGTAAGCATGTGGCGCCAGGGCGCGGCGGCAATTACCGGTTGCAGCGCTGTGAGCAGCGCGGGCGCGGCATCCAAGGCAGCGCCCGGCAGCAGCAGCGCATCATCAGCGATGCGCTCGAGCGCGGCGCGCGGCAGCAGCGACTGCGTTGCCAGGTCGTCGCGGCGCGAGCGTGCGCGACCGCTCATCGCGCGTCGTGGAACACAATGCCCAGGCTGTAGCGCTCGCCGTCGCGCAGCCGGCTCACGCCGTGACGCATGTTCAGGCGATGCACGCCGCGCGCACCGCGGCCGGGGCGGTAGCGGGAAGTAAAAATGATCGCATCGCCGCGCTCCAGCGGCACCACTTCAACGCGCGACTGGGCGCGTGGTTTGCCTTCCGTGAGCACGAACTCGCCGCCGTGGAAATCGATACGCGGCTCCGACAGCAGCACCGTGAGCTGCAGCGGGAACACCTCATCGCCGTACAGATCCTGATGCAGGCAATTAAAATCCCCGGCCGTGTAACGCAGCAGCAATGGCGTCGGCCGTGTCTGGCCGGCGCCATGGCAGCGTTCGATGAACGCCGCGTGGTCGGCCGGAAAGCGCGCTGCCAGCCGTATCTGTTCGTGCCAGCGGTTGGCAATCTGCGCCAGCGGCGGATACAGGGCGCTGCGCAGCTGCTCCACCAGCGGTGGCAGCGGGTAGGCGTAGTACTGGTATTCACCGCAGCCGAAACCATGCTGCGCCATGATGATGCGGCTGCGAAACAGCGGCGTGCGTGCGTAGCCGGCCGCGAGCGCGGCGCACTCGCTGACCGATAGCAATTCCGGCACGCGTGCGAAGCCGCTGGCGTCAAGATCGCTCGCGAGCTGTGTCCACGACAGCTGCGCAATTCTTTCTGGCAGCGATGCGGTGGCAGCAGGCGCAACGGGCGCAGCGATCGCATTCATCGCATGGGCGACTCGCGCTCGAGCAGCGCGCGCTTGCGGCTCACGCCCCAGCGATAGCCGCTGAGCGTGCCGTCGCGACGGATCACGCGGTGACAGGGAATCGCGACCGCCAGCATGTTGGCCGCAACGGCGCCGGCGACCGCCCGGACCGAACCGGGCAGCCCCAGCCGTCGCGCGAGATCGCTGTAGCTCACCGTGGTGCCGGGGCGGATCTTGCGCAGTGCTTGCCAGACGCGATGCTGGAAAGCGGTGCCGCGCAGATCCAGCGGCAGCGCGAGGCCCTTGGCCGGAGCTTCCACCAGGCCCGCGACCTGCGCCAGCAACCGTTCAAAATCCTTGTCGCCGCCGATCAGCTGCGCCTTGGGGAACCGATCCTCCAGATCGCGCAGCAGCGCCGCGGCGTCATCGCCCAGCAGGATGGCGCAGATGCCTTTATCGGTGGCGGCGACCAGGATCGAACCCAGCGAGCAGGCACCGATCGCAAACCTGATGCGCACGCCCTCGCCACCGGCGCGGTAGCTGCTGGGCGTCATGCCAAGCGTGGCTGCGCTGCCGGCGTAGAAGCGACCGTTGGAGCCGAAACCGGCGTCGTAGATCGCACCGGTGATGTTGTCGCTGTGCTGCAGCTGTTCGCGCATGCGCTGCGCACGCTGCGCGGTGGTGTAGGCCTTGGGGGTCATGCCCATATGGCGGGTGAACACCCGATGAAAATGAAACCGGCTCATGCCGGCTGCGCGCGCCAGCGCCGCCAGGTCCGGCATGGTCTCGGCGCTATCGATCAGGCGGCAGGCGCGAGCCACCAGTGCGGCATGCGCTCGTGTCAGCCCCTCACCGTTCGGGCGGCAGCGTTTGCAGGCACGAAAACCCGCACGCTCGGCCGCCGCCGCGCTATCGAAGAAACTCACGTTGTTTCGCAATGCGCGCCGCGCACCGCACGAAGGCCGGCAAAATACCCCGGTGGTGCGTACCGCATAATAAAAAATTCCATCGGCCTCCGGCGCGCGTCGCACGATCGCCGCCCAGCGCTGCGCGTCGGTCGCAAAACGCGGCGTGCTGCGGGAATTGGATTCGGGCGCGGCTGGCATGGTTGCAATGTACATGGTGCGATCCTCGATTGACCTGGCGCGGATCGTGGCAGCATCGGGCCGGCGCGGCACTCCGACTCTTGCTCTCGAATTCGCCACCCGTTTGTGTTGCATATGCGGTGAAACTTGCCGATCGATGTTGACCGGCAAGGTGCCGGTCACATAAAAGCGTGGGTCGAACGATAACTCAAAGAGGATCCCCTGAAGCCAGCCCAGCGCAATAATCTGCTGATCATCCTGATCCTGGGTGCGCTCAGCACCATCAGTCCGTTCGCGATCGACATGTACCTGGCGGCGATCCCGCAGATCGCACACGATCTGGTCACCACCCCGGCCAGGGTGTCGATGTCGATTGCCAGCTATTTTATCGGTTTGGGCGCCGGACAGCTGTTCTACGGACCGGTGCTCGACCGCTACGGCCGCAAGCGACCGTTGTACGCCGGATTGCTGCTGTATGTTTTCGCAGCCATCGGCTGCGTGGCGGCGAACACGGTCGAGGTGCTGATCGCGCTGCGGCTGTTACAGGGGCTGGGCGGTTGCGTAGCGCAGGTGGACGCCATCGCCATGGTGCGCGACTTCTTTCCGGTCGAGGACAGCTCCAGGATCATCTCGATGCTGATCCTGATTCTCGGTGTTTCGCCGTTGCTGGCGCCCACGGTGGGCGGCATCGTGGCCGCGACACTGGGCTGGCAGTGGATATTCCTGCTGCTGGCGATCATCGCCGTTGCCATCATGCTGATCGTGTTTCGATATCTGCCGGAAGGGCATCAACCGGACCCGGGCATCTCCCTGAAGCCGCGACGGATCATCGCCAGTTTCCTGGCGATCCTCGAAGACCCGCAGTTCTGCACCTATGCGCTGGCGGGCGCGTTTTCCTTCTGCGGCCTGTTCGTCTACGTCGCCGGTTCGCCGATCATCTTCATGGATATGTTTCATGTCAGTGCGCGCACGTATGGCGGCATCTTCGCGCTGCTGTCGATCGGCTTCATCGGCGGCAACCAGGCCAATATCTGGCTGTCGCGCCGGCATCAGGACCGGCGTCTGTTCCGCATCGCGCTGTACTGCCAGGCACTGGTCGCGATCGTGTTCGAGGTCGCGGTGCTCAATGGTGCCGGCCTGACGACCACCATCGTGCTGCTGCTGTACCTGTCGTGCGCCGGGCTCACCTATCCGAACGCGGCGGCGATCGCGATGGCGCCTTTCAGCCGCAATGCCGGCAGCGCGTCGGCGTTGCTCGGTTTCCTGCAGCTGGGCGTCGGCGCGGTGGCCTCTGCGGGCGTCGGCCTGCTCAATTCCAGGACCAGCCTGCCGATCGTGAGCCTCATGAGCGCCACGACGCTGATCGGTCTGGCCATATTCCTGGTCGGCCAGGGACGCGCTGCGCGCCAGCGGCATGAAATCAGCTGACGACCGGCGATGCTTGCTGCCACCAGGGGCCAGGGCCCGCGCCGCGCGGTGCGCTGCCCGTTAGGGACGATTGTCCCGCAGCCAGACCCCAAGCTGCTGGGTACTTAAAGCCGGCGCGAACAGATAACCCTGGGCATAGTCGCAGCCCATGCGGGCGAGCATATCCAGTGTTGGCTGATCCTCAACGCCCTCCGCCACCACATCCAGCCTGAAATGGCGCGCAAGATTGATGATGGTTTCCACCAGTCGTTGATCTGCGTCCTCAGTCAGCATTCGCATGACGAAGGACTTGTCGATCTTGAGTTCGTCCGCGGATATCTTCTTGAAGTAGCTCAGCGAGGAATAGCCGGTGCCGAAGTCATCGATTGAAATGCGCACCCCGAGTTCGCGTAACTGCGCCAGCCGCGCGGTCGCCTGCTCGAAGTCGACGATCAGTGCTCCTTCAGTGATCTCCAATGTCAGCCCGCCGCTCTTCACGCTCCACGCGGATAAAGCTGTGCGCACCATTTCCACGAAATCGTGGTGATGCAGCATGCCAGGGCTGATGTTGACTGCCACCGGCAGGTCGCCGCACGCAGCCGCCTGCTGCAATGCGTTACTGAGCGCGTACCAGGTCGTCTCCTGGATCAGGCCTGCTTCCTCTGCCAACGGGATGAACACATCGGGTGTCGCCACCGGTGTGCCATCGCGTAGCCAGCGCATCAGCGCCTCCGCGCCAGCTGCGCGCCGGTCGGCGATCCGCAGCTTTGGCTGGTAATACACCTGCAGACCTCCGGAGCGCAGCGCCTCGGCAAAGGCATTGCCGAGTGTCCAAGGCGTGAGCACCTGTTCGGCACAGCTGTCGTCGAATACCTGCAGCCGTGCAGTGCGCTTGCGCACCGCGGCGGCGGCCAGCTGCGCCTTGCGCAGCAAGCTCTCCCCATCCGTGGCCTGAAGCGGCCACAGCGATATGCCGATGTTAAGTTCCGGTGCGATCGTCAGTGCAGCGTCGGACATCGCCTCCTCGGCGACGCGCGCCAGCTTTTCAGCCGCCAGCACCGCGTGACCGCCGTTACGGATGGCCCGAACCAGCACGCAGAAGTTGGCATCGCCAAATCTGAGCACTGTGCCGCGTTTGTCCAGAGCCAGCCCGAAGCGGTCCGACAGGGACTGCAAGAAAGCGGCGCAGGCCTGGAAACCAAGTCGCGCTTGCAGGCCGGGCAGATCGGCGATGTTTATCAGCAGCAGCGCAAACGAACCTGCATCGCGCTGCATGGCACCGTCCAACGCCGCCAGCAGTTCCCGGTGGGATAGGGTACGAGATTCTGCGAAGGTGCTGCTGTCCGCCGCGACGCTCAGAGGAAGTACTCCGTGGGATCGATTCCGTAGCCCCCACGTTCCACGCCGCGCGTGATCCACAAGGTCGGTTCCTTGGTCCCGGTGTTCTCATCGCAGGTAAGCAGGTCGACGGTCGTGAATTCCTCGCGCACCTGTTTCTGCGCATCAAGGATCAACATCACTTCGGGACGCAGGCGCCGGAAACGGTTCTGACCGATTACCACGCCCACTTCGCCAGTGTTCAGTTCTACCAGCGTGCCGGTGGGAAACACGCCCACCGCCTGGATGAACAGTTCCACCAGTTGAGCCGGAAACGCGACGCCGCCAAGGCGCTTCAACTCGCGTACCGCGTCGTATGTGGACCTGGGACTGGCGTAGCAGCGGTCGGAAATCATCGCGTCATAGCAGTCGATGATACCGGCGATACGCCCGATCAGCGGAATGGCATCGCCCTGCAGTTTTTGAGGGTATCCAGATCCGTCGAAGCGTTCGTGATGGGTCGCGATCATCGTCACGATCCGTTGATCGAGATCGGCCGCGGCGCGCAGCAGCTCTATGCCATGGTCCACGTGCGCGCGAATCAATTGCCATTCTTCGTCACTTGGCTTGCCCGGCTTTTTCAGCAATTCCGTCGGCAGCCTGGTCTTGCCGATGTCCAGCAGCATGGCGCCGGTGCCGACCGCTTTGAGCGTCTCCTTGTCGAGACCCAGATGTCGTCCGAACGCGAGCGCCCACACCGAGGTGGCGAGCGAGTGGCTGTATAGATAGTCATCCTTGCTCTTCATGCGGGCGAGCCAGCCCATCGCATCGCGATTGCGGAAAACGCTGTCGACCATCGAGCCGACGACGGTCTCCAGATGCGGCACGTCAAGGCCGCCGCCGCGCCGCAGATTGTCGAATATGGTGCCCACCGCACGCTTCGCCTCTCCGAAGGTGGTCGCGGCCACCGTCAGCTCGGTCTTCAACTCCACCGGGTCCTTCGCCGGCACCTGATCGACAAATGCCGCAGGATCTGCCGACAGCCCTTCCAGTGGACCGGGTGGCAGCGGCGCCGGAGACGCAACAGGCGGTACCTTGCGTGCCGCGGAAAGCAGCTCATCGGCTTCTTCGGCCGAGACCTCCACGTACACGACCTTGCACAGGTTGCGCAGCGCATGCAGCTGGTCGTCGTCTTCAACCACGAAGCCCTGAAACAGGAACGGAGTGTCGGTCCAGGGCCGGTCGAGTCGCGATACATAGACCCCGAGCCTGAGATGTTCGGCAGGCAGCTCGATGATTGCCTTCGGTGTGACGTTAGTTTTAATGCGGCGTTCGCCCAGTCAGATGATCGGGCGACTATAACGGGGCGGGCGTTGCGACCTGAGCGATGGCTCGCAAAAACGAATCAGGCGGAGCCAAAATCGGGAAAACTGTGAGTCCGCTCACGGCGCGAGGCGCTTGAAACGCCCGATTGGAGCGAAAAACCGGTATTGGCGGAAGCGGCGCGCCGTTGCCGCTACGAAGCGCCAGGTTCCGGGCGTCGGGACTTAAGGCTTGGGCTGAAACTCCGGATCCCCCATCTGCCACAGCGTGAACGCCCATGAGTCGGCGGTCAGGCTTTCCCCCTGGCTGGCGGTGGAGCCGATGCCGTGGCCCGCGTCGTAGTCGATTCGCAGCAGCACCGGCCGGCCGCTGCTGGTGGCCGCCTGTACCCGCGCCGCCATCTTGGTCATTTCCCAGGGAGCAACGCGCGGATCGTTGGCACCGGTGGTGAACAGCGCCGCCGGGTAGGCCACACCGTCGCGCACATGGAAGTAGGGACCCATGGCGTATAGATCATGAAATCCCTGCTCGGTCTTCCCTGAACCGAATTCCACTACATTCGGCGGGCCATTGGGCGTGAGCTCCACCCGCAGGCTGTCCGATACACCCACATAATCCAGGATCACGCCGAATAGATCCGGTCGCCAGGTCAGTGCGCCACCGACGGTGATGCCGCCGGCGCTGCCGCCGCGGCCCGCAAGGTACTTCGGCGCGGTGTAATGGTGGTCCACCAGATACTGCCCACAGGCGATGAAGTCGAACACCGTATTGAGCTTGGTGCGCATCTGGCCGGCAAGGTGCCAGCCCTCGCCGTACTCGCCGCCGCCGCGCACATGCGCCACCGCCAGCACGTTGCCGCGCTCCAGCCAGGCCAGCGTCGTGGGCGAGAAGGCTGGATCGAGCGAGATGCCATAGCTGCCGTAGCCGGTGAGAATGGTCGGATGGCTGCCGTCGAGCGTCAGGCCCTTGCGGTGCACGATTGACAACGGGATGAGTGTGCCGTCGTAGCTTGGCGCGAGGACTTCTTCTGCTTCCAGTCCCGATACGTCGAGGCTGCTGGGCGGTGTCAGCCCGGTATCGGTAGTCTTGTCGGTGGCCGGGTCGTAATTGAAGATCCGCGGCGACTGCACCCAGCCCTGAATATTGAAAAGCGCGCCAGGTTGGCGTGCATCGGTGGCAGGTCCCTGGATGCTGCCTTGGAACGGCAGCGGCACCGGCCGGCTGTTTTTGCCGTCGAAGGACACCCGCAGCAGTCGCGACACCGCGCCATCGCGCTCGTTCACGTACAGCGCATCGCTGGCGATTTCAAAATCGGTGAGCACCCCATGGCCTTCCGGCACGATGACCTCGGCATGGGCAACGTCGGGGCGAGCGAGCGAGGTACGCAGCAGCCGAAAGTGCGGCGCGCCATGCTGCGACAGGAAATACAGCTGATCACCGCGCAATAAAACCTCAGTCACGCCATCGGCGACATCGGCCACTTTGCGCCACGGCGTGCCGCTGCCCTGGACGCTGGCCAGCGGCGCCACGTACAGCGTCGACGGGTTCTTATCGGCGTTATGGTTTGCCACCGCGAGGGCGAAGGGCGAATCCGGCGACAGCTCGATGAACGTGACCTGTCCTTCGGGCACCTGCACCTTGGCGGCAACACCCCGGCCGAACACCACCGGATCGCCGTCGCCGCTGGCGCGGGTGCCGAGCGTGTGCAGAAAGGTACGGGCGTTATAGAGCTTTTCGTCCTCGCGCAGTTGCGGGGTGAGCTTGGCGTAGCGATCGTAGAAGAACGATCGGTTGTCCGGCCGCCAGGCGACGACGCTGTTGGAGCTGCGGTCGATGGCCTCATCCAGAGTCCGGCCGCTCGCCACTTCCAGCACATGCAGCACGCTGTTTTCCGAACCGCCGGCGGAGAGTCCGTAGGCGACGTAGTGTCCATCCCACGATGGAGTGTAGAAATCCAGCGCATAGTGGGTCGTGGTGCCGGCACCCAGGGTGGAAGGGTCGAGCAGCAGGTGTTCCTGGCCTTGCAGACCGTCGCGGTAATAAAACTTGGGCTGCTGCGCACCTGGCTCGAAGACTCGGTAGAAATAACGCTCACCGCGTCGGATCAGGCCGCGGCGACTCAAGTCCGTGTTGCTAAGCGCGTGGATGCGCTGCAGCAGTGCGGCGCGCCCCGGCAGCCGATCGAGCGTTGCGCGCGTGTACTCCGCCTGTGCTTTCATCCAGGCCTGAACCTCGGGATCGTCCAGGTTTTCCATGTAGCGGTAGTTGTCCACCACCGCGGTGCCGAAGTAGGTGTCGGTCACCGGCCGGAGCGGGGCCACGGGCGGCGGGTCGGCCGAGAAGGCCGGTAACGATACGGCCGCGGCGCAGGCCGCAGTCAGGGCGATCAGGGGCGCACGCAGGCGCGCGGTGATGTGCACAGTTGACCTCGCTATCGATGCGTCATCAGACGTCGGTTTTTTTGAAGCGTTCCACAGGCGCTGTTACGCGGCTCGACAAGATTGTCGCACGGTCCGCGCCGGCTTTGTGGCATGGTGCGATGGCTTACGAAAAGTTGCCAGTCGGAGAGTAAGCGCGGTGCCGCGATCCAGGAATCGATATTATTCCGGGCTGCCGGGCGATCATTTCGATGGCCTGCGCTTCTTCAACCCGGATCATCCCGAAACCGATCGCGGCCTGCGTGACCTGTTGCGCTGGAAGCTGATGGAAAGAGCCGCCCCATGGCCGCGGTCGGTGCCGGTGCAGCAGAGCGTCCCGGACGCCCGCGTCGCCGGATTGCGGGTGACGATCGTTGGCCACGCAAGCGTGCTGATTCAGGCGGGTGGTCTCAACGTCCTGACCGACCCGGTATGGTCGGAAAGGGCGAGCCCGCTGTCGTTCGCGGGCCCGCGGCGCGTGTGGGCGCCCGGGATCGCCTTTGACTCCTTGCCGCAGATCGACGCCGTACTGCTCAGCCACAATCATTACGACCATATGGATCTGGCGACGCTGCGCCGGCTCAACATTCAGCACAGTCCGCTCATGGTGGCCCCGCTGGGCAATGACGCGATCCTGCGACGGGCGATTCCGGGCGTCCGGGTGGTGGCTGGCGACTGGTGGGACCGTATCGACATCGGCAAGGGGAGTGAGGTGACGATCGTCCCGGCCTATCACTGGTCGTCGCGCACCGGACGCGACCGGCGCATGGCGCTCTGGTCAGGGTTCATGCTCAGTACGCCTGGCGGCCGCGCCTATTTTGCCGGCGACACCGGCTATGGGAACGGACGCATCTTCAATGAGGTGCGACAGAAGCTAGGTCGGCCCGATCTGGCTTTGATCCCGATCGGCGCCTACGCGCCGCGCTGGTTCATGAGCGCTCAGCACACCGACCCCAACGAAGCCGTGCAGATCCTGGAGAACCTGGAAGCCGGCCGCGCGGTCGGCATTCACTGGGGCGTGTTCCAGCTTACCGACGAGCGTCGGGACGAGCCGCCCGAACTGCTGCTCGAAGCTCTCGCGCGCCGAGGGATTGCCGAAATTCTATTTCCCGCCGGACAGCCGGGACTGAGTTATGAGGCCGCTCCAAGCCTTGGGGCCAAGCTGTCACTCATGTGACCGGAGCTTCGGGCGCAGACCGTAAACTTTTGAGCGAGCGGAGTGCGGGAGTACACTCCAGTTCGGTTGCGGTGTCGCAGCATTGGATAGCTTGCGTGACTGAACTCACCGGAGCGGTGTTCATCAGCTACGCCTCCGAGGACGCCGAGGTGGCGCAGCGCATTTGCGACGCGCTGAAATCGGCAGGTATCGAGGTGTGGTTCGACCAGAGCGAGCTGCGCGGCGGTGACGCCTGGGATAACCAGATCCGGAAGCAGATCCAGGAATGCGCGCTGTTCATTCCGATCATCTCCGCTCACTCGCAAGCGCGACTCGAAGGTTATTTCCGACGTGAGTGGAGACTCGCGGCGGAGCGCACCCACGACATGGCCGTGGAGAAGGCCTTCCTGGTACCGGTCGTCGTCGACGACACGCCGGAACGCCAGGCCAGCGTTCCGCCAGGGTTCCGCGACGTCCAATGGACGCGACTGCCGCCTGGCGCGATCCCTTCCAGCTTCGTCGAGCGGGTGTCGCGCCTGCTGTCGAAGGATCGGACCTTGTCTGCCTCCAGTGCGGCCAGCGCGAATCACGCCAATCGTGTCAATTCCGACCAGCCCACGCGCAAGTTGTCCCGACTCCGGTTATTTGCCCTGGTTGCAGTGTTGGTCGTGGTGGCAGCTCTGATCGCGGTGGGGTATGTCGCCGGTGACCGGTTCTGGCCGTGGAAGCGCGGCGCTGTTGGCGCGCGGGTTCTACCGGCCTCGAATCCGGCTCCAGCCGCCGTAAGCAGCGACATTCCAGAGAAGTCCATTGCGGTACTCGCATTCGTGGACATGAGCGAGAAGCACGACTCCGAATACTTTTCGGATGGGCTATCCGAAGAACTGATCGACCGCCTGGCTCAAAGTCCGGATCTGCGCGTCGTCGCCCGGACCTCGTCGTTCTACTTCAAGGGCAAGCAGGCAACCATCGCGGACATCGCGAAGACGCTGGGCGTGGCCAACGTGCTGGAAGGCAGTGTGCGCAAGTCGGGCAGGGCGCTGCGTGTGGCGGCACAGCTGATCCGGGCCGCGGACGGGGCGCACATCTGGTCCCAAAGCTATGACCGCAACCTCGCCGATATATTCCAGGTACAGGAAGACCTCGCCGACCGGGTGGCGCAGGCCCTGAACGCCGCGCTGCGCGGTGGTGCGTCGCAGACCGATGGTCAGGGGCCGAGCAAGGAAGCATACAACCTGGTTCTGGAAGGCAATTATTTCTTCAACAGGCTCAACGGCGGTGATTGGGACAAAGCGAGGCAGGCTTATGCCGATGCCACCAAGGCCGATCCCAGTTACGCGCTGGCCTGGGCCAAGCTCGCAGAGACGGAGGACAAAGATACGAGCGAAGGGCTGGCGCTGGCGATTCGGGATCTGCGGCGATCACTGAGCCTCGATCCGAACCTCGCCTTTGCGCACTACGCGCTCGGTCGAACCTTGATGTACTACGAATGGAACTGGCCGGAAGCCAAGATCGAGCTCGAGCGCGCGATCGAATTGGATCCCAACAATCTGAGCGCCCGCGTCGAGCTTGCGTACCTGACGCAGGGAATCTTCGGCCAGTTCGATACCAAACTGCGCTATCTGCGCCAGATTGTCGCGAACGATCCGCTCGATTCCCGCTCCCTGATCCACCTTGCTTATTCGCTGCTGCTGGCAGATCAATTCGACGAGGCCGCCAGCGCGTTCCAACGGGCGCTGCAGTTGAACGATAGAAACTCCTTTGCCCACATGTACTACGGTGAGGCGCTGTTGCTGGCCGGCAGGAAGCAGGAGGCGCTGGCAGCGATGCAAGATGTGGGCGATGAGGGCGCGAAGTTGTGGGGCCTTACTCTTGTCTATTGGGCCAGCGGTCGCAAGGCCGAATCGGACGCGACCCTGGCCGAGATCGAAAAGCGTTGGGGTAAGGAGGAGCTGCCAATGCTCGCCCGGTTGTACGCTTATCGGGGAGATCGCGATGCGGCATTCGACCGGTTGGAGCGCGCCTACGAGAAGAAGCAGGATCCGCTCGAATTCGCATTGATGCCGGTGGACCCGCTGATGCGAAGCCTGCGCGCCGATCCGCGGTTCGCCGCGCTACTGGCCAAGATGAAATTGAACGAATGGAAAAAAGCCGTGTTTCCCGGCAGCTGACGGCGCACCCCAGGATTTGCGGTGCCTGCCACGGCCCCGCAGTAGACCGTGTGGGCCTTCGGGGACATAGGTTAAATGGCGCGCCCGGCGGGAGTCGAACCCACGACCTGCAGCTTCGGAGGCTGCCACTCTATCCAGCTGAGCTACGGGCGCACGCGGCGNNGCGGCGCGCGGTCCTCAGTGGTGCTTTTCGTCCGCCGCCAGATCGTTGGTCAGCTGGATCAGATTCGCCTGGCTTCCGGCTGCGCCGACATCGCTTTCGTACTTGCCGGCGATCACGATGCTCGGTACGCCGTCGATCCGGTCGCGGCGCATCAGATCGTCGGCTTTCTGCAGGTTGGCCTGCACAGCGAAGGAATTGTAGGCGGTCACGAAATCAGCCTCGCTGATGCCGTTGGCCTTGGCGAATTGCAGCTGATCCTGCAGCGTCCCCTTCTCATCATCCGGCGCATACAGCGGATCGCGCTGCTGATGGATGCGGTCGAACACCTTGCTGTTGAGCTCTTCGGCCTTGCCCAGTGCCTGCAACGTGTAGAACAGCCGCGCATGCGCGCGGTGTACTTCGCCGAACATCACCGGTACGCGCTTGAAGTCGATGTAGGGCGGCTTGTCCTTGAGCCAGGTCTCGATGTAGGGCTCGAGCACGTAACAATGCGGGCAGCCGTACCAGAAAAACTCGATCACCTCGATTTTGCCGGGCGGCGCGTCGGTGGGTTGCGCTGGCGACAGCACTTTGTAGTTGGTACCGGCGACCCACTTGCCGGCCGGCAGCTGGCCCTCCGGCGGCATGGCGGCGACCCGCTCCAGGGCCGCCTCGCTGCTGTCGGTGGACTTGCCGGTGTCCAGCCCCTCCTGCTGCGTTTTTGCGGCCACCGCCACATCGCTCACGCTCGCTGCGGTCGCTGCGGCCTGGGCGGCAGCCACCGCCACGGTCGGCGCGCTCGCTGGCGCACTGGTGGTGCTGGCGCTGTTGGCGCCCGACGCCGGCGCCGGCGGTTGACTGGGCTCGCGCGCGCAGGCGCTTAGGCTGGCGACCAGCAGCAACAGCGCGACGGTGGGTTTCATACGGGTGTTCAGCGCATGCCCTGCAAGTAGGAGGCGAGATTGCGGATGTCCTGCTGCGTCAGGCGGCCGGCGATGGTATGCATGATGTCGGCGTTCGGTCCGCCGCTGCTGTCGCCCTTGTCGTTGCGCGTATAGCGCTTGTCGGCGGCATAGTCGCTCAGCTGCGCAACGATGTAGACGGCGTGCTGCGCACGCAGCACCGGGTAGCCCGCGGCCGGATTGCCGCGACCGTCCGGCCCGTGGCAGGCCATGCAGGCTGGGATATCGCGTGCGCGATCGCCGCCGCGGTAGAGCTGCTTTCCTGCCTCCCAGTAGGACGGATCGGCTTCGAGTCCGGTAGGCACCTGCTGCGAAAAATACACCGCGAGGTCCTGCATGTCCTGGTCGCTCAACCCGGCGGCCATCGGCGGCATGACACCGCTGGCATCGATGCGGGTCTTATCGTGAAAATGTTTCAGCTGGCCTTGGATGTAGGCCGCGTTCTGGCCGGCAAGATTGGGCCACTGGGCATTGACGCTGTTGCCGTTCGGGCCATGACAGGCGAAGCAGGCGGCGGCCTTGGCGGCACCGGCCGTGGCCGAGCCGTCCGCCAGTGCGATCGGGGTGAGGCAGACCGCCAGCAGCAACCCGGCCCAGCGCATCATCGGCATCATTTGCAGTCGGCTCCCGTCGGACGGCAGTTTTTCTTTGCACAGCAAAGGGATCGAAGAATTGTACACTAGCCGCCCGGCCCGCGCCCCGACCCCGGTTTACAGGACACGCGTGAGCGTCTATCCCTACGCGCAGTTCCTTTTCAGTGCGGCGGCGGCGGCCCAGTTTCCGGCTGACAGCGGCGCGGAAGTCGCGATCGCCGGCCGCTCCAACGCCGGTAAATCCAGCGCCATCAATGCCATCACGGCCCGTCGTGCGCTGGCGCGCACCAGTAAGACGCCCGGCCGCACACGACTGCTGAATTTTTTCCAGCTCTCAGACGGCAAGCGGCTGGTGGATCTGCCGGGCTACGGGTTCGCTGCCGGGCCGCCGCCCGAGCGCGATGCCTGGGCGCAGCTGATCGAAGCGCTGGCGCAGCGTGAATGCCTGAAGGGATTGCTGCTGGTGGTGGATGCGCGCCGCGGCTTGCTGGCAGCGGATCTGCAGCTTCTGGGCTGGGCCGAGGGTATGCAGAGGCCGGTGCACGTGTTGCTGGCCAAATCCGATCAGCTCAAGCGTGCCGAAGCGCGCACGCTGCTGACCCGATCGCAGGCACAGCTGGAAGACCGGGGCTCGGTGCAGCTGTTCTCCGCACACGCCGGACTCGGATTGGATGAAGCCAGGCGCACCATCGATGGCTGGCTCGATGGGGCCACGCCGAGCGATACTGAACGGCAAACAAAAGAAAGGCCCCGGTAGTCCTGTTTAGGGGTGGACTGCCGGGGCCCAGAGCAATCCGGCGCGGGTCTCTACGCACCGGATTTTTACCCGCTTTAGGGAGGGAAGCGGGGAGTGGATTGCACTCGTTTAGTTGGAGGCGCCGAGTCGGCGGAAAGTTTCAGGTGCGGGAGGTGAATTTTATTTAACGTGGAATCAAGAACTTGACGGCACCGTGGTAGCGGCACCGCGACTAACGTCCCGCTAATGCCAGCCCGAGCCGTCGTTAGTGCGCCTCGTCCCAATTCACGCCGCTGCCGATTTCGACCTTCAGCGGCACCGCAAGTTGCGCGGCGCTGCTCATGCGCAGGCCGACCTCAAGCGCCGCCTGCTCGAGGTAATCCTCGTCCACCTCCAGCACCAGTTCATCGTGCACCTGCATCAACAGCTTCGCCGGCACCTCAGGGGGCTGGCACCAGGCATCGATGGTGATCATCGCGCGCTTGATGATGTCGGCCGCGGTGCCCTGCATCGGCGCATTGATGGCGCTGCGTTCGGCGTACTGCTGCAGCTGGCGATTGCGCGAGCGGATCTCCGGCAGATACAGCCGGCGGCCGAACACGGTTTCAACATAGCCGTCGCGCCGCGCCTGTTCACGCGTGGCGTCCATGTAGCGGCGCACGCCCGGATAGCGCGCGAAGTACAGGTCGACGTAACTTTGGGCCGCGCCGCGTGCGATGCCTAGCTGACGCGCCAGGCCAAAGGCGGACATTCCGTAGATCAAGCCGAAATTGATCGCCTTGGCCGATCGACGCTGCTCGCCGGAGACCTGATCGAGCGCCACGCCGAACACTTCGGCGGCGGTTGCCTGGTGGATGTCGCGATCCTCGGCGAAGGCCCGCAGCAGGCCCTCATCGCCCGACAGGTGCGCCATGATGCGTAGTTCGATCTGCGAGTAATCGGCCGCCAGCAGGCGCTGGCCGGGCGGGGCAATGAATGCCTGCCGGATACGACGCCCCTCGAGGCTGCGAATCGGGATGTTCTGCAGGTTGGGATCGGTCGATGACAGCCGGCCGGTGGCGGCGACCGCCTGGTGATACGAGGTGTGCACGCGGCCGGTGGATTTATTGATCTGCTCCGGCAGCCGCTCGGTGTACGTGGAGCGCAGCTTGGCAAGGCCGCGATATTCCAGGATCAGCCGCGGCAGCGGGTAATCGACCGCGAGTTCCTCCAGTACATCCTCCGCAGTGGATGGCGTGCCACTGGGGGTCTTGCGCATCACCGGCAACTGCAGCCGCTCGAACAGGATCTGCTGCAGCTGCTTGGGCGACTCGAGATTGAACGGCGCACCGGCCTCGATATGCGCCAGCGCCTCGATGTCGCGCAACCGCAGCGCGATCTCACCGCTCTGCGCGTGCAGCATGGCGCGATCGATCAGCACACCGTGGCGCTCCATGCGCTGCAGCACCGGCACCAGCGGCTGCTCGATGTCCAGATACACCTGCGCCAGTTTCGGCACCTGTTCCAGCCGCGGCCACAGCACGCGATGCAGACGCAGCGTCACGTCGGCGTCCTCGGCCGAGTATTCCGCCGCCTTCTCCACGCTGACCTGATTGAACGTGATCTGCTTGGCGCCCTTGCCGGCGACATCCTCGAAATGAATGGTGCGCATGCCCAGCAGATGCGCCGCCATCGAATCCATGTCGTGCCGGGTCGCGGTGCTGTTGAGCACGTAGGACTCGAGCATCGTGTCGTAGCGCTGCCCGAGCAGCTGTATGCCGTAGTTCTGCAGCACGTGGATGTCGAATTTCAGGTGTTGGCCGACCTTGCAGTGCTGGGGCTTCTCGAGCAGCGGGCGCAGCGCCTCGAGCACCCGCGTACGATCGAGCTGCGCCGGCGCGCCGGCGTAGTCGTGCGCCAGCGGCACGTAGGCCGCATGCCCGGGCTCGATGCAGAACGACACGCCAACGATCTCGGTCGTCATGTAATCGAGGCTCGTGGTCTCGGTATCGAAGGCAAACAGCTCGGCGGCGGCCAGCGCCTCGATCCAGCGCGACAGTGCATCCCAGTCCATCACGGTCTCGTAGTGGCGCGGTACGTTGGCCAGCGCCGCGGCTGCAGGGTCACCCGGGGTGGGAAGCTCGAATGGTGCCGCAGTGTCCCTGGATACGGCGCTGTCGGTCGGCGGTAGCGGTACGCCTGCGGCAGGCATGGCATCGGCCGCCGCGCTGGAGGAAGCCGCGGCGCCGGCCGCAGCAGCGGCGGTGGTCTCCAGCTGCTGCAACAGCGTACGCAGTTCCAGTCGACGGTATAGCGCGCGCAGTCGCGCGATGTCGGCCGCGCGTCGCACCAGGCCCGCCTCATCCAGCGGCAGCGTCAGATCGCAACGGATGGTCGCGAGCTGGCGCGACAGCGCCAGCGTCGTCAGGCCGGCGCGCAGGTTGTCGCCGACCTTGCCTTCGATTTCGGCGGCGTGGGCCAGCAGTGCATCCAGCGTGCCGTACTTGTTGAGCCATTTGGCGGCGGTCTTCGGGCCGACCTTGTCGATGCCGGGAATGTTGTCCGAGCTGTCACCCACCAGCGCCAGGTAGTCGATGATCTGCTCCGGAAACACGTCGAACTTGGCTTTGACACCGGCGCGATCGAGCACCGTGTTGCTCATGGTGTTCACCAGCGTGATGTGCTCATTCACCAGCTGCGCCATATCCTTGTCGCCGGTGGAAATCACCACCTGCTGACCGGCAGCGGCGGCGCGCGCGGCCAGCGTGCCGATGACGTCATCGGCTTCGACGCCATCGATGCGCAGCAGCGGCAGGCCAAGCGCTTGCACTGCCTCGAGCAGCGGTTCGGTCTGCGCGCGCAGATCGTCCGGCATCGGCGGCCGGTTGGCCTTGTACTCGGCAAACAGGTCGTCGCGAAAGGTCCTGCCCGGCGCGTCGAACACCACACCGATATGCGGCGGCTCGAATTCGCGCAGGAACTTCAGCAGCATCGACAGCACACCGTGCACGGCGCCGGTCGGCTGTCCGGCGGAGTTGGTCAGCGGCGGCAGCGCGTGGAACGCGCGGTACAGATAGGACGAGCCGTCGATCAGTACCAGGTCGGGTCGAGTGGGTAGCGGCATAGGGGCGCACGATAAGCCAGCCGGCGCCGCGACGCACCTGCATACGCAGCCCTCCGACGGGCCAGAACTAGCCGCTCGTCGCGCAGGTGCAGATTTCTCGAAGCCGGACGTTCGACCGGCCAGGGTCGCTACCAATCATCGTGGGCAAAATCGGCAGTGAAACCGATGCCGCGGCGCGGCGGTTCTGGCGGCTTCGTGAGTTCGCGGATTGCCGAGAGGATGGCCAACGATCGTCGCCTACGTCGGCTTTACATCAACCTGGGTGTCCTCTATGCCTCGCTTGCAAAGTGATTACGGCGCTTCTTAATAGGCTATTTGAGATCACGGGCCCCTTACGGCGGCTCGCGGCTAACTCCGGACGCTGACGACCTTGAGCTAACCGCCTGGAAGCAGACGCTCACGGCTTACACTACGCTATGTCGAATTCCAAATAAGATCCCCTGCATGACCGGCCCCCTCAAACCGTAAAATCATCGCCCCACAGTGACGAGGGCACAGTGACCGACCATAGCAAACCGGTGTTCCTGAGCTACGCGTCCCAGGATGCGGAGGCCGCTAAGCGCATTTGCCATTCGCTGCGGGCAGCGGATATCGAGGTCTGGTTCGACCAGAGCGAGCTTCGGGGGGGCGATGCCTGGGATCAGAAGATCCGCCAGCAAGTTAAGAGCTGTTACCTATTTGTGCCGATAATCTCGGCAAATACCCAGTCGCGAAAGGAAGGCTACTTTCGGCGGGAGTGGAACCTGGCCGTGGCCCGCACGCTCGATATGGCAGAGAGCATCGCCTTCATGCTCCCGGTCGTCATCGATGGCACGCCCGATTCGCAAGCGCTGGTGCCGGAGAAGTTTCGCGAGGTGCAATGGACACGGCTGCCCGCGGGCGAGACTACACCGGAGTTCATCGCGCGCGTCGCACAGCTGCTGAACTCGGCGAGCGAGCCGCTGACCCAGACGCAGGCGATGGTCGGTCAGGGCGGCCCCAGGGCGATGCCTCCGATATCGCGTCAGTCCGACGCGCGAGGCGGCACGCGCGGTGCTCTCGTCGGCGCCGCAGCCGTGGCTTTACTGCTGCTCGGCGGTGCGGGCTGGTGGTACCACCGCACGGTCTCGCCGGCGCCCGTGGTTCCCTATTCCGCGGAAGATCGGCGCATGACGTTCGCGGTGCTGCCGATCGAGGCGCCGCCGGACGATCCGGTCGCCGCGCAACTCGCACGCACGAGCACGGCGGATCTGTACGGTGCGTTGGACCGGAACACGAATTGGGTACACCTGATACGAGACGCGGCCGTGTCGAAGGCGCTCGGCCAGATCACGGCTCCGAATGAGCTTGCCCGGGCGCTCAATGTCCATTTCCTGGTGCGCGGCAGTGTGGTGCGCGATGATGCCGGGTACACGCTGACGCTGTACACGGTCGATGGCGAGACCGAACGCTCGCTCGGCACGCAGTCGCTGCGGACACCGCGCGGAGCGATCCGCCCCTATTGGGCCGACGATGTCGCGGACGCGAGCGGCAAGCTGGTCTTTTACGGGCTCGAGGAAGAGGTTCGGCGCGCGGAGTCCACGCCCGAGGCCAACCTCGACGTGCGCGACCTGACGTTTCGTGCTTATTTGCGTTGGCTCAATGACCGCAAGGCCAATAATCCCAAGGGCGCCTACGACTCCGCTACCCAGTTGCTGCAGCGGGCATTGGCGCTATCTCCTGACGACGCGCTCGCGCTCCGGGTGACGGTGCAGGTGAACCTGTGTGATTGCGTCATGTCCTGGTCTAAGAACGTTGCGGAACAGAAGGCCATCGGCGAGGCGGCTCTTGATCGCTACCTCGCGAAACATCCCGATAACGCCCTCATGCTGGTTGAGAAAGGCGACCTCTACGCGCTGCGCGGTCGCCGTGCGGAGCAGCTTTCGATCCTGGATGATGCGTTGCGCCTGGAGCCGCACCTCATGCCTGCCCTCTTGTCAAAGAGCGTTGCTCTGCTTGCCCTCGGCCGGGTCCGCGAGGCGTTCGATGTCGCGAAGCTCGCGCAGGACCGTAAACCGGATGACCCCAACGTCTCACGCCTTCTGGCCGATATCCACTATGAACTCGGTGACTATGCCGATGCCGAGCAACTCGCACGCCGGGCAGTTGCGCGGAGGACTCACGAAGAGCTCACTAACCCGAACACAGGGGCCATCCGGCTGACGCTGCTGGCCGCGGCAGGGCAACTGCATGATCAGGCTACCGCCAAGGCGGCGCTCGCTGATCTGAAGACTGATCTGCCCGCCCTGACCTCAGTGGCAGCGGTTCGCGATTGGATGAGTCCGCTGGCGGACTTGAAGGGCTATGAGCCGCTGTTCGAGGGACTAAAGCTCGCGGGCCTGCACGACTGATCAGCGTCATGACCGACGGGGCAGCAATGCCGCAAACCGGACGCTCACGAGCGGCAGATCAAAATGAGACATTCCCGGTAGCGCGGGACGCCTGACCGGCGCCGCGCTGCTTCCGAAGTATTCACCTTGGTGTACATTGGGGCACCGCGAAGGGGCGTACCAGCGGTGTGCCGGGGAAACAAAAGCGTGTGGCAGGCGGGAACATGAATATGATCGAACCGATCCTGGCCGACGTCGCTGCGATTCAGACCCTGCGGCGTGATATTCATGCGCATCCGGAACTGTGCTTCCAGGAGCAGCGCACCTCGGAACTGATCGCCAGCACGTTGAGCGGCTGGGGCATCCCGGTGCATCGGGGCCTGGGGAAAACCGGGGTGGTCGGCGTGGTCAAGAACGGCAGCAGCACGCGTGCCGTGGGTCTGCGTGCGGACATCGATGCGCTGCCGATGACCGAGCACAACCGTTTCGCTCACGCCAGCGTCAATCGCGGCAGGATGCACGCCTGCGGCCATGACGGCCACACCGCGATGCTGCTCGCCGCGGCCAAATACCTGTCCACGCACCGCGATTTCGACGGCACCGTCTACCTGGTGTTTCAACCGGCCGAGGAGGGCGGCGGCGGCGCGCTCGAAATGATCAAGGATGGCCTGTTCGATCGGTTCCCGATGGAAGCGATCTTTGGCGCCCACAACTGGCCGGGCCTGGCGGTGGGTCAGTTCGCACTTAAATCCGGGCCGGTGATGGCATCCAGCAACGAGTTCAAGATCACCATCCGCGGCAAGGGCTCGCACGCGGCGATGCCGTACAACGGCGTCGATCCAGTGCCGGTGGCCTGCCAGATGGTGCAGGCGTTCCAGACCATCATCACGCGCAACCGGCGCCCGATCGACCCGGCCGTCATCTCGGTCACGATGATCCAGGCCGGGGAGGCGACCAACGTGGTGCCGGACTTCTGTGAACTTCAGGGCACGGTGCGTACCTTCACCGTGCCGGTGCTCGACATGATCGAGCGGCGCATGCGACAGATCGCCGAAGCGACCTGCCAGGCGTTCGAATCGAGCTGCGAGTTCGAATTCGAGCGCACCTATCCACCCACCGTCAATCATCCGCGGGAAACCGAGTTCGCACGCACCGCGCTGAGCGAACTGGTCGGCGCGGACAACGTGAAGGAATTCGAGCCCACCATGGGTGCCGAAGACTTCAGTTTCTTTCTGCTGGAAAAGCCGGGCTGTTATTTTGTGATCGGCAATGGCGACGGCAAGCATCGCATCGGCGGTCACGGCGGCGGCCCATGCATGCTGCACAACCCGAGCTACGACTTCAACGACGAACTACTGCCACTGGGCGGTTCGATGTGGGTGCGGCTGGCGGAGAAATGGCTGCGGGAGCCGTTGCCGGCCTAGCGGCGCTCCGCCGGCGTTGCCGCGTCCGTTGGGGGGATAACAACACCGGCCATTGGTCGGCCGCATCGCGGCCGGCATGCAAATTCTGCGCGATCCACGCACTTCGATAAAACCTTTATCGCGTGCGGCCCCACTCAACAATACCAACAGCCTTGAGGTCACAGACCTGCCAGTCGATTGACAGTTCGACTGACCGCGTCTGCTGGCTAGGCGCGCGCTGTGTACTTTCACGGCGCGCGTCTACCTGACGCGATCCGCCGCATCGGTCACGGCGCGAACAAAGGCCGGTGCAGCCGCGGCTTTCCTGATTATGTCCGTTTAGGCGCCTACACCCTCGATCAGGTCAACGATCCCGTGGCTGGCGCGCTCCAGACTAGGGTCACGCGCTGGTGCGCGCTCAAGGGTCTGGAATTATTACCGTGTCGCTGGATTACTCCGCCGCTGTTGCCGCCAATCGCTTCGGACTGGGCGCCAGGCCTGGCGAGCTCGATCTGATCGGCGCCGACGCGCGCGGCTGGCTCGAGGGGCAGCTGCGTGGCACAGCACCCTCGCTGCCGGCAACCGGTCTGCGCTCAACGGCCGATATTCTCACCGACGCTGCGGCCATCCGGCAGCAGCTGCTGGCGCAGCGGCGCGCCGCCGCTGGGAAGCCGGCGGCGGCGGAATCGACTGAGGCGCTGGCCGCCGTCATGCGGCTGCCGCAGCTGTTGCGGCCGATCTACATCGCCGAGGTGCAGGCGCGGCTGCGCAACGCCGTGGCTACCGAGCGCCCGTGGGTGGAACGGCTGGTGTACTTCTGGAGTAATCATTTTGCCGTGTCGGTCGACAAGCTGGCGGTACTGGGTGTCGCCGGCAGCCTGGAGCGCGAGGCGATACGGCCGCACGTGCTGGGCAATTTCCGTGAGCTGCTGCTCGCGGTCGAGCAGCACCCGGCGATGCTGCTGTATCTGGACAACCAGCGCTCGGTAGGACCCAATTCCGTGCTGGCGCAGCGCGCGGCGCGCCGTGAGCGCAGGCTGGGCTTAAACGAAAACCTGGCGCGCGAGATTCTTGAGCTGCATACGCTCGGGGTCGACGCCGGCTATACGCAGGCCGATGTCACCAGTTTCGCCAAAGTGCTCACCGGCTGGTCGCTCGGCGGCGGCTATGGCGCCGGCAAGATGCAGGACGGCGCCAGCGGGCTGTTCCTGTTTCGTCCGGCGCTGCACGAGCCCGGCGCGCAGACGGTGTTTCACCACCGCTATGATCAGCCCGAGCAGGCGCAGGGACGCGCGGTGCTGACCGATCTGGCGCTGGCGCCTGCGACCGCGCGCCATATCGCGACCAAGCTGGCGCGGCATTTCATCGCCGATGATCCGCCGCCGGCCGCGGTAGCGCGCGTCGCGCAGGCGTTCCAACGCAGCGGCGGGGATCTGCCGCAGGTGTACCGCGCGCTGTTCGAGGGCGGCGAGGCCTGGCAGACGCCGCTGGCGAAATACAAAACACCGCAGGACTACCTGCTCTCTATCTATCGCGGCCTGCAGCTGCCGGTCGCGGACGGACCAAAATCGATTGCCGCATTCGATGTGCTCGGACAGCGCCAGTTCGCCCCCGGCTCGCCCGCCGGCTGGGCCGATCGCAGCGACGACTGGGACGGGGCTTCGGCGCTGATGAAGCGCATCGAATTCGCCGATGCGCTGGCGCAGCGGCTGGGCGGTACGCGCGCGGTCGCGGAACTCGGCCCGCAGCTGCTGGGGGCGACCTACAGCGACGAGACGCGCGTGAGCCTGCAGCGTGCCGCCAGCGATGGACAGGCGTTGACACTGCTGCTGACGGCGCCTGAGTTCCTGCGACGGTGAGGCACTGACCATGAATCGCGATCAACCTGCGCCCATCAATCGACGTGCACTGCTCAAGCTCGGCCTGGCCGCGGGCGGTGCCGCACTTGCGACGCGCTACAGTTTTGCAGCGCCGGCGGCCAGCCCGTCGCGCTTCGTATTCATCATCATGCGCGGCGCACTCGATGGTCTGTCGGCGGTGCCCCCGTACGCCGATCCGGATTACGCGCGGCTGCGCGGCGAGCTGGCGATCGCCGCACCCGGTGCGGGCGACGGCGCACTGGCGCTTGATGGTTACTTTGGTCTCAATCCCGGCCTGACTTTCATGCACGAAGCCTATGGCGCGCACGAACTGCTGGTGCTGCCGGCGGTGGCCACCGGGTACCGCGAGCGCTCCCACTTCGATGGTCAGGACGTGCTCGAGAGCGGCATCACGCAACCGCACGCGACACAGAGCGGCTGGTTGAATCGCGCGCTGGTCAACCTGCCGGCGGCCCGTCATCGCGGCCGCGAGAGCGGCGTGGCGCTGGCGCAGAACGTACCGCTGGTGCTGCGCGGATCCGCCGAGGTGGCCTCGTGGTCGCCCTCGGTGCTGCCCGATCTTGACGATGACACCATGCGCCGCATCGCTGATCGCTACGCCAGCGATCCGCTGCTGGCACGACGGCTGGCCGAGGCGCTGGCCACAGGCGGCGAAGTCGATCAGTCGCCGGCGCAGGCAATGGGCGGCGATGCCGCGGGCGCCGCCGGCGCTGGCGGCGCGGTGGGCAACGCGGCGATGACTGCGGTGGTGCGCTCGACCGCCGGGCGATACATCGAGACGGTGCGCACCGCGGCCGGTTTCCTGCGTCGCGACGACGGTCCGGCGGTGGCGGTGTTCGACACTACCGGTTGGGACACGCATTTCAACGAAGGCGGCGCGCAGGGACAGCTGCGCACGCGCCTGGCGGTGCTCGATCAGAGTCTCTCCACGCTGAAGGAAACCCTGGGCGATGTCTGGCCGCGCACCGTGGTGCTGCTGGCCACGGAGTTCGGCCGCACCGCGGCCGCCAACGGTACCCGCGGCACCGACCATGGCACCGGCAGCGCCGCGTTCCTGCTGGGCGGTGCGGTCGCCGGCGGACGCGTGCTGGCCGATTGGCCGGGACTGTCGGCACGCAATCTGTATCAGCAGCGCGACCTGAAACCCACACTCGATCTGCGCTCGGTGATGAAGAGCGTGCTGCACGAGCACCTGCAGATCGCCAGCGGCGCTTTGGACCGGGACGTGTTCCCGGACAGCAGCGCGGCGCCTTACGTCGCCGGCCTGCTGCGCAATAACGAGGCATAAAGGAGCGCACCGGTCTTCGCACTGTGGCCTACCGCACGGACGCGAGCGTTCAGGTTTTGGTCAGCTGTGCACCGCGATACTGACGGTGGCAGCTGCAATCGCTGATCTTCAAGGAACGAAGGAGAATTTCTATGCGTTACTGGATTTTCGGAATGTTTGCTCTGGTGGCCGGCTGCGCAGCGCAGGTGCGGGTCGCAGTGCCGCCGCCGCCACCGGTCTACGTCGCACCGGCGGTGGCTGTAGAGGTGCAGGCGACCGAGGCGCCGCCTCCGCTGCCTGAATACGAGCAGCCCCCGTGCCCCGAGGACGGTTATCTGTGGACGCCCGGTTATTGGCACTGGGGACCTGCCGGCTATTACTGGGTGCCGGGAACCTGGGTTCAGCCGCCGCAGGTCGGCGTGCTGTGGACCCCGGGATACTGGGCCTTTGCCGGCGGCGTGTATGGATTTCACGCCGGCTACTGGGGTCCGCATATCGGATTCTACGGCGGCGTCAACTATGGTTACGGCTACGTGGGTGTGGGCTTTGCCGGCGGGCGTTGGGATGGCGGACATTTCGCCTATAACACCGCCGTCAGCAACGTGAATACGACGGTCATTCACAACACCTACCACACCACGGTCATCAACAACGTCACGGTCAACAGGGTCAGCTACAACGGCCCCGGTGGCGTGACTGCCGTGCCCACTGCGCAGGAAAAAGCGGCACAGCAGCAGCCGCACATTGCGCCCACCGCCGCACAGACGGCGCACGTTCAGGAAGCGGCCAAGAACCCCGCGCTGGCAGCAAAAGCCAATGGCGGCCATCCGGCGATTGCGGCCACCGCCCGGCCTGGCGCGTTTAGCGGTCCGGGAGTCATTGGTGCACGCGGCGCGACCCCGCCGGCTGCAGCCAAGGCACCGGCACCGGCGGCGAATCCGGAACCGCGTGTGAATCAGGCCGCTGAGCTGCCGCACGCCTCGACCGGCAATGGCGCTGGCACGCCTCCGGCGACCACTCCGGCCAAGACGCTGAATGCAACGAACGACAAGCTTGCCCATCCGCCAACGGCCAATACGCAGCCCGGGGCGGGGAAACCGCCTGCGAAATTGGCCAAGGTTCCGCCGCCGAAGCCGAAGCCCAAGGCGAAAGGCCCGCCCAAGCCTGAGAACAAGCCGGAAGGCGAGGACAAATAGCATTGATGCACTAAACGCCAGCCGTGCTGCGGCTGGCGTTTAACGCGTAGGGTTACCGACGCAGTGATCCGCCGAGGCCGTCGGGTCGTCAGACCGTCGGGCCGTCAGGAGGCGGTGGGCGCGGTGGCCGACGGTGGCTGCGGGGCTGGCGGTTGCGCGCTCGGCGGCTGCGTGCCGGGCGGCGGCGTGTCCTGCGGCTGCTGGCCTGCGGGCACCTTGGTTTTCTTCTGGCTCGGCAGGTAGAGCTGCCCTTTTTGCCCACAGGCGCTCAGCGTTCCGCCCGCGACTATCAGCGCGATCAGCGCGCTGATCACCACCACGCGGCTGCGGACAGCGGGAGTCGTCACGGCAGCGTCGCCGGCAGTGGCATCGCGCTGCCGTCGCGCAACGACAGCCAGCCGCGCACGATGCGATAGATCACCCACAGCCCGACCAGTCCCAGGCCGAGGAGGCCCACCAGGAAGCCGAGGCCGGCCAGCAGCATCAGCGGTACCGCAATGATCAGGCTCACCAGGATCCACAGCCACGCATACCAGAAGGTGCGGATCTGCCAGCGAAAGTGTGATTCGAGCCAGGTGCCGTGGGTCTCGGAGCGGCGCGCGTAATTCATCACCACGGCGATGATCGAGGGCAGACCGAAGGCGAAGCGCAACGCCACGGCGTGGGCGGTGAACAATGCCGTGAACACCGATAGCGAATGCAGCCCATACATCCAGTGGGTGTATTCGACCAGGCCGCGCAGCCGTAAGTCGGTGGCATCCGGCGGATTGGTGGCCGTGCTCGGTGGAGCTTCCATTACGATCAGTCCTTGCGCACGTAGCGCGCCGCCACTCGCTGATAGGCTTCGCGAAAGGGTATGCCTTCCTTGACCACCAGCGCAAAGGCTTCTTCGGTCGCGTGCACCGACGGGTCGAGGCGGATCCGATCGGGGCGGAATTTCAGCGCCTCGAGTGCCGCGGCCATGATATCGAGCGTGCGCACGCCGATGTCGATGCCACGGAACAGCGGAAACTTCAACAACTGCAGGTCGCGCTGATAGCCGGATGGCAGCTTGGCGCAGATCGACAACGCTTCGGTCAGGCAGGCGAGCGCGGTGGCGCTGCGCGCCCGCACCAGTTCGAACAGGTCCGGATTGCGCTTCTGCGGCATGATCGACGAGCCGGTGGTGAAGGCGTCGGGCAGCTCGATGAACGCGAATTCCTGGGTATAGAACAGCAGCAGGTCGGTGGCCATGCGTCCCAGGTCCTGCATCAGCAGGCCGAGTTCGAACAACAGCTGCGCCTCGGCCTTGCCGCGCGACAGCTGCACCGAAGTCACCGGCTGCTGCGTGATATCGAAGCCCAGAGCGCGCGTAGTCGCGTCGCGATCGAGCGGTAGTCCCGGCGTGCCGAAGCCGGCGGCCGAGCCGAGCGGATTCTTCTCGATGCGGCGGTGGACACTCTTGATGCCGCGGGCGTCATCGGTCAGTTCGGCCGCGTAGCCGCCGGCCCACAGGCTGACCGAGCTCGGCATCGCCTGCTGCATGTGGGTATAGCCCGGCAGCGGCGTGGCGCTTTCGCGCTGGGCCAGGCGATCCAGTGCGGCGATCACCGCGTGCGCGCCGGCATCGAGCTCGTCGATGGCATCGCGCAGATACAGCCGCAGCGCGGTGAGCACCTGGTCATTACGCGAGCGGCCGAGATGGATGCGGCCGCCGGCCGGCCCGATGCGCTCGGTCAGCCGGCGCTCGAGCGCCGTCTGGCCATCCTCATCGGCGAGCTCGACGTGCCACAACCCGCGCCCGTGCTCCTCGCCCAGCGCCGTGAGCCCGTCGCGTATCAGCTGCAGGTCCTGGGCCGACAGCAGCCGCTGCGCGTGCAGCATCTCGGCGTGTGCGATCGAGGCGCGCACGTCATAGCGCACCAGGCGCTCGTCGAGCGCGTAGTCGTCACCGGCGGTGTACGCCAATACCCGCGCGTCGAGCGGCGCACCCTTGTCCCACAGGCGGGTCATGCGATCTGCCGCGTCATGCGCTGCTTTGCTGCTCGGCCGGAGTCAGTGCGTCGACGTCGGCCACGATCAGGGTGCCGGTGCCTTCGTTGGTGAAGACTTCCGACAAAATGCTGTCGGTGGCGGCGTAGGAGATCACGTGTACGCGACGCACGCCGCCGCGAATCGCAAATTCGATCGCCATGCTCTTGGGCAGCATGCCGTCGGCGATGCAGCCGGCATCGCGCATGCGTGCCAGGCCGGCCAGGTCGGTGTAGGAGATGATCGACGTCGGATCGTCGACGCGCTCGAGGATGCCGGGTGCGCCGGTGCACAGGATCAGCTTCTCGGCACCCAGTGCGGCACCGACGGCCGCGGCCACCGTGTCGGCGTTGATGTTGAGCAGCGTGCCCTTGTCATCGGCCGACAACGGACTGATCACCGGCATCAGCCCGTTGTCCAGCTGCTGGCGGATGATGCCGACGTCGACCGAATCGATGTCGCCGACGTAGCCGAAGTCCACGGCTTCGGCCTGGCCGGCAATCTGCATCGGCGCACGCCGATGCGCACGGATCAGCCCGGCATCGACGCCCGACAGGCCCACGGCGCTGATCTCCAGATCGCGGCAGATCGCGAGGATGCGGGTATTGATCAGGCCGTTGAGCACCATCGAGGTGGCATCGATCGACTTCTCATCGGTGATGCGCCGCCCCTGCACCATGCGCGTCGGCACGCCCAGCGCTTCGGACAGTTCGGTCAGCTGCGGACCGCCGCCGTGCACCATGACGACGCGCACGCCGAGGTAATGCAGTATCGCGATCTGCTCGATCAGCGCGCGCGTCATGGCGAGGTCGCCGAACACGGCGCCGCCGGCCTTGACGACGAAGATCTTGCCCTTGTAGAGGCGGATATAGGGCGCGGCGCTGCGCAGCGCGCGAATCATCGCCGCGTGATCGGATCGATGCAGGATCATGTCAGTGCGGTCACTCCGTTGATTTGAGCAGTCGATACAGCACGGCCATCTGCGCCGGCAATCGGTTATAGGCCTGGCGCAGCACCACGCTGCGCGGGCCGTCCAAGAGGCCGTCGGCGAGCGCGACATTACGCCGCACCGGCAGGCAATGCATCAGGCGGCAATCGGTGCGCGCGCCGGAAAACCACGGCTCGTCCAGGCACCAGTCCGTAAGCTGCCGGCGCGCCGCGGCGTCGGCTGCCTCATTGCCGTAGTCCGCGGTAGCGGCCCATTCCTTCGCGTACACCACGTGCGCGGCGTCGAAGGCCTCGCGTCGATCGCTGGTGGTACGCAGCGATCCGCCGGATTCGGCGGCCGCGCGCTGNNTCCATGCCGCGCATCGCCGCCATGTGCACGGTGGATGCCGGCACCGCCAGCGGCAGGCCGCGCGGGTGCCAGGCCCAGCTGAGCACGAATTTTCCATGGCGCGGAATGCCGAGCTCATCGAGCGTCTTCCAGTCGGCCAGCGACTGGCACGGGTGATTGACCGCCGATTCGAGATTGATCAGCGGTTTGTCCACCAGTCGCGCCATCGCGCCGAATTTCTGTTCACTCAGATCGGCAGCCAGGTCCCTGCCGTCGGCAAACGAGCGAATGCCGAGCGCATCGCAGTAGGAGGCCAGCACCGGCACGCCTTCGCGCACGTGTTCCGCCGCCGGTCCGTCCATCACCACGCCGTCGCGGGTTTCGATCTGCCAGGTGCCGCTGCCCGGTGTGATCACGAACGATGCACCGCCGAGGCGCGCCATGCCGCTCTGGAACGAGGCCAGCGTGCGCAGCGAGGGATTCATGAACAGCAGGCCGAGCACCTTGCCGGCCAGCGCGTGCGGTTCGGGGCGCGCTTCCAGGCGGCGCGAGAGCTCGAGCAGGCCCAGCAGCTCGTCGCGCGAAAAATCGGCCAGATCGATGAAGCGTCGCATGCGGCGAGTCTTCAGGTACCGATGTCGAGCAGCGCGTCGCGCAGTATCTCGACGTGGCCGGCTTCGAGCACATAGGGCGGCAGCAGCCGCAGGATGTCCGGATCGGCACTGGTGCCGGCCAGAATGCCGCGCTCGAGCAGCGCGGCGTGGATCTGCTTGGCAGGCCGATTGGTGCGCAGTCCGACCAAAAGGCCCGCGCCCTGATGGCCGATCACCGGGCCGACCAGGCAGCGGCTGCGGATCAGGGCCGCGACGCTGCGCACGCGCTCGAGCAGATGTTCGGACTCGATCGCCTCGATCACGGCTTCGATCACCGCGCAGGCCATCGGTCCGCCGCCGAAGGTGGTGCCCAGTGCATCGAGCTTCAACGCCGCGCTGACGCGCGGCGACATCAGCAGCGCCGCGCAGGGAAATCCGGCGCCCAGCGCCTTGGCCGTGGTGATCATGTCCGGTTGCACGCGGTACAGCCCGGCGGCGAACGGCTGGCCCACGCGGCCCATGCCGCACTGGACTTCATCGAAGATCAGCAGCGCACCGACCTCATCGCAGCGCGCGCGCAGCGCCTGCAGGAACGGCGCCCCCAGATCGAATGCCCCGCCCACGCCCTGCACCGGCTCGACGATCACCGCGGCGGTGTGATCGCCCACCTGCGCGGCGATCGCCGCATGATCGCGCCGCGGGATGAAGCTGACATCGAAGGGCGTGCGCGGAAAGCCGTACCACTTGGCGGCCGCGCCCCAGGTGATGGCGCCGGCGGCGGCGGTACGGCCGTGGAACGAGTGTTCGATGGCGGCGACGTGCGTACGGCGCGTGATGGTGAAGGCCATCTTGAGCGCGTTCTCGTTCGCCTCGGCACCGCTGTTGACGAAGAACACGCTGTTGAAGTCCAGGCCCGAGAAGCGGATCAGGCGCTGGGCGGCGCGCGCGCGCACCTCCATCGGCACCGCATTGCTCTGAAAGCTTAAGGAATGCGCCTGCGCGGCGAGCGCGCCGGTCCACAGCGGGTGACCGTACCCGAGCACCGCGACCGCATGACCGCCATACAGGTCGAGTACGCGCCCGCCGCCGCGGGTGTAGAGCCACACGCCCTCGGCGCTGACCACCGGCAGCGGATACTGCGAAAACACCGGCGCCAGGAAATCCGGCGCGGGGCCGGCGGCCGGCGCCGCTGAGCTTGCTTGAGCATTCATGGGGGTACTCGATTAGCGGGAAATCATTCAGGTCCAGCCCGGCGCCGGCGCGGTCAGTCCCGCGGTTTCCGGCAGGCCGTACAGACGGTTCATCCATTGCACCGCGCCGCCGGCCGCGCCCTTGTTCAGGTTATCGATCGCGCACATCACCGCCACTGTGCGTGCGTCGCTGACCGCGGACAGCCGTGCATAGTTGCTGCCGGCCACCTCTTTAACGCGCGGCGGCGCATCGCTGACGTGCACGAACGGCGAGCCGGCGTAGTACTCGCGCAGTGCGCCGACGATGTGCGCGCTGTCGCGCGGCGTACGCAGCGTCGCCTGCACCGTGGCGTGAATGCCGCGCGCGAACGGCCCGGAATGCGGCACGAACGCGACCTGGGGCTCGATGCCGGTGGCCGCGAGCGCGCAGGCGACGATCTCGGGCGCATGCCGATGCGAGAGCGCGCTGTAGGCGTACAGATCGCTGTGGCGCATCGGATGATGAGTGCCGTCGCTGGGTTTGCGGCCCGAGCCGGTGCTGCCGGTGACCGCCGAGACGAACAGTTCCGGCGTGGCCAGTCCCATGGCCAGCAGCGGCACGCTCGCCAGAAGCGCGGCGGTGGCGAAGCAGCCCGGATGCGCCACATGCGGCGTCATGAGCTCGCGCAGGTGTTCCGGCACCGCGCAGCTGAAGGCCTGCAAGCGCGCCGGCGCGCCGTGCGCATGCTGGTAGACCGCCTGGTACTCTGCCGCCGATCGATAGCGAAAGTCGGCCGAGATGTCCACCACGCGCGGCTTCCTGCCGGCAGCCTCGGATTTTATCAGCAGGGCATCGATCAATGCGGCCGCAGCGCCGTGCGGGGCGGCCGAGAAAATGGCGGTCGACTCCTCGCGCTCGATGATGGCCTCGATCTGTGCCTGCGATTTGAAAGTCTCCAGGGGAAACACCGTAGCCAGATGTCCAAAGGCCGCGCCCACCGGCTCGCCTGGCCGGCTGTCGGACATGATGCCGGCGAGCGACAGCGTCGGATGACCGGCGAGCAGGCGCAGCAGTTCGCCGGCCACGTAGCCAGTACCGCCGAGCACCACGGCGGGGATCGAGCGCCTGGCTTCCCGCCCCTTGCGCATCAGTCGGCGCCCGCCGCCGCCTGCCGGGCGTGATTGCCGATGCCGATAGCTTCGATGACGTGATCGCCGAGTGCGGCGGCATCGGACAGGGCGTTGAAGGCGGCGACATTCATCTGCTGTTGGATGATCTCGATGCCAACCAGGTTGTCGGTGGAAGGACCGGTGACGACGCAAGGCTCGACCTGGAAGCGCTCACGCAGCAGTTTCACGCCGCCCCAGGCCGCGACCGGGTCGTTGGCCGAGAGCACCACACCGGTGAGCGCGCGGCGGATGTCGGCGCATTCCAGGATGGCGTCCACGCCATAGGTGCCGAGCAGGCCGTCGCCGAGCTCGAACACGATCGCGTCCGGCCTGCCGGCCGCAAGCTCGGTGAGCATGGTGCGCGTGAGCGCCGGGCCGGTGCGCGCGGTGGTGGTGACCACGCCCAGGTCGGTGAAGATCATGGTGCGGCGTGCACCGGCGTCCTCGAATGCCAGGATGTCACGCCGCAGCGACACGCCGGTGGCCTTGAAGGCATCGACGGTCAGGCCGCGGTGGCGCATGCGACCGACGATCGCGGCAGCGGCGGCGGTCTTGCCGGCTTCCATGCAGGTGCCCGCCAGTGCCACCACTGGCACGCCGCGCGCGTCGAGCGCGGCATTGAAGTCGAGCGGCTTGTAGCCGACGCGCGCCGGCACGCCGATGCGCTCGCCCAGATACGGAAACTGCAGCACCACGCCCAGCACGCGCGCGTCGAACGGCTTGCCCTTGTCGGGCGTGGCCGAGTCGCAGATGCCCATCACGCCGCCGATATTGAGCACCTGGATGATGTCGCCGGGTTTGAGGGCGTCCGGTACGTGGCCCGAATAGCCGAACAGCGCTCGCCGCGGTCCCAGCGCACCGACCACGATGTCACCCTTGCCGACCTTGGCCATGCGGCCGCTGCTCAACTCCAGGGAGTTGTAGGTCGACTTGTTGTTGAGGATCTCGGCCACGATCACCACGCCTTCCTCGGACGGGATGTCATCCGACAGCCGCAGTTCCGGGCCGAGAGCGCAGGCCTGGGTGACCGAGGCGATCTTGTCGACCATGACAGTCTTCACGGCTGCGCCGCCTTGGCGGGGACCGGAGCGCCGGTCGCCGCGGCTGCCTCGCCGGCGCGGCGATGGAACACGCCGGTCAGCGCCACGATCTTGGAGAAGCCGAGCGCATCGGCCGCGGTCCACTCGCCGGCGGCTTCGCCGTACACGCCCTTGGAAGCCGCCATCAGCGAGTACGGCGACTCCACGCCTTCGACGAACAGCGAGCCGGTGCGCAGCAGCAGGTGCACCTCGCCGCTGACGCGCTCCTGCGAAGACAGCAACAGCGCTTCGATGTCGCGGCACACCGGATCGAGCAGCTGCCCCTCGTGCACCAGATCGCCGTAGGGTTGCGCCACCGATTCCTTGATGCGCTGCTGGCGCGGCGTGAGTACCAGTTTCTCGAGCTCGCGGTGCGCGCTGAGCAGGGTCTCGGCCGCGGGCGCTTCGAACGCCACCCGCCCCTTGGTGCCGATGATGGTGTCGCCCAGATGAATGCCGCGGCCGATGCCGAACGGGCTGGTCAGGGCCTCGAGCTGCTCGATCAGCTCCACCGGGGACAGCGCTGCGCCGTCGAGTGCCACCGGCCGGCCGCGCTCGAAGCGGATGCTATGGCGCTGCGGGGCACGCGGGCGGGTGTACGCATCGCGCGTGAGCACCCAGGCCTCATCGGGAATGCTGCCCGCGGAGGTCAGGGTCTCCTTGCCGCCGATGGTGACGCCCCACAGCCCGCGGTTGATGGAGTAGGCGGCGCCAAACGGCGGCACCGGCAGCCCATGGCGCTGCAGGTACTCGAGTTCCTCGCTGCGCTTGAAGGCACGGTCGCGTACCGGCGCCAGTACTTCCAGATCCGGCGCCAGCGTGCGCAGGGCAACTTCGAAGCGCACCTGGTCATTGCCGGCTGCGGTGCAGCCGTGCGCGATCATGCTGCTGCCGAGCTTGCGCGCCGTGCGGGCCACGGTCTGCGCCTGCATCACCCGTTCGGCGCCGACACACAGCGGATACAGCTGGCCGCGGCGCACGTTGCCCATGATCAGAAAGCGCAGCACCTGTTCGAAATAGTCGGCGCGCGCATCCACCTGATGATGGCCGATGGCACCGAGCGCGGCCGAGCGCTCGCGCAGCTGCTGCGCAGCCGCGGCATTGATGCCACCGGTGTCGACGGTCACGGTGATCACGGGGCGGTGATAGTTCTCGGCCACCCAGGGCACCAGGAACGACGTGTCCAGACCGCCGGAATAGGCCAGCACGATGGGCGAGGCATCGGGTTTCATGGGATATCTCAGCTGCGAAACAGGGTATTGAGTCGTTCGATCAGGCGGCGCTGCGCGCGCGCGTCGGCGGTGGCAATGAAAATGGTGTCGTCGCCGGAAATCGTACCGACCACCTCCGGCCACTCGGCTTTGTCCACCGCAACGGCGACGCTGGGCGCGGCGCCGATACTGGTTTTGATCACGGTTACCGACGGGCCGGCCGAGCGCACCGCACGCACGAACGGCGCCAGGGCACCGAAATCGCCGTTGGCGCGCGAGATCTCGTCCGGCGGCACCAGATAGCGGCCGCTGGCCTTGAGCACGCCCAGTTCACGCAGGTCACGGCTGACCGAGGACTGTGTGACGTCGAAGCCGTCGCGTCGCAGCAGCTGCGCCAGGTCGCTCTGCCGGTGCACCACCCCACTGCGAAGGATGCGCAGGATGGCGTTGCGGCGTTCGAATTGATGGTGGTCGTTCAGCATGGGAACCTGTGCATAAATTATCGAAATTATGCATAAACATGCACGAGCTGGCAAGGGTGCGGGTCGCGGCGGCGGTCGGTGGCATCCTTGGGTGCCCATTGGGGGCGTCGAGGGTGCGCGGGGACCGGCCGGCCGGCCCGGTTACTGGCGCGCACACGTCACAACTGGTTGCCAACTTTCGCACTACCGGGAGAGGGGCGCTTAAGTTATCTTTGGTACATCTGGGCGCGATAAAATTCGCCACGCGCACCACGCAAAAAAAGGGGAATGCCATGGCACAGGGAAGCTTTCACGGTCGATTTGTGTGGCAGGAACTGATGACCGAGGACACGGCGTCGGCGGCCGCCTTCTATTCCAAGGTGGTCGGCTGGCACTCGCAGGCGTCTGCCGTCGACAAGAGCTACACCCAGTTTGGGATCGGAAGCAGCTACTACGCCGGAATGATGCACATACCGGACGAGGCACGGGCCGCGGGCGCCAAGCCGCAATGGACGCCCTACATCGGCGCCGCCGATGTCGAGGCCACCGTGGCGGCGGCCGAGCGGCTGGGCGGCACCGTCAGGCGCGCCGCGCACGACATCCCGACCATCGGCCGCTTTGCCATCCTGGGCGACCCGCAGGGGGCTGTATTCGCGGTGTTCAAGCCGTCGACGGAGGGCGCGGC
>PKWJ01000020.1 GCA_003132025.1 Gammaproteobacteria bacterium
TCGGCGCCAATCCGACCGACGGGCACCCGGTATTCGCCTCGCAGATGAAGCGCCGGCTGCGGCAGGGCGCGAAGCTGATCGTTGCCGATCCGCGCCGCATCGACCTGGTGCGCACACCGCACATCGAGGCCGCGTATCACCTGCAGCTCAAACCTGGCACTAACGTTGCGTTGCTGAACAGTCTGGCGCACGTGGTGGTGACCGAGGGCCTGGTCAGGGAGGAGTTCGTGCGCGCGCGCTGCGAGCCCGAGGCGTTCGAGAAATGGCGCGCCTTCGTCGCCGAGGACCGCAATTCGCCCGAGGCCATGGAGGCCGTCACCGGCGTTCCGGCCGCCAACGTGCGTGCAGCTGCGCGCATGTACGCGACCGCCGGCAATGGCGCGATCTATTACGGACTGGGCGTCACCGAGCACAGCCAGGGTTCGACCGCCGTCATGGGTATCGCGAACCTGGCGATGGCAACCGCCAACATCGGCCGCTCCGGCGTCGGCGTCAATCCGCTGCGGGGACAGAACAATGTGCAGGGTTCGTGCGACATGGGATCCTTCCCGCACGAGTATCCGGGTTATCGCCATGTGAGCGACAACGCTGTGCGCACGCAGTTCGAGCAGGCCTGGCAGGTGAAGCTGCTGGCCGAGCCGGGACTGCGCATCCCGAATATGTTCGAAGCGGCGCTCGACGGTGAATTCAAGGCGCTCTACATCCAGGGCGAGGATATCGTGCAGTCCGACCCGAACACGCAGCACGTGACTGCGGCGCTGACCGCCATGGAATGCATCATCGTCCAGGACCTGTTTTTGAACGAGACCGCAAAATTCGCCCACGTATTTCTGCCGGGCTCCTCGTTCCTGGAAAAGGACGGCACCTTTACCAACGCCGAGCGACGCATATCCCCGGTGCGCAAGGTGATGCGGTCCAAGTCCGGCTATGCCGACTGGGAGATCACGCAGCTGCTGTCCAATGCGATGGGGTTGCCGATGAACTACCAGCACGCATCGGAAATCATGGACGAGATCGCGCGCCTGACCCCGACCTTCACCGGGGTCAGCTTCGAGAAGCTCGAGCGGCTGGGCAGCATTCAATGGCCCTGCAATGACCAGCACCCGGAAGGCACGCCGACCATGCACGTTGATACCTTCGTGCGCGGCAAAGGGCGTTTCCTGGTGACCGAGTACGTGCCCACACGCGAGAAGGTCAACACCAAGTACCCGCTGATCCTGACCACGGGCCGTATCCTGTCGCAGTACAACGTTGGCGCGCAGACGCGGCGTACCGAGAATTCCACCTGGCACGACGAGGATCGCGTTGAGATCCACCCGCACGATGCCGAGGAACGCGGCATCAAAGCCGACGACTGGGTCGGCATCCAGAGCCGTGCCGGTGAAACCGTGCTGCGCGCGCGCATCACCTCGCGTGTGCAGCCCGGCGTGATCTACACCACATTCCATTTCCCGGAATCCGGCGCCAACGTGATCACCACCGATAATTCGGACTGGGCCACCAACTGCCCGGAATACAAGGTAACCGCGGTGCAGGTGACTCGGGTGACGCAGCCCTCAGCCTGGCAGCGCCGCTACCAGGAATTCGATCGCGAGCAACAGACGCTGCTCGATGCAGCGACGCAGCCAAAGCAGCCGGTCAAGGCGGTTTCACCCACCGGATGAGTATCGAGCACCTGGTGCAGATGGCCAATGACATTGGCCATTTTTTCGCCTCCGAACCGCAGCGCGCCGACGCCATCGAGGGCATCGCGAGTCACATCCAGAAATTCTGGGATCCGCGCATGCTGCGCCACATCGTGACGCATCTGAAAAATGGCGGTGACGGGCTGGATCAACTGCCGCGCGCGGCCATCGCCACATTGAAAATACCCGCGGATGCGGCACAGCGGCAGGCCGGCTAGCGAATCAGCCGCGCGCGGCGATTTCGTCGATATGATCCAGCAGATCAGCGGGATCCTGGTACACGCGAAACGCACCGGCACGCGCCAGCTCGTCCTCCCCGTAGCCCCCCGATAACAATCCCACGCCCAGTGCGCGCGCGCGTTGCGCGGCGATCATGTCCCAGATGCTGTCGCCCAGCACCAGCGACTCGCGGATATCGACCCCGAGGCGTTCCGCCGCGGTGAGAAACAAGTCCGGATCGGGTTTGGCGTATTTGACCTGGTCGCGTGTAACGACCGGCACTGTGGCCGGATCGACACCCAGTGCGGCCAGGTGCTGTCCGGCGGTCTCCATGCGCCCGCTGGTGGCGATCGCCCACGGCATGCCCTGCGCCGTGAGGTACTCGAGCAACTTGCGCGCGCCCGGCAGCGGCTGCACGCTGGCCGATAGCGCCTGGTATGCCTGGGCGTGGCGCACTCGCAGCCTTTCCAGGCGCTCGGGGGTGTTATCGAAACCGGTCTCGCGCAGCAGTATGTTGGCGAATAGTCCGCCGCTCATGCCGATCTTGCGGTGTATGCGCCACACCGACAGCGGAATGCCTTCCGCATCGAGCGAGGATTTCCACGCCAATACGTGCTGGTAGACGCTATCGATCAGAGTGCCATCCAGATCGAATAGAAACGCGGTCTTGTTGCGCACCACGGCCATTCATTCCCGAATCAACCGCATCACGCAGCCGATCAGGTCGATCGCCAGCAGCGCCAGGATCGGCAATGCAGAGACGCCGAAGCCGAGGCTGCGCCTTGAGGGCTCGGCGACGTAGGCGCGCAGGTAGATGAAGCGCCCGACCAGGTACACCGCGCCCAGTAGCGCGACCCAGCGGGCCGCAAGATATGCGGTCGCGATCCACAGCGCCGGCAGGAACAGGATCAGCAGTTCCAGCGTATTCATCTGTACCCGCACGTAGCGCTCGAACACCTCGTTGCCGCTGATCGCCGGCGCCTTCACGCCCAGGCGCTCGCGCGCCTTGCCCACCAGGATTCCGAAATACAGAAATTGCAGCAGTGCAAGCACTGTCACGAGCTCTACCAACGCCATGATGCACCTGTCGGCAACACCGGGCGGATTGCCCGTCGCCCTATGGTACGCTGCGGGCGTACAGTTCAGAATTTAAAAACGGAGTTGCATCGATGCAGCCGGAACAGGTGCGCACCGCCGCGCAGGCGCGTGCAATCGTCGAGGAACGCGGACTGAATCACGTCAAGGTCGGCGTGTTCGACAATGACGGCATTCTGCGCGGCAAATATATCGACCGCGACAAATTTCTCGCCGCGCTCGACAAGGGCTTTGGTTTCTGCGATGTCGTGCTGGGCTGGGACTCGAACGATCAGCAATACGACAACATCACCTACACCGGCTGGCACACCGCGTTCCCGGATGCCCCGGTGCGGCTGCTGCCGGAAACCTGCCGTGCACTGCCGCTGGAAGGCAATATGCTGCTGTTTCTGGCGGAATTCGCCGGTCGCGCGGAACAGGTGTGCCCGCGCGCAGTACTGCGGCGCGTGCTGCAGCGGGCGGCGGGCTTGGGCTTTAGCGCCTCCGCGGCCGCAGAGTTCGAGTTCTTTATCTTCAATGAGACCCCGGCCAGTGTGCGCGACAAAGGCTATCGCGGGCTGACCAACCTGACCCCGGGCTACTTCGGATATTCGATGCTGCGCACCTCGGTGCAGGCCGAGCTTTACCAGGCGCTGCTGCAACTCGCCGAAGATATGCGCATGCCGATCGAAGGGCTGCACGCGGAAACCGGCCCGGGCGTCGTGGAGGCGGCCCTGCATTACACCGAGGCGCTGGAGGCCGCGGACCGGGCCGCGCTGTTCAAGACTTTCGTCAAGGTGCTGGCACAACGGCGTGGCGTGATGGCCACCTTCATGGCCAAGTGGTCGCAGCAGCTCCCCGGTCAGAGCGGCCATCTGCACCTGTCGCTCACGCGCGGCGATGGCTCGGCGGTGTTCTACGACGAGAGCAAGGCCCATACGATGTCCGACGAGCTGCGCTGGTTCGTGGGCGGACAGCAGGCGCTGATGCCGGAACTTCTGGCGATGGTGGCATCCACGGTGAACAGCTATTCAAGGCTGGTGCCGGGTTACTGGGCGCCCACGGCTGCGACCTGGGGCGTGGAAAATCGTACCTGCGCGTTGCGGGTGATTCAGGGCGGTGCGAAGAGCCAGCGGGTGGAGTATCGCATCGCCGCCGCCGACATCAATCCCTACCTGGCGATTGCAGCCGCGATCGGTTCCGGCCTGTGGGGCATAGAGCACAGGATCGAACCCGATGAGCCGATCACCGGCAATGCCTACGAGCGCAAGCTGCCGGCTAAACGCCAGCTGCCGCGCACGCTCGCTGAAGCTGCGACCCGCCTGGCGCACTCGCGCGCCGCGCAGCAGTTGTTCGGTGAGCCCTTTGTCGCGCATTACGCGGCCAGCCGCGAATGGGAAGAGCGCGAGTTCCGGCGCGCGGTCACCGACTGGGAACTGGCGCGGTACTTCGAGATCATTTGATGAAAACCATCAGCCCCGTCGATGGCCGGGTGTATGTCGAACGCGCTCCG
Source organism: Gammaproteobacteria bacterium (assembly GCA_003132025.1). GTDB lineage: Bacteria > Pseudomonadota > Gammaproteobacteria > Steroidobacterales > Steroidobacteraceae > FEN-1191. The sequence continues at coordinate 4,492 of PKWJ01000020.1, forward strand.
GCCGCGGACGCTGAGATCGAGGCCACGCTGCAGCGGGCACGCGCGGCGCAGCTGCCGTGGCGCCGCGTGCCACTGGCAGAGCGTGCCGCGCTGATGGAAAGATTCTGCGTCGCCTTCGAGTCTCGCGGCGCCGAAATCGGCAGCGAGCTGAGCTGGCAGATGGGCCGGCCGATCCGCTACGCACCCAATGAGGTGCGCGGTACACTCGAGCGTGCCCGCTACATGATCGGCGTCGCCGCCGCCGCATTGGCCGACCTCGAACCGGGCCCGAAGCCCGGCTTTCGGCGCTTCATACGCCGCGAACCGCTGGGCGTGGTATTCACCGTGGCGGCGTGGAACTACCCGTACCTGATTGCCGTCAACAGCGTGCTGCCGGCACTACTGGCCGGCAATGCCGTGATCCTCAAGCACTCGGCCCAGACGCCGCTGTGCGCCGAGCGCTTCGCGGAGTGCTTTGCCGCCGCCGGATTGCCGCCGGGAGTGTTTCAGGTACTGCACCTGGAGCACCCCGATACGGAGCGGGTGATACGCGACACGCGCGTGGATTTCGTCGCCTTCACCGGCTCGGTCGCCGGCGGCCGCGCGGTGCAGCGCGTGGCTGCCGAACGCTTCATCGGTGTGGGACTGGAGCTCGGTGGCTGCGATCCGGTCTATGTACGCCATGATGCCGATGTGGCGCATGCGATCGAGAATATCGTCGACGGTGCATACTTCAATTCCGGACAGTCCTGCTGCGGCCTGCAGCGCATCTATGTGCACGAGAGCGTGCACCAGCGCTTCACCGCCGGCTGCATCGATCTGATCCGCCAGTACCGGCTCGGCGACCCACTGGATCCGGCCACGACGCTCGGCCCGGTGGTGCGCACCGCGGCGGCCGACACGATTCGCACGCAGCTGCGTGCGGCCATTGCCGCCGGCGCACGGCCGGTCATCGAGGAACGCGAATTTGCGCTCAGCCGACCCGGTACCCCTTACCTCGCGCCGCAGCTGCTGCTGGATGCGCCGCCTGACTCGGTAGTCATGCGCGAGGAGATCTTCGGCCCGGTCGCTGGTGTCATGAAGGTGCACTCCGACGCTGAAGCGGTGCAGCGCATGAACGACAGCCCGTTCGGCCTGACAGCGGCGATCTGGACGCGCGATGAAGCCGCGGCACTGGCGATCGGCGCACAGGTCGATACCGGCACCTGGTTCATGAATCGCTGCGATTACCTGGACCCCGCGCTGGCCTGGGTCGGAGTCAAGGACTCCGGACGCGGCTGCACGCTCTCGGTGGTCGGCTACGAGCACCTGACCCGGCCAAAATCATTTCATCTGCGGGTGACGACGTGAGCGTGCTACTCAAGGCGAACTGGAATTATCCGACTACCATCTGGGCCGGGCCCGGTCGCATCGCCGAACTTGCGGCGGCGTGCAGCCTGCTGGGTATCAAGCGGCCGCTGCTGGTGACCGACCAGGGCCTGCGCACCGCGCCGATGGTGCAGCAGGCGCGCTCGCTGGTGCCGGGAACCGGGCTGTTCGCGGATGTGCGCGGCAATCCGGTCGCAGCCAATATCGATGCGGGTCTGGCCGCGTACCGCGCCGGAGATCATGATGGCGTGATCGCCTTTGGCGGCGGATCGGCACTGGATGCCGGCAAGGTGATCGCCTTCATGTCGGGCCAGACGCGCCTGCTGTGGGACTTCGAGGACATCGGCGACTGGTGGACACGCGCCGACCGGCGTGGCATCGCTCCGGTGGTCGCCGTGCCGACCACGGCCGGCACCGGTTCGGAGGTCGGTCGCGCCGGTGTGGTCATCAACGAGGCCACGCACCAGAAGAAGATCATCTTTCATCCGCAGATGATGCCGGGAGTGGTCATCAGCGATCCGGAGCTCACTGTCGGTCTGCCGCCCGGGATCACGGCGGCCACCGGCATCGATGCGTTCGTGCACTGCTTCGAGGCCTACTGTGCGCCCGGGTTTCATCCGCTGGCTGACGGTATCGCGCTCGAAGGCATGCGCCTGATCCAGACCTATCTGCCGCGCGCCTGCGACAATGGACGCGACATCGAAGCCCGATCACGCATGCTGACGGCGGCCAGCATGGGCGCGACCGCGTTCCAGAAGGGACTCGGCGGCGTGCATGCCATCGCGCATCCGGTCGGCGCCTACTTCAATACCCATCACGGCCTGACCAACGCCATCGTGCTGCCCTATGTCATCGTGCATAACCGGCCGGCGATCGAAGCCCGGCTGCAGGTGATCGCGCGCACGCTGGACCTGTCCGGCGAGCCGTACCGCGCCGTATTTGACTGGGTGCTCGCGTTTCGCCAGCGCTTGCGCATCCCGCATACGCTGGCCGAGATCGGCGTTCCGCTCATCAACCCCGACGTCATCGGGCACGAGGCATCGCTCGATCCGTCAGCGGCCGGCAATCCGCTGCCCACGGATGCCGCCACTTACGCCCGTCTGTTCCGCTCCGCGGTAAAGGGCGATCTGACTCTGGCCGGCTGAAGCGCCATGGCTGCGCGGGTCGATACCGATGTCACCGCTGCCATCGCAGCGCTTCCATGCTGGACCGGAGCGGTGCAGATCAGTCCGCTGACCGGCGGCCTCACCAACCGCAATTTTCGCGTCAGCGACCGGAGCCGGCAGATCTTCGTGGTGCGCATCGGCCGCGATCTTCCCGAGCATGGCGTGATGCGATTCAACGAGCTGGCGGCGGCGCGGGCCGCGTACGCCGCCGGGATCGCGCCGCAGGTGGTCTATGCGGCCAATGGCTTTATGGTCAGCCGATTCGTCGCCGGGGAAGCGCTGACGGCGGCGCGCGTGCGCGAGCCGCCCATGCTGGAGCGCATCGTCGCGCTGCTGCGGCGCTGCCACCGCGATATTCCAGCCTACCTCGAAGGCCCGGCACTTCTGTTCTGGGTGTTTCAGGTCATCCGCGGCTACCTGCGATTTCTGGTAACGCGCGGCGCAGCGCCCGGGCAGCAGGCGCTGTCGACGCTCGCCGCCCGGGCCGAGCGGCTCGAGCTGGCGGTGGGAGCGGTGAATATCGCATTCGGCCACAACGATCTGCTGGCCGCCAATCTGATCGACGATGGCGAGCGCTTGTGGCTGATCGACTGGGACTACGCCGGATTCAACTCCCCGCTGTTCGACCTGGCCAATCTGGCGACCAACAGTCAACTGGATGCCAGCCTCGAAACAGCGCTGCTGGAAAGTTATTTTGATGGGCCGATCGCGCCGGTCACTCGCCTGGCGTTTGCGGCCATGCAGTGTGCGTCGCTGCTGCGCGAGACGCTGTGGGCGGCGGTATCGATGCTGACTTCGACCATCGATTTTGACTATCGAAGCTACCGCGACGACTACCAACGGCGTTTCGAGAGTCGCTGGCAGGACTTCGAGCGCCACTATGGCTGAGCTGCCATCGCAAGCGCGCGCCGTAGTGATTGGCGGCGGCATCGTCGGCTGCTCCACCGCCTATCATCTGGCGAAGCTGGGCTGGACTGACGTCATCATCATCGAGCGCCACAAGCTCACCTCCGGATCGACCCATCATGCCGCCGGACTGGTGGGCCAGCTGCGCAGCAGCGCCAACATCACCCAATTGCTGGGGCGATCGGTCGCGCTGTACCGCACCCTGGAAGCGGAGACCGGGCTGGCGAGCGGCTGGAAAATGAACGGCGGCCTGCGCCTCGCCTGCAATGAGGCGCGCTGGACCGAACTCAGGCGCCAGGCGACCAGCGCACACTCGTTTGGCCTGGAAATGCAGCTGCTCACGGCGCGTGAAGCGCAGCAGCTGTGGCCCCCGATGCAGGTGACAGACGTGGTCGGCGCAGCGTTTCTGCCCACCGACGGGCAGGTCAACCCGAGCGATATCACGCAATCGCTCGCCCGCGGCGCACGCCTGCGCGGCGTCAGGATCTTTGAAGATACCAACGTGCTGGGTTTCGAGTTCGAGCGCGCACGTGTCAGCGCCGTGCGCACCGCGCGCGGGCGCGTGGCGTGCGACATCGTCGTGAACTGCGCCGGGCAGTGGGCGCGCCAGATCGGCCTCCTGGCCGGTGTCAACGTGCCGCTGGTCTCGGTGCAGCATCAATACCTGATCACCGACGCCATGCCGGACGTGACGCCGGGATTACCGACGCTGCGGGATCCGGACCGGCTGACGTACTTCAAGGAGGACGTCGGCGCTCTGGTAATGGGCGGTTATGAGCCCAATCCGCGGCCCTGGGCCGTGGCGGGCTTTCCGGACAACTTCAACTTCCAGCTACTGCAGCCCGACTGGGAACATTTCCAACCGATCCTCGATCAGGCCATGGCGCGGGTACCGGCGCTGGCCACCGCCGGCGCCAGGGAACTCATCAACGGACCGGAGAGCTTCACTCCGGACGGCAACTTCATCCTCGGAGCGGCACCAGAGCGCGACGGCTTTTATGTCGGCGCGGGATTCAATGCCTTCGGCATCGCCTCCGGCGGCGGCGCCGGCCAGGTGCTGGCCGAGTGGATCGTGGGCGGGGAGGCGCCGTGCGATCTGTGGCCGGTCGACATCCGGCGCTTCGGGCCGCCGCATCGGGATGTCGGCTGGGTACGAGCGCGGACGCTGGAGCTGTACGGCAAGCATTATTCGATCGCCTGGCCGGGCGAGGAACACGCCAGCGGACGCCCGCTGCGCCGTTCGCCGCTGTACGGATACCTGCGCGCCGCCGGCGCGGTGTTCGGCGAGAAATTCGGCTGGGAGCGGCCGAACTGGTTCGCCGCTGCCGGCGAGTCGGCCCGCGACGAGTACAGTTTCGGCAAGCCGAACTGGTTTGGGGCCGTTGCGCGCGAACACCAGGCGACGCGCGAACGCGTGGCGCTGTTCGACCAGAGCTCGTTCGCGAAATTCGAACTGCGCGGCGGTGATGCCGAACAGGCGCTGAGCTGGATTTGTGCCAACGACGTCGCAAAGCCGGTCGGCAGCCTGGTCTACACCCAGATGCTCAACCGCCGCGGCGGCATCGAGTGCGACCTGACAGTGGCTCGGGTGGCGGCCGACTGCTTTTACATCGTCACCGGAACCGGATTTGCCACCCATGACTTTGATTGGATCGGAAGGCACATTGACGCTGCGCTGGACGCGCAGCTTTGCGATGTGACCTCGCAATACGCGGTGCTGGCGCTGATGGGGCCGGCTTCGCGCCAGGTGCTCGAACGACTGACCGGCGATGATGTTAGCAATGCGGCGTTTCCATTCGGCCGCGCGCGATCGCTGCACGTTGCCGGCGCACCGGTGCGCGCGCTGCGCATCACTTACGTCGGTGAGCTCGGCTGGGAATTGCACCTGCCGGTCGACTACGCCGCCACGCTCTACGACGCGTTGATGCGCGCCGGCTCGGACCTGGGCATCGCCAACGCCGGTTATCGTGCCATCGAGAGTCTGCGGCTGGAGAAGGGCTACCGGGCCTGGGGGGCCGATATCGGCCCCGACCATACGCCGCTGGAGGCCGGACTTGGATCGGCCGTGAAACTCAAGACGTCACTGCCATTTCTCGGTCGCGAAGCACTCGAGCAGCAGCAGCGCTTGCCACTGGCGAAATGGCTGTGTGTGTTTACCGCCGACGATCCGGCGCTCATGCTGTTCGGGCGCGAGACGATTTACCGCGATGGGGAACGCGTCGGCTGGCTCAGCAGCGGCGGCTATGGGCACACCCTCGGCGTCGCCATCGGCCTCGGTTACGTTCGCCGGGAGCAGGGCATCAGTCGCGAGTACCTGGCGACAGGGCAATACCAACTGGAAGTAGCCAGCAAGCGCGTTCGCTGTCGTATCCACCTGGAAGCTTTGTATGATCCGACAATGCTGCGCGTGCGCGCCTGAGCGCAATCGATCGCAACGCTGATCACAAATGCCCAAGAAGCGGCGGCCGCTGTCACAAACCTGCAACCGGATTGTCGCAATTCTACAACCTTCAATCCTTATAAGTGCCCCGGCATCAAGCTCGCGTTGCCAAAATGTCGCGCGAAGAAGTAGGATCGGGTGGCGTGTCTTGCGGCTATGGGTTCAATTGGTCTTGCCGGAGCCTGTTTGCGGCCTGAATTTAGAAGAAACATCTGTATGAAGCAGGGTGACCGTTCGGCGAACCTGTAGTTCGCCTTGTGTTGTTTTTTTACGTCACACAAGTCCCAGGGAGAGAAGCTTGAAAATCAATCATAAGGTTGCCTGCGCTATCACGACGATACTGGGAGGCTGTGCCGGGACGTGGGCAGCGGCGGCCGACAGTAGCGCATCCGAATCAACCCCGCCTGCCTCGGCGACGGCCGAGTCCTATGAGATTCAGGAAGTCGTGGTCACCGCCCAGCGCCGCGAAGAATCCGTTCAGGACGTGCCGATCACAATCCAGGCGGTGACCGGCGAGGAGCTGCAACAGCTCAATGTGAGCAGCTTCGAGGACCTGATCAAGTACACGCCGAACGTGACCACCAGCGCCAATGGCCCCGGTGCCGGCAACATCTTCATGCGCGGCCTGAGCTCCGGTGGCTCGGGCAACCAGTCGCAGTCCACCACAGCGCCGTTCCCGAACGTGGCACTGTATCTGGACGACCAGTCGATGCAGTTCCCGGCCCGCAACAACGACGTCTACATGGTCGACATGGAGCGGGTCGAAGTACTCGAGGGCCCGCAAGGCACGCTGTTCGGTGGCGGCGCGCAGGCCGGTGCCCTGCGCTACATCACCAACAAGCCGAAACTGGATGTCACCGAAGGCGACGTCAACGCGGGCTATGGCTGGACTGCCGGCGGCGATGACAACTCGAAAGTCAACGCTACGATCAATCTGCCGCTGATCCCCGATACCCTGGCGGTGCGCGCAGTGATCTTCGACGACCATCGTGGCGGCTACATCAACAACGTGTCGGGGACGATTGCCAGTATTGTCCAGCCCACGGTGACAGCCAGCAATGGGGCGCTGGTGGGAAACGCCACCAACCCGGTGACCTACACCGGTTTGCGCGTGTCCGCGCTCTGGAAGATCAACGACGACTGGAACGCGCTGGTACAGCAGAACTTTCAGAACATGGAAGCCGACGGCTATTTCGCCCAGTATCCCGTTGGGGTAGATCGTGTCACTCCGCTGGCTCCAGATGAGATTCAGGCCTTCGAACCGGCCTACGACAAAGACCGATACGAGAGTACCGCCTGGACGCTCAACGGCAAGATCACTGACCTGCTGAAGGTCGTCTACACCGGCAGCTATCTGGACCGTCATATCCAGCAACAGGCCGACTATTCCAACTATCTGCAAAGTCCCAGCGGCCAGTACTACGCCTGCACGGGGGCGGGCTCAGAGGGCCTGGGCGGCAAAACCAAGCCGGAGACCTGCTATGCGCCCCAGGGCTGGTGGAACGACACGGTGGAAAATACCCACCAGAGCCACGAGTTTCGAGTGACGAGCAACGAGGACTACCGGCTGCGCGGCCTCCTCGGCGCTTACTGGGAAGAGTTCATCATCAAAGACCAGATGAACTTCGACTATCTGGTCATTCCGCAGTGCGATGCGGAGAATCTGGCGATCTCGGCTGCCGGCGGTCCGGACTGCGTCTCCGCAGTCGGGCCCCACGCCGGCTACTATGCGACCGACCCAAGCCTGCGCACGGGCTCCGACACCGCATTCGGCGAGGACGTGAAGCGCGGTTACCGGCAGACGGCGTTTTTTACGTCGATCGATTTTGACATCATTCCGAAGGTACTGACGATTACCGGCGGAACACGCTGGTTCCACTACGATGAGTTCGAGCAGGGCTCGCAGTTCCAGACCTCAACTGCAGCCAACAACATACCCAATGGGGCCTGCATCGCGGCCGGCGGGTGCGGGTTTGGCATCAACTTGAACAAAACGCAGACCGGCACCCGCAGCCGCCTTAATCTGACCTGGCACGTCACGCCTGACACTATGGTGTATTACACCTTCTCGCAGGGTTTCCGTCCGGGCGGCTTCAACCGCACGAGGACAGAGCCCAATGGCACCGTTGTGCTTGCCAATGAAGCGCCGTACACGGTAGGGGGTGTCGATCAGTATCAAAAGCCGGCCGGTTACTCTTCTGACAGCCTGACCAACAACGAGGTCGGTGCCAAGACCGAATTCCTGGATCATCGACTCCAGGTCAACCTGTCTGCATACGACATGAAATGGAGCAGCGTGCAGCTGCCGTTGTTCGACCCGGCAACTCTCGGCAACACGACCTTCGTCGTCAACGGGCCAACCTATACCGTCAAAGGAGTCGAGCTTCAGCTCGTCGCCCGCGTCACGCAAGGGCTCACCGTCCAGGGATCAAGTTCGTGGAACAGTACCAACCAGACGAACGCCCCTTGCTTGAGTTCTGTCGGGGCTGCGATTCCCGGCAACCCAACACCTGCGGGTCAATGCATCACTCAGATCAAGGGCGTGCCTTACACCAATCCTTACGGCGTACTCGGCACCTCCCCGGCGTTCTCGCCGCCGCTGCAGTTCAACCTGCGCGCGCGCTACGACTGGACTGCCGGGGACTACAAGCCCTTCGTGTCGTTCGGTGCCAGTCATATCGACGCCATGCGCAACGAGCCGGCGAGTTTCCCCCAAGGCTCTGGCTCATTCTGCAGTCCCGTTCCGACCACCACCCTGTGCCTTTACACCATGCCGGGATACACGACCTATGATGCGGCGATCGGCGTGTTCAAGGACCACTGGAGGGTACAGGTCACCGCCCAGAACCTGTCGAACTCCAACGCCAGTACCTTTACCGGGTCGAACCAGTTCATCGAGCAGCAGGTGCCGCTGCGTCCTCGCGTAGTGACCCTGGAATTTGGGTATAAGTTCTGATCCGGTGAACGAGGCCATCTGCAGCCGGCTGCGGCCGGCTGCAGTAGAATCCAGGGCGGACTTCGTGTCCGCCCTTTTCTTTCATGGATGGTAATGGACTCCACGGTCGCCAAAGCGTCCACGGTCGCCAAATCGCCCGCATCGGTGCTGGAAGCCGAACCAGCCCGGATACGCGCGCTGCTCAAGCAGCAGAGGTTCCCTGAGGCGCTGGCGGCCGCTCAAGCACTGCTGGACGACGCCGCCGAAGACCGCGACGCGCTGCTGTACGTGGCCATTGCGCAGCGATTTCTGGGCCGGATTCCCGACGCGCTCAGGACCCTGGAAACACTTGAGCGGCACCACCCGCGCTTCAGTCGCCTGCATGAGGAGCGCGGCCACTGTTTCGTCGTCATGAAACAGGCGCCACAGGCGATCGAGGCCTTCCTGCGCGCCGTGAACATCAATCACGCGCTGCCCGCCAGCTGGCGCATGCTCGATGGCCTGTACCGCATGACAGGCCAGCCCGACAACGCCGCCATGGCGGCAAGTCATGTGGCGACGCTGCGTAGTCTGCCGCAGGAGGTCGTGACCGCAACGGGACTCTTCATGGACGGGGATTTGGAGGCGGCCGAGTCGTTGATTCGTGCCTACCTTCTGCAGCACGGCGATCACGTTGAAGCCATGCGGCTGCTGGCCCGCATCGGAATCGCACACAAGGTGTTCGACGATGCGGAACTGCTGCTGGCGGCGGTGCTTAATCTCGCGCCCGATTATCGGGTCGCGCGCCAGGAATACGCGGGTGTGCTCATTGAACTGCACAAATATCAGCACGCGCGTCGGGAACTCGACCGTCTTCTCAAGGATGAGCCAGACAACCGCCTGTTCAAGACACTCTATGCCACGAATTCCGTTGGGCTGGGTGAGCACGAGCGCGCGATTGCAATCTACCGGGAGCTTCTCGTTGGAACGCCGGCGGATGCCGATCTGCACCTGTCAATCGCCCATGCACAGAAAACTCTGGGTAAGCGCCAGGAGGCCATCGATTCCTACCGCAGGGCGGCAGCCTTGCGCCCAGGTTTCGGCGATGCGTACTGGAGCCTTGCGAACCTCAAGACCTATCGGTTCACCGATGAAGAATTGAACCGGCTGCGAGCTGCGGAATTAGCGCCGACGGCGGCCGTCGAGGACCGTTATCATTTGTGCTTTGCGCTTGGCAAGGCACTGGAGGATCGGGGCGAATTTGCCGAATCGTTCCGCTACTACGAAATTGGCAACGCGCTGAAGCGTTCCGAAAGCAAGTATCGCGCCGAGATCATCGAAAACAATACGCAGCAGCAGATCCAGGTCTGCACCGCCGGGTTTTTTGCCGGCCGGCGCGGCTGGGGTGCGCCGAATCCGGATCCCATTTTCATCGTCGGCTTGACGCGGGCGGGTTCGACTCTGCTGGAACAGATCCTGGCCTCGCATTCGCAGGTCGAGGGCACGCAGGAGCTCGCCAACATTCAGCAGATCGTGACGATTCTTCGAGGCCGCGACCCGGATCTGAACGATCTGCGCTACCCGCGAATTCTGGCGGACATGGGTGCCGAGGATTTTCTGAAGCTCGGCGAGCGATATCTCGCCGACACCCGAATCTACCGCAGCGGTAAGGCTTTCTTCATCGACAAGATGCCGAACAACTTCCGCCACCTGGGCCTCATTCACCTGATGCTGCCCAATGCCCGGATCATTGACGCGCGGCGCGAACCGATGGCGTGCTGCTTCAGCAATCTGAAGCAACTGTTTGCCAATGGCCAGGAGTTCACCTACGGCATCGACGAGATTGCGCGCTACTACCGCACTTATCTTGAGCTGATGCGGCACTGGGATCGCGTACTGCCTGGGCGCGTGCTGCGTGTGCATCACGAGGACGTCGTCGATGATCTTGAGGGCAACGTGCGACGTCTGCTCGATTTCTGCGGCCTGGCCTTCGAACCCCAGTGCATTGAGTTCCATAAGACCGTCCGTAGCGTGCGCACCGCCAGTTCGGAGCAGGTACGCCAGCCGCTTTTTCGTGAGGGTCTCGATCAGTGGAAGCACTTTGAGCCGTGGCTTGAGCCGCTGAAGAACGCGCTCGGTGACGCTCTGGAGCGCTACCGAGATGAATGAAATGAGCATTGCGCCGCAAGTCCTCAGCGGCAATGAGATTGGCGCACTGGTCGCGCTGGTCAATCGAGGGCGTTTGACTGAGGCGGAACACAGGATCGGTGCGCTGCTGAAAAGGTGTCCCGACGCCGGAATTCTGTGGAAGATTCTCGGTGTCTCGCTGTTGCGGCAAGGCAGGGATGCGCTCGCGGCCCTCCGCCGAGCGGCGGAGCTGATGCCGCATGATGCCGAAGCGCACGCCAATCTGGGTGCGGCCTTGCACGATGAGGGACTGTGGGCCGAAAGCCTGGTGAGCCTGGAACGGGCACTGGCCATCCAGCCACACAACGCGCAGGTACTGCTGGACGCGGCCGATGCTATGCGAGCGCTTGGAAGGGCGCGCGACTCGGTGCCGCTATACCTGCGGGCGCTGCAGCTCGATCCGCGCCTGGTCGAGGCGCGGAACAATCTGGGAAATGCATTCCTGGAGCTGGGCCGATACGACGATGCCGCTGACTGCTACCGGCTGGCGCTGCAGATCAAACCGGATGATGCTCAGATGCATTGCAATCTGGGCAACGCTCTCAGGCTGAGGAGGCATCTGGATGAGGCGAGTGCCAGCTGCAAGCGGGCTATCGCAATCGATCCGACTCTAGGCGTCGCCCATAATTGCCTGGGACTCATTCTCGCCGCGCAGGGACGCCGCGAGGCCGCCAGTGCATGCTATCGGCGGGCCCTGAATCTGGACGCCAACGATGTCGATGCGAGGAATAATCTTGCGACGTTGCTACGGGAGCTTGGTAAGCCGCCCGAGACGCGCCCGGAATCACAATAACTGCACAGCCCGGCGCAACCCTAGAGCGTTGCCTTGGCGAGCAGCGCGGCCTCCGCAGCGGCGATTTGCGCCTGGCGTTGCGCGATCGCGGCACCGACCGGCGGCCCCTGGAAGCGCCGGCGCTCGAAGGCGAACCAGACCAGCGCGGTTAGAATCAGAAAACCGATCGTGACGTTCAGCGCCAGCTGGTTGGGCGGCTGCACACCGATCACGAAGATGACGATCATCGCCAGCATCGACAGTACCGCAAACAGCGAAAAACCGGCTCGGCTCATGCTCCACGGCCCCATGCGCGGCCACTTCGGTCCGCCATAGGCGATCAGGCCGAGCGCGATCGGCACAGCGTAGGAGAAAAATATAAATATGACGGTACAGGACACCACCACGGAGTAGACCGGTGTGCCGCCGTTTTCCAGCCATTTGGCCGCCCAGACGAACAGCAGCGACAGTATCGCCCCGACCCAGATCGCGGCCACCGGCGTGCGGTGGCGCGGGGACACCCTGGCGAGCAGCTGCGCGGCCGGCAGTCCTCCGTCGCGCGCGAATGCGAACATCATGCGCGAAGTCGAGGTGACCGTCGCCAGTCCACACAGTACCTGCGCCAGAAAGATCAGTGCGTACAGGGCTTCGCGGGTGCGCAGCGGAACGCGCTGCTCCAGTGCCCAGAAAAACACGTTCCAGCCCTGCCTGGCGGCCTGGTCCAGATCCGGCAGCATCAGCAGGAACGACACCAGGAACAAGTAGCCGAACACTCCGGACCAGACGATCGAGGAGATGATCGCGCGCGGCACCGCCAGCGTCGCATTCCTGGTTTCCTCCGAGGTGTGCGCCGAGGCGTCGTAGCCGGTCACGGTGTAGATCGGCAGCAGCAGACCGAGCATGAATACCCAACTGGCCGAGACGTGCGGCCAGACGTCGCCGCCGGCGCTCCCGGAATAGTTCGCAAAACGCCACAGGCGCGTCAGATCGAAATGGCGTGTGTGCGTCAGGCAGACGATCGCGATCAGGAGCGAAGTTCCAAAGATAAGATAGCCGGAAAAATCGGTCAGCCGGGCAGTGGCCGAGATTCCATAGGCGTTGATCAGGGCCTGCAGTACGGTCAGCATCGCCAGAAACCATACCAGCGTCGTCATCGTGTCGGTAAGGTGCAGCGCCGGCCCGAATGCACCCATGAAGAAACTGTAGGCACCGACGTTTATCGAGCCGAGCACGGTGACCAGCCCGAGCAGGTTGAACCATGCGGTGAGCCAGCCACTGAAGCGGTTGCCGAGGATCGAGCCCCAGTGATAGAGCCCGCCGGCGGTCGGAAACGCCGAGGCGATCTGCGCCATCGTCAGGCCGAACACCGCCGATATCACCACGCCCAGCGGCCAGCCCAGGCCGATCGCCGCGCCCCCGGTGCCGGAAGTGGCCTGGGCCAGTGAATTCACGCCACCGGCGAGGATGCAGATGATCGAAAACGATATCGCGAAGTTGGAAAAGCGTCCCAGGCGGCGCGAGAGTTCCTGCGCGTAGCCCATGGCATGCAGCACCCGCAGGTCATCGTCCGGCGCTTCATTCGCGGCGGCCTTTCCGGTTGATGTCACACTGTCTCCTTACTGTGGTTGCCGCTATGGCGCGGCCGCGCCGTTGTCGTCGACGCGGGCGCCCGTTCGTCGCTGCGCCCGGCGCACCACCGGATAGGCGAAGCTCGCCAGATGCGAATGCACGCGCCGCAGGTCGCGCACGATGCGCAGCAGCAGGCCGCTTTCCTCGGCCGCCGACCCGACCGGATCGGTGCCGGCGGCGCGACTGGCGGCAGCCGCCTCGCGCAGTATTCGCACGCTGAGCGCCGTAGCGTCGCCTTCGAGCTGCAGCAGCCGGCGCTTACGTTCCAGCAGCAGCAGCGCGTCGGATCGGTTGCCGCGCAGGAACACCGAAACCGCCAGCCGGTGACTCTCGACCAACTCCGCGTTCATGGCACTGACTGCCGCGATTTCCTCGGGCGCCAGCAGTTGCCCGCGCCGCAGCTGCTTGACAGTAAAGTCCGTGAGGCTGTTGGCGATAATGTCGCCGACGTGCTCGAAGTTGATGACGGCGGCAAGAATCTCCTGCACCTTGGCGCCCTCGCGCCGGTCGTCCAGCGTCTGTTCGCCACCAATCGCCGCCAGGTAACTGCGGATCGCGCCGCCCAGCTGGCGTGCCGCCCGATCGTTCTCTATCACGCGCTCGGCGAGCGACAGATTACCGGTGCGCAGCAACTGCAGCGCGCCGTCGAGCATGGCTGCGGCCAGATCGGACATACGCAGGGTCTCACGCGCAGCGTTGGCGAGCGCGACCGAAGCGGAGTCGAGCGCAGCGCGCTCCAGGTACAGCGGTCGACCCGGATCCAGTGGTCGAGGAGGGTCGGGCAGCCAGCGCAGCAGCAGTGCGGCGACGCGATCGACGTTGCCCAGGAATGTTGCCGCGAGCGCCAGGTTGAACAGCAAGTGAAAATTGACCGCCAGGCGCTCGCTGCCCGGAAGCAGCCGCTGCATCAGCACGGTCAGCGGCGTCAGCCACGGCAGCAGCAGCAGCACGCCGGTGAGCCGCACCAGCAGGTTGCCCAGCGGTACACGGCGCGCCGCCACCGTCGAGGCGTGCAGCATCGGCGGCAGGGCACCGCCGACGTTGGCCCCCAGCACCAGCGCCAGTGTCTCGGGCGCGTTGATCACGTGGTTCGCAGCCAGCGAACCGACCAGCAGCACCATCACCACACTCGAATGGCAGCCCCAGGTGATAATCGCCGCCAGCAGCACTGCCAGCAGCGGGTCAGCCGCGAGCGATTCCAGGAACGAGTGCAGCAGCGGCGTGTTTTCCACCGGACTCAGCGTCGCCTGCAATCCGGCCAGCGCCATCAGCATCAGGCCGAGGCCGATAGTGGCGCGTCCGAGGTTGCGTACCCGGCCGCCGCTCGACCAGCGAAATGCCAATACACCGCACAGGACCAGCGGTGGCGCTACGATAGCGATATTGAACGACAGCATCTGTGCCACCAGCGCGGTGCCGACGTTGGCGCCGAGCATGACGGCCAGGGCTGGTGCGAGCGCCATGACACCGGCGGCCGTGAACGAGGTGGCCATCAGGCCGACCGCGGTGCTGCTCTGGAGTAAGGTCGTGATGCCGACTCCGGTGAAGAACGCGCGCCAGCTGCCGGATAGATTGCGCTCCAGCGCGCGGCGCAGTGCGGCGCCGAATGCGCGCTGCACGCCGCTGCTGACCATATGGGTGCCCCACAGCAGCAGACCCACGTAGCCCGACAGACTGATCAGGACCAGTGTGCCGGACACTTACCGCTCCTCGGATTTGGCGGCGCAGAGCGAAAATCGGGCATGATAGTGACGGCGCCGAATCTACCACGGGTGAATCCATGAGCCGGACCGAAGCCGAAGACCGCCACCGTACGATCGTCGAGATCGTCCAGCAGCGCGGCTATGTCAGCAACGAGGAGCTCGCGCGCACCTTCGGCGTAACGGCGCAGACGGTGCGGCGCGATCTCACCAAACTGGGCGGCGAGGGCGCAATCTGCCGCCACCACGGCGGCGCCAGCCTGGCGTCCAGCACGCAGAACATCGATTACAGCGAGCGTCAGGAGCTCAGCACGCCGGAAAAGCGCGCCATTGCCGAACTGACCGCACGCCATATACCGAATCACTCCTCGCTGTTCATCAATATCGGCACTACGACCGAGGCCCTGGCGCGGGCGCTGCTGGGCCACGAGGACCTGCGCATCATCACCAACAACCTGAATGTCGCGCAGATCATGACGCGCAACCGCTCGTTCACGGTGATGGTCACCGGTGGCACGGTGCGCAACCGCGACGGCGGCATTATCGGGCAATCGGCCTGCGACATGATCGGCGAATTCCGCGTCGACTACGGCATCATCGGCATCAGCGGCATCGACGAACAGGGCACTCTGCTTGACTTCGATTACGACGAGGTGCGGGCGGCGCGCGCAATCATCAGGAACTCGCGCACCACCTATCTGCTTGCCGATCACACCAAGTTCACCCGCCACCCCATGGTACGCATGGGGTCGCTCAGCGAAGTGTCGGCGCTGTTCACCGATGTTCCGCCGCCGCCGCCCCTGCGCGAGCGATTGATCGCCGGCGGCGTGGTGGTGCATGTGACGGAACCGATTGGTCCTTAAAGCGGTTAGTTCCGAGGGTGACCGATTTTCGCTTGCCAACATTTGAAGTGCAATATAGTCTAAAAACGAAACTCCAACCGCATAGTGCAGACGCCCGCTCGCAGTGAGGGCTCCTTTGGATTCTGGCAGGGCGTTCGACCTTCTCATCGTCGGGGGCGGCATCAACGGCGCGGGGATCGCTCGGGATGCGGCCGGCCGCCGCCTGCGCGTGCTGCTGATCGAGCAAGCCGGGCTGGCCCATTTCACCTCTTCCGCCAGCACCAAACTGATCCATGGTGGGCTGCGATACCTGGAATACCTGCAGTTACGCCTGGTTCGCGAGGCTCTGCGTGAGCGCGAACGGCTGCTGTCGATCGCCCCGCACCTGGTGACCCGGGCGCAGTTCGTGCTGCCCTATCAGCGCCAGCTGCGGCCCGCCTGGGTGCTGCGGCTGGCTCTGCTGGGCTACGACGCCTTGGCGCCCGGCAGCAGCCTGGCACCCTCGCGCGGTGTTCGCTTTGCAACATCCGGCCTCGGGGAACCGCTGCGGGCCGGCCTGATGAAGGGCTTCACCTATGCCGACTGCACCGTCGATGACAGCCGGCTGGTGATACTCAACGTCCGGGACGCGTACGAGCGCGGCGCCGACATCCGGGTGGGCCACCAGTTGCTGCGGGCAGAGCGTACCGGGGAGTACTGGCGCGCGGAGGTACTCGACTCGGCGAGCGGCCGCAGCTACACGGTGATGGCGCGGGTGCTGGTCAACGCCGCCGGACCCTGGATCGGCGAGGTACTCAACCAGCGCCTTGGCGGGCAAAGCGGGCGCTCCGTGCGCCTGGTCAAGGGCAGCCATATCGTCGTGCCTCAAATGTATGCCGGGGAGCACGCCTATGTGCTGCAGAACGCCGATCGCCGTATCGTATTCGTGATTCCCTATCGGGAGCAGTTCACGCTGATCGGCACCACCGATGTGGAGTGGCCGCAGGAGCCGCGCGCGGTGAGCATTTCGGCCGCGGAGACCGACTACCTGTGTCGCACCGTCAACGGCTATTTCAAGCGCTCTATCGGGCCGCAGGACGTGGTCTGGAGCTATGCCGGAATTCGCACATTGTGCGGCGATGCCGCCTCCAAGGCTTCGGAGCTGACGCGCGATTACTCCCTGGAACTCGACGCGCCAACGGGCGCGGCGCCGTTGCTGACCGTCGTTGGCGGTAAGATTACGACCTATCGGCCGCTGGCGGAGCAGACGATGAGCAGACTCGCACCCTTTCTGCCCGCGTTGCCTGGACCGTGGACGGCCGACAGGCCGCTGCCGGGCGGGGACTTTCCGGATGGCGGCCTGCCGGCCTACCTCGCGCAAGCGCAGCGTCGCTGGCCGTTCCTGCCGCCACCGCAGCTGCGACGCATGGTGCACGCCTACGGAACGCGACTGGCGCGCATGCTCGATGGCGTTACGGCGCGCGAGGCGATGGGTGAGGACTTCGGCGGCGGCCTGACCCGAATCGAGGTCGACTACCTGATGCGCCAGGAATGGGCCTGCAGCACCGAGGATCTGTACTGGCGGCACACGAAAACAGGCCTGCATGCGTCCGCCGACGACCGGCAGCGACTGGGCGAGTACCTGCGCGGCGTGTTACCGATGCTCGCCGGACTCACATGAGCGAGCCACGCGTCCTGGTCATCGATGGCAATCGTGCCGCCACGCGCGCAGCGCAAGTGGCTGCCGGCGGTCTGCCGACCGGCGAGGGCTACGCGCAGGTGCTGCGACATCTGGCACCGGTGAGCTGCGATATCGTGCGGCCCGCGGACGGTGAGGTGAAGTTGGCCAGCGCTGCCGGGCTGGCGGACTACGATGGCGCCGTCATGACCGGTTCCGCACTCAACATCTATGACGGCGGCGCGCACATCGAGCGCCAGATCGATCTCGCACGCGCGTTATTCGCCGACGCGGTGCCGTTTTTCGGCAGCTGCTGGGGCCTGCAGGTTGCAGTCACCGCGACCGGCGGCCGCGTGCGGCGCAATCCACTGGGGCGCGAGTTCGGCTTTGCGCGGCGTATCGAGCTCAGCGCCAGCGGGCTGCAGCACCCGATGTTTGCCGGCAAGCCGCACGTTTTCGAGGCTGTCACAGTGCACAGCGATAATGTCGAGCAGCTGCCGGCCGGTGCGCTGGTTCTGGCGAGCAACGACATGGGCGTGCAGGCGGTGGAGCTGCGTTCGGGTGCCGGGGCGATCTGGGGGGTGCAATACCACCCCGAGTACAGCTACGCAGAGATTGCGGCGACCACGCAGCGTTACGCGGATGTGCTGCTGGAACAGGGGCTGTTCGGCAACCGTTCCGAGCTGGATCAGTTCGTCGCCGAGTTGCGGCAGCTGACACAGGATCCGTGGAACCGCAGGCTCGCATGGAAGCACGGCCTGGGACCTGCCATGCAGGATGAGCGACTGAAGCTGGCCGAGCTGCGCAACTGGCTGGAACTCAAAGTCATGCCGCGCTACCGCCGTCGGCACTAAATAGTCGGCACTGCATAGCGGAGGACCTCATGCTCATGTCACCGACGGGCTGGCGCCTTGCGAGCGTTGGCGGCTGGCTGGCACTGCAAGCCTTGGGATTGCAGCCTGCAGCTGCCGCAGCCGACCCGGCCGGTCGCGCACCCAGGATCGGCCATGTGTTCATCGTGATGCTTGAAAACGAGGGCTATCGCGAGACGTTCGCGCCCGGATCGCCGGCCAGATACCTGAATCATCTGCGAGGCGAGGGCGCACTGGCGAGCAACTACTTCGGCACCAGCCACTTCAGTCTTGGCAACTACATCGCCCAGATCAGCGGCCAGGCGCCCAATCCGGCCACCGAATACGATTGCCCGCAGTTCACCGACTTCGTGTCCTCCGGCTTCACCGCCGATGGTCAGGCCGTTGGCAGCGGATGCGTCTATCCGGCCAGCGTGCCGACGATTGCGAATCAGCTGGAGGCCGCGGGCTTAAGCTGGAAGGCGTACATGGAGGATATGGGGAACACTCCCGGGCGGGAGAGCGGCAACTGCGGACACCCCAGGATTGGCACAGCTGATAACACCCAGATCGCCGAGGTCGGCGATCAATATGCCACGCGCCACGATCCGTTCATGTATTTTCACGGCATCATCGATGCGCCATCCTGTGCGCAGCACGTGGTGAACCTGCGCTCACTGGGCCCGGACCTGAAAGCGATCGCGACGACACCCAGTTATGTGTTCATCACGCCAAACCTGTGCCACGACGGTCATGACGGCGGCCACGGCAACACATGCGTCGATGGTGAAGCAGGTGGCCTTGCGTCGGCAGACCGGTTTCTAAGAAGCCTGGTACCGCAGATCGTCGCCTCGCCAGCCTTCAGGCGCGACGGGCTGCTGATCATTACCTTCGATGAATCGGACGTCGAGGACGAATACGAAGCCTCGAGCCATGCGGTCAAGGTTACGGGCGGCGATGCAGCAGCATGCTGCGACGAGCAGCCGGGCCCGAACCTTCCCGCCTATCAGGCCGACGCAGGCATCGCGCGCACCGCCATCAATGGCCCGGGGCTGATCGGCCCGGGCGGCGGCCGCATCGGCGCCGTGCTGCTATCGCCCTTCATCAAGCCCGGGACCGAATCACAGGTGCCGTACAACCACTATGCCTTGCTCAGAAGCGTCGAGGACATCTTCGGACTCTCGCACCTGGGGTATGCAGGCCAAGCCGGGCTCAAGGCGTTTGGAGCAGACATCTTCACGCAGCCGAACGGCCGCAGGCAGTGATGGGTGGCAGCCACCGACGCGTGGCAGCCGACGGTGCATGCCCAGTGACCGGCGCTATTTCGGCACTGTGCCGTCCACGCCTTCGACATACCAGGTTATCGCCATCAGGTCGTCCATCGACACCGAAGAACCCGCCGCTACCTTGGGCACGCCGCTGTTGTCCTTGATCGGACCGGCGAACGGCAGCAGAGTGCCGGCGATGATCGCCTGCTTCTTCGATTCGTACTGGCGTGCCACGTCGGCCGGCACCGCCGGATTGAGCGGCGTGAGCACGACCACGCCGTCCTTGATGCCAAGGCGCTCCTGCCGGTTGCCGCTCCAGGAGCCATCGAAGACTTTGTTGATCTCCTGGATGTAGTAGACGCCCCAGTTCTCGGTGTTGGCGGTGAGCTGCGCATGCGCGCCGTATTTCGCCATGTCCGAATCCCAGCCGAAGGCGTAGATGCCTTTCTCTTCGGCCACCTGCACCGCGGCCGGAGAATCGGTGTTCTGGCACAGCACGTCGGCGCCCTGGGCGATGAGCGCCTCGGCCCCCTGGCGCTCCTTGCCGGGGTCGTACCAGGTGTCCACCCACACCACCTTGGTGTGGATCTTCGGATTGACGCTGCGGGCACCGAGAGTGAAGGCATCGATGTTGCGGATCACTTCCGGAATGGGAAACGAGCCAATGTAGCCGAGGGTATTGGTCTTGCTCATGCGCCCGGCCAGCACCCCGAGCAGATAGGCACCCTCGTAGAAACGCGCCTGGTAGCTCACCACGTTGGCCGCGCTCTTGAAGCCGGTCGCGTGCTCGAAACGCACCTTGGGAAACAGCTTGGCCACCTTGAGCGTCGGTTCCATGTAGCCGAACGAGGTGGTAAAGATCACGGCGTAGTCCTTAGCGGCCAACTGACGGATGACGCGCTCGGCGTCGGCAGTCTCGGGTACGCTCTCGACGTAGGTGGTCTGGATCCGGTCGCCGAACTGCTTCTCCAGCGCCAGGCGTCCGAGATTGTGCTGATAGGACCAGCCGCCGTCGGAAATCGGACCGACGTAGACGAATGCCACCTTCAGCGGTGCGGATGCGGCCGCGCATAGCGTTGTCAGCCCGATCAGTGCTGTCGCTGCGAGCGTGGACCAGAAACGGTGCTGCATGAATCTGTGCCTCCGGATTTAATTTGCGCGGCTAGCCGTGACGGGCATGCAATCGGCATTCCATAATGATGCATCACCCGCATCGAGGTCACGCACCATGATCGTCAGTATCCTACAGCGCATCCGGTGTCGCAGGTGGCTGCTCCGCGTTACGTTCAGCATGCTGCTAGCCGTTGGCGCAGCATCGCGGACGATCTGCGTCGCAGCTCCCGCCGCGGCGCCCGCCGCGCCGTTGGCAGTCAAGGTGCTGGTGATCAATACGTTCCGGGCCGAAGCCGCACCGTGGCCGACCGCGCTGCACACCGATCGTGAGATCCGTGTACCCGGATTGTCCAGCGACTATCCGCTGGTCCGCTGCAATGCCGCCGCGGTGTGCCAGGTGACTCTCGGCATGGGCCATGCGAACGCGGCCGCATCGATGATGGCGGTGCTCTACAGCGGCCTGTTTGATCTGCGGCGAACCTATTTTCTGATCGCCGGAATTGCCGGCATCGATCCTGCCCGCGGCACCATTGGTTCGGCAGCATGGGCGCGTTATGCCGTGGACGTCGGCATCGCGCATGAGATCGACGCGCGCGAGCTACCGCGCGATTGGCGGGATGGGATTTTTGGGGTTGGAACTGACGCACCAGGCAAGAAACCGCAGCTGGAGTATCGTACCGAGGTGTTTCGGCTCGACGAAGCATTGCTGCAGAAGGCGCTCAGCCTGTCGCACCAGGTGGCGCTCGAGGACAGCGACGATGTGCGCGCCTACCGGGCGCACTATCAGCGATCGCCGGCCAATCAGCCGCCTCAGGTGACCCAGTGCGACACGGCCACCAGCGACACCTGGTGGACCGGGGAGCGGCTGGGCGAGCATGCGCGACGCTGGACCGCACTGCTCACCGATGACGAGGGCATCTACTGCACCACGCAGGAGGAGGACAACGCCACGCTGACCGCGCTGACACGGGGCGCGCAGTCCGGCCTGGTTGATATCAAACGCGTCGCGGTGCTGCGCAGCGGCTCCGACTTTGATCGTGGCTACGCGAATCAGAGTGCGTTCGATGCGCTGCGGGCACAGTTTGCTCTGGCCGGCGCGGTGCGTATCTCAGTCGATAACCTGGTGCGTGCAGGGTTGCCGTTGGTAGACAACATCGCACAGCACTGGGATCTGTGGCGCAACGGCGTGCCGGCGAACAACGTGCCTTGAGGCACCTATCCTGAAGCAACACTTGCACCAACTTCGCCGCGCCGGGCCGCCGTTGCGGCGAAACGGTGCGCGCTCGGGAACAAATTGGGCCATGGCCGGCGGCGCTGTGTCGGCGGTTCCCCGGCGCGGGTTATAGTCACTCGCAAGATGCCGATGAACAGGCTCAGTCCCTCCACGCCGCCGCGCCTTGCCCTGCACGGCATCAGTAAGCGCTATGCAGGGGTGGTCGCCAACGATCGCATCGACCTTAAGGTCGCAGCGGGCGAGATCCACGCGCTGCTGGGGGAGAACGGCGCTGGCAAGAGCACCCTGATGAAAATCGTCTACGGCGTGACGCACCCGGACGAGGGCAGCATCGAGTGGGAGGGGGCACCGGTGGCGATCCGCAGCCCCGCACAGGCGCGCCGGCTCGGCATCGGCATGGTGTTTCAGCATTTCTCGGTCTTTGAAACGCTGACTGTGGCCGAAAACATCGCGCTGGCGCTCAATGAACGCCTGCCCGCCGCCACGCTCGCCGCCCGCATCGATGAGGTTTCGAAGCGTTATGGCCTGCCGGTCGATCCGCAGCGCCTGACCCACGGCATGTCGGTCGGTGAGCGCCAGCGGGTCGAGATCGTGCGCTGTCTGCTGCAGTCCCCGCGGCTGCTGATCATGGACGAACCGACTTCGGTGCTGACGCCGCAGGCGGTGCGCACGCTGTTCGAGACGCTGCGCCGCCTGGCCGCCGAAGGGGTCAGCATTCTCTACATCAGCCACAAGCTCGATGAGATCCGCGAGCTGTGCGACGTTGCGACCATATTGCGCAACGGTCGCGTCACCGGGACCGCCATTCCGCGCGAGCAAAGCAACGCCAGCCTGGCGCGCATGATGGTCGGCACCGAACTGAAGCAATGCACGCTCAAACCGTGCCCGCCGGGCCCGATCCGCCTCGAGCTGGCCAACCTGTCGCAGGCGACCGAGGACCCATTTGGCACCAGCTTGCGGCAGATCAATCTCCGGGTGCATGGCGGCCAGATCGTCGGCATCGCCGGCGTCTCAGGCAACGGCCAGAAGGAACTGCTGGCGGCAATTTCGGGCGAGCGCCTGTGCGAACAGCGCGCAGCGGTGCGCCTGTGCGACCAGGACGCAGCGCGACTCAATCCGGCGCAGCGCCGCAGCCTGGGGCTGCGCTTCGTGCCCGAGGAACGACTGGGGCGCGGCGCGGTGCCCGGGATGTCTCTCTCGGACAATTGTGTACTGACCGGCACCACTGCCGGGCTGGTGCGTCACGGCCTGGTACGCCGCCAGGCGGCGCGCGCCTTCGCCCGTGCCACCATTGCCGAATTCGCCGTGAAATGCGACGGCGAGCTGGCACCGGCCGACAGTCTGTCAGGCGGCAATCTGCAGAAATTCATCGTCGGGCGCGAGATACGACTGGTGCCGACCGTGATGCTGGTGGCGCAGCCGACCTGGGGCGTGGACGTCGGCGCCTCGCTGCTGATCCGCCAGGCCCTGATCGACCTGCGCGATGCCGGTGCCGCGGTGCTGGTGATCTCCGAGGACCTCGATGAGCTATTCGCGATCTGCGATTGCCTCGCGGTACTGGCGGGCGGCCGGCTGTCGGAAACGGTGCCGACGGCCGGGTTGGCGCTGGAAACGGTGGGCCTGTGGATGACCGGGGAATTCCATGCCGCCGCGCCGGGCGCGGGAGTGGCGCATGCCGCCGTTTGATCGCAACCCGTGGCCGCTGCGACTGGAGCGGCGTCAAAAGCCCTCAGCCGCGATGCGCATCTGGTCCTCGCCGCTGGCGGCGCTGGCGATGCTCGCCACCGGTCTACTGGTGTTCGCCGCGCTCGGCAAGGATCCGCTGGCCGCATTCCGGGTGTTCTTCATCGAGCCGGTCAGCTCGCTGTACGGCGTTGGCGAGCTGCTGCTCAAGGCGACGCCGCTGATGCTGTGCGCACAGGGACTGGCGCTGTGCTATCGCGCCAATGTGTGGAACATCGGCGCCGAGGGGCAGCTCACGCTGGGCGCGATTACCGGCGGCGGTGTCGGCTTGTTTTACGGCGCCGCCCTGGGCCATTGGGTGCAGCCGGTAATGCTCGCAGCGGGCGTGGTCGGCGGCATGGCCTGGGCCGCCATCCCTGCATTCCTGCGCTCGCGCTTTCGAACCAGCGAGATTTTCGTCAGCCTGATGCTGGTCTACATCGCCCAATTGCTGCTGTCCTACCTGGTGCACGGGCCATGGCGCGATCCGGCCGGACAGAATTTCCCCCAATCGCAGCCGTTGCCCGACAATGCGCTGCTGGCGCCGTTGCTGGATGGCACGCGCGTCAACGTCGGATTCATCATCGCATTGCTGCTGTCGGCACTGTGCTGGTGGTTCGGAAAGACAACCGCGGCCGGGTTTCGCATGCGCGTGGGCGGGCTCGCCCCGGCCGCCGCGGCCTACGCCGGGATCAGCGAGCGAGGCAACGTCTGGCTGGCTCTGATGATCAGCGGCGGCAGCGCCGGGCTGGCCGGCATCTGCGAGGTCGCCGGCCCGATCGGTATGCTGCAGCCGGTGGTATCGCCCGGTTACGGCTTCGCGGCGATCATCGTTGCCTTCGTCGGGCGCCTGCATCCGCTCGGCGTGGTGCTGGCGTCGTTGTTGATGTCGGCGCTGTACCTGGGCGGCGAATCGGCACAGATGGAACTGCAGCTGCCGGCGTCGGTGAGCGGCCTGTTTCAGGGTACATTGCTGTTCTATCTGCTCGCGGCCGAGTTGTTCATCGGCTTTCGGCTGCGCCGCGTGCGCCGCGCCCCCGCGGCGGCGCCGGCGAGCGCATGAACCTTGCCACCTGGGTGACCATCGTGGCCAGCGCTGTGGGCGCTGCGACGCCCCTCATGTTCGCAGCCCTGGGTGAGCTGGTCACCGAACGTGCCGGTGTGCTGAATCTGGGCGTGGAGGGCATGATGCTGGTGGGCGCGATGAGCGGCTTTGCGGTCGGCGTGTCGAGCGGCAGCCTGTGGCTTGCATACCTGGCGGCCGCCGTCGCCGGGATCCTGATCGCGCTGGTGTTTGGCGTACTGACGCTGAGTCTGCAGACCAACCAGGTCGCGACCGGCTTGGCGCTGACGCTGTTTGGCGTGGGCTTAAGCGCGTTCGCGGGCCGCAGCTTCGTCGGCCTGCCAATCCGGCCGCTGACGGCGCTGCACATCCCGCTGCTGACCGATCTGCCACTCATCGGCCCACTGCTGTTCCACTACGATCCGCTGGTGTACCTGTCGTTGCTGCTGTGCGCGCTCATCGCCTGGATGTTGAAGCGCACGCGCGCGGGGCTGCGGCTGCGGGCAGTCGGCGAATCGCCCGCGATGGCACATGCGCTGGGCGAGCCGGTCACGCGGATTCGCTACCTCGCGGTGCTGTTCGGCGGTGCGATGAGCGGCATCGCGGGAGCCTATCTATCGACCTCGCTGACCCCAATGTGGACCGAGGGCATGAGTGCCGGACGCGGCTGGATTGCGCTGGCGCTGGTGGTCTTCGGTACCTGGAAACCCTGGCGGGTGCTCGCCGGCGCATATCTGTTCGGCACCGTGACCGTGCTGCAGCTGTATGCCCAGGGTCTGGGAGTGCATGTGCCGAGCGAGTTCCTGTCGATGCTGCCGTACGCGGCGACCATCGTCGTGCTGGTGGTGATCTGTCGCGACCCGAAGACGATCCTGTTGAATCAGCCGGCTTCGCTCGGGCGCAGTTTTCACCCGGGCTACTGAACGGGCGGCCGCGATGAACCCTCGCTATCGCACTGCGCATCGCGGCTCGATCCTGCACTTCCGGAGCGATCCCGGGCTGCAGGACGATCCGGCGTCCTACGAATACTGGGAGCACGGCGCGCTGATACTCGCCGACGGACACGTGGAAGCGGTCGGACCGGCCGCAGCATTGCTGCCGGCCGCGGCCGGCAACATGCCGGTCATCGACCATGGGCATCGCCTGATCATGCCCGGCTTCATCGATACCCACATCCATTACCCGCAGGCCGACGTGATCGCTTCGGGCGGGCGCAATCTGCTCGACTGGCTCGAACACTATACGTTTCCGGCCGAGAAGCGCTTCGCTGACGCCGAGCACGCCTTCGAGGTCGCTGAATTTTTTCTTAATGAACTGCTGCGCAACGGCACCACCACCGCGCAGGTGCTCGGCACGGTGCACAAGCAGTCGGTGGAGATGTTCTTCCGGGCCGCCGCCGAGCGCGGGCTGCGAATGATTGCCGGCAAGACGCTCATGGACCGCAATTGCCCGGCAGATCTGCGCGACAGCGCGGTTGAAGGCGAACGCGAGATGCGCGAGCTGATCGAAACCTGGCACGGGCGCGACCGACTGCACTACGCCATCACGCCGCGCTTCGCCGCCACCTCATCGGACGCGCAACTGCAGAGCGCGGGCCGGCTGGCGCGGGAATTCCCGAGTGTATTCATCCACAGCCATCTGGCAGAAACCCGCGATGAAGTGGCCTGGGTGCAGCAGCTGTTTCCCGATAGCCGCAGTTACCTCGACGTCTATGATCGTTTCGGCCTGCTGCGCGAGCGAGCCACCTATGCGCACTGTATCTACCTGGATGCCGGCGACCGGCAGCGGCTGGCGGCAAGCGGTGCCGGCGCCGCGTTTGCGCCGACCTCCAATCTCTACCTCGGTAGCGGGCTGTTCGATATCGCCGCCAGCGATGCGGCCGGCATGCGTTTCGCCCTGGCTACCGACGTCGGCGGCGGCAGCAGCTTCAGCATGCTGCGCACCATGGCGGAGGGCTACAAAGTCGCTCAACTGCTGGGCCAGAAACTCTCCCCATTGCGGGCGTTTTATCTGGCGACGCTGGCGGGCGCACAGATGCTCGGGCTCGCCGATCGTATCGGGCGCTTTGCGCCGGGCACCGAAGCGGATTTCATCGTGCTCGATCCGCACGCGACCGCGCTGCTGGCGCGGCGCAGCGCGCAGTCGCGCACCCTGAGCGAACTGCTGCTGGTGCTGATGACCCTGGCGGACGACCGTGCGATCGCGTCGACCTATGTACTCGGTGAACTGCAGGAGCTCGCATGACCACACGGCTGGCTACGCTCGCCCGCGTCCTGGTGCCGCTTACATTTGCGCTGCTCGCCGGCGTGTGCTGTGCGCAGGATGGCGGCGCACGGCGCAAGGTCATCATCGATCAGGACGCCTTCGGTCCGGCCTCGTCCAATCTGCAGGCCATACTGATGTTGCTGCAGGCCGGCGATGCCGATGTGCTCGGCATTACCATTCCGAGCGGCGATGGCTGGCGCGACGAGGAGGTGAGCCACACGCTGCGGCTGCTGGAGATCGCCGGTCGCACCGAGATACCAGTACATCCCGGCGCGGTGTATCCGCTGGTCAATACCCAGCAGCGCACGCGGGTATGGGAACAGCTCTACGGCAAACTGTTCTACAAGGGCGCCTGGACCGAGAGCTGGCCCACGGAGGGCACCATGCGCCGCTCGCCCTACCATGCCGATCCGTTCCTGGTGCCCCCGTCGCCGGCAGGGGAACCGAAGATCAAGGCTTCGCCCGAGAGCGCGGCCGCGTTTCTGGTTCGAAAGGTGCACGAATTTCCGGGGCAGATCACCATCATCGCGGCCGGCCCGCTGACTGACCTCGCCATCGCATCGCGGCTCGACCCGCAGTTCGCATCGCTCGCCCGGGAGTTGGTGTTCATGGGCGGCAGCTACAATCCGGTGGCGGCCGACAACGCGTTCGCCGCAGAGTATGCGAACGCGCCGCGCCGGGAATTCAACATGCGCTTCGATCCGGAGGCCGCCTCGATCGTGCTGCATGAGCCCTGGAAGAAGATCACGCAGGTGCCCATCGATCCGACCACCAGGACCTTCTTCAAACCGGAGTACTTCCGGCAGCTGGGGCTGGGTCGGGCGCCATTCGACGCCTACCTGGCCAAGTTCGGCCAACCCTATCCGATGTGGGACGAACTTGCGGTGGCCGTGTGGCTCGATCCGTCGATCGTGACCCGCAGCGCCACGCTGCTGGTGGATATCGACACCAGTTTCACCGCCGGTTACGGCGATACGCTGAGCTGGAGCGTTGGTACCGGTCCCGGTCTGGGCGAGCGTCCGGTGCTGGTGGTGCAGGACGTGGACGTGCCAAGGTTCGAGCATATGGTGCTTGATCTGCTGAGCAGACCGACGCCCGCGCACTGATCGGCGTGCCGCATTCGATGGCGCAAATGTTGCAGCTGGTGTTTATGCAGCTGCAGTACAACAGCGCCGCGTTCAATCTGCTGTATCAGAGTTTTGGCCCGCGCGAGCCGCGCGCGAATGAAACCGGCGCTCGCGCGCGGGTGCCAGGTTGCTCCCGGCTGGTGCGGGAAGCAGCCCTGCGGCGCGATGTTGCACTGTTTTGCACCCTTGACAGCCCGAGGGTGACTGCTACGATCGATCGTACACAACAAAAATTGATGAGGTGACGCTTGAGACCAGGGAATCGTGTTTCAGTAGTCACGTTGCTCTCGATACTCATCGCTTCCCCTGCGGCGCTGGCGCAACAGGCGCCGCAGGCACAGCCGCCACAGCAGACCACTGAGCCAGGTGGCAGCGTGGTCGTCTCGACCTCCGCGCTCGGCGACCTCGATGAAATCGTCGTCAACGGCATCAGGCGAGGAGATCTGATACTCCCGACCACCGTGTCGTCGACTTCCGCCTACGGACTGGATCTTGGCGTGATGGACACGCCGCGCAACAACACGCTGCTGTCGAAGGCACAGCTCGATGCGCTCAACGTCCAGAATCCGGGCGGGTTCTCGTTCCTGACCTCGAGCAGTTATTCGGACGCCTCGTTCGGCGAGCCGAACATTCCGCGCATCCGCGGCCAGTACGCCGACATGTTCTTCAATGGCATGCGCGACAGCTTTACGCTCAACGGCTACGGCGCCCCGATCAGTTTCAACAGCGTGGATTCCATCGATATCGTCAAGGGTCCGGCGAGCGTCCAGGCGGGACCGGGCGCGGGCGTGGGCGGTGCGATCGACGTCACCACCAAGATGCCTTCATTCGTCAAGCCGATCGCCGATTTCACTCTGGAATTCGACACCCAGCAAAAGCGGCGCGCTTCCTTTGACCTCGGCGCTCCGCTGAATTCGACCATTGCCGGGCGCGTGGCCTTCACCGAGGACGACAGCGGCAGCTATTACAACAACATGTTTTTCCACCAGCAGTCGCTGTTTGCCTCGGTGATCGATCAGGTCACGCCGCAGTACTCAGTGCTGGTCACCGGCGGCCTGGAGAACACGACGTACCGGGAAAACGATGGCATCAATCGAGTCAGTCAGCAACTCATCGACAACAATACCTATCTGACGGGCGGTGTATTGGGTGGTCCTGCGAACATTTATGGCTTCGGGTCCACGGTCGATTTGACCGGGACGACGAACCTCAACGATAAGATCATCATCGACGAGCCGCCCGGTACCGGTGCCCACTCGCTACACATCAAGGGGCAGATCATCCAGACCTTCAAGGCCACGGATGATTTCACCATCGTGAATAATACGTTCTACGATTACATGAACCGCTACAACCAGACCGAGGACTATTACGCCGATACCGCCAAGGGCGCCTTTACGATCGAGAACAAGACCGACTTCAAGCTCAAGTTCGCCACCGGCTGGGTGAACCACGACGTCGATGCCGGCTTCACCTACCGCTACGCCCATGTGCTGGATATCCAGAATTTCGTCAACGAGCCGGTGAGCATCTTCGATCTGTCCGGGCCCTCCAATACCTGGGTGTTCCCGGCCTCACTCCAGGCCGGGGATGGGGGAATCCTCTACAACGCGGCTTTCAATCATCTGCAATGGGGGCTTCCGGGACGCTATGGATTCGGCTTTCAGAATGGCACCGCCGATTCCAATCTGAAGGACGCGGCGATTTTCCTCGAGCATCGCATGCAGTTTTCACCGCAGTGGAGCGTGCTGTACGGCCTGCGCGGGGATGCGGTGCAGCTGGACTATTCCGACCCGCTCGGGGGGCCGGCTCCCATGAACGGCTACCCGCAGAGTGCGTCCACCGCCTGGTACGGGTTGTACAACGGCAACATCAGTGTGGTGTACAGCCCGACCCAGCACGTCTCCACCTATCTCACCTACAACAGGGCACAGTACTCCCAGCCAACGGCCAATGACGGCGCGATCGCCGAGTGGGGAGTGGCTGCGACCACGTACTTGCGGCAGAACACCTTGTTGGAAGAAGGGGGCGTGAAATTCGACCTGTTCGACAAGCGGCTGTTCATCTCGACCGCCGGTTTCTACCAGGAGCGCACCATAAGCACCGGCGTGGGCGGCCTCACGAGTACCCCGGCGCATATCAAGGGCGCCGAGATCGAGGCCAACTACCAGCCCGACCCGCACTTCTTCGCCACCGCCAGCTACTCGTATCTGCATACCACGCTCGACTACGGGGCGGATTTCTACAACTTTCCGGCAACACCGGGGCTCAACTACGACGGTGCCGGCGTCTCGGTGACCAATCCGTTCCAGCCAGGCCAGTCGTTCCAGGATCCGGGCGTGCCCCAGCAGCTGTTCAACATGCTGGCCAACTACAAGCACGAATCCGGCTGGGGTGGTCAGGCAAACATTCAGGTCACTGGCCCCGTTGCCGTGACGCAATCGGGTTTTCTCAACCTGCCGGCACTCGAGGCAGGTTACCCCGGCCTGCCGCCATCCCAGATCGCGCTTTACTCGGCCGACGGCGGGTACTACAAGGCGCCGATAATTCACTGGCAATACACGTTGAATGCCGCGGTGTTCTACACCTTCCGCCAGTACACCGCGAAGTTCTCGGTCTACAACGTGACCGACCGGCACAACCTGACCAACGACATTCCGTTCTATGGCAACGATTTCCTGACGCGACAACCGCCGACCGACTTCGACTTGACTCTAAGCGCCAAGTTCTAGGCGCCTGATATCGCGGGCCTGCGTCGCGGCGCTCATCGCGCCGCACGTGGGCCTTGGGGCGTACATTCAGGGTTGACACTTTTGTGTACAACCCTGAATTAATTCGCATACACTCACCTCGGGCCGCCGTCATTTAATCATTAAGGCGCTGCTCACCCGCCGACACATGGCAACCCAGTCGCTCGGATCGCTGCAATGGGCCAACTGACGACGCACGTACTCGACACCAGCGCCGGTGTGCCGGCCGCCGGAATCAGGATTGAACTGCACGAACTGGCAGCGGCCGGAGCGAAATTGCTCACCGCGACGACCACCGGCCAGGACGGGCGTTGCGCCGCGCCGTTGCTCACCGGCAGCGGCTTTCGCAGCGGCCGCTACGCCTTGACCTTCCATGTCGCGGAATATTTCCTGGCGCGCGGCGTGACGCTACCGGTTCCGGCGTTTCTCGAGGATGTCGTGGTGCGCATCGGTATTGCGCAGCCGTCCGAGCACTACCACGTGCCGCTGCTGGTCTCGCCCTGGAGCTACTCGGTGTACCGGGGAGGCTAGAGGGGCGTGACCGCAGGGGTGCCCCAAAGCGCATCGAACATTATTCGCTTCCTGCTCGATGGCGAGCAGGTCAGCGCTTCGGGCCTGCCCCCCACGATGACTGTGCTCGAGTACCTGCGCGAGGTAGCTCATCGTACCGGGACCAAGGAGGGTTGCGCGGAAGGGGATTGCGGTGCCTGCACCGTGGTGCTGGGCGAGCTGGCGCCGGATGGCACCCGGGTCGGTTACCGCGCGGTCAACTCCTGCATTCGACTGCTGCCGACCATCGATGGCCAGGATCTCGTCACCGTCGAGAGCCTGCAGGCCAGGGATGGGCCGCTGCATCCGGTGCAGCAGGCCATGGTGGACCATCATGGCTCGCAATGCGGTTTCTGCACCCCGGGGTTCGTGATGTCGCTGTTCGCGCTGTATCTGCATAACCCGTCTCCGGCGCGCGAACAGGTGCTCGAGGCGCTGGCGGGAAATCTGTGTCGCTGTACCGGCTATCGCCCGATCATCGATGCAGGCATGCGCATGGGCGGTTATCCCACGCCGGCGAACTGGAGTCGCGAGGCGGCGTACTCATCCGCGCGCCTGGCGGCATTGCGCGCACTGCGGCGCACGCAGTCGCTGAAGTTTCCCGGATTCCGCGCGCCGCGCAGCTGCGATGAGTTGGCCGCGGCGTTCGAAGCCGATCCTGGCGCCGTGCTGCTGGCCGGTGGCACGGATATCGGGTTATGGGTCACGCAGCAACTGCGCGAGCTGCCGTCGATCATCTATATCGGCGAAGTCGCCGAGCTCAAGTGCATCCGCAGCGATGCGGCCGGCATCATGATCGGTGCCGCGGTGCCGCTGACTGAAGGCTGGGGTGCGATCGTCGCCGCCTATCCGCAACTGGCCGAACTGGCGCAGCGCTTTGGTTCTCCCCCGGTGCGCAATTCCGGCACGCTGTGCGGCAATATCGCCAACGGCTCGCCGATCGGCGATGCCATGCCGGTGCTGATCGCGCTGGGCGCCGAAATCGAACTGCGCCGCGGCAGCCACACCCGCCGCCTGCCGCTCGATCAGTTCTACCTCGGCTATCAGCGCAAGGATCTTGCCAGCGCCGAGTTCATCACGGCGGTGGTCGTGCCGGCGCCGCAGGCCGGGCGGCGCGTGGCGAGTTACAAAGTCTCGAAACGATTTGATCAGGACATCTCTGCCGTGTGTGCGGCATTCGCCGTGGATCAGCAGGGCGATCGCGTCAGCTTCGCGCGCATTGCCTTCGGCGGCCTGGCTGCAATCCCAGCCCGGGCGCGCGCGACTGAAGCCGCTCTGACTGGGCGGCCGTGGAACCTGGACAGCATCGAGACGGCCGCGGCAGCGCTGACCGAGGACTTCCGGCCGCTGACCGATCTGCGCGCCAGCAGCGCCTACCGGTTGCAGGCCGCGGGCAACCTGCTGCGTCGCTTCTATTTCGAATCGGGGGGCGTGGCAAACGCCGTGCGCACTGCTGAGGTCGTGGCCAGTGCGCGCTAGCGCCATGGCGGATGCGGTCGACACCGCCCCGCGCCACGAAAGTGCCCACCTGCATGTCAGCGGCCAGGCGCTGTACGCCGACGACATCGCGCTGCCAGCCGATGCACTGCACGCCGCCTTCGGCATCAGCGCCATTGCGCACGGACACATCCGTACGCTGGATCTCGCTCCGGTGCTGGCCAGCCCTAACGTGTCCAGCGTCGCGGTTGCGAGCGATATCCCGGGCGAAAACAATTACGGCTCGGTGCTGCATGATGATCCGATCTTCGCGGACGGATTGGTGCAGTACGCCGGCCAGCCACTGTTCGCCGTCGCAGCGCGCTCCCACGGCGCGGCGCGTAAGGCCGCACGCCAGGCGCGCGTCGACTACCAGCCGCTGCCGGCGATCCTGGACATTCGTGCGGCGCTCGCCGCGCACAGCTTCGTGCTGCCCACCGAGCGGCTGGTGCGCGGCAACCCGGACGAGATCCTGGCGCTCGCCCCACGGCGGGCCCGCGGCACGGTGATCATCGGCGGGCAGGATCATTTCTACCTGGAGGGACAGATCGCCATCGCCCTGCCGCAGGAAGACGGCACGATGCTGGTCCACAGTTCCACCCAGCATCCGAGTGAAGTGCAACAACTCGTGGCGCACGCGCTGGCCAGGCACGCGCACGACGTGACGGTGCAGTGCCGGCGCATGGGCGGTGGATTCGGCGGCAAGGAAACCCAGCCGGCCCTGATCGCCGCGGCGGCGGCGGTGCTGGCACACAAGACCGGGCGCCCCGTGAAGCTGCGGGTCGATCGTGATACCGACATGCTGATGACCGGCAAACGCCACGATTTCCTGGCTGAATACGATGTCGGCTTCGATGATACGGGCCGCGTACTGGCGCTGCGCATCATGCTGGCTTCGCGCTGTGGCTATTCAGCCGATCTGTCCGGTCCGGTCAACGATCGCGCGCTGATGCACCTCGATAACGCCTATTTTCTTGAGCACGTCGAGATCATCTCGCACCGGTGCAAGACGCACACCGTGTCGAACACTGCCTTTCGCGGCTTCGGTGGCCCGCAGGGCATGCTCGTGATCGAACAGATCATCGACCACATCGCGCGCACGCTCGGTACCGATGCACTGGCGGTGCGGCAGCGCAATTTCTACGGCACCGACTGCCGCAACGTCACCCACTACGGCCAGACGGTGGAAGACAATGTGATTCACAAGATCGTCGAGCGGCTGGCCGCCGATGCTCACTATGCGCAGCGCCGCCGGCAGATCGGAGCCTGGAATGCCGCAAGTCCGATCATCAAGCGCGGGCTGGCGCTGACGCCGGTCAAGTTTGGAATCTCCTTCACGTCCACTGCGTTCAACCAGGCGGGCGCGCTGCTGCACGTCTACAGCGATGGCACGGTGCTGCTCAATCACGGCGGCACGGAGATGGGGCAGGGGCTGTTCACCAAGATCGCGCAGGTGGTCGCGGCCGAGTTGGGTCTGCCGCTGGCGGCGATCCGGGTGTCGGCCACCGATACCGCCAAGGTGCCCAACACGTCGGCGAGCGCCGCATCCTCGAGTTCGGACTTGAACGGCAAGGCCGCGCAGGCGGCCGCTCAGACCATCCGGCAGCGACTGGTGCAGCATGCCTGCGACAGCTACGGTGCCGAGGCGCAGCAGGTGCGGTTTCAGGAGGGGCGCGTGCTCATCGGTGAGCGCAGTGTCAGCTTCGGCGAGCTGGTGGAGAACGCCTACCGGGCACGAATATCCTTGTCGTCGACCGGCTACTACCGTACGCCGAAAATCCAGTGGGACAAGGCGGCCATGCGGGGCCGGCCATTTTTTTATTTCGCGTACGGGGCCGCGGTCAGTGAAGTCGCCGTGGACTGCCTGAGCGGCGAGACGCAGCTGCTGCGCGTGGATATCCTGCACGATGCCGGCACGCCGCTGAATTCCGCCATCGACCTCGGCCAGACCGAAGGCGGTTTCCTGCAGGGCGTCGGCTGGCTCACGTCGGAGGAATTGTGGTGGAACGATGACGGCGAGCTGCGCACGCACGCGCCATCGACCTACAAGATTCCCACGGCGCGGGACTGGCCGGCAGAGGCCACGGTGCGCCTGCTGGATTGCGAGCCGAATCGGGAGGACACGATCTATCGCTCCAAGGCCGTGGGGGAGCCGCCGCTGATGCTCGCGATTTCGGTGCTGCATGCGATTCGCGATGCGGTTGCCAGCTGCGGTGCGGCCGGCGCGCTACCCGAGCTGCCGGCGCCGGCGACGCCTGAGGCCGTACTGCGCGCCATTGGCGGCATTCGCCGCGGGGCGGGTGCATGAGCCGGCCGCTGGCGCGGCGCACGCCTGGCGCAGCCGCGCCGACCGCGGCGCGAGCCGACTGGCTCAAGCCGCTGCGCGATTGGCCGCAGGCGCTCCTGCAAGCGCTGCAGCGCGAACCGGCGATCATCCGGATCGTCGTCACCAAGGTGCTCGGCTCGGCGCCGCGTGAGGCAGGCGTCTGCATGCTCGTAGGCCGCGATGAAATCCAGGGCACCATTGGCGGCGGTCAGCTCGAATGGCAGGCTCTCGCGGTCGCGCGAACGCTGCTGGCGGGCACCGCACCAGCGGCACGCATGCAGCGCCTGGTGCTTGGCGCCGAGCTGGCGCAGTGCTGCGGCGGGGTGGTGGAGATGTGGATGGAGCGCTATACGTGCGCCGATGGCGCGTTGCTGCGAACGGCGAGCGATGCCGCCCGCCGCGGCGGCGCGCTGCTGATCAGCAGCATCACGCCCCACGGCGTGCGACGGCAGATCGTGAGCGCCTGCGGCACGAACCCCGAGACCGATCTGATGCTGCGACGTCCACGCGCGCTCGTGCTGCCGCGCGTGAGCGGCGCTGTATCCGGTCACGCCACGCTGTGGGAACGGCTGGATGAGGACCTGCCAGTGCTGTGGCTGTACGGGGCCGGACACGTCGGACAGGCGCTGGCGCGTATCGTGGCCGAACTGCCGCTGCGCCTGACGTGGATCGACACCCGCGCCGAACTGTTCCCGATGCAGATCCCCGAGGCGGTGCGGATCGTGCATGCGCCGGAGCTGGTGCCGACCGTGGCGGCCGCGCCGGCCGGCACCCGCTTTCTGGTGCTCACTCACAGCCACCCGCTCGACTACGCGCTGTGCAAGGCGATTCTGGAACGCGGTGACTTCGCCTCGCTCGGCCTGATTGGTTCCAAGAGCAAGGGCGCGCGCTTTCGTTCGCGGCTGGCCCGCGATGGGGTGCCGGCCGCAAGCATCGCGCGGCTGCTGTGCCCGATCGGTGCCGCCGGCATCGCCAGCAAATGGCCGGCGGCAATCGCCGTCGCCGTCGCGTTCGAATTGCTGCAGTCGATCGGCCCCCGCAGCGCCGCTGATCATCCGGCGAGCGTGCCGCCGCTGGCGGGTGCGGCCTGTGAGGCGCTGAGCTGCGCGAACTGCCGGTCACGCGACGGCGCTTGAAGATGGCGAGCTACCTGCTCGATTGGCTCGGCCTGCTGCTACGCTGGCTGCACGTCGTCGCCGGCATCGCCTGGATCGGCGCGTCGTTCTACTTCGTCTGGCTCGACAATCACCTGCAGCCACCGCGCAACGGCGACGCTGTGGATCCGGGTGTCGCCGGCGAGTTGTGGGCGGTGCATGGGGGCGGCTTTTACCGCTCGCAGAAGTACCGGCTGGCGCCGGTGCTGCTGCCGCCGACCCTGCACTGGTTCTACTGGGAGGCGTACACCACCTGGCTGTCGGGTTTCGCGCTGCTGTGCCTGCTGTATTTCCTGCGCGCCGAGGCCTATTTGATCGACCCGGCGGTCGCGGTGCTGTCCAAGCCGATGGCGGTCGGCATCGCGGTGAGCTTCATCATCGCCAGCTGGCTGGTCTATGACGGCCTGTGCCGCTCGCCGCTTGGCCGCCACGCCCGCGCCCTGGGCGCGCTAGTGGGACTGGCGCTGGCCGCGCAGGCCTGGGGACTGTGCCAGCTGTTCAGCGGTCGCGGTGCATTCATGCTGTTCGGGTCCGCGATCGGCAGCATCATGGTTGCCAACGTGCTGTTCGTGATCATTCCCGGCCAGCGCGAACTGGTACATGCGAAGCAGCAGGGGCGGGCTCCCGACCCCACTCCGGGGCTGCGCGCCAGGCAGCGTTCAGTGCACAACACCTATTTCACGCTCCCGGTGCTGTTCACCATGATCAGCAATCATTACGCGGTGACCTACGGCGCGCGTTACAACTGGCTGGTACTCATTGCGATCAGTTTCGCCGGCGCCTGCATCCGCGCCTGGTTCGTGGCCCGCCACCGCGCCGCCGAGCGCGGCTACGTGCCGCTGCTGCCGGCGGTGCTGGGCGCACTGGCATTGGCCGTCGTGGTGGTCGCGCTGGCACCGGCGCGAGGGCGTGGTGCCGCGGGCCCGCAGCCGGTGGCAGCCAGCGGTGAGGTATCGCACGTGCAGCAGATCGTCCAGACGCGCTGCGTGCCATGCCATGCCGCCAAGCCGACCCAGGCCGGCTTCAGCGCGCCCCCCAACGGCCTGGTGCTGGAGACGCTCGATCAGCTGTTGGCGCATCTGCCGGAAGTACAGCAGCAACTGTCCGCACGCACCATGCCGCTCGGCAATCTCACCGCGATGACGGACGAGGAGCGCGCCACCATGCTGATGTGGATTGGACATGGTGCACGCCATTGAGCCGGCTTGTTAAGGTGTCGATCCATGGCGCCTGAAACCCAGCACTACCCGCGCGATCTGGTCGGATACGGCCGCCATCCACCGCATGCGCGTTGGCCCGGCGACGCCCGCATCGCGCTGCAGTTCGTGCTGAACTACGAGGAGGGCGCGGAGAACTGCGTGCTCGACGGCGATCCGGCGTCGGAAGTATTTCTGTCGGAGATCGTCAACGCGCAAGCATTCCCGATGCGCCACATGAGCATGGAATCGCTGTACGAATACGGTGCGCGCGCCGGACTGTGGCGGGTGCTGCGCGCGTTTGAGCGTCATCGCCTGCCGTTGACGGTGTTCGCAGTCGCCACCGCGGTACGTCGCAACCCGGAAGCGGCTGCCGCCTTCAAGGAGCTGGGACACGAGATCGCCTGTCACGGTCTGCGCTGGATCAGCTACCAGCAGGTGGACGAGGCCACCGAACGCGCGCATATAAGTGAATCGATCGCCATTCTGCGCGACACCTTCGGCAGCGCGCCGCTGGGCTGGTACACCGGTCGCGACAGCCCGAATACCCGCCGCCTGGTGGTGGAGCACGGCGGCCTGCTGTATGACGCGGATTCATATGCCGATGACCTGCCGTACTGGACCGAGGTCGCGCTCGGTGCCGGCGCCGATCGGCGCGGCGTTGCGCACCTGGTGGTGCCGTACACCCTCGACACCAACGACATGCGGTTTGCGACGGCGCAGGGATTCAATAGCGGCAGCCAGTTCTTCGATTACCTGAAATCGGCGTTCGATACGCTGTATCGGGAAGGCGATCCGGACGGCCTCGATGCACCGAAGATGCTGTCGGTCGGACTGCACTGCCGTCTGATCGGCCGGCCGGGACGAATCGATGCGCTGGAGCGCTTCCTCGACTACGTACTGGCGCACCAGCGGGTCTGGATCTGCCGCCGCGTCGACATCGCGCGCCATTGGATCGCCAGGCACCCGTTCCGGCGCGACGCGTGATCACACTCGAGCAGTTGAACGCGCTGGCGTCAGCACAGTTCGAAGCGACATTGGGCGGCGTATTCGAGCATTCCCCATGGGTGGCGCAGCACGCCGCGCCCGGGCGCCCGTTCACATCACGGCTGCAGCTGCTCGATTCGATGCGCGCCGCGGTCGACGAGGCTGCGCCGGCGCAGCAGCTGGCGTTGATCCGCGCACACCCGCAGCTCGGCGTACGCGGCCAGGGCGTGAGCGCACTGACGGCGGCGTCGGCCGGCGAGCAGCGTCGCGCGGGCCTTGCGTCTTGCACGCCGGCGCAGGCTGCTCGCCTGGAGCAACTCAACGCGCGCTATCTGGAGCGATTCAGATTCCCATTCATACTTGCGGTTCGGGGACACAACCCGGCGTCGGTCATCGCCAACTTCGAACGCCGGCTGGAGAGCGACGTTGAACTTGAGCGACGCACGGCTTTGAGCCAGATCGGCGCCATTGCCGCCTACCGGCTGGCGGACATGATTGCCGCGCCAGCAGGGCCGGAGATCCTGGCGATGCTCGAGCGCCTGGCGCGCCCCGCAACGTCAGCCGGCCCGGTGACGGACGCGGCCCGCGCCATGGTGCGCGAATGGATGCAGGCCGCGGGACTTGAAGTCTGGCCAGCACCGGATACCGAACCGGCAGCGAGCCACCTCGTCGGGCGGGCGGACGGTGAATGCAGCGCAAAGGCGCTGCTGACGGGCGTGTACCACGATCCGCGGCGCCAGCTGCTGCGTTACCAGGGACGCGCGGGTTTCATCATTGCGATCGAAGTCGCGCAGCAGCTGCGGCACAAGGGCGTTCGCCCGCCATTTGACCTGGCGGTGCTGGCGCTCCCGGAGGATGCGTGTCTGGACGATACCGGGAGCCTGTTCGATAGCGATGCCTCGCACATATGGGTTGAGCTTGACGCCGCCGCCGCCGCGGACGCGGACGCGCTGGCTGCGCAAGGCATGGACATTGTCTGGGCGCTGCGCACGGCCGGGTTGGGGCCGGGGGCCGTGACGCTGGTGCGCCAGGTAGCGGCCGGGGCCGGCAGGGCGCTGCCCGCGTTCAACACCGCTGGGGCAGGGCAAGCCGCGCGCGCGCTGGAGCAGTCGCTGCGGGGCATGCAAACTGCCGCATGAGCGCGTGCTGTTGTACATTGCCGCGCGGCGCGTGTCGTTGCGGGCAATTAACCTCAAGTGAGTGGCTGACCATCGATGACTGATCATTCCGGGCGCGAGCAGTGGTTGAAGCGCCATATCAACGTCGCCGATGCGCGCCTTGGCGCCGTGGCGCTGTACGCCACCGACGATTTCTTCGCCGCGAAAGAGCGCATGCTGCAACCGGGTGAACCGGAATGGCGCGCCGGCGTGTACGACGATCACGGCAAGTGGATGGACGGTTGGGAATCCCGCCGGCGGCGCGACCAGGGCCACGATCATTGCGTACTGAAACTGGCGGCGCCGAGTACGCTGGTTGCGCTGGATATCGATACGCGTTACTTCACCGGTAACTTTCCCCCATTCGCCTCGGTACAGGCGTGCCGCACCGACGCTGACCCCACTGCGGACACGCCGTGGACCGAGCTGCTGCCGCGCTCGGCGCTGCACGGCGACCAACACAATTTCTTCGAGCTGCAATCCACCGGCATCTGGACGCACTTGAAGCTCAACATCTATCCGGACGGCGGGGTAGCACGCTTTCGCGCCTACGGTGGCGTGTATCGCGATTGGGCGCGGGAAGCCGGCAGTGCAGCGATCGATCTGGCGGCTGCTCTGAACGGCGGCGTGGCGCTGGAGTGCAGCGACGAACACTACGGGTCGATGGGAAACCTGCTGCTGCCCGGACGCGGCACCAGCATGGCCGACGGCTGGGAGACGCGCCGCCGGCGTGGACCCGGCTATGACTGGGTGATATTGCGCCTCGGCCACAGCGGCCGGATTGAGCGGGTGGAGATCGACACGGCGCACTACAAAGGCAACTACCCGCATCAGCTGTCCATTCAGGCTGCACTGCTGGAGCCGGATCGGGAGAGCAAGCTGCGCAGC
This sequence comes from Gammaproteobacteria bacterium, assembly GCA_003132025.1. Classification (GTDB taxonomy): domain Bacteria; phylum Pseudomonadota; class Gammaproteobacteria; order Steroidobacterales; family Steroidobacteraceae; genus FEN-1191. Next base: position 45,178 of record PKWJ01000020.1, read on the forward strand.
CAGTGCGTGGCATGGCCGTCGCTGCTGGACCTGCAGTACCTGCGGGCCGACAGTGAGCATGAATTCATCGCCGAGTTGCAGCGGCTGGGACCGATCTCGCACGTGCGCGTAAACATCCATCCCGACGGCGGCTTGAGCCGGGTGCGGATGTACGGCCGGCCCGCTCGCGGCTGAGGATAGGACGCGTGGCGGACGTCATTCTAAAAGCTGCAGCACTGACCGCCGAGGCGTTCGCGCCCTTTGGCGATGTCATTGAAATCGGCGATCGCCGGCCACGCTGGATCAATGAGGGTACCTGCGAGCGCTTTGACGATGTGGCGCAGCCGGATGTGATGGCCGCAGGCGGCCGTCCAATGATCAGTATCTTCAGGGCGGCGGCGCGACAATTACCGTTTCATGTGCAGGTCCTGGAACGCCACCCGCTGTCCAGTCAGGCCTTCATTCCGCTGGACCGGTTGCCTTTTCTGGTGGTAGTCGCCGCGGCCGGGGATGCAGCGCTCAGCAGCCGCATCCGCGCTTACCGCAGCTCAGGGAACCAGGGTGTGAACTATCGGCGCAATACCTGGCATCACGCACTGCTCGCGCTCGAGAGGACATCGCATTTCCTCGTGGTCGATCGCGGCGGCCCCGGCGAGAACTGCGATGAGACGCTGGTGGACGATGCCGTGGTTGTCATCGCCGCTGCATGAATCCTGATCCCTTCAATCTGCACCGTTTCACTAGCGCTCAGGACCCTGTGATTGAAGACGTCATGGACGAACTGCGCGCCGGCTGCAAGACAAGCCACTGGATGTGGTTTGTGTTCCCGCAAATCCAGGGTCTGGGATCCAGCAGCATGGCGCAGCGCTACGCGCTCGTCTCCAGGGACGAGGCGCGCGCCTATCACGAGCATCCGGTACTCGGATCGCGGCTGAGAGAATGCACGCGGCTGGTGCTGCAGGTCGAGGGCCGTCCGGTGGAGCGGATCTTCGGCTACCCGGACGACATGAAGTTCCGCTCCTGCATGACGCTGTTTGCGCAGGTCGCACCGGAAGAGCCGATCTACCGTACGGCGCTGCAGAAATACTTTGCCGGGGAGCCGGACCCGCGCACGCTCGAATCAGGGCGGCCCTCGACACCCCCGCGGTAGCTGTACGCAGGTCGTTTCCAGTTGCACCACTGCTTCGGCCACCGCGTTCAGCGCGGCCGGAAGTCTGACGCGAACCTCGACCAAGGAATTCGCTTCCGACTCAAGATGCAGGATCGTCAAGCCCCTGATCGGCAAATCGGACATCTCGAACATTCCAGCGGTGCCAAGTCCAGCGCGATTTGGCGGGGTGGTGTACTGCACCAGCCGATCGCTGAGGTAGATCAGGCGGTCGTCGGGATAGACTTCCGCGTCAAATGATGCGTCCGATATCAGATGCTCCTGGCGCACGCGGGTGATGAACTCGCTGCCGATCAGCGGAAACAGCTGCGCGGCCACGATGGCGACGTGAAAGCGCCCGGAGCCTGCTGCATCCGAAGTCTCGATCGTGACGGCGGGTCCGGTGATCTTCGGCAGCGGAAAGTAGGGCGGCTCGATGCGCTTCGGCGTCACGACCAGAGCACTGCCGTTCAAGCCGTCCCATGCCCGGCACGACCATCCCTTGGGCGCATACACGCCCGGATTGTGCTCGGCGCGGTAGTAGGCGATCTGCTCCGCCACCGGGGGTGCGACCGGTGCGGACATGGTTTCTCCCGCCAGCGGCCTTGCCCCTGCTGTCTGATCGTTGGTGGGGCACTCGATCGTGCCCACCCGCGGCGGGGTGTCGGCGATGGCGGCGGCGGCCACCGCATAGCAGGCCAGCGGCAGCAGAATACGGATCGCGAGCGGCATGGGGATTCTCATCGCCGGATCGTCACCCATCATCGCAAAAGCCGCAACGCCGGCCAGCGGCGAACGGCCGCGTCCAGAGGCTTACGGTTCGGCGGTATCGGCGATCAGTCGTCTGGAGTTCTCCGGCGTGCGAAACACCAGCGGCCGTTCCACGGCCGGGGCCACCGGCCGCGGACCATTGACGATCTGCAGCACGCGTCCGTGCAGCGGTGATTTATCGCACACCGGATCAGTGGCGCCGACATCCCCGGTCAGCAGAAAGGCCTGGCAGCGGCAGCCGCCCAGGTCCTTGGCTTTCTCCGGGCAGCTGCGACAGGGCTCGGGCATCCACTGATCGCCCCGAAAGCGATTGAACGCCGGCGAGTCGCGCCAGATCTGCTGCAGGCTGGTATTGCGCGCAGACGGCAGATCGATTCCCGGCAGCATGCGCGCCGCGTGGCAGGGCATCACCAGGCCGTCGGGCGCGACGACCATGAAGGTCGTGCCCCAGCCGTTCATGCAGCGCTTCGGCCGCGTCTCGTATAAATCGGAGATGACGTACAGAATGCGCAGCTGCTTGCCGATGCGCTGGCGATAGCCGGCAACCACGGCTTCCGAACGCTCGAGTTGTTCGCGCGTAGGCAGCAGCTGGGCGCGGTTCAGGTCGGCCCAGCCATAGAACTGGGTATTGGCGAGTTCCAGATACTCGGCGCCGATCTCCAGCGCCAGGTCAATGATGCGGTCGACGTGGTCGATGTTGAGGCGGTGGATGACGCAATTCATCACCATCGGGAAGCCATGCCCCTTGATCAATGTCGCCACGCGGCGCTTGAGGTCAAAGGTGCGGGTGCTGGAGAGAAAATCATTAAGCTCGCGGGTCGAGTCCTGGAACGACAGCTGCACATGATCCAGCCCCGCATCCTTCAGGGCCCGCATCCGGGTCTCATTCAGTCCCACACCCGAGGTGATCAGGTTGGTGTAGAACCCGAGCCGATGCGCCTCGGCGACCAGCAGTTCCAGGTCCGGTCGGCTGAGCGGCTCCCCGCCGGTGAGGCCCAGTTGCACCGCGCCCAGCGCGCGCGCTTCGGCGAACACACGGAACCACTCCTCGGTCGACAGCTCGCTTTCCACCTTGGCGAAGTCCACCGGATTGGAGCAGAACGCACAGTGCAGCGGACAGCGGTAGGTGAGTTCTGCGACCATCCACAGCGGCATCGGCGCGGGGTTGAGTGCGGCGTTCATGGCGTGGCTCCGTCGCGCCATTCGACCCAGCCATCGCTGGTGGCGGAGCGCAGAAAGGCCTCGACGTCATCGTCGATGGCGTCGGACTGGAAGGCGATGCGCAGGTCGGCGATGATCTGTTCGGCTGACTGCTTGCCATCGCAGCGCCGCAGGATCTCCCCCGCCGCGACATTGAGCTGCACCATGCCCTCCGGAAACAGCAGCACGTAGGCATTCTGCGCCGCTTCCCATTGAAAGCGATACAGCGGTGCGATGCGCGGATAAGACGTGCGCGACAGCGGGCTCGGGTTATTCATCGGTAAGGCCGTAGCGTAGTTGGATGGCGTCCAGCATCGACCACAGCAGGTCGAGCTTGAACTGCAGGATTTCCAGTGCGCGCAGCTGCGCCTGGCGCGTGACAAAATATCCCAGTGTGACCGTGAGGCCGTGTTCGACATCGCGCGTGGCCAGCGGCAGGCGCGATCGGAAGTACTGCAGGCCGGTGGAATCGATCCACGGATAGTGCGTCGGCCACCCGGCGAGCCGCTGGCGATGGATCTGCGGAGCAAACAACTCGGTGAGCGAGGCACACACGGCTTCCTGCCAGGGCTGCCGGCGCGCGAAATTCACGTAGGCGTCGACCGCGAAGCGCACTCCCGGCACGACGTGCTGCAGCGACCACAACTCCTCGCGCGTCAGTCCGACCGCCTCACCCAGTCGCAGCCAGGCCTCGATGCCGCCCGGATCCTGATCGGTGCCATCGTGATCGAGGATACGTTGTACCCACAGCCGACGCTGCTCGCGATCCGGGCAGTTGGCCAGGATCGCCGCATCCTTGCGCGGAATGTTGATCTGGTAATAAAAGCGATTGGCCACCCAGCCGCGCACCTGCTCGCGACTGGCACGTCCGGCGTTGAGCATGACGTTGAATGGATGATGGATGTGGTAGGCCTGTCCCTTGGCGCGCAGCTGCTGCTCGAACTGCGCGTGGTCCCACGGGGCACCTGGCGTCGCTTCCGGCGAGGCGTCGCCGGCGGGCATGGCAGCATCCGGCCGGCTCACAGCTCGATCTCCATGCCATCGTGGGCAACCTCGATGCCGGCCGCCACGAGCTGCGCGCGCTCGGGTCCAGCTTCGTCGAGAATCGGATTGGTGTTGTTGATGTGAATCAGGATGCGGCGCGTAGCCTGCGGCAGCCGCGCGAGTTGCTCGGCCATGCCGCCGGCGCCGCTTTGCGGCAGGTGCCCAAGGTCGCTGGCACGCTTGTGCGACACGCCGATGCGGATCATCTCATCGTCACTCCAGAAGGTGCCGTCCACCAGCACGCAATCGCTGGCGCCAAGGACCCGTTCGACCGCCGGCGGGATCCCCGCCAGGCCGGGGCAGTAAAACAGCTGCCGCCCGCTGCCAGCGTCGCGAAAGATCAGCCCGATGTTATCCCCGACGCGGGGATTCTCGCGATACGCCGAGTAGGGGCCCGGCTTGCCTTCCACCGGCAGCGCGATGAGCGCCACACCCGGCAGCGCCGGGATCTGGAATTCCATGCCGTCCACCGGGATGCGATGCCAGTGCACGCCGCAGAAATGCTTCAGTACATTCAGAATCGGCAGACCGGTGCTCAGATCCTCGCGCACAGTCTCGGTAGTCCACAGCTCCAGCGGCGCGCGGTGCTCGCGCAGCAACAGCAATCCGGTGCAGTGATCGATCTGGCCGTCGACCAGGATGATGGCACCGATCCCGGAATCACGCAGGCCCTGGTGAGGCTGCAGCGCCGGATTGGCCGCGATCTGCTGATGAATGTCGGGCGAGGCGTTGCACACCACCCACTGGCGGCCGTCGACCGAGACTGCGATCGAGGATTGACTACGCCTGTGCGCCTTGAGGGTGCCGGCACGCAGACCACTGCAATTGCCGCAGTTGCAATTCCACTGCGGAAAGCCCCCACCGGCAGCCGAACCCAGGACTCGTATCAGCAAGGACAGCAGCCGGTCGGCTGTGTGGAGACCGCCCCGGAGTTACCCGGGGCGGAACCCGATCAACGATTCGCGATGTACGAGTTGATTTCCATTCCGAAACGCAACACGACAGCGGCAGGTGTAACCCATTTCATGTGCAAGTTCCTTCTGTTGATCAGCTGACAAACACCAACCAGCGACAGACTTTTCGGTCCACTGCGGCCGGCGCGCCCGGCATAGCCGGACGACGGGTGCCAGTCTGGCCTTCGGGCGGGCCGCGGCCCACCATGGAACCTTGAATCCGACCTCATGATTTTCATGAATCCGGGCCCCTGGGCGCCGCCCCAGGTTAGTGCGGTAGCATGCCGGCGATGAATGTCATAAGCCGGTGCCAGCGCTGCCGCCCGGGAGCGGCGGCGTGAGTCTGAGGCTGCAGATCAATCTGATCATCGCGGTGCTGATGAGCCTGTTCATCGGCACCGTGGTGTACCAGCTGGTGCAGGATACGCGCAGCAGCGTACGCGAGGAGATCGAGGGCTCCAATCAGGTGGCGGCGCAGTTGTTCACGCGCGTCTCCTGGGTCTATGACGTCGCCGGCCTGCGCGGCATGCTCAGCTTTCTCGACCAGCTTGGCCGCGTGCGGGCCAACGACGTGTTTCTCTATGATCCGGCGGGGACGCTGGTGTATGCATCGCCGCCGCCCACGTACAAGAGCGGTCGCGACGCGCCGCGCTGGTTCGCCCGCCTGGTCTCGCCCGTGCCGCAACGCGAGGAGATCCGCCTCGGCGACGGACGGCTGGTGGTGCAGGCCAATTCCTCGCGCGCGGTGCTCGATGGCTGGGACACCCTGAGCCGGCTGCTGTGGATCGGGGCGATCGCGCTGGCGGTCATCAATGCGGCGGTATTCTGGCTCACGGGGCGCGTACTTAAGCCGCTGCGTACCGTGGTCAAGGGCCTGCAGCGCATGGAGCAGGGCGACTATCAGGCGCGGCTGCCGAGCCTGACCGGCAGGGAGGGCAGGCTCATGAGCGCCGCCTTCAACCGCACCGCCCAGGCGGTCGCCGACAGCGCCGCGGCCCAGAAACTTGCCAGCGAGGCGCGGCAGCGGCTGCAGGAGAATCGCGAGCTGACACAGATGATCCAGGCCCATATCGAGGAGGAGCGGCGCAGCATCGCCCGTGAGCTGCACGACGAGCTCGGGCAATCCATCACCGCAATCAAGAGTATCGGCCTGTCGATCCTGCAGCGCTCCGACCGCCGCGATGAGCGGGTGAGCGAGGCCGCGCAGCTCATCGTGGATACCGCCGGGCGCATGTACGACGCGGTGCACGAGATGATTCCGCGGTTGCGGCCGTTCGCGCTGGACAGCTTCGGCCTCAGCGATGCGCTGACCGATCTGGCCGGCGAGTGGCGCACACGTCATCCCGAGGTGGAAATGCGGCTGCAGATCGATGAGCCGTTGCCGCAGCTGGACGACGCGATCACCACCTGTGCCTACCGCATCGTGCAGGAGGCGCTGATCAACGCGCTGCGTCATGCGCGCGCCACGCGCATCGATGTGGCGCTGGGCGTCGAGCCCGAGTCGCTGGTGGTGCGGGTGGCCGACAACGGCATCGGGCCGCCGCCCGACTGGGATCAACCGGGGCACTACGGCGTGCGCGGCATGCGCGAGCGCGCTGCAGCCCTGGGCGGCACGTTCGACTTCGATCGCGGCGAGCCGGCCGGCACACACGTGACCGTACGCCTGCCGTTGGCGGCGCAGGCGTGAAACCCACCACCGTCATGCTGGTGGACGACCACGCCGTGGTGCGCATGGGTTTCCGCCTGCTGCTGCAGGCGGCGGCCGACATGCAGGTGGTGGCCGAGGCCGACAGCGGCGAGGAAGCGTGTGCCAAGTACACCGAAGCCAGGCCGGACGTGGTGGTGATGGATCTGGCGATGGCAGGCATCGGTGGTATCGAGGCGGTCAAGCGCATCATTGCGCGCGACGCCAGTGCCCGCATCCTGGCGCTCTCGGCGCACGCCGACGCCAGCCATCCCAAGCGGGTGCTCAAGGCAGGCGCGCTGGGCTACCTGTCCAAACGCAGCGCGCCCGAGACACTGATCGAGGCAATCCGCACCGTGGCCGCGCGCCGCATGTACATCGACGCCTCGATCGCACAGCTGATGGCGGTGCAGGACGTCACCGGCGACCGCAATCCGATCGAGCAGCTGTCAGCGCGCGAATTTGAAGTGTTCGTGCTGCTGGCGCGCGGCGCGTCGGTCAATCAGATCGCCGAGACGCTGCACCTGAGCCCCAGCACCATCGGCACCCATCTGTACAACATCAAGCAGAAACTGGCGGCCTCGAATCAGGCCGAACTGACGCTGATCGCCGTGCGCCACGGCCTGATCGAGACCTGACAGCGAGCTCGGCGCGTTAGCGCCCGGGCAGGAAGCCCTGGTGGTGCGCGAAATGCTTGGCCAGGAATGCTTCTCCGCGCTCCAGGATGAAGTAGCGAAATGCCTCGGCCGCGGGCGACAGCGTCTTGGCGAGGTTGTTGACTACGTGCCAGCGGCGCATCACCGGCAACCCCTCGCACTCCGGGGTGGCGATCAGCTTATGATCGAGCTCCAGTCCGATGGTGTGCAGCGACAGCAGCGCCACGCCCATGCCGGCCATCACGGCCTGCTTGATCGCCTCGTTGCTCGACATCTGCATCACTACCCGCGGGCTCATCTGGTGCGCCTCCATGAATTCGTCGAGCGCGGCGCGCGTGCCCGAACCCGGCTCGCGCACGATGAAACCCTCGCCCATCAACGCGTTCGCCGGCACTTTCTCGGTGTGCGCGAACGGGTGCTCGATCGACGTCACCAGTACGTGCGGGTGCATCGCGAACGGCTCGGCGCGGGTCGGCCATTCCCTGGGCGGCCGGCCCATGATGGCGAGTTCGACGCTGCCCTGCTGCATCAGCGCCACCACCTGTTCGCGGTTGTTGCTGACCTGGAGGCGAATTTCGATGCCCGGATGCTCGTCGCGGAACTGCGCCAGCATGCGTGGCACGAAGTACTTGGCGGTACTGACCATGCCGACGTCGAGCACCCCGGTCTGCAGGCCGCGAAAACGCGCCACCATGTCTTCGGCGTCGCGCACCGCGGCCAGCACGCGCCGCGTATGCGCCAGCACATATTCGCCCACCATCGTGAGCGACACCTTGCGGCTGGATCGATCGAACAGCGGCAGGCCGACCTCGATCTCCAGGTCCTTGATCTGCATCGAGACCGCCGGGGCGGTGAGGCCCAGTTCCTCGGCTGCACGCACAAAGCTCAGGTGCCGCGCCACGGATGCGAACACGCGCAGCTGGCGGAGGGTGGCGTTCTTCATTCAGTTATTCTTACTGTCGAGATAACAATAAATGACTGTACCTGAATAATCAATCGCCCTACAGTGGTTCGCACGCCCAGGAAATCGGAATCACATAATGGCACAAGCGATTGAAAAATCAGGTCAAACGGCTATCAAGGACGCCAAGAAGCGCTATACCGCCGGCGTGCTGAAGTACCGCCAGATGGGCTACTGGGACGCTGACTACGTCCCCAAAGACACCGACACCATCTGCCTGTTCCGCATCACCCCGCAGGACGGCGTCGATCCGGTGGAAGCCGCCGCGGCCGTCGCCGGCGAGTCGAGTACCGCCACCTGGACCGTAGTGTGGACCGACCGGCTGACCGCCTGCGACAGCTACCGCGCCAAGGCCTACCAGGTCGAACCGGTGCCGGGCATTGCCGGCCAGTTCTTCGCCTGGGTGGCTTACGACATCATCCTGTTCGAAGAGGGCTCGATCGCGAACATGACCGCGAGCCTGATCGGCAACGTGTTCAGCTTCAAGCCGCTCAAGGCGGTGCGCCTGGAGGACATCCGCATCCCGGTGGCGTACGTCAAGACCTTCAAGGGTCCGCCCACCGGCCTGATCGTCGAGCGCGAGCGGCTCGACAAGTTCGGCCGCCCGCTGCTGGGCGCAACCACCAAGCCCAAGCTCGGATTGTCAGGACGCAACTACGGCCGCGTGGTCTACGAGGGCCTCAAGGGCGGCCTCGATTTCATGAAGGACGACGAGAACATCAATTCGCAGCCGTTCATGCATTGGCGCGACCGCTTCCTGTACGTGATGGACGCGGTCAACAAGGCTAGCGCTGCTACCGGCGAGGTCAAGGGCTCGTACCTGAACGTCACCGCGGCCACGGTGGAAGACATGTACGAGCGCGCCGAATTCGCCAAGGAACTCGGCTCGGTCATCGTCATGGTCGACCTGGTGGTCGGCTGGAGCACCATCCAGAGCATGTCCAACTGGGCGCGCAGGAACGACATGATCCTGCACATGCACCGCGCCGGCCACGGCACCTATACACGCCAGAAGAACCACGGCGTGAGCTTCCGCGTCATCGCCAAGTGGTTGCGCCTGGCCGGCGTCGATCATCTGCATGCCGGCACCGCGGTCGGAAAGCTCGAGGGCGACCCGATGACCGTGCAGGGCTATTACAACGTCTGCCGCGACAGCTACACCCGGCGGGATCTGCCGCGCGGGCTGTATTTCGATCAGGACTGGGCCGACCTGCGCAAGGTGATGCCGGTCGCGTCCGGCGGCATTCACGCCGGGCAGATGCACCAGTTGCTCGATCTGTTCGGCGATGACGTCGTGCTCCAGTTCGGTGGCGGCACCATCGGCCACCCGGCCGGAATCCAGGCCGGCGCCGTGGCCAATCGCGTGGCGCTGGAATCGATGGTCAAGGCGCGCAACGAGGGCCGCGACATCAGGAACGAAGGCCCGGAGATCCTGCGCCGCGCCGCCAAGTTCTGCAGTCCGCTGCAGCAGGCGCTCGATACCTGGGGCGAGATCAGTTTCAACTACACGTCCACCGATACCTCCGACTACATGGTCACGGAGAGCGCCATATGATCACCAACCCCGCAGGCCGCATCACCCAGGGACAATTTAGTTTCCTGCCCGATCTCACCGATGCGGAAATCGCGCTGCAGGTCGAGTACGGCCTGAACAAGGGCTATGCCTGGAGCGTCGAGTACACCGACGATCCGCACCCGCGCAATACCTATTGGGAAATGTTCGGCATGCCGATGTTCGACCTGAGGGACGCGGCCGGCGTGATGCTGGAGCTGCAGAATTGCCGCAGGACATTTCCGCGACACTACATCCGCCTGATGGCATTCGACTCCACGCGCGGCGTGGAGAGCATCGCAATGAGCTTCATGGTCAATCGCCCGCAGCACGAACCGGGCTTCGGGCTGGTGCGCCAGGAATCTCGCGGCCGCAGCATCCGCTACACGATCCACAGCTACGCCACCGACGCGCCGGAAGGCGAGCGCGACGGCGACTAGCCCATGCATCGCATCGCGCCGTCAATTTTGTCCGCCGATTTCGCCCGCCTGGGTGAGGAAGTCAGGCAGGTGCTGGCCGCTGGCGCCGACTGGATCCATTTCGACGTCATGGACAATCACTACGTGCCGAACCTGACCATCGGGCCGATGGTGGCGCAGGCGCTGAAGCCGCACTGCATCGGGCGCGACGGCAGCATGGCGATGCTCGACGTGCATTTGATGGTGCAGCCGGTGGACGCGCTGGCCGCCGCCTTCGCCGCGGCCGGCGCCGACCTCATCAGCTTTCATCCGGAAAGCTCCAGTCACGTCGATCGTACGGTGCAGGTCATCAAGGCCGCGGGTTGTCAGGCCGGCCTGGCATTCAATCCGGCGACATCGCTCGAGGTGCTTGAGTACCTGCTGGACAAGATCGACCTGGTGCTGATCATGAGTGTCAATCCGGGATTTGGCGGCCAAAGGTTCATCGAGTCGGCGCTGCGCAAGATCGAACGTGCACGCAAGCTGATCGACGCCAGCGGCCGCGACATTCGGCTGGAGGTCGACGGCGGCATCAAGGTGGACAATATCCGCCGCGTGGCCGACGCCGGTGCCGACACCTTCGTCGCCGGTAGCGCGATCTTCGGCAGCAAGGACTATCGCGCGGTGCTCGAGGCCATGCGCGCCAGACTCGGACGCTCCGCGCCGGCGAGCCGGGTGGCTTAGAAGATGGCCTCACCGAAGTACACCATCCCCGGCACGGCGCAGCCTTTCGCTCCGGTGTCGGCGGCGGACGCATCGCCAATCTTCGATGCCACCGCAGGAGTCGTCAACGGCGTGCGCACCGTGAACCAGGTACTGGCGCAGAGCCAGGCTGGCGCGGTCATGGACGAGCTGGAGCGCGATCTGATCGGCCTGGCGCCGATCAAGATGCGCATTCGCGATATCGCCGCGCTGCTGGTGATCGACAAGCTGCGTACCGACCTGGGCCTCGCGGCTGCGGCACCGAGCCTGCATATGTCGTTCACCGGCAACCCCGGCACCGGCAAGACCACGGTGGCGCTGCGCATGGCGGAAATCCTGCACCGCCTCGGCTACGTGCGCAAAGGTCACCTGGTGGCCGTGACGCGCGATGACCTGGTCGGGCAGTACATCGGGCACACCGCCCCCAAGACCAAGGAAGTCGTCAAGAAGGCCATGGGCGGTGTGCTGTTCATCGACGAGGCCTATTACCTCTACCGTCCCGAAAACGAGCGCGACTACGGCCAGGAAGCGATCGAGATCCTGCTGCAGGTGATGGAGAACCAGCGCGACGACCTGGTCGTTATCCTGGCCGGCTACAAGGACCGGATGGACACTTTCTTTCGCTCCAATCCCGGCATGAGCTCGCGCATCGCGCATCACCTGGATTTCCCGGACTACCCGCAGAGCGACCTGCTGCGCATCGCCGAGCGCATGCTGCAGCAGCAGAACTACCAGTTCGGGCCGGGCGCCCGCGAGGCGTTCGAGCAGTACATCGGCTACCGCATCGGCCAGGAGCACTTCGCCAATGCGCGCAGTGTGCGCAATGCGCTCGATCGCGCGCGGCTGCGCCAGGCGAGCCGCCTGTTTGCCGATCGGGATCGCGAGTACACGGCCGAGGATCTGACCACGATTGCCGAACCCGATATCCGCGCCAGCCGTGTGTTTCAGATAGCGGCCGCCCACAAACCCGAATAGGGCATATCAACAGGAGTCCCGACCATGCATCTCGGACGCACCACGCTGTCGAAGTTTCTGATCCAGCAGTCCGACCGCGTCGAAGGCGCCAGCGATCTTGCGGCGCTGTTGATCGATGTCGCGGCCGCGGTCAAGGCGATCTCGGCCATGACCGCCAAGGGTGCGCTCGGCGGCGTACTCGGCAAAGTCGGCAACAGCGGCGGCCACGGCGATACGCAGGTGATCAAGCTCGATCTGCTGGCCAGCGACGAGATGCTGCGCAGCTGTGAATGGGGCGGCCTGGTGGCCGGTATGGCTTCCAAGGAACTCGAGCAGCCGTACGCGATCCCGGACGAATTCACCCGCGGGCGCTATCTGCTGCTGTTCGACCCGCTCGACGGCTCGCTGAACACCGACGTCAACAGCTCGGTGGGCACGGTGTTCTCGGTGCTGCGGCACGACTTGGCTGCGCCGCCGAGCGTGGCCGATTACCTGCAGCCTGGCGGCAAGCAGGTCGCCGCCGGTTATGCGATCTACGGCCCGGCCACGATGCTGGTGATCACCGTGGGCAAGGGCACGCACGGCTTTACGCTCGATCGTGAGATCGGCAATTTCATCCTGACGCACCCGGACCTGCAGGTACCGCAGGACAGCAGCGAAATAGCGATCAACACCAGTAACGCGCGCTTCTGGGAACCGCCGGTGAATCGCTACATCAGTGAATGCCAGGCCGGCAAGACCGGCGATCGCGCACGCGATTTCAACCTGCGATGGATTGCCTCCATGGTGGCGGAGGTACATCACATCCTGATGCGCGGCGGCGTGTTCATGTACCCCAGGGACACCAAGGACGCAAACCGGCCCGGACGGCTGCGACACATGTACGAGGCCAATCCGATCGGCCTGCTGATCGAGCAGGCCGGCGGCCGCGCCACTACCGGCCGGCGGCGACTGCTCGAGGTGCAGCCCGAGAGCCTGCATCAGCGCATTCCGGTGATCCTCGGATCACGCAATGAGGTCGAGCGCATCGAGCGTTACCACGCCGAGTTCGACAGCGGTTCCGACCGACCCTATACCTCGCCGCTGTTCAACGAGCGCTCGCTGTTCCGCCCCGAAGCGCACGCCTGACCCGGATAGCCACACCATGTCAACCCGACATCCTGTTATCGCCGTCACCGGTTCCTCCGGCGCCGGCACCACCACGGTAATGAAGGCGTTCGCGCACATCTTCCGGCGCGAAAGCATCAAGGCCGAGGTCATTGAAGGCGACTCGTTCCACCGCTACAACCGCGTCGAGATGCGCGAGCGCGTGGCCGCGGCCGATAGCGGCAGGGGTCCCGCGATCAGTCATTTCGGGCCGGAGGCGAACCTGCTGGCGGAACTGGCCGATACGCTGGCGGAATACGGTTCCACCGGCGGCGGCAAACTGCGTCGCTACGTTCACGATGCCATCGAGGCCAAGGAACTCGGTAGCGAGCCGGGCTCGTTCACACCCTGGCAAACGATGCAGCCGGACAGCGACCTGCTGTTCTACGAAGGCCTGCACGGCGGTTACGTCGGCGGCGAAGTCAATGTCGCTCAGCACGTGGATCTGCTGGTCGGGGTGGTACCGATCGTCAACCTGGAGTGGATCCAGAAGCTGCACCGCGACCGCCACCAGCGCGGCTACACGCAGGATGCAGTAGTCGAGACCATCCTGCGGCGTATGCCCGACTATGTGAATCACATCTGTCCGCAATTCAGTCGCACGCACGTGAATTTCCAGCGCGTGCCGACCGTGGACACCAGCAATCCGTTCGTCGCCAGGGATATTCCTTCGGCCGATGAGTCCATGGTGATCATCCGCTTTGCCAATCCGAAGGGCATCGACTTCCCGTACCTGCTGTCGATGCTGCACAACTCGTGGATGAGCCGGCCCAACAACATCGTCGTTCCGGGAGGCCAGATGGGGCTGGCGATGCAATTCATCTTCACGCCGATGATCCTGCGCCTGATCGACCTGAAACGACGCGCACGCTGAGGAGCCAGGGTAGTCATGAACGCACTAGTCGATGCAACGCGAACCGATGCGACAGCGGTCGGACCGGGCGAACTCACCAACGCATTGCGCTTCCTCGCCATCGATGCGGTGGAAGCCGCCAACAGCGGCCACCCCGGCATGCCGATGGGCATGGCCGAGATTGCCGAGGTGCTATGGCGCCGGCATCTGAAGCACAATCCCGCCGATCCGATCTGGCCCGACCGCGATCGTTTCGTACTGTCCAATGGCCACGGCTCGATGCTGCTGTATGCGCTGCTGCACCTGACCGGCTATGCGCTGCCGATCGAGGAACTCAAGCGTTTTCGCCAGCTGCACAGCAAGACGCCGGGTCACCCCGAGGTCGGTATCACCCCCGGTGTGGAAACCACGACCGGTCCGCTCGGCCAGGGGCTCGCCAATGCGGTCGGCATGGCGCTGAGCGAGCAGCTGCTGGCGGCGGAATTCAACCGGCCTGACCACACCATCGTCGACCACCGCACCTGGGTATTCGTCGGCGATGGCTGTCTGATGGAGGGCATCAGCCATGAGGCCTGCTCGCTGGCCGGAACGCTCGGCCTGTCGAATCTGATTGCCATCTACGATGACAACGGCATCAGCATCGATGGTCATGTGAAGCACTGGTTCGCCGATGACACACCACGGCGCTTTGAATCCTACGGCTGGCGGGTGATGCGCGACGTCGATGGCCATGACAGCGCGGCGATCGAGCGGGCGCTGCAGGACGCCTGCGAGGACAGCGGCCGGCCGACGCTGGTGTGCTGCAAAACCGTGATTGGCAAGGGCAGTCCGAACAAGGCCGGCAGCCACGATGTGCACGGCGCCGCATTGGGCGCGGCTGAGGCCGCCGCCACCCGCACAGCACTCGGCTGGGCCGCGGGCCCGTTTCAGATCGCGGCCGGAATTCGCGCCGCATGGGATGCGCGCGCCGCAGGCTTAGCGCGCCAGGCCGACTGGCAGCGCCGCCTTGAGGCGTACCGGCACGCCCATCCGCAACTGGCGGCCGAATTCGAGCGTCGCGTGGTGCTGCGGGCATTGCCGCGTCACTGGCGCGAGGCCAGTGCCGCAGCGCTTGCCAAAGTAGTAGAGCAGCGCGCCGGTATCGCCTCGCGCAAGGCGTCGCAAAATGCAATCGAGGCATTGCTGCCGCTGTTGCCGGAGCTGCTTGGTGGCTCTGCCGACCTGACCGGTTCGAACCTCACCGCCGGCAAGGCGAGCGTGCCACTACGGCACGGTCAGTGGGGCAATCACATCAACTATGGCGTGCGTGAGTTCGGCATGAGCGCCATCATGAACGGCATCGCCCTGCACGGCGGCTACATTCCATACGGTGGAACGTTCCTGACTTTCTCGGACTATAGCCGCAACGCGGTGCGCATGGCGGCGCTGATGGGCGAGCGCGTGCTGTTCGTGTTCACCCACGACAGCATCGGCCTGGGCGAGGATGGGCCAACGCACCAGCCGGTCGAGCACCTGGCGAGCCTGCGCCTGATTCCCAACAACGCCGTGTGGCGACCCTGCGATGCGGTCGAGACCATGATCGCCTGGCTGGCCGCCATCGAGCGCCGCGATGGTCCGACTTGCCTGGTCCTGTCGAGGCAGAACCTGCCGCATTTCGATCGCGACGCGCAGCAGCTGCGCGATGTGCGCAAGGGCGGCTATGTGCTGGCCGAGGCCCAAGGCACGGCGGCACTGACGTTGCTGGCCACCGGTTCTGAGGTGGCGCTGGCAATGCAAGCTCGCGCTGCGATGGCCGCGCAGGGCATCGACGCGCGCGTGGTGTCGATGCCGAGCTGCAGCGATTTCGATGCCCAGGATGCTCAGTACCGCGCGGCGGTCCTGCCGCGCAGCGTGCCGGTGCTGGCCATCGAAGCCGGGGTAAGCCGATTCTGGCGCGCCTATACCGGCTTCGACGGCGACGTCATCGGCATCGATCGCTTCGGTGAATCGGCCCCGGCGGCGCAGGTCGCTGAAACCCTCGGCCTGACGGTGAGCGCCGTCACCGAACGCGCGCTCGCGCTGGCACAGCGCGGAGTGGCAACATAAGCGCCGTTGCCGCACCGGCCGCGCTGCGCTGGCGCGGCGTTGAGCTGCGTGCGGTGCTGTTCGATCTGGACGGCACGCTGCTGGATACGGTGGACGCGATTGCCGCGGCGCTGAACCAGGCGCTGACTGATTGCTCACTGGCGCCGCTGGCGGTGACCGAGGTACGCGTGATGATCGGTCGCGGCGGCCCGGTGCTGATCGAGCGCGCACTCGAGCGGCTGGGCGCAACGTTCGATCAACGCCACCAGGCGGCGCTGCTGGAGCGCTATTTCCTGCTCTATGAACGCATCGAGTCCGGCGCCGAGCACAGCGCACGTATCTACCCGGGGGTCGTCGATTGCCTGCGCCAGCTGCGGCGGCTGCAGCTGTCACTCGCGGTCGTGACCAACAAGCAGCAGTACCTGGCACGCGGCCTGCTCGAGCGATTCGGCTTGAGCCAGTACATCGACGTGCTGATTGGCGGCAACAGCTGTGAGCGCCGCAAGCCCGATCCGCAGCCGCTGCAGGTGGCTTGCACGGCGCTCGGGGTGGACACCGCGCAGACGCTGATGGTTGGCGACTCGATCAACGACGTGCTGGCGGCGCGGGCCGCGGGCATGCCGGTGGTGTGCGTACCGTACGGCTACAACGAGGGTAACGATCCGCGTGCGCTGCCCTGTGATGCATTCGTCGAGACGCTGGCCGAATTGCCGGCGCTGCTGACTCGTGCAACCCTGTGAGCGATGCTCAAGGCAATCCTGTGGGACGTCGACGGCACGCTGGCCGAGACCGAACGCGACGGCCACCTGGTGGCGTTCAATCGTGCATTCGAGGCGCTGTCCATTCCATGGCGATGGAGCGAGTCGCGCTACGGTGAACTGCTGGCCGTGGCCGGCGGGCGCGAACGGTTGCTTTTCGATCTGGAGCGCCAGCCGCTGGCGCCGCCGGATGGCGTGCAGCGTGCGGCACTGGTCGAGCGCATCCATCGGCTGAAGAATGAGTACTACGCGGCGATCGTCGCCGGCGGCGCGCTGCCCCTGCGCGCCGGGGTCGCGCAGCTATTCGCCGATTGCGGCGAGGCCGGCGTGGCGATGGGCATTGCGACCACGACCAGCGCTGCCAACGTCGCCGCGCTCCTGGCCGCGCATCTGGGCGACAGCTGGCGCTCGCATTTTGCCGCCGTGGCATGCGCGGAACAGGCACCGATGAAAAAACCCGATCCGCAGGTATACCTGCAGGCGCTGCAGACCTTAGGGCTAACTGCCGGTGACGTGCTCGCGATCGAGGATTCTCCGGCTGGTGTCGCTGCCGCGCAGGCCGCGCAAGTCGCCGTAGTCGTGGTGCGCAGTTTCTATTTCCCCCGTGCCGCCGTCCCCGGTGCGCTGGCTGTCGGCGCTTCGCTGGGCAGTAACCGCGGCTGGCAGCCAGCGTCAAACGACGCGCCCGATCAACGCGTGCAACTCGCTCAGCTGATCCGCTGGCACCGCTCAGTCGCCGGCGGCGGCTGACTTACGCGGCCTTTAGCGATCGGTCGCGGCGGGCGGAGCGTCCGGCCGCTTTGGCGGCGGCGCGACCGGCGCGCCGCGCGGATCCACACACTCGGCGAATCCGCTGACCGGACTGACCACGGCCTCCTTGCACTGCGCCGTTGGGGGCGGCGCTGGCGCACTGGGGGAGGCGGGCGCCTGCGGCGCGGGCGGGGCAGGCGAGGCGATGGCACAGACGAGCAACGCCAGGCTCATAAACGAAACGCCTATACCTATATAAGGGTACCGCCGGATCGTCTCCATGCGCCGAAGATAATACCGACGCAATTCGTTTCGCAAGCGATTGTGTCAGCAATGGCGCGGGCGATGGGCTTCGCGCCCGATCAGCCCGGGCTCTATACTGTCAATCGACGGGAGAATTTCCCGAAACTACGTGGCTGTGGGCGGATTACTGCAGAACATGAGAGCGGGAGGGGAATTTACAGTCGCGGCACTGACGCTGGCACTGGCCGCGGTGGTGCTCAGCGGCTGCATGAGTGCACCGCCGCCGGCGCCGCTCAGTCCATCCAACAGCGCCGCGGCGTTCGACGCGCGCCGGCTGGAGCAGCTCGGCGCGGACCTGCCGCCGCCATCCACGGGATGGGATCGCGCGCAATGGCTCAAGGCGGCGCTGGCGCTCAATCCGCAACTGGCCGAAGCGCGCGCCCGCGTCGCGGTTAGCGTGGCCGCGGAGCGCACCGCGGCTCAACACGCCAATCCGACGATGAACCTGTTTGCCGAATACGTCGGCGCCGCCGCCCGCAGCGCGGCCTGGCTGTACGGGTTATCGATGGATTTCCTGCTGCGGCGGCCGGGTGATCGCTCGCGCGCCATCGACTATGCCGCTATAGAGACCGCGCTCGCGAAGTCCGATCTGGCCGAGTCGATCTGGTCGGTGCGAGCGGCGCTGCGGCAGTCGCTGCTCGATGTGGCATCCTCGCGCGACGAATCGGCGCTGCTCGAAGCTCTGGTCGCGCAGCGCCAGACTCTGCTTGCCTCCGATCGGGCACGCGCCGATGCCGGCGAAATCTCGCGCTCCCAGATGCTGGCGGACGAACTGGAGTTGTCGCGCGCGCAGCAGCGACTGCGACAGGCACAGGCGCGCGCCATCGACGCGCGATCGCGCCTTGCGGCCGCTGTAGGCGTACCGGCAGCGGCACTGGACGGCATTCCGGTGCAATGGGACGGCTGGGCCGATGTCGATGCGCTCGATGCGCCGGTGTCCCAGGGCTGGCGCAGTGCCGCGCTGATCGGACGACCGCAGATCGTTCATGCCCTGGGTGAGTACGACCTGGCTGAGATTGCGCTGCAGAACGAAGTCGCCAAGCGTTGGCCGGAGATGCACCTGACACCAGGCTACGCCTGGGGAGCCAGCGGCGTGCGCGAGGATGCGCTCAGCGACTTTTCGCAGGAGAGCGCGTTGGGCGTCAATTTCGAGCTGCCGATATTCAATCAGCATCAGGGCCCGATCGGCGAAGCGCTCGCGCGGCGCGAAGCCGCGGCCCAGCATCTGCTGGCCGCGCAGGCCGACGTGTTTGCGCAGATCGATCGCGCCGAGCTCGCCTGGCCGCGCGCGCGCGCGGCCTGGGACGATGCGGCGGCCGTCGTGGCAATCGCCGATCGGCAGCACGACATCGAGCAGCGCTCGTTCGCCGCCGGAGCTGGCGATCGCCCCAGTCTGGTGTCGACGCAGGTGGCGGCAAGCGAAGCACGACTGCTGCTGCTGGCCGCGGCCTACGATGCCGAGTCGGCGTTCGGCACGCTCGAAGACGCCTATCGCCGGCCGCTGCAGGGTGCCGAGAGCGAGTTGCCGCTCACTGGCAACCCGCAGTCATGAACACACCGGCGCGACTGTTGTGGTTGATGATGTGCGTTGCGGGCGCAGGTGTCGCCGACGACGACGAGCGGCCGCAGGCCTCATTGCAGCCGGACAGTTCCGGCGCCTATGCGCTCACGACGTCGCAGCAACAGGCCGTGGGCATTCGTATCGATCATCCGATGCAGATGGCGAGCCCACAGCAGATCGAAGCCTACGGGCTGGTGCTCGATCCGGTGACACTGGTGAGCGACGCGGGTCGTGTGGATAGCACCCAGGCCGCCGCCGCCGCCGCCGCGGCCGACGTGGCGCGACTGGACGGCCTGTACCGCAACAACGCCGATGCATCGCTCAAGTCGCTGCAGGCGTCGCGCTCGCAGGCGGCCGAGGCCGCCGCTCAGGCGCAGAGTGCCGCGAGCACCTTCAGGTTGCAGTGGGGACCGGTGGCGGCACTGGACGGTGCGCGTCGCAGCGAGCTGATCGAGGCACTGGTTGCCGGCCGTCGCCTGTTGGTGCGCGCCGATGTGCCCGGTCACCAGCTGCAGGGCGCCATCGCGCCACGCGCGCTGGTGATCGTCGACGGCATCAGTATCGCGGCGCAAGTGCTTGGACCATTGCCGCGGACCGATCCGCAATCGCAGAGCGCCGGTTGGCTGCTGCAGATCGACCACAGGCCGGATGGCCTGGGGCCAGGCGCGCGGACGCGGGTGCAGCTGCAGGCCGCAAGCGTGGGCGGCGTGCTGGTGCCGGCCGCGGCGCTGCTGTATGGCGACAAGGGCGCATATGTTTACCGCCAGGTCGGTGGCGGCGGCGACAAGGCTCAGTACGCGGCGGCGCCGGTCAAGTTGCTGGGGCGCGTGGGCGATGGCTGGCTGGTCGACGGACTGGGACGCGCCGACAGCATCGTGGTGCAGGGGGCTGGTGTGCTGTGGTCGCTCGAAGGTATCAGTACCTTCTCGGCCGCGGAAGAAGACCACGACTAGCGCCCATGCTTGCCACCATCGTTCGCGGGTCGCTCAAGTATCCGAGAATCGTCACCGCGCTTTCCTTATTGATCGCCATCCTTGGCGGCTACGCACTTCTCAACGCCCGACTCGATGTATTTCCCGATTTCGCGCCACCGCACGTGCTGGTGCAGGCCGAGGCACCGGGGCTGGATGCAATCCAGGTCGAGTCGCTGGTGACGCGTCCGCTCGAGGGCCTGCTCGCCGGCGCCGAGAACGTCGAGGCGGTGCGTTCCACCTCGAGTCAGGGTCTGTCGGCGATCCAGGTGGTGTTCGGCCGCGAGGGTGATCCCTACCGGCAGCGCCAGGTCATCACCGAGCGCCTGGCCGATTCCAGTTCGCTGCTGCCCAATGGGGTCGGTGCGCCGCTGCTGTCGCCGTTGAGCTCATCGATGGAGTACCTGCTGCACTTCGGTTTCACCAGCGAACGGCTGTCCCCGATCGAATTGCGCGACCTGATCCGCTGGACCATCAAGCCGCAGATTCTGGCGGTGCCTGGCGTGGCGCAGGCGCAGATTTTCGGCGGTGATTCGCGCGAGCGTCAGCTGCTGGTCGACCCGTTCAAGATGCACGCGGCAGGCGTCACGCTGGATGATGTCGATGAGGCGGTGCGTCGCGGCACGCAGCTGATCGGTGGCGGGTACCTGGAGACCGCAAGCC
The DNA here is from genome assembly GCA_003132025.1 of Gammaproteobacteria bacterium. Classification (GTDB taxonomy): domain Bacteria; phylum Pseudomonadota; class Gammaproteobacteria; order Steroidobacterales; family Steroidobacteraceae; genus FEN-1191. Next base: position 66,308 of record PKWJ01000020.1, read on the forward strand.
AGCGCATCGTGCTGCAGGCGCAGGCGCCGGGAGCCTCGCTCGAGTCGCTGTCACAGGCGGTGATCGCGACGCCGAACGGCGCGTCGCTGCGCATCGGCGACATTGCTACCGTGCGCGACGATGCAGCACCGCGATTCGGCGATGCCATCATCGGCGGCCAACCTGGAATCCTGGTCGAGACGTCGACGCAGTACGGCGCCAATACGCTCGAAGTCACGCACGATCTGGAGCAGCGGCTCGAGACCCTGGCACCGGAACTGGCGCTGCGCGGAGTGCAGTATCATCGCGCGCTGCTCAGGCCGGCGAGTTTCATCGAGAGCGCGATCTCAAAACTGCGCAATTCGCTGCTGATCGGCGCGGTGCTGGTCGTGGTGCTGCTGCTGGTGACGTTTCGCGACTGGCGCGGCGCCTTCGTGTCCTTCAGTTCCATTCCGGTGTCGCTGCTGGCGACCATCTGGATTCTCACCAGCTGCGGCCTGTCGCTCAATACGATGAGCCTCGGCGGCCTGGTGGTGGCGCTGGGCGTGGTGGTCGACGACGCCGTGATCGACGTCGAGAACATCACGCGCCGGCGCCGCAGCGCGGGGCCGGGCGCGGCTCTGCGGGCGCTGCTGCTCGACGCGTCGCTGGAAGTCAGGCGGCCGGTGTTTTATGCCACCGCGGCCGTAGCGGTCGCATTCCTGCCGATCCTGATGCTGTCGGGTCTGCAGGGTGCATTCTTCCGGCCGTTGGCGACCGCGTTTCTGCTGGCGGTCGGACTGTCGCTGCTGGTGGCGATGAGCGCCACGCCGGCCCTGTGCGCGCTGCTGATGAACAGCTACACGCCGCGCGAGGAGGCCGGTTGGCTGCAGCGCTGCAAGCGACTGCAGCATTGGGCGATCACGCGCCTGCAGCCGCGCCCGGGTCTGGTGCTGGCGGCGGTGCTGCTATTCGGCGCAGCCGGCGTGCTGCTGCTGCCGCTGCTCGGTTCGCGGCTGCTGCCCGACTTTCGTGAGGACTACCTGATCGCGCATGCGGCGCTGCGTCCCGGCATCTCGCTCACCGAGACGTCGCGCGTGGGCCGGCGCATCGCCGAGCGGCTGGCAGCGATTCCAGGCATCAAGAGCGTGGCTGAACAGATCGGACGCGCGGAAAACGGCCAGGATCCGGACGCACCAAATAAAAGTGAGTTCGAGATTCAGCTCGACCGCACGCAGGGAGTCGGCGCCGAACAGATCGAGGCGCGGGTGCGCGCGGTATTCGACGACTTTCCGAATCAGCTGGTGGAAATCTATTCGGTACTCGCGGAACGCATCGGTGAGACGTTGTCGGGCGAGGGCGCGCCGTTCTTCGTCAGCGTGTTCGGCCCGGACCTGGACGCCGACGACCAGGTGGCCGGGCAGATCGCCGACGTATTGCGGCAGTGGCCGCAGAGCGGCACCGTGCGGCTCGAGGTACCACCACGGCAGCCGGAGCTGCGCATCGAGATGCGCCCCGAGCAGCTGGCGTTGTATGGGCTCGCGGCCGCCGACGTACTGAAGACGATCAACGCCGCATTTCACGGCACCGTGGTCGCAGAGCTCAATCAGTCCGATCGCAGCGTGCCGATCGTGGTACGTGTCGCCGGCGTCGACGGCACACCGCAGGCGGTGCGCGATCTGGTATTGCGCGGCCGCCAGGGCGCGCTGGTGCCGCTGTCTTCGGTAGCGGCACTGGACATGGTGTCGGCGCGCAGCCTGGTCGACCACGAGGACGGATTGCGTCGCCAGGTAGTGGTTGCCAATCCGAAGACCAACGATCAGTCCGGCTATGCCCGTGCCGCACGCCAGGCGGTAGCCGCCAAGGTCAGGCTGCCGCCGGACGTATACCTGCGTTACGGCGGAACCGCACCCGCCCAGGCCGCCGCGGCGCATGAGCTGCTGCTGCATTCCGCGGCCGCCTTCGTGCTGATCGTACTGTTGCTGGCGGTTGCGTTCGGCCGCAGCCGGCACGTGATGCTGGTACTGGCGGCGCTGCCGAGCACCCTGCTGGGCGGGGTGGCCGCAGTGGCCGTGACCGGCGGCTCGCTGTCGCTGGGCGCGATGGTCGGATTCGTCGCCCTATTCGGTATGGCGGCCCGCAATACGATTCTTCTGGTATCGCATTACGATCACCTGGTCACGGTCGAGAACCACCCCTGGAGTCTGGCGACCGCGCTGCAGGGCGCGCAAGAGCGCCTCACCCCCGTGCTGCTGACCGCATTGCTCACCGGACTGGCGTTGCTGCCGGTGGCGATTCAATCGCGTCAACCCGGCCATGAGATCGAAGGCCCGATGGCGGTGGTGATTCTCGGCGGCCTGGTGTCGTCAACATTGGTGAGCCTGATCCTGGTGCCGCCGCTGGCTGCACGCTGGCTGCGCTATTAATGAGGGCATTGGGACGGTTTCGTAACACCAGCGCGTCATAGTGTAGCCTTTATGGCACTACGGGCGAATTACGCGTACAATTCCGGCCGTTAAGCCTTTGTTCGACAACAGAAGCGAAGTTGCGATAACGCAACATGATTTGGCACGTTGCTTGCTGAGGGGGTTACGGGGTTCCTGCACCCGAGCAGGTTGCCAGGTTGCAGCACCGCTGCCAGCCGGCGTAGCTAGAAGACAACAAATTTGGAGTCATTCAATGAAGAATATTTTCGCATCATATTGTTACCGAGGGGCATTGCTTGCCGGCGCCCTCGTGCCCTTGCTAGTAGCGCCCGCGATGGCGGTGGACTTTACGACGGCGGACGGCAAATACACGCTGTCGGTCGCCGGTAACGTCAACGGGGACTATGTCTACTCGAGCTGCCAGAGCAACACCCCGGGAAGTCCGGCGGCGCCGGTTGCCGGCGGTCTGGCCTGCGTCGGCGGCGGCAACGGCAACAGCGTGTCGAGTGTCGACAACGGCCTGCTGCCCGCCGCGATTACCTTCGGCATCGTGACGACCCAGGACGGCATCGACGTCGGGGCGCACTTTGGCTTCTATCCCGGTATCGTCACGCATACGGGTGGCGACCCGAATAACGCCAATGCCGGCGGCACCAACACCGCGTTGGGAACGGCCGCACTGGACGTTCGCCAGGTCTACCTGACGTTCGGCAACAAGGACATGGGTACCTTCACGGTCGGCCGACAGATCGGCCTGTTCGGCGAGGATGTGATCCTCAATGACATGACGCTGCTGGGTGTCGGCGGCCCTGGCGGCGCGGCCTCACCGGCGCCGGGCAATACGACGCTGGGTGGCATCGGCCTGGGCTACATCTACACCGACTGGCTGGCGCAGATGGACTACACGACGCCCGACTTCGCGGGCTTCAATGTGACCGCCGGCATCTTTGAGCCGCTCGAGTCGTTGACCGACCCCGCTGGCAGCAGCCCGGAAACCAAGAAGGCGCCGGGATTTCACGGCAAAGCCGCGTACACGCTGCCGATTGCCGATGGCGTCAAGTTCTATGCCTCTGCTACTTTCCTCACTCAGGAGCAGGACTACGACTTCGGGGGCGGTGCGGACCCGACCACTCACGTCGGCTACACCGGTACTGCCTACGATATCTTTGCCAAGATTGATGTGCAGGACTTTGAAGCTTTCGGTTACTACTATCACGGCAGCGGCATCGGCACGACCGCCTTGTTCGTCAATGGAGCCGACGCTCTGGGCGACAAGCGGGACTCTGACGGCTTCATGGCCCAGCTTACTTACAAGTTTGGTCCTGTGAAGCTCGGCGCGAACTACGGCGACAGCAGGCTTGACCTGGCGAGTGGCGAGGTCAACCCGACCCTGGTCCGGAGCAACCGCAAGGCCACCGGCGGCGTCTATTACTCGGTGACCAAGAACCTCACACTGCTGGCCGAGTACAGCAACGTGCGGGCCGAAGCGCAGAACGGCGGCACCGACACGGCCAACACCGTCAATATCGGTGCGTTCGTCGGATTCTAAAGACTCGAGGCGCGAGCCAGGTTGACACTGCTGCTTGCCCCCTCGCCTGACGGCGTGACGCCGCCAGGCGAGGCCGCAGCAGACGAAGGTGACCACGGCACGGATGCACGCAGCGTCCGTGCCGTTTTCGTTTCAGGGCCATGCGAGCGCCACCAGCAGGCAATATTTCCTCGGCTGCGCAGCGCGCGGCTGTGGCCGCGGCGAAAGCGCAACGGCAGTCGTGGCGCACGTGTCTCCCCAGCACAACTTGGCGAGCGCTGCAACTCGGTTTCAATGTGCCATTTATGGCGCAAGCCTGTAGCGAACGCGACGCTGGTGATGCCTACGCAGGGTGGTGAACAAATTCCCATGCAAAACGTGATCTATACCTTTTGCGGATAAGAGTATGATAGTCGCCGTGCTCGAGATTGAGCGAGGCAGGTTGGCATGATGCCTGCTTGGGGATGAACGGTCGGAGGCCATGCACGTGGCCACGTCTGTGCTTGCAAGTGTGGACGGGCGGGGTGGTGGCAGTGCTCACCGTTACAACGATAGAACGATACAACGAGATTTGAGGAGAACTGCGTATGCTATTCGAACGTGAGGGAAGGCTATGGACGATTTGTGCCATTCTGGCACTCGGAGGGTCCTGTGCCGCGGCAATCGGAGATGAGGTCACCGACCGCGCTAAAAATCCCGATCTTTGGGCGGCGCCGGGCGGTGATCAGGCCCTCACGCGGCACAGCCGGCTGAAGGACATCAACACCACTAACGTCAGCAAACTCCAAATGGTGTGGTCGCAGTCGAGCGGCACGCTGCGCGGACATGAAGGACAGCCTCTGGTTGTCGATGTTGGCGACACGCCGATGCTGTACATGGAAAGCGGGTGGCCGAACATCATTCAGGCGCTCGATCTGACCGATCCGGATCACCCGAAAGAGATCTGGAACTACAAGAAGACCACCAATCGAGATGATTCCGCGGTACCGCGCGCCTGTTGCGACACGGTCAACCGTGGCATGTCGTATGCCGACGGCAAGCTCGTGTTCGGAACCCTGGACGGCTTCGTGATCGCGCTGGATGCCAAGACCGGCAAGGAAGTCTGGGTCGTCAAGCAAGCCTATCCGGACAAAGGTGAGACCATCACTCCGGCGCCGCTTATTGCAGAGGGCAAGGTCATCATCGGTTTCGGCGGCGATGAGTTCGCTGCCCGCGGCCGGCTGACCGCCTATGACCTGCAGACCGGCAAGAAAGTCTGGGAGTGCCAGAGCACCGGCAGCGACAAGGACGTGTGTCTGACCAAGGACACCAACAAGGCGCATCCGGAGTACGGCACCGCTGGCAAGGATATCGGCATTTCAAGCTATCCGGGCGACGAGTGGATGCGTGGCGGCGGCGCACAGTGGGGCTTCTACAGCTACGATCCGGAGCTGAAGCTCGTGTACACCTCGACCGGTAACCCCGGCCTGTGGAGCCCGTCGTATCGCTGCAAGTACAAGACGCACGAAGAGTGCAACAACGGCACGCAGGACAATAAATGGTCGATGACCATTTTCGCGCGCAAGGTGGACACCGGTGAGGCCGTCTGGGCCTACCAGATGACACCGTTCGACCAGTGGGACTACGATGGCATCAACGAGAACATGCTGGAAGACCTGACGGTCGACGGCAAGGCTCGCAAAGTGCTGATCCACTTTGATCGTAACGGATTTGCCTATGTGCTCGATCGTACCGACGGCACGCTGCTGCGGGCCAACAAGTACGTCACCACGAACTGGGCGGAAAAGGTCGACATGAAGACCGGCCGTCCGATCAAGGTGAAGGAGCATTCGCCGTTCGCGGTGGGTGGCAACACGCAGGCGTGTCCGTCAGCGATGGGTGGCAAGGATCAGCAGCCCTGTGCGATTGATCCGACCGAGCCCGGCATGGCGTACTGCCCGACCAACAACTGGTGCATGGAAGATGAGCCGCAAGAACGCTCACACACCCAGCAGGGCACCGTGTACGTGTTTGCCAACGTGTTCATGTACCCGGAGAAGCCGGGCGTCACCGGCAAGTTCAAGAAGTTCAACGTGCTGACTGGCGAGACCGTCTGGGAGATTCCGGACGCCTATCCGAACTGGGGCGGTGCGCTCGTGACGGACGGCGGGCTGGCGTTCTACGGCAGCCTGAACGGCGACTTCAGAGCCGTGGACCGTGCCAGCGGTAAAGTGCTGTGGCAGCGTCGGCTGGGTTCGGGAATCATCGGAAACCCGATCGCCTACAAGATCGCCGGCAAGGAGTACATTTCGGTCTGGAGCGGCATCGGCGGCTGGATCGGCCTGCCGGTNNATGACCAAGGCGGCGAACCTCGACAAGATCCCGATGGGAGGGACGCTGTACACCTTCCGAGTCGAATAAGGACCCGGGGTATACAGTTGAGGTGATTCGGGGCGCGCCCGGTGTCTTCACCGGGCGCGTCCTTTTGAGGGGTCATGTATTTTAGGTTATCTTGGTACGGTAATGCGCCGCACTATGGCGTAGCGGGGCAATTGACTTATGTGGACTCGGACTGGACCGGCACTGGCCGCAACATTGATGATCGGTGCACTGGCCATCGCTGCGCCTGTTGCGTCTCAGGCAGCCTTAAGGGTATGCGCTGACCCCGGCAATATGCCTTTCTCCAACGAGGCCGGAGAGGGTCTGGAGAACAAGATCGCGCAGGTACTCGGCCAGGCTCTCAACACCAAGGTGGAGTATTACTTCCGGCCGACGATCGAGCGCGGCCTGACCCGTACCACGCTGGACGCGGACGAATGCGACCTGATGCTCGACATGCCGGTCGACTCCGAGCGCGTGCTCACCAGCACGCCGGTGTACCGTACGACTTTTGTGCTGGCGTATCGAAACGATCGCGGGATCAGCATCAAGAACCTTGATGATCCCAGATTAAAGAAGCTGAGGATTGGGGTCTACCAGACCTCGGCGATTCGGGAAGCGCTCGCCGAGCACAACGTCATTACCAATGTGCTGATTCACTATCTGAGCCACGACGCTGATTTGGTGCCGAAGGATCAGCCTGGCTACGATGTGCAGGAAGTGATCGACGGCAAGCTGGATATCGCCGCGACGTGGGGACCGTTTGCCGGGTATTACAAGGCAATGAAACACGCCCCGCTGACCATTCAGCCTGTCAATCTGATGGAAGACGACGTGCCGATGGAATTCGACATGGCGCTTGCGGTGCGCACCACCGATCGCGATCTGCTGGCGAAGCTCGAGCAGGCGATGCACGATCAACGCGAGGCGATACACGCGATCCTGACCGATTTTGGCGTGCCGCTGGTGCATTGCGACACCTGCCTGATCAGCGGTGATCTGCCCTCGCACGGGCCTTACAAGCCGGCGCCGATGACTCCGGAACCCTCCGGTCACGAGAAGCAGACTGTGACCATCGCGATGCTGAATGACTGGCTCGCGCACGGCGCCAACGTCAACGCAGAACTCAACAACGCGGTCATCGCCGATGATCTGATTCGTGTCGCGTATCTGCTGGATAAGAAGCACGCGTCGATCGACGCGCAGGATCTGCAGGGCGAGACGCCGTTACACCATGCGCTGGTCCGGCGCTCGGAGCCGGTGGTGAAGTATCTGCTCGACCACGGCGCCAGCGTCAGCGCGACCGATCGCGACGGCTGGTCGCCGATGATGACCGCCGCCTGGACCGACGATGCCGCGTCGGTCAAAGTACTCGCGGCACACAAGGCCGACCCAAATTTTGTCGGCCCGGGCAATGTGACGCCGCTGGCCATCGCTTTGGAATATGGCAAAGAAGCGGCGGCGGTAGCCCTGGTGGACGTGGGCGCGGACTACAGACACCCGATCGGGGATGCAGGCTACACTCCGCTGATGCTGGCCGTAGCGGGGCATTCCGAAGCGGCGGCCCAGGCCTTGATTCAGAAGGGCGCCGATGTCAATGCCAGCAACGCGGGCGGTGTCACGGCACTTATGATTGCGGCGGCCGACGGCCGCGCCGACCTGGTGGCGCTGCTGATGCGCTCGGGTGCCAACGTCGGGGCGCAAAGTGAGCGCGGCGATACGGCGCTGTCGATCGCACGCGCCAAGGGCCATGAGGCAGTCATCAAGCTGCTGGATGAGCCGCAGCAGGCATCGCCGGCCCCGGCGCCGGTTCCGGGACATCCCGGGGCCTAGATCTTGCAAGCACAAGTAATGGATTAACGATAGAGCCACAGGGGTGAGTAGTGTTCAAGAGCTTGGTGTTCGTATGTCTGGCATTGCTGGCAATTTCGGCTGTCGGCGCGGAACAGGCAGCGGCCTCGCCGTCGCCGCCGGCGGCAACTCCAGCGGCGGCTCCCGCCGGGGCAATGACTCCTGTGCAACGCGTCAACGCTACGCCTAAGGGGCAGCTCAAGAACCCCTACAAGGACGATGACGCGGCTGCCGTCGAGGCCGGGCGCAAGGCGTACTTTCGCGCCGGCTGCAATGGCTGCCACGGTGGCAATGGCGGCGGCGGCATGTGTCCCCCGCTGACCAACGATACCTGGGTGTACGGCGGCGACGACGATACCTTGTTCCGGCTGGTGTCGCTGGGTTCCGACGAGCTGCAGAGCAAGGGCTACACGCGCAAGGGCCACGAGAACGTGGTCGGTCCGATGCCGCCGATGGGCGCCATCGTGGCCACGGACGACGATCTGTGGCACATACTGGCGTTTGTGCGATCCAATTATCACGGTGCACCTGAGTGCAAGTTCGGCTGTCCGCCACCGCCTGCGGAGCCCAGCAATCCATAATTGACCCGGGGGGGAAGTCCACCATGATGCGAACCAGACCGGCCGCCCAGGGTCATGCCGACCCGGTAGCCAACGCGGTGCGAAGAAGTGGGGCCGGGCTCCCGGTCGATGAAGTCGTACGCGCGTCCTGGAATCGCTGCATCAACACCTATTCCCTCGACCCGCAGGAAACCCGGCGGCCCACGATGGTGGAACGCGCCGACCTGCAGGCCCGCCGCGAGNNCGGGTCGCTGACGCCGGAGCGGCTGGGTGTGGTGCTGGCCATCGCACGCATCGAGATGGAAGGACTGGGAAAGCTGATGGAGCATTCCGAGTACAGCATCATGCTGACCGATCGCGATGGCGTCATCCTGAGCTATGTCGGCGACCCGGGATTCTCGGCCATCGCCCGCCGCTGCGGTTTTCGCGAAGGTGTGATGTGGAGCGAGCGCGAGATGGGCACCAACGGCATGGGAACCTGCCTGATGACCCAGCGTTCGGTCGTCATACACCGCACCGACCATTTCCTGGCGCAAAACACCCAGCTCACGTGCTCCGCGGCGCCGATATTCGATATGCGTGGCCAGCTGCTGGCGGCGCTCGATATCTCGGGTGCCTCATCGCACACCCAGACCCATACGCTGGCGCTGGTGGATCTGGCGGCTCAGAATGTGGAAAACCGCGCTTTCCTGGGCGCCTGCAAAGAGTTCCACGTGCTGCGCTTCCACCGCTGCGCGGAATTCGTCAGCACGCCCGGCGAAGGGGTGGTGGCGTTCGACGATCAGGGAATCATCAAAGGCGCCAACCGTGGCGCACTGAAGCTGCTCGGACTGCGCGACCATGAGTCGCTGTGCGGGCAACGCGTCGATCGCGTGCTCGACACCAGCCTTGGCGCACTGATGCAGTTGTCCGGCCGCCACGGCTTTCGGCCGGAGGCGCTGTCGGCCACGCTCGGTCCGCGGCGCTGGTTTGCGACCGTGCACGCACCGGCGGAACCGGCGCGACGCGCCGGCGCGCCAGCGTCCGCTCCAACCCCGGTCGCCCCCGCGCCCGAGACCCGTGGCTCGCTCGATTGCCTGCATTCCGCGGATCCGGCAATGATGCACAACGTCGACATTCTGCGGCGCGTGGTGGATCGCGATATATCGGTGCTGCTGCTGGGCGAAACCGGCACCGGCAAAGGCTATTGCGCACGTGCTATCCACAACGCCAGTCGCCGCGCGGATAAACCCTTCGTCGCGGTAAATTGCGCCGCCATCCCGGAGAACCTGATCGAGAGCGAACTCTTCGGTCATAAGCCGGGCGCCTTCACCGGTGCCGCCCGTGAAGGCAGCATGGGCAGAATCCTGCAGGCCAACGGCGGCACGCTGTTTCTCGACGAGATCGGTGACATGCCGCTGCCGCTGCAGGCGCGCCTGCTCAATGTGATCGAAGATCGCGAAGTGATGCCGCTGGGCGCCAATAAGGTGGTCAGCGTGGATGTGCGCATCCTGAGCGCCACCCAGCGCGATCCGGTGGATCTGATCGCCAAGGGCCTGTTTCGCGAGGATCTCTATTACCGGCTCAACGGCATTACGGTGCGCATGCCGCCGCTGAGGCAGCGCACCGATCGCGCCGATCTGATTCGTAAGCTGCTGCAGAGTGAGACCGGAGCAGGTCCGGCGGTTGACATCGAACCGGCGCTGCTGGAGCGGCTGGTGAGTCATTCGTGGCCGGGCAATGTCCGCCAGGTGCGCAACGTGGTGCGCACCATGCTGGCGCTGCGGGCCTCCGACCGGCTGACGCTGGCCGACTTCAGCGATGATTGGCTGGCAGGCGGCACTGCGGTGCCGGCGCCTGGCAGCGAGATGCGCCAAGCCGAAGTTGACGCTGATGGCGAAGGCGTGCTGAGCGGCGCGGAACGCGATGCGCTGCGACGCACACTCGAGGGATGTCGGTGGAATGTCAGCGCCGCCGCGGCGCGTTTGCATATCAGTCGCCGTACGATGTACCGCAAGATGCATCGGCACGGACTGGTGCGCCACGGTTTCAACGGCGCGCCGGGCAGTCGCGAACTTGTTTGAGAATAATGGTCGTCGTGTTTAATTCGTAAAGCGAGGCAAAACAATCATGGCTACAGTGTCAATTCACCCTTCCGTTGATCATGGAGTCAAGCACGGCAATCCGAGTTTCGCCGGCGGTACGCTGACCTGCAAATGCGCGCAGCAACAAGTGACGGTCAAGATCACGGGCAACGTCGCATTCAATCACGCCTGCGGTTGCACCAAGTGCTGGAAGCCGCAGGGCGCGACATTCTCCGTCGTCGGCGTGGTGCCGCGGGACAAGCTCAGTGTCACGGCCAATGCGCAGAAGCTCAAGGTCGTGGATCCCAGCGCGGCGATCCAGCGCCATGCCTGCACCGGCTGCGGCGTGCATATGTATGGGCGGATCGAGAACAAGAATCACCCGCTGTATGGATTCGATTTCATCCATGTCGAGCTGTCGAAGGAAGCCGGCTGGGAGGAACCGAAGTTCGCGGCCTTCGTCTCGTCCGTCATCGAGTCCGGGACTAAACCCGATCAGATGCCGGCGATCCGTGCGCGGCTGAAGGAACTGGGCCTCGAGCCCTACGATTGCCTGACCCCACAGCTGATGGATCTGATTGCGACCCATACGGCCAAGGCGAAAGGCGTCCTCGCGGCCTAGCGCTTGCTGCGGCCTGCCGGACTTCTCGCGTGGCGGGGAGCCCGGTCGGCTGCGCCCGTGAGCCTGCAGGCTGGCGCGCGATCGATCTCTCGACCGTTGCCAGCCGCGGTCATCCGTTGGCTTGAAATTTGCAAAACCGACTTCATCTCCTACGCATCTAAGGGAACGATGAGCCATGAAAACACGCGCAGCCATTGCCTACGCAGCCGGAAAGCCACTCGAAATCGTGACGCTGGACCTCGAGGGCCCCAAGGCCGGCGAGGTGCTGGTGGAAAACAAGGCTACCGGGATCTGTCACACGGACGAGTTCACGCGCTCGGGCGGTGATCCGGAAGGCCTGTTCCCGTGCATTCTCGGCCACGAAGGCGCGGGTATCGTGGTGGACGTGGGCCCCGGGGTCACCACGCTCAAGAAAGGCGATCATGTCATTCCGCTCTACACGCCCGAATGCCGGCAGTGCAAGAGCTGCCTGTCGCGCAAGACCAACCTGTGCACCGCCATCCGCGCCACGCAGGGCAAGGGCGTCATGCCCGACGGCACCAGCCGTTTCTCGATCGGCGGCGAGAAGGTGTATCACTACATGGGTTGTTCGACGTTTTCGAACTTCACCGTGCTGCCGGAGATCGCTCTGGCAAAGATCCGCGAGGACGCGCCGTTCGACACGGTGTGCTACATCGGCTGCGGCGTGACCACCGGTGTGGGCGCGGTCATCAACACCGCCAAGGTCGAGCCCGGTGCCAACGTGGTGGTGTTCGGGCTGGGCGGCATCGGCCTCAACGTGGTCCAGGGTGCAAGACTTGCGGGCGCCAATAAAATTGTCGGCGTCGACCTGAATCCGAAGCGCAAGGCACTGGCCGAACAATTCGGCCTGACGCACTTCGTGAATCCGAAGGAAGTCGAGGGCGACCTGGTGGCGCACCTGGTGGCGCTCACCGACGGCGGCGCCGACTATAGCTTCGAGTGCATCGGCAACGTAAAACTGATGCGCCAGGCGCTGGAATGCTGCCATCGCGGCTGGGGTGTGTCGGTGATCATCGGCGTGGCCGGTGCCGGCCAGGAGATCGCAACCCGGCCGTTCCAGCTGGTGACCGGACGGGTGTGGAAAGGTACCGCCTTCGGCGGTGCCCGGGGTCGTACCGACGTACCGAAGATCGTTGACTGGTACATGGACGGCAAGATTTCCATCGATCCGCTGATCACGCACAAGATGCCGCTCGACAAGATCAACGACGCCTTCGACCTGATGCACTCCGGCGAGTCGATTCGCAGCGTCGTGGTCTACTGAGCGCCGGTAGCATCTACAGTGGCAATGGTCCCGGGGATCGCCCCCGGGACCGAACTTTCTGTGCCGGTGCGCGGTCCAAGAGATGTGCTTGCGTCGTATGGCCGCTCGCGTAACGTAGCGTCTGTGGCTGCGTCACAGGAATATTCATGAGCACTGCACTGTCGGCCGCCCGGCGCAGCGCGGCCGGGTCGGCGGCGCTGCTCGGGCTGCTGTGCTTCGGTCTGCCGGTCTACGCCGTGGCTGCTGGCGGCAATGAACGCCTGTACGTATCGGATGAGAGCGGCGGCAACGTCGTGGCGGTGGACCCTGCGGCCGGTAAGGTCATCGCGACCATCGCGGTCGGCCGACGTCCGCGCGGCATTGCGGTCTCGGCGGATGGTTCGCGCCTGTACGTTGCGCTGTCCGGCTCTCCCAACGGCGGCCCGAATGTCGATGAGTCGAAACTGCCGCCGCCCGATCGACGCTTCGACGGCATAGGTGTCGTTGACCTGCAGTCGCACAAACTCATCAACACCTATCCGAGCAACGCCGACCCCGAGACCTTTGCCATCTCGCACGATGGCAAGACGCTGTACGCGTCCAACGAGGACACCGGCATGCTGTCCGCCATCGATCTCGTCGGCGGCACCATACGTGCCGCGGCCAAGGTGGGCTCGGAGCCCGAGGGGGTGGCGGTGAGCCAGGACGACCGCATCGCCTACACCGCCTGCGAAACCTCGAATCGGGTCGATGCCGTCGACACCAGGAGCATGAAGGTACTGGCCTCCATTCCGACGCTGCCACGCCCCCGCGCCGTGCTGCTGTCGACCAGGAGTCACACCGGCTATGTCACCGACGAGTTCGGTGCCTCGATCACGGTGTTTAATACCGACGACTACAAGGTTATCAAGACCATTTCCCTCGGCGATCCGAAACTGGTGCGCCCGATGGGGTTGGTCGCCTCTGCGGATGGCCGACTGTTGTATGTGACCACCGGGCGCGCCGGAACCCTGCTGGAGATCGATCCGGATTCGGGCCGGATTCTCAGAACCATGACTGCTATCGGCAAACGCCCCTGGGGCGTGGCGCTGAGCCGTGACGGGCGCAAGGCGTACACCGCCAACGGGCCGGGCGGCGATATCTCGGTAGTCGATCTCGCCTCCGGGCGGGTGGAAAACCGGATCACCGTTGGTGGCAGCCCGTGGGGCATCGTGTCGGCGGCAGCGGCCGCGCAACCCTAGCCAGTGATCGTGCCGCGATGAAGCGATCAGCTCCCGATGATGTGATTCGCCGCCATGTGCTGCGCTATGGAGCAGCCTGCTGCGGCGCCGTTGCAGCACTGCTGGTGTCGAGGAAGTCCGGCGCGGCCGCAGCGCCGATCGACAATGCGCCGCCAATCGACAATGCAGCGGCGGTGCTGATCGAGAATTTTTCACCCGCAGGCGCCAGTCTCGGAACCGTACGCGTGCCGAAGGTGATCAAGAGCGACGCTCAATGGCGGCAGCAATTGTCCGCGCTCTCCTACGAGGTTACTCGGCGCCAGGGCACCGAGACGCCATTTACCGGGGCGACCTGGAACCTGCATGCCAGCGGCCTGTATCACTGCATCTGCTGTGACACCGTGCTCTACGACTCGCGCACCAAGTTCGAATCCGGCACCGGCTGGCCGAGTTTCTGGCAGCCGATCTCCAAATACAATGTGGGGGAGGGTGTGGACAACAGCCTCGGCATGACGCGCAGCGCGGTGTCCTGCCGGCGCTGCGACGCGCATCTGGGCCATGTGTTCGACGACGGTCCGAAGCCCACCGGCTTGCGCTACTGCATGAATTCGGCTGCGATGCAGTTCGTGGCCAGATCCTGAAGACCAGCGCCGTGGTTCTACCGCGCCAATTCGGCCCGCCGGCGTGGGTGGTCGCGCTGTTTGTCGTGGCTCCGATCAGCGCCATTGCGGCCGGCAACACGGTGTCGTTCCCCGCACCGGCACTCGACGACGTCAAGCTGGCCGGAAAGCCGCAGACGGCAGTGCTGGCCGGCGGCTGTTTCTGGGGTATGCAGGCGGTATTCGAGCACTTGAAGGGTGTGCGCCGCGTGTTGGCGGGCTATTCGGGCGGCAGCGCGGCCACGGCGCACTACGCATTGGTCGGCAGCGGTACCACCGGTCACGCCGAATCCGTCCAGGTCACCTTTGATCCGGGCGAGCTGTCGTACGGCGACATCCTGCGCGTGTACTTCTCGGTGGCGCACGATCCGACGCAGCTCAATCGCCAGGGCCCGGACGTGGGCGTACGCTATCGTTCGGAGATTTTTTACGCCGACGCGCGCCAGCAGGCGATTGCGCGGGCCTACATCGCGCAATTGCAGCAGGCAGGCGTTTTCCCGCAACCGATCGTCACGCAACTCGCGCCGCTGACCGGCTTCTATCGCGCCGAGGATTATCATCAGGACTTCCTGGTCCGCAACACCGACTATGGCTACATCGTGCAGAACGATCTGCCGAAGATTGCGAATCTGCAGCGGTGGTACTCGCAGCTGTATCGCGAGCAGCCGGTGTTGGTGGGCCAGCAATAAATCACGCGAGATATAGTCTATAACTATTTAAAACTAATAGTTAACTAGCGCAGCAATTGACTCTTCACCCGGCGCGGCGGGCGGAGCCGCGAGATTTACCGCGCCCTGCGGCGCGCGCCCGTTGCGATGCCGCCTTGGCACCCTTGCCGCCCTTGGCGGCCAGGCTCTTTTTCAGCAGCGCCATGAAGTCAACCACGTTGGTGGCCCCTTTGGGCGTGGGTGCCTCTGGCTCGGCCTCCTGCCGCCCGCTCGCGCCGCTCCTGGCGATTCGTCGCTGGATGAACTTGTGCAGCTTGTCGCGGAAATCATCGCGATAGTCCGCCGGTTTCCAGTCTACCGTCATCGAGTCGATCAGCTGCTCGGCCATCTTCAGCTCGAGCGCCGAGATACGGTAGTTCGATACTTTTTCGGCCGGCAGCTCGAATTGATCCGGCTGGACCAGCTCCTGCGGAAATCGCATCAGATTCAGCAGCAGCGCATCGCCCTGTGGCACCAGCGCCGACAGGTACTGACGGGTACGGATTACGACCTTGCCAATACCGATGCGCCCGGTCTTGCGCAGGGTCTCGCGCAGCAGCACATAACCCTTCTCGGCCTTCTTGCCGGGCACCAGAAAGTACGGTTTCTCGAAATACATCGGACTGATGGCATCGCGCTCAACGAAGGCTTCGATTGCGACCGTCTCGGTGATCTCGGGAGCCGCCGCGCGCAGCTCCTGCTCCGGAATGACCACATAGTTGCCTTTCTCATATTCAAAGGCCTTGATGATGTCCTTCCACGCCACCTCTTCGCCGGTGTCGGAATTGATGCGTTCGTAGCGGATGGGTTTCTTATCGCGACTGTCGAGCAGACGAAAGTGCAGATCGACCGAACGCTCGCCGGAGAAAATCTGCACCGGTACATTGAGCAGCCCGAAAGAAATGCTGCCGTTCCAGACAGGTCTAGCCATGATGCCTCCGGGGGTTGGTAACTCGCCTGATCGCCGCCCGCAGCGGCCGCGCCGCCTGCGCGTAGTCCGGCCAGGGTTTGTCGCGCACCAGCAGCGCCGGCGCGGTGCGCACCGTAAAGCGCCTCGGGTCGAGGCCTGATCGCAGCTGCGGCCAAAGCAACGGCATCGACACCTTGGCGCCCTCGCGTGCGCGCGGCGACAACGGCGCGACTGCGGTTGCCATGCGGTCGTTGCGCAGGTAGTCGAGAAAGATGCGGCCGCTGCGCTGCTTTTTGGCCATGGTGGTCAAGTAGCGCTCGGGACTGTCCGCGGCCATCTGCACGCACAACGCCTGGGCGAAGCTCTTGGCGCTCGGCCAGTCCAGCGCCTTGCGTTCACTCGCCAGCGGCGTCACCACGTGCAGGCCCTTGCCGCCGGTGGTCTTGCAGAATGCGTTCAGGCCCAGCGCCTCCAGGCGCGCTCGCAGTTCGAGCGCGGCTTTGACTACCGCGCTGAACGCAAGCTCCGGCGCCGGATCCAGATCGAACACCAGCCGGCCCGGCACCTCCGGTTTACCGGGGGCACAGTTCCACGGGTGCAATTCCAGGGCCGCGATCTGTGCGGCCGCCACCAGCCCTTCGACGCGCTCGATTACGAGGTACGGCTTGCGATCCCCGCGCACGGTGACCAGCTCCAGCAGACTCGACAGGCCGGGCATCGCATGGCGCTGGAAGAATTTCCCGCGCCCGATACCGTCGGGTGCCCGCACCAGCGAACACGGGCGTGCGGCCAGATGCGGCAGCATCCAGTCGCCCACGGCCGCGTAATACTGCGCCAGCTCGAGCTTGCTGACCGGGCGGCCATCGCCGGCATCGGGCCACAGGCTCTTGCCGGGCGTCGAGATGTTCACGCCCATGACTGAGTCGGCGCCAGTGCCGGACGACGCGGCCGGCGCTCCGGCACGCTGCAGTTTGGCGCTGCGTCGACGCGGCGCGGCCGCGCTCTTCGCTGCCAGCTGGGGCTTGACGTTGCCTCGGGCAAGTTTCGATGGTTTCTCCGCCTGAACTTCGCCTGCCGGCTTGTCCTCGCGCAGACCCTTGAACGCGGCCTGGCGCACCATGCCCGATCCGGTCCAGCCGGCGAACTCGATCTCGGCCACCAGCGAGGGTTTCACCCAGCGTACTCCGGGCTGCGACGGCGGGGCCGCCTCGCCCCTGAACGGGCTGCGCATGCTGGTGACCGCTTTCAGCCGCGGTAGCAGCGCATGCGCGGCTTGCTGACCGAAACCGGTGCCGACGCGGCCGACATACACCAGCCGCTCGCCGCGGTGCACGCCAACCAGCAGCGAGCGCGGTGCCCCGTCGCGAAAGGTATAGCCGCCGATGATCACTTCCTGTCCGGCGCGGCATTTGCTCTTGGTCCAGGCGGCGCCACGTCCGGAAACGTAGGGCGTGTCGAGCCGCTTGGAGACGATCCCCTCGAGCGACATGCGGCAGGCAGAGGCCAATACCGCATCGGCCTTGGCCGCAAAGTGATCCACATAGCGGATCATTTCGCCACGCTTGTCCGGCAGCAGCCGGCGCAGCCGCTGCTTGCGCTCCGCCAGTGGCAATGACCTGAGGTCCTCGCCGCCCAGAAACAGCAGGTCGAAAACAAAATAGGTCAGCTTCGCCGTCCGATCTTCAGACAGCGCTGCCTGCAGCGCTGCAAAATCCGGCACCCGGTGGGCATCGAGCGCGACGATTTCACCATCGAGGATGCAATCCGGTAGATCTGCTGCCTCGCGCGCGATCTCCGGAAACCGCTTGCTCCAGTCCAGACCCTTGCGGGTGCGCAGTACCGCCTGGCCGTCCTCGACGCGCAGTTGTATGCGATAGCCATCGAACTTGACCTCGTGCACCCAGTCAGTCGAGCCCGGTGGCCGCTCTACCAGCGTCGCCAGTTGCGGTTCGATGAACCGCGGCATGGCCTTCGTCGGTCGCCTGGCGCTGCGGCTGGCGCCGCCCCTGGAAGCCGCGCGTGGTGCGGCGGTCGATGCCGCGGGCTTCGATGCCCAGACGGCGTCAGGCGCAGCGCGGCTGCCGCCGGCGCGCATGAATGGCTTGGGGGCGCTGCCGCGACCGGCGGCGATCTGCGCCATGCTGCGCCCGGACGCGACCGAGCGGTCCTGCAGCAGCAGCGCTGCTGCGTGTGCCGGATCGGCGGCATCGTCGCGATGCTTGATCAGCAGCCAGTTGATGCGCTTACCGCGGTCGCGATCGCGGCGCATTCGCACCAGTACCCAGCCGCCGTGCAGCCGCTCACCTTGCAGTTCAAACTTGAGCTCGCCCGCTTTCAGGGCCGCCTCGGGCGCGGTTCCCGGCGATGGCTGCCAGTAGCCGCGATCCCATAGCTGCACCGTGCCGCCGCCGTACTGTCCGTGTGCGATCGTGCCCTCAAAGTCGCCGTAGTCGAGCGGGTGATCCTCGACCTCGACTGCCAGGCGCTTGTCGGCCGGATCCAGCGACGGGCCGCGCGTGACCGCCCAGGATTTGAATACTCCGTCGAGTTCCAGGCGCAAATCGTAGTGCAGCCGGCGCGCGTCGTGTTTTTGGATCACGAATCGCAGCCGCCTGGACCTCGCCACCGGCTCCGTCCCGCGCGGCTCGGCCGTCTGGCGAAAGTCGCGCTTCGAGCGATAGCGGTCTAATTTATTCCCTCGCACTGCCGATCCTTTTCCCTGCAGTTGAACGCCGTAGTGTCGGCGCGCCGACCGGCGCGCGTCTGTAGGCGGCAATCCCGCTATGCTATTCCGGTCCATGAGCTGGAATCCGCAGCAATATCTGAAATTCTCCCAGCCGCGCCTGCGGCCGGCAATGGACCTGCTGGCGCGCATTCCGAGCGCCGAGCCGCAGGTGGTGTATGACCTGGGTTGTGGGGCCGGCAACGTGACCGCGGCGCTGGTGAATCGCTGGCCGGGTGCGAAGATCATCGGCGTGGACGCATCCGCTACCATGCTGGCGCAGGCGGCCAGGACATTGCCCCAGCTGCAGTGGGTGCATCAGGCGCTGGATGGCTGGCAGGCCGAGCGTCCGGCCGACGTCATCTACTCGAACGCGGCCTTGCATTGGCTACCCGATCACCGCCGGCTGTTTCCGCGACTGGTGGCGATGCTGTCGCCGGGCGGCGTGCTCGCAGTACAGATGCCGCGCAACTTCTCCGCGCCTTCGCACACCCTGATCGAGGCCACGGCGCGCGCCGGGCCCTGGCACGGCAGGCTTGCGTCGCTGCTCGCGGCTGCAGCGCCGGTGGCGGAACCGCAGTTCTATTACTCGCTGCTGGCGCCGCTGGCCGCGAGCCTCGACATCTGGGAGAGCGAATATCTGCAGGTGCTCTCGGGCGAGGACCCGGTCAAGGAATGGACCAAAGGCACCTGGCTGCTGCAGTTTCTCGAGCGCCTGGATCCCACCGAGCGCGCGGACTTCGAAGCCGACTACGCGTTGCGGCTGCGCGCCGCCTATCCGCGGCGGGCCGACGGCAGCACGCTGTTCCCGTTCCGTCGGTTATTCATCGTGCTGCGAAAATGATCAGCGCCGATTAGAACTTGTAGGCCAGCCGCAGGCCGCCCCAGTGCTTGCCCTGCACCGTGATCGGCGCGTCGGCCTCCTTGGCCACGACGAACTTCCCCGACCCCATGTCGCGGCGGTAGGTCTGCAACAGAAACGGACGCTGGTTGCGGCCGGCGGCCAGGCCGGCGCGGTCGTTGAAGATGCGCTGATAGCGGCTGTTCGCCGTGTCCCATGCGACATCCCCGCGCCGCGGGTGGCTGTATTTCTTGTTATGTGCAGCGACATAACCATTGCGGTCGACCGCTATGCAGAAGATGACCCGATCGCTCAGGTCCAGCAGTCGCTCCTGCACCTGCGGAAACAGCCGGTGGGCCAGCTCCACAAAGCGCGTCAGGTGCTGCGGCGGGTTGGTATTGGGGATCGGCCGGTAGTCCTCATCAAACAGGTCGATGAGCGGGATCTGGCCCGAACCGACCGCCTCTTCCAGCAGCCGGCCGATATCGGCCGCGGCCTGCTGCGCGGCACGGATGAACGGTGTGTCGGAGGTTTCAACGCCGCTGTCGGCGACCGCCTCGATCATCTCTTCCGACAGTGTCAGAAATGATTCGCTCCGGTGCATCGCCGTTTCCAGCGCACGCACGGTGGCATGCATCTCCGACTCGATGGCTGCCATCTGACGATCCAGGCCGTCGCTGATGTCGCGGCTGGCGGTCGCGGCAACGCCGATGGCACTGACGCTGGATTCGACCTCGGTCAGCGTCTGGTGGAATCTGCTGGGCTTCTCCTTTGCCGAACGTGCCTGGATTTCCTGAGCCAGCAGGTCCACCCGCTCGTCGAGTTCACCGACGGTGCTCATGATGCTCTTGGAGGTGGCCTCGACCTGGGCGGCCAGCTCCTTGACCGCATCCGCCACCACACTGAAGCCGCGACCGGCCTCGCCCGCATGAGCGGCTTCCACCGACGCGTTGAGCGCCACCAGGCGGGTCTGGAGCGCAATCTTGGCGATCCGGCCGGTGCCTTCCGCCACCTGCCGCAGTGTCTGGACGACTTCCTTGACTTCGCGGCCGACCGCTTCCACCGCCTCACGCGCCTGCGCCACGGCCGACAGACTGCTGCGCGAGTGCAGTCCGATGCTGTCCTGGGCCTGTGTGATGTCACGCAGCTGCGTGGCCAGCGCCGCCACGGCCTGCGCCTGGCGTACCGACAGTTTCTGCGTGTCGTCGATGACGCCTCGTACCTCGGCGGCTTCGCGACCGATGGTCGACGCCTTGCCGCCCATGGTGCGCACGAAGCGATCGGTCTCGCTGTCGGCGCGCTGCTCGTCCGGTTCGTCTTGACGCAAGATTCGGACCGCCTCGCGGAAAGTTGCTCGCCGCGTAAAACGCGACGATGACGACTGCAGCTCGTTCTCCGCAGCAGATCGGCCGCNNCGCGGCTGCGCCGCGCGGCCGAATCAGTGCAGTCCTTGCACTCTAGCCGAATGCGCGCCTGCAGGCGCGCGTCAGAATTTCACCCGGAAGCCAACCATGACGGTGACCTCGTTTTCACTGCCGGCGGTGCCGACGGTGGTGCCGGGAAACCCATTGGCCAGACCGTCGGTAACCTCCGAATAGTTCACGCCGCCGTAGACGTCATAGTGTTTGTTGATGATGTAGTCCACCACGCCCGACGCCTCGTAGAAGTCGCCCGCGCACAGCAGGCCGGCGGCGCTGCAGCCGATGTTGTCGGTGCCGGTCGTCCCCTTGCCGATGGTCCAGCTGTTCTGGGAGACGTGATAGAACGCGCCGACGAAGTTCCAGCCGCTGCTCAGCGCGTAGCGTGCGCCCACCCACTCCATGCCGTACTCGGCGGAGTTGTTGATGTTGATGCCGACGTCAAGCGGATAGTTGCCCTCGGCGCTACCGGTGGTGTAGTCCGAATGCGCTTTCTGCATGTGGCTGTAGCCTGCATACAGTGTCAGCTTGTCCTTAATCTTCGACTCGCCGAACTCGAACGTGTATTTGCCCATCAGGTTATACGACGTGTCGTCGGAGATATAGGCCGCCAGGCCTGGAGTGGGCAGCGGGTTGGCGCCGTTGTCGAACGAACTTCTCAGGTTGACGGCGCCGTTCATATTCTCGTAAACCGCATCCACCGACAGGCCGCCGAGGCTCGCGCCGAGTTCGGCGCCAAAGGCACTGTGAAGTATTCCGGTATCCTGGCCGCCATTGGAATACATCAAAGCCAGACGCACCGGGCCGCCGGTATAGGCGTATTTGATCGAGTTATCCCAGCGCGCGGCCTGCGTGCTGCCGGCCCCGCCGTCAAAACCCGAATAGCCCAGGAACGAAAATGCGTACGACAACGCCTGCGGATCGTAGACGGTCAGTGCGGTCAGCTGCAGCGAGTTTTGACGGCCGATCGTGAGCGTGCCGAGCGTCGTGCTGCTCGCGCCTCCAAACAGGACGCTGTTGAAGGCCTGGCCGCAGCGGCTGCTGTCGGCGTTTGCGGTCTGCTGGCCCTGCGCCTTGCCGCTGTTGTTGGCTATGGAGGCGCAGGCGTCGGTCAGTTGCCCCGATAGCGGATTGAAGCCGGTCTCGGCGGTCGCGATCAGGGTGAAGTCGCCGGCGATCGGCTCGGCGACCCTGATTCCGATCTTGGATTGCTCCAGTCCGCTTTCAGCCACCGTTGATACCGAGCCGGCATAATTTCGTGTGGTTGTGAAGGCCTGGTACTCCAGGCCGCCGGGCAGTTGGCTACTCAGCGGAACGCCGTGGCTCTGATAGGCGTAACCGACGTCGACCGTTCCATACACGGTCACGCCGCCGAGCGACAAGCTGTCCGGGATCGGGTCCGCGGCCATTGCAGATGCGCAAGCCAGGGACAGACCGATCGCTGTTGCAGCACGATAAGAGAATCTTTTCATTGTACCGACCTCCGCATGAATAGTTACCCGACCGCGCGCCGGTGCGATATGCAACCGGACGCGCCATCAGCCCCCGCAAAAACATCTTCCTGCGCTGTTGCAGACACGGGACAACTTACATCACGCGCAATCGCGTCCCGGTCCAGGGCGCCGCCTGTCGACATTGGATTGCCCCACCCCTTGTCGTTATACCGGTGGAATCCTCGGCTGGCGCGCCCGGTCCCGATATTACACCTTCGTCGCAACTGACTTGGGGACGGCATCGGTGTCGACCAAAGTCGTAGGCCTAGCTGTTGCGAAAGAGCAACAACGGCTCGAATTTGTCTTGCTTACCCCGGCAGCTTAGAGTGTCCCTAACGAGGGGGACCTATGTTTTCGGGCTGGCTGCTGTCGCTGATGGCGGTGGGGTATCTGGGGTGTCTTTTTGCCATCGCGTTCTACGGAGATCGGCACCGACTCTATACCAATCAGCGCCAACTCCGACCCTACATCTACGCCCTGGCGCTGGGGGTGTATTGCACCTCCTGGACCTTCTTCGGAGCCGTGGGCACCGCCGTACGTGACGGCTGGGCGTATCTACCGATCTACCTCGGTCCGGCGCTGGTGTTCCTGTTCGCGCTGCCGTTCATGGAGCGGCTGGTGGAGATTGGGCGCGCGCACAAGGTGAGTTCGATCGCGGATTTTATCGCCTCGCGGTTTGGCAAGAGCAGGGCGCTGGCAGTGCTGGTGAGCCTGATCGCCCTGGCAGCAGCCATCCCATATATAGCGTTGCAGTACAAGGCGGTTGCCGCGAGCATCGACGTACTGACCAAGGTCGCGACTGGACATGCACCGTGGTATCGGGACACGGCGCTTGCGGTCGCGCTGATCATGGCACTGTTCGCGGTGCTGTTCGGCGCCCGGCGCGTCGACGCGACGCGACACCGCGAGGGTTTGATGCTCGCGATCGCGTTCGAGTCGTTGCTCAAAGTGCTGGCGTTCGTTGCCGTGGGAATATTTGCCTGCTTGCACCTGCGCGGCCACACCTGGCTGTTGCCGGCCCGGCTGGCGAACGGGAGCACGCTGTTCAACGGCAATGAGCTCATGAGTACCGTGCTCGCGGCGGCGGCGATATTTTGTCTGCCGCGCCAGTTTCAAGTCGGCGTGGTGGAGTGTGCGCGCACCTCGGACCTGAAGCTCGCACGCTGGCTGCTGCCCACTTACCTCGGTCTGTTCTCCGTCGTGGTGATACCGGTGGTGGCGCTGGGCACGCGCAACGGTTTGTCGCTGCACACGGCGTCGGATTCGCTGATCCTGACGCTGCCGATGAGCTATGGCGCGTCCTGGCTCACGGTGCTGGTATTCCTCGGTGGTCTGTCGGCGGCTACGGCCATGGTGGTGGTTGCCAGCACTGCGCTGGCAACCATGATCTCGAATGACATTGCCGCGCCACTGATCTGGCGCCAGCGGCTGGAGGATGGCTCGAGCCTCGGGCGGCGCGTGCTGTGGCTGCGGCGGGCCGCGATCTTTACCTTCGCACTGCTCGCCTTTGCCTATTACCGATCAACCGCCGGCTCGACCAGCCTGGCCGCGTTCGGCATGCTGTCGTTCGCCGCCGTGGCCCAGTTCGCGCCGGGAATATTCGCCGCCTTGTACTGGAGTGGCGCCAGCGGCGCGGGCGTGTTCTGGGGCATGCTCACCGGATTCATTACCTGGGCCTACCTGTTATTCCTGCCCAACCTGGTGGCAGGAGGGTTGCTGCCGCATGCGTTGGCGGACTACTCGAGCCTTGGCGCCTCGAGTCCGCGCGCGCTGCTGGCGCTGACGCTGAACGTGCTGGTGATGGTGGTCGTGTCGGCGCGACGCAGCGTGACCTTGCAGGAGCGATTGGCGGCGCGCGCCTTCGTCGCGCCCAAGCGTCCCGCGAGCGGCGTGTCGGCAATGACTTCCAATGTGGGCGATCTGGAAACCGTGGCGGCTCGCATCATCGGCGCTGCGGCTGCTCGTCAGGCACTGCAGGAGTACGCCGCACTCAGCAGCCACGAACTGCCGAAGCCCGCCGCGCCCGCCGATCGGGGTTTGTTGCAGCATTTCGAGCGTGTGCTGGCCGGCTCTATCGGCGCCTCCTCGGCGCGCGTGGTGCTGACGCACGCGCTCAAGCGCAAGGGCCTGGAAATCGACGAGGTGGCCGAACTGCTCGATGAGACGTCGCAGGAGCTGCGCTTCAGCCGCCAGCTGCTGCAGGCGACGATGGAAAACATCACGCAGGGGATCAGCGTGGTGAATGCACAGATGCGGATCGTGGCATGGAATCGCCGCTATCTGGATCTGATCGGTTACCCGGACGGCATGGTGTACGTCGGCCGTCCGGTTGCCGACCTGATCCGCTGGAATGCCGAGCAGGGTGAGATGGGACCGGGCGATCCGGCACAGCACGTTCGCAAGCGCCTGGCGCACATGCGGGCCGGAACGGCCTATACATTTCAACGCGCGCGTCGCAATGGCCAGGTGTACAGCATTCACGGCCAACCGATGACCGGGGGCGGATTTGTCACCACCTACACCGATATCACCGAATTCAAGCGCCATGAACAGGATCTGCTCGACGCCAAGCAAGGCCTGGAAGAGCGCGTCGCCCGGCGCACGCAGGAACTGAGCGCCTCGCTCGAGGCACAGCGCATGGCGAAGCAGGAGGCCGAGGCTGCCAATGTCAGCAAGACGCGTTTTTTCGCCGCCGCCAGCCACGACCTGCTGCAGCCGCTCAATGCCGCCAGGCTGTTCGTCTCGGCACTCGAGTCGCGGGCACGCGCCCACCCGGAGTTGCAGGAATTAACGGTACGCATCGATGCCTCGATGCGCGCGGCCGAAGAGCTGCTCGACGACCTGCTGGACGTTGCGCGCCTGGACAGCGGCGTGCTCAAGCCCGACATGTCGAGCTTTCCGATCATCGAACTGCTGGAAGAGCTGCGGCGGCAATACGCGCCGCTGGCGCAGGCGCGACAGCTGCGCCTGAGCATCGTGGCTTGTCATGAAGTGGTGCGCAGCGATCGGGTGCTGCTGCGGCGGATCATCCAGAACTATCTGTCGAATGCATTGCGCTACACCAGAAGCGGCGGGGTAGTGGTCGGTTGCCGCCGGCGCTCCGGTGAGCTCGAAGTCGTCGTGTACGACACCGGGCCCGGGATCGACGAGCAGCTGCGGCAATCGATGTACGCCGAGTTCAGCCGTTCCGAACAGGCGTCGCCGTGGGGCGAGAAAGGCCTCGGGCTGGGCCTGTCGATCTGCGATCGCCTGGCACGGCTGATGAACCACACGCTGACGTTCGCCAGTTACCCGGGGCGCGGCTCGGCTTTCGGCGTTCGGGTGGCGCATGACGTCAAGGCGCGCGGGCTGAAGCGCATCGCACCGCAGCGCCCGGCGGCGGACCCGATCGGACTGCGCGGCCTGCGCGTGCTGTGTGTGGACAACGACTGTTCGATCCTGGATGGCATGGAAGCGCTGCTCGGACAATGGGGCGTGCACGTAGTCAAGGCCCGAAGCAGCGCTGAGGCACAACAGCTCTACGCGGAAAGCGACATCGACGCGATACTGGCCGACTACCATCTCGGCGAGGGTGTCGACGGTATCGAGCTGCTGCGTCGTCTGCGTAATGGGCGCGCGCCCGTCCGTAGCGCTGCGCTGATCAGCGCCGACCACGGCGCCGAGCTGGCGCTACTGGCCCGCACCGCCGGCTACCCATTGCTGCACAAGCCGCTGCGGCCGGCCGCGCTGCGCGCGCTGCTCAGTGCGTTTCGGCGCCTGCCGAGCAGGGTGTCGGCGGCCTGAAGCCGCAGCCAGTGTCTCCCGTTTCGACTAAGGTCGTAGCGCGCCGATTGCGCGCCCGATGCTAGAACCATTGGCGAACTGCTGCGCGCAGGCGCGATTCGAGGAGCTTGAGGGCCAGGGGGTAGAATGACCCAGGGAATACATCTGTACCAGCCTCCGGCTGATAGCCCGCCGGCCTCGAGTCTCCAGATAAGCTACGAAGTCCTCATCGTCGACGACCACCCTTTATATCGTGCCGCGCTCAGGGGCGCGGTCGCGGCGGCCTGCACCGACAGCGAGTTCTACGAGGCCGATAGCATTGCCGGCCTGTTCGACATCCTCGAACAGCATCCGCGCGCGGATCTGCTGCTGCTGGACCTGAACCTGCCCGGCGCCTACGGCTTCAGTGCGCTGGCGCACTTGCGCGGCTCGCACCCGGAGTTGCCGATCATCGTGGTGTCGGCGACCGATGATGCGCGCACCGTGCGTCAGGCGCTGGCATTCGGCGCCCAGGGCTTCGTCTCCAAGGCGGCCGACGCCGCCACCATTGGTGACAACGTGCAGGCGGTACTGCGAGGTGAAATCGTGGTTCCCGCCGGCATGGGACCGGAGGCCGAGGCGACGGCCGATGCCGGCGCGCTGGATGTGGCCCAGCGCCTGGCGCAGCTCACCCCACAGCAATTCCGGGTATTCGGTCTGCTGTGCTCAGGGCGGCTGAACAAGCAGATCGCGTACGATCTGCAGATCATGGAGGCCACTGTGAAGGCCCACATGACGGCCATCCTGCGCAAACTCGGCGCCTCCAACCGCACCCAGGCGGCGCTGCTGGCTGCCCGTCTGGCCAGGGACCCGAGCGAAATCAGGGTCCCACCCGAGGGAGTTGACTAAAGCGGTGGCCGCCCCCGGCCACGACGCCCGCTGCCAAATAAGAATCATTCTCAAAGTTGGGAACACACCGGCGCAGCCGGCGAGCGGCGGCATTCGGGCTACGGTATAGTCGCGCGCTTCCTGATTACACCACCGTTTCTTCGAAAGGGGATATCTATGAAAAGGGCTTTTGCCGTAGCGGCATTGGCAGCTGTGGTTGCTCCGTGCCTGGCATTCGCGGCGCCGAAACAGCTCAAGGTCGTTGAGACCGTCACCATCAATGCGCCGGTCGACAAGGTCTGGGCAGCAGTGAAGGATTTCGACAGTCTCGATAAATGGCACCCGGCCATCGCCAAGGACGAGATTGTCTCGGGCACCAACAACAAGCCAGGCGCCGTGCGCGCGCTATCGATCAAGGACGGCCCGGTCATCAAGGAAAAACTGCTGTCCTTCAGCGACGCGACGCATTCGTTCACCTACAAATTCGTCGAGACGCCGTTTCCGATCAAGGACTACGTGTCTACCCTGCACGTGAAGGCGAACAAGGACGGCACCTCGTTGGTGCGCTGGTCCGGCACCTTCAAGCGCAAGAACCCGGCTGACAATCCTCCGGACGCCGAGAGCGATGCGGCCGGCGTGAAACTGATCACCGGGGTCTACCAGGGCGGTCTGGCGAACCTGAAGAAGCAGCTCGAAGGCGGCTGATCAGCCGCCGGCTGCCGATGCAGCTTGAGCGCCGGAAGGAATCACGGTCCCTTCCGGCGCTGCCGATCATTACTTCGGCCGCTCGGTGACCAGCTGCGCCACCACTGAAGGATCGGCCAGCGTCGAGATATCCCCCAGCTGGTCGGTTTCATTGGCGGCGATCTTGCGCAGGATACGGCGCATGATCTTGCCGCTACGGGTCTTCGGCAGGCCCGGCGCCCACTGGATGACATCCGGCGTGGCGAACGCACCAATCTGCTCGCGCACGATGCCCAGCAGCGCGCGCCGCACCTCGTCCGAAGGTTCGTTGCCGGCGCTTAAGGTGACGTAGGCGTAGATACCCTGACCCTTGATCTCATGTGGATAGCCGACCACGGCGGCTTCGGCAACCAGCGGGTGCGAAGCCAGGGCACTTTCCACCTCCGCGGTGCCGATCCGATGCCCGGAGACGTTGATCACATCGTCCACGCGCCCGGTGATCCAGTAGTAGCCGTCCTCATCGCGGCGCGCGCCGTCGCCGGTGAAGTAGTTGCCGGGATAGGTGCGAAAGTAGGTGTCGATGAAGCGCTGCGGATCGCGGAACACGCTGCGCATTTGCCCCGGCCAGCTGTCGCGCAACACCAGGTTGCCAACGCATGCACCGTCGAGCGCTTTTCCGGCGGCATCCACGATCGCCGGCACGATGCCAAAAAACGGACGGGTGGCTGAACCGGGTTTGAGCGCGGTCGCACCCGGCAGCGGTGTGATCAGGATGCCGCCGGTCTCGGTCTGCCACCAGGTNNGGATTGATCGGCTCGCCGACGCTGCCGAGCAGACGCAGCGACTTGCGCTGGTGCTGGCGTACCCACTGATCGCCTTCGGCCACCAACGAGCGGATCGCGGTCGGGGAGGTGTACAGAATCGTCACCCCGTGCGTGTCGCACACCTGCCAGAAGCGTCCCGGGTCGGGATACTTCGGCGTGCCCTCGAACATCAGCGTCGTGGCGCCGACCGACAGCGGGCCATAGATCACGTAGCTGTGTCCGGTGACCCAGCCGACGTCGGCGGTGCACCAGTAGATGTCTTCGTCGCGGTAATCGAACACGTTCTCAAACGTATAGGAGACGAACACCAGGTAGCCGCCAGTGGTGTGCAGCACACCTTTGGGCTTGCCGGTGGAGCCGGAGGTGTAGAGGATGAACAGCGGATCCTCGGCGCCCATTTCCTCGATTGGGCATTCGGTTGCAGCCCCGGCCATCATCTCTTCATAAGAAACGTCGCGCCCTTTGACGATCGGCACATCGGCGCCGGTACGCCGCACGACGATCACGGTGGTTACCGGGCTGTCGGCGCGCAGCGCGATCGCGGCGTCGACATTTTTCTTCAGCGCAATGACCTTGCCGCCACGCAAGGCCTCATCGGCCGTGATGACGATGCGCGAGCCGCAGTCCTCGATCCGGCTGGCGATCGATTCGGGCGAGAATCCGGCGAATATCACCGAGTGGATGGCGCCGATGCGGGTACAGGCCAGCATCGCCACCGCGGCCTCCGGAGTCATCGGCAGGTAGATCGTGACGCGATCGCCCTTGCGCACCCCCAGCCCCCGCAGCACATTGGCGAAGCGGCAGACGTCGGCATGCAGCGCTCGATAGGTGATTTTTCGCGACTCCCCGGGCCGATCGCCTTCCCAGATGATCGCGACCCGATCGCCGCGCTCGGCCAGATGCCGGTCGAGGCAGTTGTGGGCGACGTTGAGCGTGCCGTCCTCGTACCAGCGGATGTGAAAATCCTCGAGCCGAAAGGACACATCCTTGACCTTGGTGTAAGGGCGGATCCAGTCGAGCCGGCGGCCGACATCGCCCCAGAAGGCCTGCGGGTCGCTCACGCTGCGGGCGTACTCGGCCACATAGCGCCTGGCATCGACCCGGGCCCGGGCGGCGAACTCGGCCGGCACCTGATACACGCGTGTCGCATGGTCCATTGCATCTCCCCCGATCCATCTCATCGTTCGACGTGGCGCCGAGCGGCGCCGAGCGGCGCCGGCAGGCGCCTTCGGTTTCGGTCTGTCGCGGCCATGATACGTCAGGCCGTTTCAAGTCCGCGCCAGGCACCTGGCGTCTGGCGACCGGCGCGGTTTACTTAAGACGGCGCCCGCAGCACTGCACGCTTAACCAACTCGCGGTTGTGCTGGCAGCGACGTCGCCCCACCAGCGAGAACCCGACGCCGGGGTCACAGATGCACGCGATCAATACCTGCCGCTCGCGAAACAGCACCACCACCAGCTCGCCCTGCTGCAGCATCGAATCCGCAGTGCGAAATTCGAGTCGCGCTCCCGGCAGCTCACACATCAGCTGCCAGCCCACGTCATGGGCGACGCGGCGCACCAGCGCGATGTTCGCCTCGCTGCCAAAGCCGGTGGCCACCGGCAGGTAACGCAGCTCATGCAGCTGCATGCCCAGCACGCCCGCGCCGAGCGCAGCCGAGAGCAGCAGGCCGAACGCTGCGGCGGCGCTGACCGCCAGCGCCTCGCGCAGGTTATGCAGGAACGCGGCCGTGACGATAAGCGCAACGCAGATCGCCGCCAGGTATATGCAGAGCGCGACCGGTGCGAAATACCTCGCCCAGTCACTGCCGCGCAGCTTGAGTCTTTCGACATACATCCTTGAGCCCGCCGGCAGCTTAGCCGCCGGCGGGGTCGCCAGTCGCCTGTCACACAACGGTCATCTGGGCGCCATAATCTCCGCCGGGCGCCACTGCAACAATATCAACGACTAAGAACCGACGATCTACGACCTACGTTCTACGACTGACTCCAGAGGTTATCCGTGCTGACCAGCTTGGGCATCGACGTGCCGACCGCCGTGCTTTTATGTCTTGCATTGGCGCTGGCACTGAGCTTTGAATTCGTCAACGGTTTCCACGACACCGCCAATGCGGTCGCCACGGTCATTTACACCAACTCCTTGAAGCCGCCGGTGGCCGTAGTCTGGTCCGGCTGCTGGAACCTGATCGGTGTATTGACTTCCTCGGGCGCTGTCGCCTTCGGCATCGTGGCGCTGCTGCCGGTCGAACTGGTAATCAATGTCGGCTCCGGCGCCGGCTTTGCGATGGTATTTGCGTTACTGGTTTCGGCAATCATCTGGAACCTCGGAACCTGGTATCTCGGGCTGCCGGCCTCGAGTTCCCATACGCTGATCGGCTCGATTGTCGGTGTCGGGCTGATGAACTCGCTGTTGAGTCCGGATGCGGCCTTCGGCGACGGTGTCAACTGGGCCAAGGTCGCCGACACCGTCAAGGCGCTGATATTTTCGCCGGTGATCGGCTTCGTGGTGGCGGGCCTGTTGCTGCTGTTGGCGAAAGCGCTGCTGCGCCGGCCAGAGTTGTACCAGTCTCCGACCGGCAAAGCCCCGCCACCGTGGTGGATACGGGGCGTGCTGGTGTTGACCTGCACCGGCGTTAGCTTTGCACACGGATCGAACGACGGCCAGAAGGGCATGGGCCTGATCGTGCTGATCCTGGTGGGCATCGTGCCGGCCGCATTCGCGCTGAACATGAGCGCCAGTGCCAGCTCGTTGCAGCAGCTGGAGTCGTCCGCGGTGATGTTCTCGCAGTCACTCGGGTCACCGCCAGCGGAAAGCGCCGGCGCTGCCGAGACCGATGCCGCTCACAAGCAGTTGACCGCCTACCTGCGCACCGGGCACATCGCGGACACCACGCTGCCGGCGCTTGCGCTGGCGAACCAGCGCGTGGCGACGGGCCTGAACGGCGTAAAGGAGCTGTCCACCGTGCCGGCGCTGCAACGCCGGTCACTGCGGCTGGACATCTACCTGGTGTCGGAAACCCTGGCGCGCATGATGAAGGCCAAGCAGCTGCCCAGCACGCTGGATGCCAAGGCGGCGGCCGACTACCAGAAGTCGCTCAAAGGGCTTACGAACTACATTCCGCTGTGGGTGAAGGTGGCAGTCGCGCTGGCACTGGGCTTCGGCACCATGATCGGCTGGAAGCGCATCGTCGTAACCGTTGGAGAGAAAATCGGCAAGGAACACCTGACTTACGCGCAGGGAGCCGCGGCGGAAATCACGGCCATGGCTACCATCGGAGCTGCCGACGGATTCGGATTACCCGTCAGTACTACGCACGTGCTTTCCTCCGGTGTCGCGGGCACCATGGCCGCCAATCATTCCGGTTTGCAGTGGGGCACGGTGAAAAATCTAGCGATGGCGTGGATTCTTACGCTTCCCGCGTCTATATGCCTGGCAGGTATTCTCTTCTGGGCCTTTACCAAACTGAGCTAACAGCGTCCGATTAAATTAACCGGTAAGCAGAGAGGGGGACTCCGCATGTGTCTTGAGCGGAGGCATGCCCTTAACGTTCCCCAGAATGCAAAAACTGTATTTACTTATCTACGCGATTCTCTGCTTTGCTTCCTTACAAGCGAGCATTTCTGCTCAGGAGCCGCCGAACGGCGTTTGCGCTCGCCCACCCGCGGGCAGCCCCGTGCCGGAACCTCAGGATCTGCGAAGTCAAAACGGCGTGCTGAAGGTCAACTTGACCGTGCGCAATATCAGCGAGTCCGGCAAGCCGGCTCGGTACTGCTATATTTCTGCGGACGGCAGCGAGTCGCCCACGCTGCGGCTGCATCCCGGCGATCTTCTCATCTTGAATCTGAAGAATGATTTGACCGACCCGGAGCATGCCACCGCCGCACTCAACCAGCACCATGCGCACGCAATCACCAACAATAGTGATGCGCCGTGTGCGAGCGGTGCGATGACATTGACCTCAACAAATCTCCACTTTCACGGCCTAACCATTCCTCCCGTTTGTCACCAGGACGATGTTTTGAAAACTTCGATACAGCCGGATGATGCGCCCTTCGAGTACCGGTTTCGCATTCCAGCCGACGAGCCACCCGGATTGTATTGGTACCATCCGCACATTCACGGGTTCAGCAAGGCCCAGGTTCTTGGCGGCTTGTCAGGCGCGATGATCGTCGAAGGAATCGAGCGCGCGAACTCCGAAGTGGCGGGTTTGCCGGAGCGTGTTCTGGTAATTCGCGATCAGGATTTGTCGAACCCAAACGCGCCGCCTAATAAATCGGAGCCCGTTATCCCAAAGATGTTGATCGACCATGACGGCGATGCTGCAAACACCGGCACCGGCTTCGGCAAACCGGCCAAAGACCTTTCTATCAATTTCGTGCCGGTTCCGTATCCCGATTACCCAACCGCCGTCATCAAGATGAAGCCCAACGAGCGCCAATTCTGGCGAGTGCTCAATGCTTCGGCCATCACCTATTTGAATTTGGAGGTCCTGAATGGGCGTGTGCCGCAACAAATAGGAATTGTGGCTCTCGACGGCGTACCCGTGAACACAAATGGCGCCCCGGCGAATAGCGTGCTGTGGCGCAACCACATTGGAATTCCTCCCGGCGGCCGGGTGGAATTTATCGTAAAGGCACCGCCCGCTGGTGTTCGGGGCTTGTTTGTGACGCGCACTGTGGATACAGGCTTAGGAGGCGAAAACGATCCCAACCGCGCGATTGCGATGATTGTATCTACGAACGAAGCACCCGAGCCGCGTTCCGCGCTTGCCGCCTCGCCGGAGCCGCTCGTTCCATCCAGCCTTCCATGGCTGGGAAATGTCTCCCCCGCGCGTACTCGCAAATTGTATTTCTCCGAAAAGTTACTCGATCCGAACGACCCCAACAGTGCAACCACTTTTTACCTCACCGTAGATGGACAAGTGCCGGCGCCATTCGATCCGAGCTCCGATGTTCCAAACATCGTGGTGAAGCAGGGAGACGTGGAAGACTGGATCATCGAAAACCGCTCCACTGAATTGCACGCGTTTCATATTCACCAAGTGCATTTCATACTCCTGGATTTTTTCGGCGCTCCTGTAAACGAGCCTTTCCTCCGCGACACGATAAACGTCCCTTTTTATGATGGTAAAACGCTTCAATATCCCAGCGTCAGAATTCGGGTGGACTTCCGCGATCCGAATGCCGTTGGCACCTTCGTATATCATTGCCATCTTCTGGAACACGAAGACGGAGGAATGATGGGACTGATCCGCGTGGAGCCGTCAAACCCTGCCAAAGCCGCGGTCCATGAACCTTCCACAAAGAAGCCACCCGCCCGCGCAAATGGCGCCAACTAACTTACTTTTTTTCTGGCTCAGACTGGATCTTCCCAATCTGAAACCGAAATGTTCCCGCTCAGTAACGTATGCAACTAGACTAAATCGGCGAACGAACGCTCACTGGCTCTCTCGCTCTTCACTTTGTTCTTCCATTCACACTAGAAAAATCTTATCGCAACACTGAGCAGCTATTACTCACCAACGCGGTAGAAAACCGCCCACAAAGAGGAGGCTGCATGTCCTACAGGCATTTCGCTTCGAAATCAATGGATTATCTGCGCATCGGATTGACGTCCCTTGCGCTGTTCCAGTTCTCGGTCGGTGGACCTTTGGCCAGTTCGGTCCAGGCACAGGAAGCCACCCCGGCCAAGACACAACAGAGCAACGACGGAAACACGACCTCGCCCATCAAACATGTGATCGTGATCATCGGTGAAAACCGCAGCTACGACCACGTCTTCGCTACGTACGTTCCCAAACACGGCCAAACGACGCGGAACCTGCTTTCGGAAGGGATCGTCAACGCCGACGGCACTCCCGGCCCCAATTTCAAAAAAGCGGAGCAGCTCGCCGCGACAGACAGCACACCTGATGCTTTTCTGCTGGACCCGCCCAAGCAGCAGTTCCCGAACAATCAGCTTCCATCGCCACTGGTGGGCGGTGCCGAGACTGCCACAGGCGCTCCAGCGGTCTCTTATATTCCTGGAAACAGCTTGGCCCTTGCCGAGGCATCCGAAAACGGCTTGCCCCCAGCCAACGCTTTCCCCTACTACCAATTCTTGGTTTCCGGAGGCACTCTGCTGGCGCATAAAACGCCGGACACTCGCATCACAAATGTCAATTCACTGCCCGCAGGCCCATTTCAATTAACGAACGGTGGCAGTTTTACGTATAACGCGTATGCGGCAAGTCCGGTCCATCGCTTCTACCAGATGTGGCAGCAATTGAATTGCAGCCTGGAGCACTCGAGTTTCGAGAATCCTTCCGGTTGCAACGCCAAGTTGTTCTCGTGGGTCGAAGTAGCTACCGGAGCCGGCTCCTCTAAGGAACTCAACGGCCTGCCATTGCCGGCAGACTTCAGCACAGAATGGGCGCCTAGCCCGACCGTAACTACGGGTGAAGGTTCGACCGCCCTCGGTTTTTACAACGTTCAGCAGGGCGATGTGCCCTACTTCAAGTTTCTCGCGGACAATTTCGCGATGAGCGATAACTTCCACCAGTCCGTCAATGGCGGCACCGGCGCCAATCACATCATGTTCGGTCATGGCGATGCGCTCTGGTTCAGCGATGGAAACGG
Organism: Gammaproteobacteria bacterium; assembly: GCA_003132025.1. Lineage (GTDB taxonomy): Bacteria > Pseudomonadota > Gammaproteobacteria > Steroidobacterales > Steroidobacteraceae > FEN-1191. The sequence continues at coordinate 101,663 of PKWJ01000020.1, forward strand.
TCATCCTCTTCAACCGCCTCACGGAGTAGCTACGGGCGGAACCACGCCGGCGGACACGCCCACTGTCCTTGACGAGGTCGAAAACCCAAACCCCCAGATGAACACCAATAACTGGTACACCGAAGATGGTTATGGCGACGGTTCATTTGGTTCACCCGCCTATGGCGGTGGATCGTACAGCGATTGCTCCGACCCCACTCAACCTGGAGTCTCCACGGTCGTAAATTACCTCCGGTCCATGAACATCGATCCGCGTTGTGAAGCGGGCCACTACTATCTGCTGAACAATTACAACCCGGGCTACTTCGGTCAAGGCGAAAACGCATTCACCGATCCAAGCCCGCTCAACACCATTTTTACGATTCCACCCTCGTCGACACCGAGCATCGGCGACGACCTTATCGCCCACAATGTTTCGTGGAAGTATTACGGCGACCAGTGGAACGACTATGCTGGTATCGGTCAGGCCAGTCAGCCCGCCTGTTCGGCAACATTGACCACAAACTGCTTCATCCCAGAGGACAAGTATCAGGTCAACTACGGCCCGGTGGGCTCCGAGAATCAACTCTTCGACGCTCTCATCACGAACGCTGATGAGTATTGCAACATCTGCAACCCATTCCAATACGACACTTCCATCATGGCCAATCCCGCTGTCCGCGCCGCGCACATCCAGGACACGCTCAACCTCTACAGCGACATCCGGGGCGGCACGCTTCCTGCCGTTTCGATCGTGAAGCCTAGCGGGCTTGTGGACGGCCATCCCGCTTCTTCGAAGCTCAACCTGTTCGAAGGCTTCACGCAGAAAATCGTGGATATGGTCCAGAACTCGCCCTATTGGAAGGACACGGCGATCTTCATCACGGAGGACGAAGGCGGCGGCTACTACGACTCCGGTTACGTCCAGCCTCTCGACTTCTTCGGCGACGGCACCCGCATTATATTTCTAGTTGTGTCCCCCTTCTCAACGGGCGGGCGTATCACACACAACTATTCGGATCACGTCTCCATCCTCAAATTCATCGAGCGAAACTGGAATTTGCCTCCCGTCACACACCGCAGCCGGGATAATTTCCCCAACCCGTTCGCATTCCCGGAAAACCCATACGTACCGCTTAACAGCCCCGCGATCAGTGACCTATTTGAACTGTTCGATTTCGGGCCACAAATGGGAGGCAGCGGCAAATAAGTAAGTCTTTCAGTCCCGCCGAGTCGCTTGTTTGCCCCGCGCTCGGCGAAAACGCAAGAAACATCTGGCGCCGGTCTCTCACGAGGCTGGCGCCAGCTTTTTTCCCACCCCACTATTCGCTCCATGACGTCTTCAGTTCCTAAAGCTCCTCACCACGTCGAACTTGCGCACCTCTGCTTGACGAAGAAGCGGCGCTTTAGCGCCCGCGCGGATGCTCGGATTAAAAGGCCGCCCTGCTTTGTGGTATCCGTTCGGGTACACTAGGTTTGGTCTCCTAAATTCGTGGCAGTAGTGAAGTAGTGAAGGGAGTTACGTGAATGCGAAAACTATTCTCCCGATACCTGCCGGTGCTTCTTGTAGTTGGCCTGCTGTTGGGGTTTCCCCGCGCCGCTGCCGCCCAAGACGCGGATCCTCCTGGAAGAGTGGCCCGTTTGAATTACGCGCAGGGCGCCGTATCCTTCCAAGCCTCCGGCGAAAAAGATTGGGTCGATGCCAATTTAAACCGCCCGCTAACCACTGGCGACAATCTTTGGGTCGATAAGGATTCTAGCGGCGAAGTTCACATCGGTTCCACAGCGATTCGTCTCTCAAGCGAGACCGGCATTTCCATTCTGAACCTCGACGATCGCACCGCGCAGATTCAACTCGTGCAGGGCACGATCGAAGTCCATCTTCGGCGTCTTGAAAGCGGAAATGCCTGGGAAATAGATACTCCGAATGTGGCCTTCACACTAACCCGCGCTGGCGAGTACCTGATTCAAGCCGATCCCGATGGCGGCTCGACCGTGTTTATTGTGCGCGAGGGCGAAGGCCAGGTTACTGGCGCCGGAGAATCTTGGGACCTCACCGAAGGCCAGCAATATACTTTTGCAGGCACCGATCAGCTAATCGAGAACGCGCAGCAAGCTCCCGCCTTCGATGACTTCGAAAATTGGTGCCAGGAACGCGATCAGCGCGAGAATAATTCCCAGTCTGCGAGGTACGTCTCAAGAGACGTTGACGGCTACTACGATCTCGACGACTCCGGAACCTGGCAAAATGATCCGGACAACGGCCCGATTTGGATTCCAACGGCTGTTGCTGGTGGTTGGACACCTTACCACTTCGGCCATTGGGTGTGGATCGGTCCCTGGGGCTGGACCTGGGTTGCAGATGAATCGTGGGGCTTTGCCCCATTTCACTATGGCCGCTGGGCCCTGTTCGGAGGCTACTGGGGCTGGGTGCCAGGCCCTATGGTCGTCCGGCCCTACTACGCACCCGCCCTGGTCGGATTTGTCGGCGGTGGCTTCGGCTTCGCGGTCGGCTTCGGCAGCGCCTTTTCGGGAGTAGCCTGGTTTCCGCTCGGGCCACATGACGTTTTTATTCCCGGATATGGTGCCAGTCCTCGCTACGTACAATACCTCAACATCACGAATTCGCGCCTCGTGAACGTGGCGCAGGTAACCAGTGTTTACAATAATTATCGTGCGAACAGTGAGTCCGTGTCGCGAAGTTACACGTACGCGGATAATGCGCGAGCTGTTACAGCTGTTCCAAAAGACGCTTTCGTAAACGGCCGCCCGGTAGGATTAGCAGCGGTAAGCGTTACACCGGAGCAACTCACGAGCGCGAAGGTCGAGGATACTCACGCTCTGGCTCCCACGCGCGCGAGCTACGTGGCCTCGAACGCTAAAGTGGCATCCGCGAAGCCCCCCGTCTCTTTTGCTGACCGGAAATTCGCGGCCAAACTAAGTCCGCCGGCTCCTGCGAACCACCAATCCGTTTCGCGTGCCGCCAACCAGGAGACATTGCGGCCGCAAACGAATACAGGAACCTCTCAGGCCTCTCCCGAAAGGGCTCCCGCTCAGCCGGAATATCGGCAGCACCCATCCGCGAAATTCAACCCGCCCACAAACGCGCGGGACAGCATGTATGACGTCCATCCGCCTCTAAACACGCAGCCCCCTCCGCAGCACCAGCAGGAGCAACGGCCATCTCCCGCGCCTCGACCGGCTCCGGCACCCTCGCCGGCACCGGCGCCCCACCAGGAGCCGAAGCCCAAATAGCGCCTCCCGAAAGCGAAAGCGGCCCAATCGCATCTTTTCTTGTGCGCAACGCGCTGCTGCTAGCGGTGTGGGCCTGCCGGGATGAACTGTCCACTTGCGTGAACCTCGATCTCCACAGTGTCGCTGGCATGAAGAAGAAAAGTACTGGCGCTCTTGATGCCCCACTGAACGTAAGGCACGGAAAAGTGTGTGGAAGCTTGGACTTTATCGCCGGTAGGCCGTTGAACGGTGAACGTCATGGTGACGTCGTGATCCTGCCCGCGAATTCGAAAGACGCCGGACACTTCCACTTGCGAGGCACCCTGCGGATTGACAGCTCCTTTTACATGCTGCGGAGTGAAAATGATCTCCGGATATTTCTGGCTCTCCAGAATTTCCTGATGCATTTTCTTGTCGCGGCTCTTGTTGTCGCTGTCGCCGCTCGNNCTGATTCTTGCGCGCACGCGGTTGAAGCTACCAGAGCAAAAATCGCAACAGTCAGCACTGCGTACAAACCACGAGGTATCCAAGCCACTGCCAGCTGCGCGAGGCGGGTTCGCATGAGATCCCTCGCGGGATCGCCAGCGGGGAAAGTAGGGAGGCGCGCCATTTCTTCGGCCAATATCAAGCCCGCAAGACTTGCCATCCAAGGCCCAACACTTCCGTCGCCTTCAGGCTCTCCTGCGCAGCTTCAGCCATGTGCGCGGACATGATTTTCGTAAATAGTGCGGGATTGCCGGCGAACAGCCGAAGCACCTTCCGCCTCAGCCATGCGCTCTGGTCCATCAGCAGCAGCAGCCGCGTCATTCGCCAAGGCGCTCTGGAAATTTCACGATGTGCGATTTCGTAATAGTCGAGATCCCCTCGCTCAAAAGCTTCCGCCAAAAGTATCGCTTGCTGAAACGCGAGGCTCAGCCCCTGCCCCGTGACTCCATCAACGGTAAAAGACGCGTCGCCCACCAGCGCCACATGTCCGCTCACCACGGCACGAGCGCGCCCCAGCGCGGTCACACCGCCTAACTCTGCCGTCAGGAAACGCGAGCCCGCCAGTCGCTTCGCAACATCCGGGAAATAAGTTAAAGCTCGGTCGATTCTCAACTGTGGATCGTGCGAGAGGAGCGCGATGCAAATTTCGTCGCCGCCCGTTGGCGTCAGAAATATCTGGCAGCCCGGCCCCCAATGGACTTCAACCAGATCGGTCCAGGGAGCAACAGCGTAGTGACGGGAGAATCCAAAACGGGCAAATCGCGGGCGCCGCGAACTGAGATTTGCCCATTTTCCCAATGTGGAATTCTGCCCGTCGGCGCCAACGAGCCACCTGTATGGAAAATAAGCTCCACCAACCTGAGCACCTCGCCCATCAAATCCACTTACTCGGGCGCCCCAGTGAAAAGACACGCCCACCTCGCACGCGCGTTCCACCAAAATTCGGTGAAGCTGAGCCCGACGCACTCCATAGCCTGTCCCTCTAGTGACTCGCGCGCTGGCAGAAAATTCTTCATCTGAAAAGCGGATGCCGAAGAACGGAAATCCAGCGCTGGAATCTAAATGAATCCCGAGGCTCTGCAAGTTTGTAACAGCGCTGGGGAGTAATCCCTCCCCGCAGGATTTTTCAATCGGAGGTTTTCTGTAGTCTAGAACCGTTACGCGGAGTCCCTTTAGGCTCGCAGCAATAGCAGTTGCGATCCCGGCAGGTCCTGCTCCAATAACAAGGACATCCGCGCGCTTGGCCACACTGGGCCGCCTTTCACCATCTCAGCAGAACGAGCTCGGAACAGAAACCCGGTCCCATCGCCGCCAGAATGCTCAGCGATCCCGGCTCAGGTCGCCGGTTCATGTAAACATCTTCGAGCACCAATAGCACCGAGGTGGACGAAATGTTGCCGACCTTGCGCAGGCAATCCCACGAAGCAGCTAGATCTTTTTCTGTTAACCCCAGTGCCGTCGCCGTTGCTTCCAGCACTTTCGGACCGCCCGTGTGCATCACCCAGGTTTTGATGTCGCTTCGCTTGTGGCCTTGCTCTGCCAGAAACGCGTCCACATCTTTGCCCAGATGTTTTGTAACCGTATCCGGCACTTCCGGCGATAGTACGATGCGGAAGCCTTTTTCCGAGATGTCCCAGCCCATTACTCGTTCCGTGTGCGGATAGAAAATCGACTTCGTCGCGAGAATCTCGGGGCCATCGGACTTCCTCTTCGATCCCACCACGATGGTCGCCGCCGCGCCGTCACCAAACAGCAACGCCGAAATCAAATGCGCCATCGACAGGTCGTCTCGCTGCAGCGTCAGCGAACACAGCTCGATGGAAAGCAACGCCGCCGCTTGATCCGGATAGCCGTGCACGTAATCCGCTGCGCGAGCGATGCCCGCGGCGCCCGCCACGCAGCCCAAACCAAATATCGGTACACGTTTGATGTTCGTCGATAGCCCGATGCGGTTCACCAGCCGCGCATCAATCGAGGGCGCTGCGATTCCCGTAACCGACGTCACATAAATCGCGCTCAGGTCCTTCGGCTTCATGCCGGCGCCATGAAGCGCCTTGCACAGTGCCTTTTCTCCCAGTTCGAGCGCGTGCTCGATCCATGCGTTATTGGCCTGTCCCCATGTCGTTAAACTCGTGTAAAACTCGATCGGACGAACAAGATACCGGCCTCCGACTTGCATGCTCTCATCAAGGCGATCGAGGATCGCTGGATTGGGCAACCGGTGCCGCCAATCGTTCTTGAGAGCCTCGGTCAACACCTGCTGGTCGTAGTAATGTTCCGGAAAAGCACTCGCAACGCTGGCAATCCTCATCTAGTCTCCCCTCGGTTGTTGTCGTGACTGCGCATAATACCCCGACTCGGAGCAATCTCCCACGTCGATTTGCATCTTTTGTTGCTTCTTATAAAAGCTATGAACACATGCCTGGTGTGTTCGTTTCGCCTGCCTGCAAAAGATCAACTAAGGATAGGCTCGATGCGGACTTTAATAAATGAACGCCGCGCAATCACTGACACACTTTAACAGATTACGTCCCAAGTCCTAAGCCCATGAATAGTTTTTGGCGAGAAATACAACGGGTAGCGGGTTAGCTTGATGGGACCAGGCGCACCGGTAAGTCTTCGCTAGATCAATATTTCTCTTACCTGAACAGGGGAAAAAAAACCCAGGCCTGGGGGCGCAGGCCTGGGGCGGGGGTTGAGGGGCATTGGGCCGGGGAAGCTTTTTTGGCTATGAGTGGCTAGTAATTCCAGCGCCGTAAAAACAAAGCCGCTCTGAAAACCATCTGAACTCCGACTACCAGAATCGTGTCGCGTAAGGCTGCCAAGCGCGCGCTCATATGCATCTCCTCCGAAGATCCCGTGAACGGCAGCACGCTTGCCATTTCCTCGCCTTCGGGCGCCGTACTATCGTTCGTCAGCGCACTCATCCCGCCCTCTTAGTTCACTACGTAAACTGGATTATCGTGTTCCACTGCGACAACCATCGACTTGAAGATGTCTATGTCCCAGCTGTCAGCAATGCGCAGGCGCACAATTTCGTTTGTTTCGGACATCAATCGCCCGCGCAACGGCACCCGCAGATTCCCCGCTAAAACTCGAAGAATCACTGGCTGGCCCATCCAGACTGCGTAGCCACCTTCCATGAAATCCCCCTCCAGTTGCTTTCCGCCTACTCCTGCATCTTCGGACAGGGGACCGGGGTGGCCAATGGTACAGGGGGCTATAGCTCGTAGGAGGAAAGTACTACCGCATCCAGCCTCGCTCGCGAGGCGTTTCTGCTATTGTAGTAACAGCCTCTTACAACCGGTTTGGTATTTTTGAAACCACTGGAAATCTGGAAATTGGGTAGATGATCGAATTCTTGAAGGAAATTCTGGCCCGCCTGTACGACATTCGCGGCCTGCTCACCTGGGGCGGCACGCTGATGGTTTGCGTCATTGTTTTCATTGAAACTGGGATGTTCGTTGGGTTCTTTCTGCCGGGCGATTCCCTGCTGGTTACGGCGGGCGTCTTTGCGGGAGCTGGAAAACTGCAATTGGCCTGGCTGCTTTCGCTCGTCACCCTATGCGCGATTGCCGGCGACCAACTGGGCTACCTAATAGGCCGAAAAGCGGGCCCAGCCTTGTTCCGCCGCGAGGATTCGCGATTCTTCAAGAAACGCCATCTGGCGCGCGCTCACGAGTTTTACGAGAAGTACGGGGGTAAGACGATCATCCTTGCGCGATTCATTCCCATTATTCGAACTTTTTGTCCTCCGGTAGCGGGCGCGGCGGGGATGAAGTATTCACGCTACCTCCTCTACGACATCGTAGGAGGAATTTGCTGGGTCTGGGGGATGACCCTGCTGGGATACACGATCGGCAAGACGGATCCGCACATCGACAAACACATCCACTATGTCATCGCTGCGGTGATCGTCGTCTCGTTGCTTCCCGCGGCTTACCACTCTTGGAAGGCGCGCGGACACAAAACCGCTCTCCACTCAAACCCGTGGAGTCCGAAGAAGACTAAAGGTGAAAGAACCTGAAAGAAAACTACTTGAGGAAAAGCCCTTCGCGCACCTGATCGCGGCCCACGAAAGTCTTCGACGAGCGGAACTTCCCAAAAATATCCAGGATTTCGCGGTTCTGAAAAACGCGCGCGTGAACTGATACCGTGGACGCAGGAAGGAGCTCAAACGTTTGCATATCCGCAATCCTATAGCGGCAGAACCGCTCGGGCGTGCGGCTGTGAAACAGCGATAGAACGGCGCCCCCGGGCCGCAGCATCGAGTACACCCTGTCCATTACCTTCGGTAAAAGCTGCGCGTCCAGATAGTCGAAAATATCCCACGCCAACACTCCGTGAAAATGCTCAGCCGGATACAGCAAAGCGTTGTCCAGAAACTTATCCGCGAACATAGACGGCGACACTTTTGCGGCTTCGTTCCCTACCGGTGTCCTACGAAAATCTTCCTCTTCCGAGGCCAGGAACTCCTTCCAGGCGCGCAAAAGGTCTTCGGTGGAAACGCGGAACCCCTTCTCGATGAAAAAACTTACAGTCGCCTGCCACACCGGGCCCAGATCGAGGATGCGCCCCTGTTCCGAATCGCTAATAAGCCAAAGAAATTCCTTCAGTCCGTTCGAGACGCGAGCATTCGCAGACGGACCCGCCGCGGTCGCCGGACCCGGCTTATCCCGCGCACCGGACATTGGCGTTGTATTGATGCGAGTTTTAGCTACCCAGCTCATCGCTCGTTCTATTCGTCCTTGCCGCTCGCGGACATCACCTTCGTTTTGCCTGCGTCCGCAGCGCTCTCAGCGCTCGAACTGGCTTGCGAAGCGCCCGTCCGTACCATTTCCACCTTGCCTCGCAACCGCGCCCCATCTTCAATCGCGAACCGCGGTGTCAATACGCTTCCCTGCAATTTGCTCTGCGCTCCGAGCTGTACCCGCTCCCCGGCCTTCAAGTTCCCTTGCACCGAGCCCTCAATGATAATTTCGCGTGCGTCGATGTCCGCTTGGACGCGGCCATTCGGCCCCACGGTCACACGAGCATTCGTCAGTCGTATCTTCCCCTGCGTTTCGCCATCTATGTACAAATCAGAGGTCCCGGAAATTTCGCCGCTTATCTTCAGCCCCGACGAGATCGTGGTCACGCCATTGGGCGCGGCTACGGTCTTTGGAGTGGTATACGCTACTGGCGGCGCAGGTGGCTCGCTAACTACCTGTGCATTCTGCGCCCTTTCTTCTGGTTCTGGTATTACTGGAACTGAAGCTTGCGGAGACGGCTTGGCCTCAGCTGATTTATTCCACATTAGATTCCTCCCCCGGTATCGCAGCATTGCGCCGGGGTGGCCTGGGTCCCGGACGGTATCCAGACTATAGTACAGTGTCGCCCCGGAGTAAATCGCGACCCTGGAACGGTTGCCGATAGGGTACCGACACGTATTGCCGGCTAGGCTGCCAATTCAGCTCTCTGCGAGCCTTTCTGGCGATCGAACCTCATCCAGGAGGTCTGTACCTCGCTGTGACGCATTTCCCACATCGCCACCACATAGCCCGCCGATTCGTACAAGAATCTCTTCAGCCCGTTGCGTGTATGCCACCAGTTGTTCGGATCGTACTCCGAATCTGGCGCCGATATCACTCGCAACTCCGTTCCGGCCGGCAGCGTGCGCTCAAAGATGTAATCCGCCCGGCGCGTGTGATAATTCGAAGTCACCAGCAAGACTTTCTTCCAGCCGTGCGCCGCGATTGCCTGCGCGTCGGCAATCGCCTCTTCCCGCGTGTTCGTTGCTCGGTGCGTCACCGGGACAATCGCATTTCCCGGCACTCCTAGAGCCTTCAAGTCATGCTCCATCAGCTCCGCTATCCCCGCGTAGGGGCGCAGCAATCGTCCGCTGGCCAGAATGCGCGGAGCCATGCCCGACTTGAAAAGCTGCGCCGCTCGCGCCGCGCGATCGGCCCCGTAATTGTCGTCGCTCAGAATTACGATAACGTCCGAGACTTGCGGCGTTTCGTCCACGATCCAGAAATCTCCGGCGAAACGCAAAATCGGATGCCGCGCCACATACAGAATCGCGACAAGTACGACTACGAAAATCAGAAACAAAAGCTTCGAGAAGATTCCGCCGCGCTGGCCGTTGCGCCTTTTCAAGACACTTCGCTCCCGCTGTTCCTCATTCGCTCCTCATTTGTTCCTCATATGCTCGGATCTGTCTTGCGCAAGCTTTCTGCCGCGTCTTCCGGCAGCGTCCCGTTAAAATAAATTTCCTTGATGCTATACGACTTGCTCCGTTGCTGCACGATGGGAAGAATTTCGATGTGCCAGTGATAATCTCCCGCAATCGTGCGCCAATAGTCGCTCAGTTCGCCCTTGGTTTGCAGCGTATTCGGCGACGTATGCAGCACCATGTGGTAGCTTTCCGAAACCTGTAACAATCTTCGCAGCGTCCGGCCCAGCAGGCTGGCCAGATTGCGCCGGTTTTCTCCCGCGAGCCGCCCTTCGAACTGATGATTGTGAGTCCTCGGCATCAGCCACACTTCGTACGGCACGCGCGAGGCATAAGGACAAAAAGCATAGTAGTCCCCGACGCTTTCCACCATGCGTTTGGTCTGGCGAATTTCCTGGCTCAGAATGTCGCAGAAAACNNGCTTGCGCCCCTTGATTCTTGAATACGGTCACATACTTGAATCTCGCGTCGCGTTTTAGATCCGCGATGCGCAGCGCGTACGCTTCCAGCACCCGCTCGATCTCTTCATCGCTCATTCGCGCGAGCGAACGCGTATGCTCAGGGCTTTCTACAATTATTTCGTGTGCCCCCGTCGCCGCCATCCGGTCATAAATTCCTTCGGCGCTGCGCCCCGGCTCGCCCTCAATTCGATACAGCGGACGGAAATGCGGATACACGCGCACCTGCCACGGCCCGTGCGCTGGCAAATCCAAAATAGCGCCCGTTTCCGGCCGGTTTCCCGAACACAGTGGACATGGATCCGGCCGAACCTTTTCGCGCTCCGGGTGCCCGACCACCACCCAGCTTCGAGTGATAGGATCTTTACGAAGTTCCATTTTTCAGCGAAAACGCGCTCCACAAAATTCGACGCGCCATAGTATTACAATGCAGCTGCTCGACGGCAAAAGATAATCGCTGCTGATTCGATGCCGCAAATCGCGTCAGTTCTCACGGAGGAACAGCGGGGCGGTCTTATCGCTCGAGGACGGAAAAAGCTTCAAAAATTATCGCGTGTAATGTGTCGGAGTGGGCCCAACTTCCAGGCGGTGACGATCCCAGATAGCGCCTTCGCGATTGTAATGCGCCATCTCGAAATCCTGCGTCAATTCCAGGCAATCCGTAGGACAAGCATCCTCGCACAATCCGCAGAACATGCACCGCGAAGTGTCGTAGGTAAACGTGGTCAAAACTTTTCGCCGCGTGGCGTCATCCCGCAGCCATCCCACAACAATCAGGTTTTCCGGGCACGCCAGCGCGCAAAGATTGCACGAAATGCAAAGCGATTCGCCGGTCTCGGGATTCATGTTCAGCCGGGGCGCGCCGCGATACCGCTCCGCCATCATCGGCCGTTCCTGGGGATACTGCTCCGTGACCACATTCCTGGGCGCCTGATAGCGAAAGGTCAGCATCATCCCCTTCACCAGGTCCCACAAAAAAATCCGCTTAAGAATTTCTTTCATTCAACGTAGTTTGACTTCCGCCCCTCCCAAAGTCAAGCCGCACAAGACAGATCCACACACTTTGATATCTCTCAGCTTGGGACGATTCCCTTGACAGTACCGGTTCGCAAATCTACGATTCGACCGCTATGTGCAACCTCAAACGATACATGAGTGCATTTTTGGTAATCCTGCCGATGACCCTGTCAACGTACACTCCCGCGCACGGCCCTTCTAATAAGAACGAACATGGAATTCTCGGCAAATGGGACTCCAAGATCCGTTCAAATGACTCGGGGCTTACGCTCGAATTTTCCTCAGACGGAACAGTCAAAGAGAACTCTGATTTTGAGAAAGCCGGCCGATATGCGCTCAAGGACAACCGCCTCACCACCTACATATTGGACGCCAAAGAAGGGCGCCAGAAGCAACATGAGTTCGATATGGCGCTGGACGGTGACAACATTACGATGAAGGAGTCAACTGGACGGGCGGAAATCCACATGGGGCGCGTCTGTAAGGGCGACCCCGCCATTAACGGCATTCTCGGCGAGTGGTTCTCTCCGAATTACCCTGGAGCAGTCCGCGCATTTCCCGCCGAACTGCCACTCCGTTTCCCGGCGTTCGTTGAGTTCACTAAAGAAAAGAAGCTATTCTTTCGGTCAACACCGCTGAAAATCGTCCAAGGGCAATATGAGTTCTCTGACGGCGTGCTGGTGCTGACATTTCCGAGTGAACCTCCTGCGATGACCAAAGTACGTATAACCCCGGACCAGACGGATATGCGAATCACAACTAAGGGTCCCGAGATTCCATTTAGGCGAGTGACTGGCTCTGACTGTGGCGCACAGGTCAAGCCCGTCAATAATCCTTAGCTACGAGCCACCTCTAATGTCACGGAACAACGTGCTTCGTCTCCTCGAAGGCGGCGATCGGCGGACGATCGGCCGCGCTGACCAAGTAGCGGCCATTGTGGCCAAGAGTCTAAGACTGTTCCCCAAATTGATTGCAGGACTGTGGTCCGCCGATCCTCTGATACGGATGCGCGCTGCGGACGCTGCCGAGAAAGTCACCCGCAAGCGTCCTGAGTTACTCACTCCCTTCAAGAAAGAATTGCTGGGTTTGATGACCGAAGCCACCGAACAGGAANNTGCGCTGGCATCTGGCGGTCATGGTTCCACGGCTTCCGCTAAACGCAACGGAACGGGAACTCGCGATATCTGCGTTGAGTGGTTACTTGGAAGACCGCAGTTCCATCGTCAAGACTTTCGCCCTTCAGGGGCTGGCCGACTTGGCGCAGAATGACTCAGCTATTCGACCAGGGGTCGTCGAGACTCTGCGCAAGGCCACTCGAAACGGTACGCCTGCGATGAAAGCTCGAAGCCGCAAGTTGCTGCTTCGTCTGGAACGTGGCTGATAGTCCTTGATCGACCTCGAAACACAATTTACTTGTATATTCCGTATGGTTTAGTAGCCCGGTGAAATCGAACAAGGAGGCGCTGTGAAAACGTCAATTAGAACGGTCTTGGTCGTCGCTGTCACAATCGTTGCTCTGCTCTCTCTGAAGATGTACGCCGCCACGCCCAAGAAACCCGCGCCGCAAGTGTGGACTCCCGGCTGCGTCGCAAACGTGCCGAAATCCTGGGGCGCATACAAAGGTGGTTCGGCGCAGTCAGGACTAGCATTCGAGGACAGCGCCGGCACTCTTCGCTTCCTTACCAACATCCCCTGTGACGGAACTCCGGCCGTCGCGCTCGAGATCCGCAGGACCGCGCCGAATTCCCCGGGAAATTAATCGGAGATGTCCGTGTTGTAGCTTTCGCGCCTGGAGCACGGCAAGGTCGGAAAGAGTCATCCCGGCCGTCACTGCCCTGAAACCGACCTGCGGTATTATTGCTGAAACCAAAAAACGGAGTCGATTACCGTTTCATCTGTGACAGGCGTTCCTCCACAAACTCGAGGCTTATATTTCCATTGCGCCACTGCTTCCTTTGCCGCTCGTTCGAGTGAAGGCGAGGGAGAACCTAATGTTCTGAGATGGGAGACTGTACCGTCTGGTTCGATGCGGGCATAGAGCGACACAATCCCTTGCTCGTGCCGCATTTTCGATTCCTGAGGGAAACGAGGTGACACGACATCGACGAGCTCCGCAGGCGTGCTGTCTCTGCAATCCCGCCAAAATTCAGAGCTCTGGGGATCGGTAGCAGGAGCGGCGCTCGGATCTGCTGAGATGGCTTCCAGACGGATGTTTGACACCTCCACCGAAAAGTCTTGGCCTCTGGTGATTGTCGCGTTCGAAGGGAATTTCTTATCACCCAAGGCAATGCCGCCGGAGTACTCGACATCAGGTCGAGTCGCTCCTGGGGCGCCGGTGGACTGAAGTTCTGCATGAACCAACAGATCCGTTGCCGGATCAAAGCAAAGCTCTCTGTCTATCCCGCTCTTTAGATGAATCTCGACACAAGACAACTCGACGCCGTCGATTTTCCGTTTTCGCGCCTTGCTCGCCGTTTCTCGCGGGCCAATTTGCAGCATGGGACCCACGTCCAAGATCTTGTCGAGATCGAAGATCACTTGTGGTTGGTATTCCAAGCTGCGGACTTGCCGATATCCGTCGTTAACACCTTCGCGGACCCTCTGAAAGTCTCCAAGCACCAAGGATTCCCGCCAGCGATTCGGTGCCCACCAAATCAGTTTGTATTCTCCGTTGACTTTCTTTTTGCCGAACGCTGCTTTTAACTCCCCCGTCAACGTGAACGGGCCGCTGAAGTCGCTGCGTAGCTCCTCCAATTTTCTGGCACGGGCCAAGATCACCGAGGAATCCACTGCTTGATCGCCGGCCCAAATTCGAAGCGACTCCCCTAGAATGAGAACCGCACTTACGAGAAGAACAATTTGGATAGTTCCTTTCAATGATAGTTCCTCGTCCCCAAGTCAGACGCCGGGAGTGGAATCGAGTGAAGTCTATCACGCTACGGAACGCGAATCGGCTGATAGTGCTTGCGATGTCGTTTGATCTGAACCGTCGTGTTATTCTGGCGTTTGATGCCGGAAATCACAGCTTCTGACCGCGAATTCATGGCCGCAGCCCTAGCCGAGGCTCACAAAGCCGCCGAGCGAGGCGAAGTCCCAGTCGGCGCGGTTCTAGTCCGCGACAACCGCGTCATCGCTCGCGCCGGCAATCGTACCATCTCCGATTGCGATCCTACCGCGCATGCCGAAATCGTCGCTCTCCGCGAAGCCGCAAGAATTCTCGGAAATTACCGCCTGCCCGACGCCACGCTCTACGTCACCATCGAGCCTTGCGCCATGTGCTGCGGCGCCATGATTCAGGCGCGCATCGCGAGGCTCGTTTACGGCGCGGACGATGCAAAAGGTGGCGCCGTGCGCTCCTGCTTCTCTGTTCTCGATCACCCGCAACTCAACCACCGCGTCGAAGTCACCTCCGGCGTGCTAGCTGACGAGTCCGCCGCAGCCCTGAAAACTTTCTTCTCCGCCAGACGTTAACCAACCGGCCGCAGTCGCTGTTCGTCTTCCTTCCAAAGATTCCGCTTTCAAGCGCTTGTCTGATTTGCTCTTCGTGTCTCAATCTGCCTTACGCTGGCTCTTCTGTTGCGTTACACTTTCGACGGAGAAAATATCGAAATGTTCAGCGCGTGTAGAATGAGTTTCAGCGTCAGAAGTCTTTGGCGAATACTTGCAATTTGCGCATCGGCTTTGGCGTTTCTTTCGTCGCCCGCTTCCCTTTTCGCGCAATCCTCCACTTCGGCATCGCCCGCCGCGCAAACGCAGACTCAAGCTTCTCCGCCGTCGCAGACTCCCTCCCCAACGCCGCAGCCGCTTTCCCCTGCTGCCAGCAATCGCGAAAATCTTCTCGCACAATTCAACGATTCTCTGGAAGAACTCACTTCGCGGGTGTCGCCTTCCATCGTCCAGGTCCAGGTCACAGGCTATCGGTCCATCGAAGCAAAAACTCAGGACGAGACCGGCCTAATAGGCAGAGAGCGCAGCCTGGGTTCGGGCGTGATTGTTGACTCCGACGGCTACATCATCACCAACGCCCACGTGGTGAAAGGAGCGCAACGCATTCGCGTCGTCATCTCGTCTCGATCTTCCGGCGATTCCCAAGTGCGCGACAGCCTCGGCCTTAGCGACCACATTCCGCCCATAGACGCGAAAATCGTGGGCGTCGCCCCGACGATCGATCTCGCATTGCTGAAAATTGAAGCCAAAGGTTTGCAAGCGCTTCCCTTCGCCGACTATTCGAAATTGAAGAAGGGACAGCTCGTGCTCGCCTTTGGAAATCCTGAAGGCCTCGAGAACTCCGTTACCATGGGCGTCGTCAGCTCCGTTGCGCGCCAAGCTGATCCTGGCGTTCCTTCCGTCTTCATTCAGACGGACGCGCCCATCAATCCTGGAAATAGCGGCGGTCCGCTGGTGGACACAAACGGAGAGCTGGTCGGCATCAACACTTTCATTCTTTCCGAGTCCGGCGGCAGCCAGGGCTTGGGTTTTGCGATTCCTAGCAGCGTGGTGAAGTTTGTCTATGAAGAACTCCGCAAGTACGGCCGCGTGCATCGCAGTGTAATTGGAGCCGTCCTGCAGGACATCACTCCCGATCTAGCGGCGGGACTCGGCCTGACAAGACAGCGCGGCGTCATCGTTTGCGATGTGGATCCCGACGGGTCCGCTCAAAAATCCGGCCTTCAAATTCAGGATATTGTTTTGAGCTTGGATGAGCGCCCGATCGGAAGCGTCCCCCTTGCCGAAATGATTATTTCCACGCGGCCCGCCAGCGCCATCGTCAAAGCTGAAGTGCTGCGCGGCGACAAAAAAATCACGCTGGAAATTCCAGTAACCGAAGAAAAGAATGACGTGGATCAACTGGCCAGCCTCGTCGATCCGGAAAAATCTCTAATCTCCAAACTTGGGTTTTTCGCCGTGGAGATTGATGACAAACTCGCGCAGCAATTGGAAGAATTGCGCGAACCGTCGGGCGTGATTGTCGCCGCCATGGCCGCGGATCTCCTCGGTCTGGACACTGAGTTGCAAGCCGGAGACGTGATCCACGCGCTTAACGGAAAGCATATCGAAACGATTGCCGAGCTGCGCGCCGCTTTGAGGGCTATGGCTCCCGGCGCGCCCGGCGTGCTGCAAATAGAGCGCGACAGCAAGTACATGTATGTCACTTTCGAAATGGACTGAAAAACTCGAGCGCCGCACTTACTGCGCGGTACGTGCAGTTGTGACGATAGGGGGCCTTTGCTAAGCTAGAGACGCTGCAGCCGCGGAGAGGTGTCTGAGCGGTTGAAAGAGCTCGCCTCGAAAGCGAGTGTCGGGGAAACTCGACCGTGGGTTCAAATCCCACCCTCTCCGCCATTAAATCTAGAAAAATCTCCCCGGTGTCTCGGCTACCCCTCCGCATCTTCCTAACAGTACTGACCGGCCGGATTTGAGCGGGAGTCCAGCGCCAAAAGCTGCGGTATAGTTAAAGAGCCCTATGATTCCCAACCCTTCTGGAAAAAAGACCAGGATTATTCGCTATCGCGTAGGTGTTTGGATTCTGATTTTCATTCTTGGCGCGGTCACCGCATGTCAGGGCTATTCCGTCCTCACGCACGAAGCCATCATCGATTCCGCTTGGGACGACGCCATCAAGCCCCTGCTGCTGAAAAGATTCCCTGCATCAACTCCGGAAGAATTGAAAACCGCGCACTCCTACGCGTATGGAGGATGCGTAATTCAGGATCTTGGCTACTATCCTTTCGGCAGCCATTTATTCAGCGATTTGGTTCATTACGTCCGCACTGGCGATTTTGTACAGGCCTTGATACGCGACTCGCAGGATTTGAACGAATACGCTTTCGCCCTGGGCGCTCTAGCGCATTATGCAGCGGACAACGAAGGGCATCGTATTGCCGTGAATCGCTCCGTGCCTATGCTCTACCCCAAGCTGCGCGCGAAATATGGAGACACCATAACCTACGATCAAAATCCCTCCGCCCATCTCAGAACTGAATTCGGTTTCGACGTCCTCGAAGTTGCCAAAGGGCGATACGCGCCCGATGCTTACCGCGATTTCATTGGGTTTGAAGTTTCCAAGCCGCTTCTCGACAAAGCTTTTCAGGAAACTTACTCCGTGGAGCTGAAATCCGTCTTCTCGGACTTCGATCTCTCCGTGGGAACTTATCGATATAGCGTAAGCAAAGCGATACCCACCGCAACAAAAGTGGCGTGGGAGACGAATAAAGATCAAATCCAGAAAGATATTCCCGGAATTACCAAAGAGAAATTCTTGTATCACATTTCCCGGTCGAGCTACGAAAAAAACTGGGGTCGGCAATATCAGAAACCTGGATTTAAGGACAGTTTGCTGGCGTTCCTCTTCCGCTTAGTACCTAAGATCGGACCGTTCAGCGTCTTCAAATTCAAAACTCCCACACCTGCCGCCGAAAAACTCTTCGAGGCTAGCTTTAGTCAATCGGTGACCGACTACGAACGTTTTCTCCACGAGCAAAAAGACTCCGGCAAGATCGACCTCGTCAACGACAACTTTGATACCGGCACTGTGACTGGCCCAGGACAGTATCCGCTGGCTGATCAAACCTACGCGCAATTATTGGATCACCTGTCCAAAGATCATTTCGCGCAAGTTTCTCCGGAACTGCGCAAAATCCTGCTGGATTTTTACAGCGATCTGAACGCGCCCTTCGCCACGAAAAAAGACAAGGCCGAATGGGCTAAAGTCTTAAAAGAAGTTGACGAATTGAAGAACGCCAGCGCCACCTCCGAAGTTCGCTAACCAAATGTTATTTCAGTCCGGACCGGCCGGCTATTTCGCGTCAGACACCGCACCCGTTAGAACCGTAATCGACGCCGCAGGAAGCTCGTACTGAGTTGCAGACGACGCCGCAATCGTCGAACGCGCTGGCGGCCCATCAGGATCGGCCTTCCCTCCCCCAACGAGCGGACGCCACTGATACTGCGCGCTTCCAAACGTCACCATTTTGACTAGACCGTCAAAATTGCCGGTCCTGCCGGACTTCAGTCCATCGAACGCAATTCGCACCGTGTGAGAATTTTCCTGATCCTTATTGACGACCAGCAGGGACCATTGCCCGTCCGGGCGCAGCGCCGCATACACTGTCACTAAGACGTGCCCCGCTGCGTCTTGTATATCGCTCGCAGCCGAAAACAAGCGGTGCGCGCCGTCTCCCGGCTGTACCCAATCGAGATTGATGAGCTGGCTGGCGAAATATTGCGAGAGAGGCTGCTCGACTTGCAGATTTGCGTCCGTCGAAAACAGGCCAAATGTGCCCAGCGACTCGTTGCACCCGCGATGAACTCCCATCGGCAAATAATGGAAGAAGTAAACAGCGTCGCCGCCGTTGCTTAAAAACGCTCCCACGTAATCCGCCAGCCACAAAGCGCCCCAAATATCTACGTAAGCCTCTTCCGATTGCCACGCGATATTCGATTCGGTGATGAACAGCGGAACATTCGCCGGCACGCCGTCTTCGCGCCACACCTGAGTAATGTGCGTCACGAGATTCGCTTCGTCGTACAGGCTGCTCCACGGAATCTTGCACGGTTCCATCGGATAATGTTCGAAGGAGAAAAACGCCAGGTCCGAAAGCCGTCCGTGAGATTTTAGATAGTCGATGAATCGCGTGGTCCAGGAAGTTTTTCCCTGCGCATCGGGCCACGCTTCAATGTCCTTGTTCACTCCCGTAAATATCGGCCCGCCCAGCTTCAGATTCGGATCCACTTTGTGCAGCGCCGCGGCCCATTGCAAATACAGCGCTGCATAGTCCTCCGGAGGAGTGTAATGCCCATCCGGCTCTTCCCCCATTTCGACATAGGAAATTGGATAGCCGCGTTTTTCGATATACGCAATTTCCGCCGCGGAGTCTTCCGGGGTGCCGTACAGCATCGCGATCGGAATCATGGCAGGTAACCCGCGCGTGAAGCCGCTGGTGAAAAATAGATCGAACCCCACTTGGTCGCCGGCCTGTTCGTCGAGGTCGGAGGGTTCGTGCCACGGATCCGCCGACGAGCAATACGTCGCGGTCTGATCCTGATCCGGCGTGTGGCGAATCAGGTCATGAAACTTGCCATCGGAAGTGGTTGTCCCAAGATAAATCTCACGGATGGCATAGCCCAGGCAATTTCTGCGATCCGCGGAGCCGTGCGTGTCGCAGGTGTTGGATGATTGCGTCATCAGCACGCGTACCCACTGCGCGGAAACGGTAGTAGTCGCCAGTTGAATCGTAGCGATGCCGCCCTTTCCATCGGATACCGCGCCGGCTGGAAATGTCTGCCATACGCCGATCGTAGGCTTTTTTATGGGGTCTTCGCCGGTCCAATACTGCACCAGATATTTTTTCGCATAGGGCTCAGCCCACGCGATTCGAATTGCGGCGATGTCCTGCCGGCTGGAAAGATCCAGAAAAATCCATTGCGGATGAAGCGAGTCGTCTTCGCCCGTGAACGCCTGCGTCAAATATGGATTGCTCTTCCAGTAAGAATTCTTGTCGCCGTCGGTGAGTCGCGAATATCCCACCATGTCCGTACCATCATCGCGCGTGACGCCGCGATGCGGCAGCGGATAGCCGTACGAATGCCGTATGAACGCGCCCGGAGCAGCGCTGCCGGTGAAATATCCCTTGCCACTGGGGTCGCTCCACATGCCCGCAGGATTCCAATGCCACGCTTCCATGTGCAGCTCGGTATTTTGGCGATACGAAACCGGTTGCCACCCCGCGGAAAGTACTTCCTTCACCATCGGCTCGACGAAAAGTTTGTCCGTAGCCCCGTGCGGCAGCCGGTCGATTCCCGCGCCCAGTGCGCGATTGGGGATGATCGAATTCGTCGAATGTTCAGGCGCAGCGTCCACCCGGATCGTTTGCGCTTGCAGGGCAGAACCCGCGCAACACAACAGAAGCGACAAGAATATTGCCGGAGCGAATGAACGCCTCAATCGTGGCGTAGCGGAACGCAATTCGCATTGGCGCGATCGCATGATGAGCAAGTCTTCTCTCCTGACATAATCGCGTTAAAAACACCCTGCCGGCGATTCGCTAAGAACTCTTCTTCGTGCTCTTCCCTGAAACGGGTCCGCCAATTTTATTCAGCGTCTCCTGCGCTTTCGATTTGTACGGACTATTGATCGAAACCGCTTCGGTCAGCACGGTCCGCGCTTCCGGAATCCGTTGCATCTTTGCGAGCGTGAATCCCAGCCGGTACAGATTGCGCGCGTAAAGAACCGTGTTCGACTTGAGCAGCGGGCTAGCTTGTCTGAATGCGTCCACAGCCGGCTGGTTGCGCCCCTTATCCACGTTTACTTCGCCAATAGCGGAGTATGCCAGACCCTTTTCAACCGCTACTTGTTGCTGCCATTGCTCGTCGCTTAAGTTGTCCGGTTTCTTTGCCTGCGCTAATTGATCGAGCGCGAGCTGAGCATCCACGGCTGCCTTATCGAGCTGCTGGTCGTTTTCGCTCCAATAATCGGAGACTAAAATCAGCATGGAAATGTTATTGGGATCGGCCGCGAGAATTCTCTGCGCCGTGTCCATCATTTTTGGAACCTGCTGCGCTTGCTGATACGCGACCGCGGTTTGTTCGCGCACCGTGAGCGTGTAAGGAGAGTCGGGGAACGCGTTGACGTATCGCTCAAAGAGCGCCGCGCGTGCTACGGGATCGGCAGTCTTATATCCGGCGTTTACAAGCGCGTATTCCACATAACCAATGTCACCTTGCACGTTGTTCAAGCTCACACTTTTCTGCTGTGCCCATTGATCCGTCCGCATGCCTTCCGGCGCGGGCGACTTTTTATATGTTGCGATTATCTCCGCAACTTTGTCGCCGGCCGCGAACATTTTTTTGGTGTCGCCCTGTTCCTCTGCGGCGTGGACCATATTGACGGCGGCGGAAAGATTGCTGGGGTCGAGAACAAGCGTTTTCTCGCCGAACTCGTAAACCTTGGCGTAATTTTTCTGCGCCAGATATGTCTGGACGTAAAGTTGGTCTGCCAGAAGGCCCATATCCCCGTTGCCGAAGTCGGCCGCAAATTTGTCAAGCAGCGCCACTTTTTCGGGCCCGTCGGGCGCTGCGTAAATATCCGCGAGAGCCTTGTCTTCAGGCGTGCCGGCAGAGACCGTAACGCTCTTGCCAATTTGCGCTGAGGCCGTTGTCGCCATACCGAGGAAGATCGCCATGAGAATCGCGAAACGTTTCATAGTCGCCTCCTGTTTCATTTACTTCACAATTCCGGACCGCTCGAAGTCCCCGCCGGACCTAGTAAGTGAAGGAACGAATCGCGGGACGAGGCGGGAATATTCCTCATAAGCCGCGCCGAACCGATCGCGCATTTCGCGTTCTTCTAACGAAATCGCAATCCGCGTAAGCAGGATCCATACGGCCGCGACGATCCACACCGCCCGCGTCCCGGCGAGAATACACGCTCCGAGAATCGCCAGCAACGAGCCCACGTACCGCGGATGCCGGATCCTCGCNNCCGCCCAAATCCCGCTGCACTCGCCAAAAAATCCATAGCTCAAGTACAAGAAGCACGAACCCCGCAATGATTCCCCACCACGCCGGCCGTTCTACGCGAAATAATTCGCGATGGAAAATCACAAGGAGCACCGTAACCGGCAGCCAGGACAGCAGCACCCCGGTAACAAAACCCGCTTTCTGATGCTGCCGCCAGAAATTCACCTGCGGGTGCATCACAAACCAATAAAGCGGGATCGGCAATTGTAGAAAAAGAACGACCGCCGCAATCCAGCCGAGCAAGCTCACGCGCGCATCTTATTCGAACCCGCGGTACCCAGGCACAATTTTTTTTAAACCTCCGATGGCGTCTGGAATCCGAGAATAAGCCCGCTCCAGACTCGCGGCCATTGACGATTCGACCGTTTCGATAGACGATTCACGGCGCACCAAACGTCCGATAGGAGGGCAAATGCCCGCAGCCACCTCTTTTGAAAAAATGGAAAACGAAAAATTAAGCGACCGCATTTCGCGCCAGATGCTCAACGGCGAAGACGCCAC
>PKWJ01000022.1 GCA_003132025.1 Gammaproteobacteria bacterium
AGTGTTAACACGCCCTAGTGCGCAGCAATCGAAGTCGATGCTCTACAGTGCGCGCTGTCCTCGGCCCATAAATCATTCTGGCAGCATGATCTGGCCGCGGACATCAAAACCGGCGCTGACCGACGGAGCTTGCATTCCGGGCTGACCGCCACCGATTGACACTGTATATCGGCCCGGGGCAACGATGATGTCACCGGTTTCAGTGACCATGCTGAGGTCGCGGGGATTGAGAGCGAATTCAACCTTCCGGCTGGCACCGGGTGTCAAATGTACGCGCTCAAATCCACGTAGGGCACGGATAGGTGCGCCTGGAACGTCCGGAAACTTCAGGTACAGCTGCACGACCTCATCGCCTGTGAGGCTCCCGGTGTTCGTCACCGTGACCGCGAGCTTCAGCGGATCGCCGGCATCGATTGAGTCAGCCGACAGAGCCAGACCGCTATAGCTGAACTTCGTGTAGCTGAGCCCGTATCCAAACGGCCACAGGGCCTCGCCATAGAAATAACGGTACGTACGACCCTTCATCGAGTAGTCTTCGAAAGGCGGCAACTGGTTCACGTCCTTGTAGAACGTCACCGGCAGGCGCCCGGCGGGGTTATTTTTGCCGCTCAGCGTACGCGCAATCGCCGCGCCTCCCTCCTCGCCCGAATACCATGCTTCCACGATGGCGCTGGCGTGTTCCTTTTCCCAGTTGACGCCGAGCGCGCTGCCGTTCATGAGGACCACGATGAGGGGCTTGTGCGTCGCGGCTAACGCTCGTACCAGATCCTGTTCCGGTTTTGGCAGGTCAAGATTGGTACGATCTCCGCCCAGAAAGCCCGGCTGGTTAACCGGCATTTCCTCGCCTTCGAGCCGGCTGGTAATGCCGACCACGGCAATGACCACGCCAGCTTGCTTCGCGGCAGCAACCGCGGCGGGATCCGGCACGTCGGTCGCATGGGCCCAGATCAGCTGTGCCTCAATCCTACTGCCCGGAGTATGCCCATACTCCACTTGCAACGTCAGCGGATGCCCTTGCTCGAGATGCACTCGGCCCATATTCTCTCCAGGACCGTACATCTGCGTGACCGGCCTGCCGCCCAGAGAAATGCGCGCGAATCCATCGGCTCTCACGCCGAGAAGGTAATCGCCCGTTTCGCGCGGATTGAGGAACCCCGACCAACGAACTGCGAACGCCGGATTGCCGTTTGCCTGCTCGGGAATATTGTTCTCACTCAGGTCGACAGCTTGCTCGACGCGCTCCGTGAATGGTGCATGCTTGGAATCGATGCTTGGGCCCGATCCATATTCGGCCAGCAGCCCGGGCTTGCCTTCGGCTGTCGTGAGCATCGAACCCGGCACGGGATTCCCCTGATTGGACAGGAACTGGGTTCCGGGGGCGTAAGTAATCTTCGCTTCGGGAAATTCGGCCTTCATTGCCTCGAGAACGCTCACTGTATGGGTGGGACTGCCGTTGTAATTGCCTAGCAGAACGGCGGTCTGGTCCGCGAGCGGACCCACGATGGCGATGCGCCTCGGCGCTTTGAGCGGAAGTACCCCGTCATTCTTGAGCAGCACGATGGATTCATCGGCAAGGCGCCCAGCCAGACTGCGATGCGCGGCACTGTCAAGCTCACTCTCATCGATGTTAGCGTACGGAACCCTGGAGGGCGGATCGAACGTGCCCAGACGCACGCGCGCGGTGAACAGGCGAATGAGCGCGACGTCTATGGCCTGCTCGGAGAGATACCCCATCTGCGCGGCCTCAATATAGGGGCGGTAGTCGTGATCGTCCGGAACCTTTTCCAGGAAGTCGATACATTCGTTGTCCATGCCACGTTCCAGCGCAATGGCAGAGGACTGGGGCTGAGTAGCGCGAAAATGGTGGCCGTCGAAAATGTCACGCACTGCGCCGCAATCGGATACTACATAGCCCTGGAAATGCCACGCCCCCCGCAGAACGTGCTGTAGCAGGAACTGGTTTGCGCATGCGGGCTCGCCATTGATCGCGTTATAGGCACACATGACGGATCCCGCATGACCCTCCACCACGGCGGCACGAAACGCCGGCAGGAACGTGTCTTCCTCGTCGTGCCGGTTTACATCGACGTCAGCGAAATGTCGGGTAGGCTCGGGGCCGCTGTGCACAGCGAAGTGCTTTGGGGTCGAGATAGCACGGTAGTAGTTGGAATCAGTTCCTTGCATTCCTGTAACAAACGCGACGGCCAGTCTGGCACTTAAAAACGGATCCTCACCGTAAGTCTCCTGCCCACGGCCCCAGCGCGGATCGCGGAAGATGTTGACGTTGGGCGCCCAAAAGTCGAGACCCTCGAAGATGTTCGAATGGCCGTCACGCTCAGCTTGGGCGTGCTTGATGCGCCCTTCGGTGCCGATCGCCGTGGCCATCTCCCGGATAGCCGGGACATCGAACGTAGCCGCAAGGCCGATGGGCTGTGGAAATTCCGTGGTGCCTTTGCCGATGACACCGTGCAGGGCTTCGCTCCACCAATCGTAGGCCGGTACGCCGAGGCGCGGGATGGCTCGGGCCTGATTCACGAGTTGCGAGGCTTTCTCCTGCAGCGTCATGCGGTGCACTAGGTCAATCGCACGCTGTTCAGGGGAGAGGCTAACGTTCATGAAGGGCAGAGTGGCAACATCTTCCGCGCGCACCCCAGCCACGAAGATGAGACTCGAAATGATCGTGATTAACCCGAAGCTTCTCCAATCGAGCACGTCTCTTCCCGTCGGCCCGATAGTCCTCATCGCGACCCCGCAACAGGAAACTCGTATATCGAGGTGGAGGTGGGGGCGACTGTCACACCCCGCGAGAGCGGTGGCACCGTGCTCCGCTCGATGGCGACACCCGGCGCCTGCCCAACCTTGTTGGCCGCGTCGAGGTTATTGCCAGTCAGTCGCCATGCTGTTCCTGAGCCGCGCGTTTTGACGCCAATGAGTTTGACCACCAGAGTCTGAGGTTTGAAGGTGGCGTTGACGACCCCTATCCGGAAAGTCCTTCTATCCGGGCTCAAGCCGGCGATCACGTCGAGCGGATACGTTGAGCTCCCAGCGCGCACCTTAGGGTGATCGAAGCCGACGGAATACTTTGGCTCGGGTTGCGGTGAATCCCCGTCCACGGCTAACGGCACCGTACCGGTGCCGAAATGGTCGCCGTAGAGCTTGAACACCTCGCCGGTAGAATTCAGTACCGAGGCATCGGGCGTTATATCCAGCGTTGAAACCCCCATCGTAAACGCGCTCATTGTCAGGAAATCGGTGTCGCGCAACATTTCCTGTAGGACCATCGAATATGCCAGCGCCAACTTCAGATTTGCCGGTGCGCCTATGTAGGCGAACTCGTCAATCGACAGGAAGATTTGATGGTCTTTGATGCCCGGGAACCGTTGCTGATAGATCTCCCATTCGTCGGCCTTCATCCGCACCTGGTTTGAGGGTGACCGCGCAAATTCGATCAGTTCATCCTCGGCTGGCGCACCAGGTCGCTTCTCCGCACGGTCGTACCAGTGTTCTGACAGACCGTCGAAATTTCCCCAGGCCTTTGCCAGCAGCCCTCCGGTCCAATCCTGCTCGGTTGCGAACTTAGGCTGAATGCTCTCCAGCGACGCATTCTCTTTGGCGTCCTTCGGATGGAGCTGATCAGGCATGGCGCCGGAACCGATGAGCGTGATCGATGGATCGCGCGAGCGCATCGCTGCCGCGAACTCGTTGTGTTTCATCAGGAAGTAGTCAAGTGTGGTCTTGCCGATCTGCCACCAGCCGTAGGGTTCGTTGCCGATGTTCCAGAACTTGACGCCATAGGGAGCGGCGTGCCCGTTGGCGGCGCGCTTGGCGCCCCATTCGCTTTCCGCCGTTCCGTTCAGGTACTCGACTTCTTCCGCGGCCGAGTTAGCGTCGCCCAATCCGGCATTGACGGTAACGTAGGGCTCGACACCGATGATTCGGGTGAGCTCCATATACTCGTCCATGCCCAGATCGTTGGGCTGCATCGCACCCCACGCGTAGTCGAACATGGGCGGCCGTTTGTCGCGCGAACCGATAGCGCCATGCCAATCCCAATTCGAGAGGAAATTGCCTCCCGGCAAACGCCATATGCCTGAATGGAGAGTCCGCAAGATCTGGGTGGTATCTGCGCGCCAGCCATTGATATTGTCGGCAGGCATCAGCGAGACCGCGCCGACGCGAAACCCTCCCGTTCCGGTACCGGTGATCTCAAAGTGTGCGTCGGTGGAATCGGCGGTCGGATCGAACTCAAACGGCGCGATGCGCCAATCCGAACCGAGCGTGGGCAGCGTAACAATCTGCCGATCACTTGATCCTGGGCCCCAAATGAGCGCCACTTGCACCTGCGCAGACGCAGCGCCGCTCACGACGATATGGCCGCGGTAGACCCTGCCCTTGGTAACCCCAATGCCACCCTGTCCAAAACCTTGCGGCGAATTCCCTTGCGCCGCAACAGCGGCGCTATGCGTGCCGACATACGGATCGTGGCCATCCATTGTGACCGCTCCGTCGTCGCCGAGCGGCCGCCACTTGCGGTAGGTGATTCCTGGGCGGCCCTCGACGCTCTGGGGCGGCGGCGGATCCTCCCGCTCAGGCACGATGGCATAGTAGAACTTGCGGTCGTCGAGCATTTCGGCCCACAGGCTCCGCGCAATGAGGCCGCCGATCGGCTCGATGAACATGCCGTATTCATATTGGGTGACCGGGTCGCTTTGGCGGCCGGCGTCAATGATCGCAGTTACAGCTTCGGCACGCACTGCAATCGCACTGATCGCCAGCGCCATCAATGTTCTTCCTTGACAGTGACCTGCGTGTCGCGGCCAGCTGCCGGCCTGCCATCGATTCATGGGCACACCCCCCGCCGCGTCATCGTGCTATCCCACAAGACATTGCCCCGGTTCGCCTCGTCCAAGCACCTTGGGGGTTCCTGACGTGAGGCACCGGCGCCGGTCGAAATCACATTGATTGGTCCAAACAATCATACTATTGTCTGAGTTATCTAGGTAGCGCTATCTTGATCTCGGATTACTTCAACAATAGCCAGTGCGGCGACGGTCAGTCCACGGTGCACGGCCGGTTCTCGGAGCTGGCCGCAAGCCAGCACAAGGGGAGACAGCGCCCGCTGCGCCGCGACGCTCAAACTCCCTGCCATGGGCGTCTTACAACATATCGGGTGAGGGCGGCCAATTACTTTGTACTTCTGTGTATCGCCGCGCTCGCAATACCATGCATTGCGTCTAGCGACGCGTTGCGTGCCGCGCAATTGGCGTTGTCGCCACCCATGGGTTGGAACAGTTGGGACGCCTATGGTTTCGGCATTGATGAATCAGCCTTCAAAGCCAACGCCGCCGTTCTTGCTCGGCTCACTTCCTATGGGTGGAAGTACGCAATCATCGACGAAGGCTGGTACATGAAGGATCCGGCGGGCGCGGATCTCAAGTCGCGGCAATATCAACTGGATGGCCATGGGCTTCTCATTCCGGCCGTGAATCGCTTCCCGTCGGCCGCGAAGTCCGCCGGTCTGCGACCCCTAGCCGACTGGATTCACCAACGTGGACTGAAGCTGGGAATCCACATCGTGCGGGGAATTCCCCGGCAGGCTGTACGCGAGAATTTACCGATCGGCGATTCTAAATTCCAAGCCGTGGACGCCGCTGACATCACCGATACGTGTCCGTGGGACGAGGGCAACTATGGCGTGCGCGACAACGAGGCCGGACAGGCTTATTACAACTCCATGTTCAGGTTGTATGCGGCCTGGAAGGTGGATTTCGTCAAGGTAGACTGTATTGCCAATCGACCGTACAGAGCATCGGAAATTCGCCAGATCGCCGCCGCGATTCAACATGCCGGACGGCCCATGGTTCTCAGCCTCTCGCCCGGCCCTACCGACGTTTCCCACGCCGAAGAGGTCGGACGGTATGCACAAATGTGGCGCATTTCGAACGATATCTGGGACGGTTGGACATTCGCGCATGACAAACCCGGTGACGACTGTCCCACTGGCATCGCCTCTGCCTTCGAATACCTGGCCCTGTGGGCTTCCTACGCGCGACCGGGTCACTGGCCGGACGCGGACATGCTTCCATTTGGAAGGCTGGCTCCTCATCCTGGCTGGGGCGATCCTCGCGCATCGAGACTCACACCCGACGAGCAACGCACACAGTTCGTACTATGGGCGGTTGCCCGGTCGCCGCTCATTCTCGGCACCAACCTTACCCAGTTGGATGAATTCACCCGCTCCCTGATCACCAATCGCAGGCTTATCGAAATCAATCAGGGTGCGTGGACCAGTCGGCAGCTGGCTGATTTGCCGGGAAGCTATGAAGGCGTCCGCGTGTGGATTGCATCGAAAGCCGACGCTCACACTGGCGACACGATCGTGGCCCTGTTCAACGTCGGGACCCAACCGAGGACCATAAGGGCTGATTGGGCGGAGCTCGGACTGGGGTCAGCCGGGCGAAGTGTGCTCGACCTGCAAAGCGGCGAGCGCATCGGGACGACCAGCGCTGTCAACGTCCAGCTCCCGGCCCATGCCAGCGCCGTTTACCGGCTGCATTGATATGGCGACCAGCGTATCGGGATCATGGCGGCATTATCAGTAGAGGCATCAATGACTATCAAGAAACTGCTTGGTGTGATGACGATTGCATTTGTCGCTGGATTCAGCCCATTGCTTTCAGCTCAGGTGCAGACGCCGGCACCGCCGGAGGTTCCAGGCGCACCTTCAGTGACCGTCGAACACATCAAGGTTCACGGCGCATCGCTGGAGGGAAATCTGGAAGGAGAAAGCGCGGATCGGGATGTCATCGTCTACCTGCCACCCAGTTACGCGAAACAGGTGCGCCGTCGCTATCCGGTGGTATACGCGTTGCATGGATACTTCATTGGCGCCGACCAATGGACCCATGAGATCCATGTGCCGCAGACTCTGGAAGGTGCGTTCGCGTTGGGTGCAAGCGAAATGATCGTGGTGCTGCCGGACGCACACACTTCCTACAATGGATCCATGTATTCAAGCTCCGTGACCACGGGAGACTTCGAGAACTTCATTGCACGCGATCTGATTGCCTATATCGACGGTCACTATCGAACGATACCGGCACGGTCCAGTCGAGGACTGGTCGGTCATTCAATGGGGGGTTACGGCGCGTTACGGATTGGAATGAAGCATGCCGACGTATTTGGCAGCCTGTACGTGATGAGTCCATGTTGTCTGTCGGCGCGCGATCCGGGGCCGGTGAATGCGGACAACGAGAAGGAGCTTGAATCAGTCAGAACGCCTGAAGATTCCAACAAGATCAATTTTATGTTGCGCGCCGAGTTGGCCGTCGCGGCTGCGTGGTCGCCAGATCCGACCAACCCCCCGCTATATCTGGATCTGCCTTACAAGAACGGGGAACTGCAGCAGGATGTGATATATAAGTGGACGGCCAACGCACCACTCGCGTTCGTGGATCAATACATACTTCAATTAAAACAGTATCGCGGCATTGCCCTGGATGTGGGTGACCAGGATCAGCTCAAAGTGGACACGCAGAAAATGCACGAGGTGCTGGATCGCTACGGGCTTTCTAATAGCTTTGAGATTTATCCTGGAACCCATACCAGCGCGGTCGCAGATCGTATCCAGAATCACGTGATGCCATTCATGAGCCGCAGTCTCTGCTTCCAGAGCAATTGTCAGTAGCGTTGGCCGAGGACAGGAACACGATGTAGCATCTCGTAAACTTATGGCGAGTGTGCTGAGTCAGTTAATAATTTCAGCAACGTCTTCAGTCCTCGCGCGATCCCTCGCCGTTCTGTCTCGGACGCGCGCTCCAAAGCGCTGGCGAGGGGCCCAGTCACCATGCCTGGGGCAATTTTGTCCATGAAGTTTCGGACGATATTGCTCACCGATATGCGGCTCAGTCGGCGATCGGTGTCGTCCGCGGCCCGGACGAGCAAACCACGACCTGCCAGCCGGTCAACAATGCCCGATACTGTGCTGTGACTCAGGCCGACGCGGTTCGAGAGTTCCTTTAGGCTCAAACCAGACGAGTGAAACACAGCCTGCATAACGCTGCGTTGGGGTCCTGTGAGTTGGCCACGAGAAAATTCCGCTTCAATCGGCCGCCTCAGTCGTTCCCGAATTTCGCGGATGTCGCGCTCAATTGTCTTTGCGAGGTCCGCCAGTTTGGCCGATTTCGATGCAGTCACGATATGCTGGATTGCGTCAAAGTATTAACGGGATAAAAGCGGTCCTAACTGATTGTCGGTAGGCGGCGTATCTCTCACCGATCGACGAGCTTAGCAGCAGCCGCTCTTCTGCGCGTCGTTTCAGTTCAAAAGCCGTGACCAAAAGCGGATCACGCTTTCTGTGTGGAAGCCGGTCGGAAAAATTGGCGGAGAGAGAGGGATTCGAACCCTCGAAGGGCTTTTGACCCTTACACCCTTAGCAGGGCCGATCATCAATCCATCGCTGTCTAGGGCATTATGGTATTTGGTTTATTTATAGTCATGTTGTCCACCCTTGTCCATAGCCGTCTCCGGATGACTTTCCGTACCGTTCCGTACAGATAGCTTTCTACCCATGGCAAATCTGTCTCGGAAGCGCGCCGCACGCGATTAGAAACAGGTGCGTCATCTTTCGGATGATCATGCCTCCCTTGCGGACACCTTGCGTCCCGTCATCGAACAGCCGTCAACCGGCTGATGGTCGTACCGGGATGAAAGCGACGCAGTGCCGACAGGTACGTGCAGCCGGCCCCCAGCGCTTCTCGAGATCAGGGACAAGCGCTTAGCCCTCCACCAGATCGCCGACGGACTCACGTCGAAGCTGCGAGGGGTCAGTAGCTCGATCAAGTGTCGCAGTCTCAATTGATAATAGATTTACGAGCGCACCGCGAGGACGATGGCCTAGTATCCATTTGACGCGGCTCACTTACCTCCTTTGCAGCTTTGGTAGCATTGTTTCAGTTCTTTCTTATGTTTCTCGACTTGACCGGGTTTGGGGTTGCCGCAAATGAATTTCTCGTACGCTTCGTAGCACTGTCCGCGACAGCTATTGGGGTTTTTCGGCCCACCACCACCACACGGTTGCGTGCCGCTGCTACTGGCTTCTACGGAGTTTGCTATCGGCGCAGCGAGAAGCGAAAGTGCCGCGACGATGGCGACGAGTGCGAATGTTGCTTTATTCATGATGAAGCCTCCGAAGTAATAACAAGCTGAGGTATTCATAAAAAGGTTGATTCAGGCCGCTGCGACCGGCGTGATGATGACCGCAGCCGGCAGGGCTCACTTGCCGATCTGCCCGCTGACCGCATTTTCCTGTTGGTTGAGCGTCTTCTGCTCCTGGGTGGTGATGTGCGTGTTGTTCTGGCTGGCCATATCGCGCTCCTCGGTGCGAATCTGGTGATCCTCGGTGTGCAGGGCGGCCGCCTGCTTCTTGCCGATCTGACCGTCCTTCACCTCAGCCTGGATGCGCTTGTTCTGGGTGTTGAGCCGGCTATTGACCTGCGTACGACGCGGGTGTTCCGCCTGCCACTTCGTCACAGGAGTCAATACGGGACCCGCCGGCGTCGGGGTGTCGGCGAGGGCGTAGCCTCCGACGCTGGCGACAGCGACGGCCATGGCGGCGAGGGTCAGAAATCTCGTCGATGACGTAAACATGATGTTCTCCTATGGAGATGGTTTGTTGGTGAAAGTGGTTAGTCGAATAGGCCGCGGTATTTGCCGGATTGATCGGCACGATCAGATCCTTTGACAACTCGTAAGCGGCACCCAGGGACGCGCCGCGGGCGCCGAATGCTGATAAATCTCCGGCACGGCTGGTGCTGGCCAGTCCAGCGAGGGCGGCGGCAAATACGTCTGGGACAGCCAAGGCAACACCGGAGAACGCACGGCTACTAGCGGGGTCGCTCGTCAGCAGCAGCTTCACGGTACCGTCGAGGGCAGAACCTTGCTCGAATAGCAGTAGGTTGTCCTGCCGCAGCAGGCAGCGAGCGTCAGAACGGTGACAACGCTCATGACGGCGCGAATAACCGAATTGGCAAGTTCCCAGGCGGTGTGGTGTTGAGATTCTCACTGGGGCCCATCCTTTCGCGTGAGGGTCGGGCATGTCCTCAGAGGGCCTCAGGAATCGATCAATATTTCTCAATTCGGCAAACGAACGCCGATGCGGTGCTCGAGGTAGCCACGTGACCGCGGCGGTACCGTTCTTTAGCCGTTGAGCTTTAAGATGTCGTAGCGCTCCGGCGCCTGACTTTCCGAAACAGAGGCCGTTGTTCGCAAGCGATTGATTTAATGATAAATTGACGAGTAGCGGCTGCTCTTAAAGAACAACTTTGCAAGCTTCATAGGGGACACCTCAGTGCTGAGCGTCGGCGAGGACGTGCCTCATTGTTACGAGTTCGGCCCGTTCCGCCTGGATTCCGGGCAACGTGCGCTGCTGCGTAATGGCGAGCCGGTCCCGCTGCAGCCCAAGGCCCTGGATATCCTTTTGCTGTTCGTGCGCAACCCCGGTCAGCTGATCACCAAGGAGAGATTACTCACCGCCATCTGGCCGAATATGGTGGTCGAGGAATCAAATCTCAGCCAGAACATCTTCCTGTTGCGCAAGGCGTTAGGCGACGGAGAGCCCGGACATCGCTACATAGTGACGCTCCCGCGCCGCGGGTACCAGTTCGGCGAAACGGTGCATGCGCGGCCTACCGCCGTCGTCGCCGCAAGCGACGCCGCTCCGACACCTCCACCGCGAGCCGGCGACGGTGGGGCCGACGCGGCCGGCCACCCGGCGCGCGCGCGTGTTCTGCGGCCGTTCCTGATACCGGCGATCGTGGGTGCCATCATTGCCGTGGTGCTGATTATCGTGGCTGGCTTTGGACACTCGAGTCGGCCGCCAGTAATGGCAGCCTCCGACACCATCATCCTGACGGAATTCGTCAACAGCACTGGTGATCCGGTGTTCGACGGCACGCTGCGTCAGGCGCTGGCCGCCCAGTTGGAGCAGTCGCCGCTACTGAATCTATTATCCGATCAGCGCATTGCGACCACACTGGCGTTGATGGGCAAGCCCAAGGATGCGCCCATCAGCGTTCAATTGGCCGGGGAGGTGTGCCAGCGCACCGGCAGTGCGGTCGTGATCGATGGCACCATCGCACAGCTCGGTACGCGGTACCTGCTGACGCTGAAGGCGTCCAACTGCCGAAGCGGGAACACGCTCAGCCATGCCCAGTCCCAAGCCAGTGACAAGAATCACGTGCTCGATGCTCTGGGGACCGTGGCATCGTCGATACGCAGCAAGCTCGGTGAATCACTGAGTTCGGTGCAGAAATATGACGCGCCTCCCGAGGAGGTGACCACGCCGTCACTCGATGCGTTGCAGGCCTACAATCTGGCCTACCGCACGATGATCCGAAACAACGACTATCCCGCTGCCATTCCGCTGTTCCAGCGCGCCATTGCGCTTGATCCGACCTTCGCGATGGCCCATGCGCGATTGGGGATCAATTACTTCAACCTCGGAGAGCCGGCACGCGCCGAGGACAGTCTCAAGAAGGCCTACGAGCTGCGCGATCGCCTGAGCGAGCGCGAGAAGCTCTACATCACCGCCAGCTACAACGCGATGGCGTTGCGTGACTTTGCAACCGCTCGCCAAAGCTATGAGCTATGGGCGCAGATTTATCCGCGCGATCAGTTTGCGGTTGGCAATCTTGGGGTGGTCTATAGCTACCTGGGCGAATACGACAGAAGTCTCGCCGCCATCCGCAAAGCCTGGGAGCTTAATCCGCAGAATGCATTGGTTTACGCCAACATCGTCGACACGTTGCTGCAACTGAACCGACTCGACGAGGCTAAGGCAACAGCCAAGGAGGCCAAGACGCTGAGCCTCGAGAGCCAATGGCTACATGCTCATCTATACACTATCGATTTCCTGCAGCACGACCGTGCGGGGATGGAGCAGGAAGTCGCTGAACTCGCGGACAAGCCCGGCTGGGGAGACGTTGTGCTGGGTGCCCAGGCCAACACGGCGGCCTACGAAGGTCGATTTGGGCAGGCCCGTGAATTGACGCGGCGTGCGATTGAAGCGGCCGCGCGCGACGACAAGCAGGAGACCGCTGCCGCCTATCAGGCCGAAGGTGCGGTGCGCGAGGCGTTTGTGGGCAATAAAGCCTTGGCGATTCGGCAGGCCACGGCCGCCCTCGCGCTGTCGCATGGCAAGACCGTTCAGACGCTTGCCGCCATCGCCCTGGGCGTCGGCGGGGACGCCTCGCAGGCTGAACGGCTGGCCAACGATCTGGCGCGTAACTTTCCGCAGGACACGGTGTTTCAGTTCAACGCCGTGCCGGCAATTCGTGCCGCCGTGGCTCTATCCGGTGGCAATCCCGCTCAGGCCATCGACGTGCTCCAAGTCGCGCAGCGATACGAATTGGGTCAGACCGACGAGCCGGTTGGGTTCACCATGTATCCGGTTTACTTGCGCGCCCAGGCCTACGCCGCCGCCCATCGCCCCGAGGCCGTCGCCGAATTCCAGAAGATCCTCGATCATTCTGGAATCGTTCAGAACGAGCTTATCGCGGCGCTCGCGCATCTGGGTTTGGCCAGAGCGTACGCGGCTACGAATGACAACATCCAAGCCAAGGCGGCTTACCAGGATTTTCTGACGCTCTGGAAAGGCGCCGACCAGGACCTTCCGATGCTCAGGAGCGCCGAGTTGGAGCAGGCGAAGCTGCTCTAGCAAGAACCTGCGGGCCGTGCAGATGCTTCTCGGGCATACGAAGTTGGAGAGCACGGTCCGCCACCTCGGCATCGAGGTGAACGATGCCCTGGAAATGGCCGAGCAGACCGAGGTGTAGCTGGCATGCGGTCCGGGTCGGTCGGCGTCAATGGGCGCTGACCGGCCAGGACCGGTCGCCGGTGTATGTGATTGGCCTGTCGGATAGCGGTCATTGGGGAAATTGCGCTTAGCAGATCGTCCGCGTCTATCAAGTGACGTTCGCCCTGAACTGAACATGGATATTTCCTTCACGCTGCGGCTGAAGTCATAGCGGAAGCGAAATGCGTCGCCTGCAATTCAATTCCACTACGGGGGTCCGAGACGATACTTAACGTTGACGTTGTCGCCGTTCGTATTCACTTTAGGCGGCAAATAGGAATTGCGTCAAGATTCGTAACTAGCCACCATGGAGCGGGAAACATTCCTATAACGAATCCAAACGGTCACTGTTGAACGGCCACAAGTATTGTTTTGCAAAGGATTGATTCCGCTGCCGCAACCCAGCGCCAATGTGCGTGAATGGGAGGCTTTTTTTATTCGCCGAATGCGGACAGTCACGACGGTCCGCAAGGGGTCCAAAACCGGGCAGTCGCATTCTATTCGGGGAAGAGGGCGAGATTCGAACTTGCGAACGGGTTGTCCCGTCGCCGGTGTCCCCCGCTTTTTTGCACCGACTGTTTCGGCAAACGCGTCGGCGCTGTCGCAACGTTTGTCTATGCGGGGACGCGTCCACGTCTGCGGCGAGTAGGCGTGGGGCTGCCTGGTGACGCGCTCTCGCCTTCTCGAGCGAAACGTCCGGATAGGTGCCCACGGCCAGCGACTTCCGTTTCCCGTTGAAGCGATAGTTGCGTCGTGCTTGCCCCTGACATTGTCAGCCGATCGCAAATTTCCGTACGACGTGTTTGCGCTCGCATTTGAAGCAAGCGCAAGTGATTGATCTGGCGGAGAGAGAGGGATTGTTCGCGGCTGCGCCGCTCATCCCTCGCTGATCGCTCGGGACCGTCGGCGCCAGAGCGCGCCGACGTCCTTCGCCGCCGCTGCGCGGCGGCTCGTCGAACCTACTTTTCCATGTTCTCGGGTTCGAATCCCATCGCAACGAGCCAAGCCGGATGGCGCTTCCCGTGTGGAAGCCGGTCGGAAAAATTGGCGGAGAGAGAGGGATTCGAACCCTCGAAGGGCTTTTGACCCTTACACCCTTAGCAGGGGTGCGCCTTCGACCACTCGGCCATCTCTCCGTGAGCGAGTGCCGGCGCCGCCGGTTCGCGGCGCAATCATACTGAAGGGGTGGGGCCAGGGCAAAGAACGGCGCCCGCAGGCCAGACTTTAGCTGGTCGGCGTGGTTTCGGCCTGCGCGGTTTCCGCGTCTTCGTGCTTCATGCGATGGAAGATTTCTTCGCGTTGCACCGAAACGGACTTGGGCGCATTCACCCCGAGGCGCACCTGATTGCCCTTCACCCGCAGCACCGTGACCGTAACCTCGTCGCCGATCATTACGGTCTCACCAATTCTGCGCGTCAGGATAAGCACTTCTGGGATCCTCCGTATTCCATGCGTTGACGCGCGGTCTTGCGCGTGCTGAACAGCCGCGGGCCGCGGCCGAAGGCGCTGGCGGCAGATTACTGCCCCGCTGATACCACTGTTCCCGCTGCGAACAGTCTCGACCGTTATCGTTGCAAGAGCACCTTAAATTTCATCAATGTGCGGCCAGGCGCGCGCGCACCCAGGGCGTCACGCTGGCCAGTGCCTCGTCGAGCGCCTGCGGTTTGCTGCCTCCCGCCTGGGCGAAGTCGGCCCGACCGCCGCCTTTGCCGCCGACTTGGGCCGCGACGGCACTAATAAGTTCCCCCGCCTTCACGCGTCCGGTCTGGTCCGGGGTAACGCCTGCCACCAGCATCACTTTCGAATCCGACTCCACCGAACCGAGCACGACGATGGCCGAGCCCAGCCGGCTCTTCAACTGGTCGACCGCCGAGCGCAAGGTGCCGGCATCGGCGCCGTCCAGGCGCGTGGCCAGCACCATTACGCCGCCGACCTCCACCGCGGTTGCGGCCAGGTCGGTGCCCTGGCCCAGCGCCAGCTTGCCTTTCAGTCCGCGATTTTCCTTTTCCAGTGCGCGAATTCGCTCCAGCGCTTCCCGCACCTTGGTAGCCGTCTCCTCGGGCGCCCCGTGCACCAGCTGCGCGATATCCGCCAGCTGCGTGTCGACCCGGTTGACGTAGTCGAGCGCGGCCTGGCCCGTGACCGCCTCGATGCGCCGAACGCCGGCTGCGACACCGGTTTCACTGACAATATGAAATATCCCGATATCCCCGGTCCGCTTCACGTGCGTACCGCCGCACAGCTCGGTGGAGAATTCACCCATCGACAGCACCCGCACCCGGCTGTCGTACTTCTCGCCGAACAGCGCCATTGCGCCGCCCGCAATCGCCTGCTCGTAATCCATCATGCGAATCGCCGCTTCGGCATTGCCCCGGATCTCGTCGTTCACCAGCTTCTCGACCTGCGAGCGCTGCTCGCTGGTGAGCGGCTGGTGATGCGAGTAGTCGAAGCGCAGCCGGTCAGGCGCCACCAGCGAGCCCTTCTGGGTGACGTGGGTGCCGAGTACCTTGCGCAGCGCCGCGTGCAGCAGATGAGTCGCCGAATGATTCAGGCGGATCGCCGCCCGCCGCGCAGCGTCGATGCGCGCCAGCACACTGTCGCCCAGCTGCAGCCGGCCGGCCACCAGCTGGCCGATATGCGAATGCGCCGCCCCGCGCTTCTGCGTGTCCTCCACTACGAATCGCGTGGCCGCCGCGCCCAGCAGTTCCCCGGTGTCGCCCACCTGTCCGCCGCCTTCCGCGTAGAACACCGTGCGATCCAGGATCACCTCGCCGCGCTCCCCGGCGCCAAGCGCCTCCACGCTGGCGCCATCGCGCAGCAGCGCCACCACCCGTCCCTGGCACTCGTCCGCCTCGTAGCCGCAGAACTCGCTGCGCTCGGCAAGCTGTGCCGTGCCACGCTGATCGACGCCGAACTTGCTGGCCGCGCGCGCGCGATCGCGCTGCGCCTGCATCTCACGCTCGTAGCCAGCGGTATCCACGTTGAGCGAACGCTCGCGCGCAATGTCGGCCGTCAGGTCCGGCGGAAAGCCGTAGGTATCGTGCAGCAGGAACACCAGCGAACCGGGCACCGTATCGCCGCCCTGCTCGCGCATGCGTGCATCGAACTGCAGCATGCCGGCGCTGAGGGTCTCGGCAAAACGCTCCTCCTCCTGCTTGAGCGCGCGCTGCACCTCCCCGGCCGCGCGCGTGAGCTCCGGGAACGCATCGCCCATGACTTTCACCAGGGCGGGCACGATCTTATAAAAAAACGGCTGCGCCTGGCCCAGCTGATACCCATGGCGCACCGCGCGCCGGATGATACGGCGCAGCACATAGCCGCGGCCCTCGTTCGACGGCAGCACGCCGTCGACGATCAGGAAGCTGCTGGCGCGGATGTGATCCGCGATCACCCGCAGCGAGGGCGATGAGCTGTCGGTGGCGCCGGTCACCTCCGCCGCCGCCTTGATCAGCTCGCGGAACAGATCGATGTCGTAGTTCGAATGCACGCCCTGCATGACTGCGGCCAGGCGCTCCAGGCCCGCGCCGGTGTCCACCGAGGGCTTAGGTAGAGCCGTGAGCGCGCCGTCGGCGGCGCGATCGAACTGCATGAACACCAGGTTCCAGATCTCGACGTAGCGATCGCCGTCCTCATCCGGCGAGCCCGGCGGTCCGCCGGCCACTTCCGGCCCGTGATCGTAGAAGATCTCGCTGCACGGCCCGCACGGGCCGGTAT
The DNA here is from genome assembly GCA_003132025.1 of Gammaproteobacteria bacterium. Classification (GTDB taxonomy): domain Bacteria; phylum Pseudomonadota; class Gammaproteobacteria; order Steroidobacterales; family Steroidobacteraceae; genus FEN-1191. The sequence continues at coordinate 16,568 of PKWJ01000022.1, forward strand.
CGCCCATGGCCCAGAAATTCGATGCCTCGCCCAGGCGCTGCACGCGCTCCGGAGGCACCCCGATATCATTCAGCCACAGGTCCGCCGCGTCATTGTCGTCGTAGTACACCGTCACCCACAGCCGCGCCGGATCCAGTTTCAGCCGCGAGGTGACGAACTCCCACGCATAGCGGATCGCTTCGCGCTTGAAATAGTCGCCGAACGAGAAATTCCCCAGCATCTCGAAGAAGGTGTGATGGCGCGCGGTGTAGCCGACGTTCTCCAGATCGTTGTGCTTGCCGCCGGCGCGCACGCAGCGCTGGCTGGTCACCGCCCGCACGTAGTCGCGCTTTTCCTTGCCGAGAAACACGTCCTTGAACTGCACCATGCCGGCGTTGGTAAACAGCAGCGTCGGGTCATTGCCCGGCACCAGCGACGAGGACGGCACCACGGTGTGGCCATGCTTCTTGAAGTAGTCGAGAAACGCGCGCCGCACGTCGCTCACACTCATGTATTTGGGCTTTGCAGTCATGTGCTAGCAGTCTGTGTCCATATCCGTATCGATGTCCGTATCTGTGTCCATGTCCGTTTCGATGTCGCCCGCCTGAAGCCCCAGGGCCGAGCGGATATCATCGGTGGCAAAGCCCCGGTACTGCAAAAAACGCATGCGGCGCGCCTTGTCCGGCCAGCTGCGCGCCGGCGCGGTGCCGAAGCGCCGCGTCGCCACCCTGCGCGCCACGGCCGCCCACCCGCCTTGCGACTCCAGTTGAGTTTCGATCAGCGCCGCCGGCAGGCCGAGCTGCGCCAGGTCGCGCCGTATGCGCAGCGGCCCCTGGCCGCGTTCGGCGTGAATAACCACGAACTGGCGCGCGTAGCGCTCATCGTCCAGATAGCGCCGCTCGATCAGCTCGGCAAGCGCCGCGCGCACGGCGTCGGGCGTATAGCCCTTGGCCGCGAGCTTCGCGGCCAGCTCGAACGAACAGAATTCGCGTCGCGCCAGCAGCGTCACGGCCGCGGCCAGCGCCGCCGCCGGATCGCCGGCCTCGCCGCTGGTCGCGCGCCCCTTAGGCTGTCTTTTCCTCAACACGCACGGGCGGCAGCAGCTTCAGCCGGATCTTCTGTTCGATGTCGTTCGCGATGTCCTTGTGCTGCTGCAGGTACAGGCGCGTATTGTCCTTGCCCTGGCCGATGCGCTCGCCGTTGTAGCTGTACCAGGCGCCGGATTTGTCGATGATGCCCTGGGCCGAGCCGATGTCGATGATCTCGCCCTCGCGCGAGATGCCCGAGCCGTACATGATCTCGAATTCAGCCTCGCGGAACGGCGGCGCCACCTTGTTCTTGACCACCTTGACGCGGGTCTGGTTGCCGACCACTTCCTCGCCGTTCTTGATGGAGCCGATGCGGCGGATGTCCAGCCGCACCGAGGCGTAGAACTTCAGCGCGTTGCCGCCGGTGGTGGTCTCCGGATTGCCGAACATNNGTCAGCTTGCGCAGCGCCTGCGACATCAGCCGCGCGTGCAGCCCGAGCTGCATCTCGCCCATCTCACCTTCGATCTCGGCCTTGGGCGTCAGCGCCGCCACCGAGTCGATCACCACCACGTCCACCGCGCCCGAGCGCACCAGCATGTCGGTGATCTCCAGCGCCTGCTCGCCGGTGTCGGGCTGCGACACCAGCAGATCCTGCACGTTGACGCCGAGCTTCTCGGCGTAGGCCGGATCGAGCGCGTGCTCGGCATCGACGAACGCGGCGGTGCCGCCGCTGCGCTGGATCTGCGCCACCACCTGCAGCGTCAGCGTGGTCTTGCCCGAGGATTCCGGGCCGTAGATCTCGACCACGCGGCCGCGCGGCAGGCCGCCGATCCCGAGTGCGATATCCAGTCCCAGCGAGCCGGTAGGCACCGCTTCGACGTCATAGGCGGCCGAAGCATCGCCCAGCCGCATGACCGAGCCCTTGCCGAATTGTTTCTCGATCTGTCCGAGCGCGGCGGCAAGCGCCTTCTTCCGGTTCTCGTCGATGCGTGGTTCCATGCGTAGCGGTCCTCTGGCGAATTAGTGCGGCACAATTGATGACGAATTATCCCACAAGAAGTCGCCAAGCGCCGGACACAAAACGGCGGCGGAGTGACCAATATGCCTCGCGCCGACACGCGCCGCCATCAGGCCCTCAAGGCCGTAGCGGCCAGGACGCCAGCGTGCTGTAGCGCCGGGGCTCGACAGCGCCCGCAGGCTCGCGCCCAAGCTCCTGACTTTGCGCCAGATAGAAGCGCGACACCGGCAGCGCCAGCGGCAACTCCGCGCTCGCAGCAGCGGCGACTTCGGCCGACAGCCGCTGCACAGTCGCGCCGCGCACCAGCGTCAGGTGCGGCCGCCAGGGTCTGATATCCGGCGCCAGTCCCAGCTCCCGCGCCGCCACGGCCAGCGCCTCGGCCAGCGCCCGGCCTGCCGGCGGCACGCGCGCCGCGGTCACCGCCACAATGCGCGCCTCGCGCCAGAACTCCAGGCGATCGAACAGCAGCTCGAACGACGACGCCTGGATCTGGCCGGCGCGTTCGCACAGCGCCGCGAGCGGCCCCGCGCCGACCGCGCCCAAAAAACACAGCGTCACATGCAGATCAAGCTGTGCCAGGGCTCGGCCCCCAGCTGCGCGTACCTGCGGCGCCGCGGCTTCGATCAGGCGCGAACTCCAGGCGCCATCCGGCCAGAGCGCGAAGAACACCCGCCTCAGAGCCGCGCCCCACCCGCCGCCGTCACGCCGGTGGCCGGCGGTGCGCCGGTGGCCGCCGCGATCACCAGTCGCAACGCGGTCGCCACCGCGGCGCGCCGTATCGCTTCGCGGTCGCCGGCGAACTGCCGCTCCAGTACCACCGGCGGCGCGGAGCGCTGTGCCAGCGCGAACCACACCAGGCCCACGGGCTTGTCAGGGCCGCCCCCGTCTGGGCCGGCGATGCCGGTGATCGCCACCGCCAGGTCGGCGCCGCTGGCATGCAGCGCCCCGGACGCCATCTGCTCAGCGGCAGGACGACTGACGGCGCCAAAGGTCTCGATCACGCTGGCGGCGACGCCGAGCGATTGCTCCTTCGCCAGATTCGAGTAGGTCACGTAGCCGCGCTCGAACCACTGTGAGCTGCCTGGGATGTCGGTCAGACACTTGGCAACCCAGCCGCCGGTGCAGGACTCGGCCGTGGCAACGCGGCACCCGGCCGCGAGCAGCAGCGCCCCGGCCCTCTCGGCCAGTACTCGAAGCGCGCTATCGCTCAGGTCGTCAGCATCGGGGCGGTCGCCGGGGAATCTTAAATTCATCGCTGCCTTGCTGTCGGCCGAACACCACGAACAATGGCCGGGTGGGTAGTTAGGGCGATCTTAACGCCTCGCTCGCGGCTGGCGTGGTCGGGGCGGGCGATGTGCGCCAGCCAACAGACGCCGCCCACCCTGGTGCGCAGGCTTCGGCCCTAGAGTTCGTAATCCGATACCTGAGCACGCGAGGAGAAACACTATGACTGGCAAAGCTGGCGTTTGGATCGATCACAGAAGAGCCGTGCTGGTAACTCTCACCGCTGCCGGGGAGCACACCACTACGATCCTGTCGAATGTGGAAAAGCACCCGGAGCGCACTGGCGACTCACCGCTCAAGGGGTCTTATGAGGCCACCCAGGTTCCCGCCGATGACAGTCGACAGCGGGCGCTGACGGGCGAACTCAACACCTATTACGATTCCGTCATCACGGCGCTGCGCGAATTCGAAACACTGCTCCTATTCGGTCCGGGAGAGGCCAAGGGTGAACTGCATAAGCGCCTGGTGAAGATGAAACTGGGCGCGCGCGTGAGCGCCGTGGAAACACAGGACAGAATGACTCATGCGCAGATCGCGGCCAAGGTGCGCGCGCATTTCGCGCCCGGCAGGCCGGATCACACCTGACTCGAGTTACGGATCCCGCCTCCTGGCAGTCCGGGCCGGCAATACCGGTGATCGCCAGCGCCGGACCCGCACCGCTGTCACGCAGCGCACCATCGCCTAATTCGCTGGTGCCAGCTGGCGTGTCGACCATATATCTTTGCAACTCATAGTCTTAGATTACCAATCGCCCGCCCTGTCATCATCGCAGCGATAAAATAGCAGGTCTGTTACAGGCCCCGGAGCGCACTAGAATTGCCGATGCAAGCGACACTCAAGAAGGCGATCAGCCTGACCGCCTGCTCTGCGCGCTACTGGAGTTCAGACAATGCCTCGACCACCGGGGCGGCACTGGCTTTTTATTGCGCATTCTCGCTCGCGCCGCTGCTTGTCATTGTCCTGACGCTGGCCGGACTGATCGTGGGGGCTAACGCCGCCTACGGCCAGGTCGGCGCGCAGCTGAATTCTCTGCTTGGCCCGTCAACCGCTGCGATCGTGCTCCAGGCGGTAAAAACGGCCCAGCAGCCTCAGGGCCTGATCGCCACCCTGGTCAGCGTCGTGACATTGCTCATCAGCGCGACCACGGTATTGGCCGCTATCGAGGCGGCACTCGAGCAGATCTGGAACAGCGCGGCCATCACCCCGCAGGGCGTGCGCGGCTGGTGACGAACCCGATTTCTCTCGTTCGGATTCATTCTCACACTCGGGTTCCTGCTGCTGGTGTCGCTGACTGTGTCTACCGCACTGTCCGGCATCAGGGTGCACATCGCCGCCTCACATCCGGCGCTGGTGGGCGCGGTCGCCATACTGGATTTTCTCGTGTCCCTGGGTCTGGTGTCATCGCTGTTTGCGCTGATTTATCGGTATATGCCGGCGCGGCGCCTGGCGTGGCCTGTAGTGCTCTCCGGCGGCGTGCTCACTGCGGTGCTGTTCGACATCGGACGCTGGGCGATCGGGCTGTATCTGGCGCATTCAACCCAGCCATCCGCGTTCGGGGCGGCGGCTTCGTTCGCTGCACTCCTACTGTGGCTGTATTACACCGCGCAGATCTTTCTGTTCGGCGCCGAATTCACGGCTTGCCTGGGCGGCGTGCGTGATGAGGAAAAAGCCCGTCGACCCGGCCGCAAGCACGGCAGAGTCCCTGCATGACCACGCCACTGCGGACCACACTCAAACGCGCACTGACCATCGACGGGCGCGAGTTCGTCGTAACGCTGACCCCGGCAGCGCTGAAACTCACACTCAAGGGCAAGCGCAATGGCGTTGAACTTACCTGGAAGGAGCTGGTGAACGGCGACGCCGCGTTGGCTGTCGCCTTACAGGCATCAGTCGCCGGCATTGCTGATCCAAAGACGACGCCAGCACACGGCCGCAAAAAGCGATCCTTGCGCCGGGGCAATCCGGCGTGACTGCGTCGTCAGGGCGAAAACTCTGCCCATGCCTGCCACGGTAAGGGTTGGAATTGCCGGCTGGTCGGTTCCTGCGGCCTATCGCGCTGCCGACCCAGTGGGCTCACATCTGCAACAGTACGCCGCCTACTTCAACTGCGTGGAGATCAACTCATCGTTTTATAAACCCCATCGGCTTACCACCTTCGCGCGCTGGGCCGACAGCGTGCCGCCGGACTTTCGCTTTTCCGCAAAGCTGCCAAAACTGATCACCCACGAGCACCGGCTGGTCGCGTGCGAGGAGGCGGTGACGCAGTTTTGCGCGGCCGTCGCGGGGCTGCGGGACAAACTGGCCGTGGTGCTGGTGCAATTGCCGCCTAGCCTGGAATTCGATGCGCGCCCGGTCGAGGTGGTCTTCAGACTGCTACGCGCCGCGTCGAGCGCCACCATCGTCTGCGAGGCGCGGCACCTGAGCTGGTTCCAGCCTCAGGTCGACCGGGTGTTCAGCGCCCTGGGCGTCATGCGAGTGTTGGCCGATCCGGCCATCGACCCCGCGCTGCAGATCGACGCGGCACTGCCATCCGTGACGGCAACCGGGCAATTTTCATATCTTCGCCTGCATGGCCGGCCGCGCGTCTATTATTCTTCCTATTCGCCGCAATACCTGGCCGACCTGGCAGCGGATCTCAAAGCAGCGGCGGACGGGGCCGACGCATGGTGCATATTCGACAACACAGCGAGCGCTGCTGCCTGGCCCAACGCCATTCAATTAAAACGGGACTTGCTGCGGCCGGCGTAGCGCGCCAGCGCTCTTTTCCAAAAATGAAGTAAATGGACAAACCAGCTTCAGACCAAAGCACTTTGGACCCGCCGACGCCCGCCGCCGCCAGCCCGGACGACTTCCCGCTGCACACGCCGATGATGCAGCAGTACCTGCGCATCAAGGCGCAGCGCCCGGACACGCTGCTGTTCTATCGCATGGGCGATTTCTATGAGCTGTTCTATGACGACGCGCGCTTGGCCGCCGGAATGCTCGATATCGCCCTGACCAGCCGCGGTCAGTCCGCGGGTTCACCGGTGCCAATGGCCGGCGTGCCGGTGCAAAGCGTCGACGCGTACCTCGCCCGGCTGGTGCGTCGCGGCCAGTCGGTGGCGATCTGCGAGCAGATCGGCGACCCGGGCCGGGCCCGCGGGCCGATGGACCGCCAGGTGGTGCGGGTAGTCACGCCCGGCACGGTCACCGACGATGCGCTGCTGGAGCAGCGCCGCGAGACGCTGCTGGCGGCACTGCTGAGCGAACGCGGCCGCTTCGGTCTCGCCTGGCTCGAGCTGTCGTCGGGCCGCTTCACGGTGCTTGAGTCGGACGAGCCCGGGGCCATGGAGGCTGAACTGGAGCGCCTTCGTCCCGCGGAACTGCTGCTGGCCGAGGATCAGGCGCAGCACATCCTCGCGCGCTGTCGGCAGCAGCCGGTGGTTCGTACGCGCGCGCCCTGGCATTTCGACCTGGCCAGCGCCTCGCGGGTGCTGACCGATCAACTCGGCACCCTGGATCTTCGCGGCTTCGGCGTCGATGAACTGCCGCTCGCGATTCGTGCCGCGGGCGCCTTGCTGCAGTACGTGCGCGACACGCAGCAATCGGCGTTGCCGCACATCCGCTCGATGCGGGTCGAGGAGCGCGCCGACAGCCTCGGACTCGATGCGGCCACGCGCCGCAACCTGGAGCTCGATACCAGCCTGTCGGGCAACGACGCGGCGACCTTATTCGCGGTGCTCGACTGCAGCGTCACGGCGATGGGCTCGCGCGCGCTGCGGCGCTGGCTCAACCGGCCGATCCGGGCGCAGCCGGTGCTGCGCCAGCGCTACCACGCGGTCGGCACACTGGCGGACTCGCGCGGCTACGAGGCACTGCTCACGCGGCTGCGCGACATCGGCGACCTGGAGCGCATCCTGGCGCGCGTCGCGCTGCGTTCGGCCCGCCCGCGCGATCTGCTGCAGCTGCGCGCCGCGCTCGCCGCGACACCCGGGCTGCGCAGCGCCCTGGCCGGGTTCGATTCGCCGCTGCTCGGCGGCCTGCAGCGGAATATCAGCGAGCATGCCGCAGAGCGCAGTCTGCTGCAGCGCGCGATTGCGGCCGAACCCTCGCCGCTGCTGCGTGATGGCGGCGTGATCGCCGCCGGTTACGACGCGGTGCTGGATGAGCTGCGGCTGATCTCGGGCGACACCGACATTTTTCTGCTCGAACTCGAGCGCCGCGAGCGCGAGCGCACCGGCATTGCCAACTTGAAGCTGGGCTACAACCGCGTCCAGGGCTTCTATATCGAGGTCTCGCGCCAGCAGGCCGAGCGCGTGCCGCCCGACTACCTGCGCCGGCAAACCGTCAAGAGCGCCGAGCGTTTCATCACCCCGGAACTCAAGAGTTTCGAGGACAAGGTGCTCGGGGCACGCGAGCGGGCACTGGCACGCGAGAAGGAACTGTACGAGCAGCTGCTGACGACGCTGATCGAAGGGCTGCCGGCGCTGCAAGCCAGCGCCGATGCGATCGCGACGCTCGACGCGCTGGCGGCGCTGGCGCAGTGTGCGGCTACTCTGGGCTGGTGCGAGCCGACCCTCATTTCCGAGCCGCGGCTGATGATCGAGGCCGCGCGCCACCCGGTGGTCGAGCGCTGCATCGATGCGCCGTTCGTGCCCAACGACCTGGCGATGCATGAGAGCCGGCGGATGTTGATCATCACCGGGCCCAACATGGGCGGTAAATCCACCTACATGCGCTCGATCGCCCTGGTGGTGGTGCTGGCGCATCTGGGCAGCTTCGTACCGGCGGCGCGCGCCCAGATCGGCCCGGTGGACCGCATCTTCACCCGCATCGGTGCCGCCGACGACCTCGCGGGGGGGCGCTCCACCTTCATGGTCGAGATGACCGAGACCGCCAACATCCTGCACAACGCCAGCGCGCACAGCCTGGTGCTGATGGACGAGATCGGCCGCGGCACCAGCACCTTCGACGGCTTGTCGCTGGCCTACGCCGTGGCGCGGCACATGGCCGAACGGGTGCGCGCCTGCACGCTGTTCGCGACCCACTATTTCGAACTCACGGCGCTGGCCGGCCAGGTCGACGGCTGTGCCAACGTGCACCTGGATGCCACCGAACACGGCGATTCGCTCGTGTTCCTGCACGCCGTGAAGGACGGCCCCGCAAATCGCAGCTTCGGTCTGCAGGTAGCGCAACTGGCCGGTGTGCCGCGCGAAGTCATCGGCCAGGCGCGCCACTACATGGCGCAGCTGGAGGCCGGCAGCCTTGCCATCGCACGCGCGGCCAACGCACCGCAGGCGGAATTGCCGCTGTTTGCAGCGCCACTACCTGCGCCGGTACCCGCGCCAGCGGCGGCCCCGCCGCCGCAGCAGCGACCGCAGCCGCAACCACCGCACGACGAGTTGCGAGCGCGCATTGCTGCGATCGAACCCGATACGCTCACGCCGCGGCGCGCACTCGAGCTGTTGTACGAGCTGCACCAGCTCGCACAGGCTCACTTCAGGCGCGACTGAACCTTTTTCAATCCCTCGAGCGCGCAGGCTTCGTCCTTGGCACTCGGCTCCGCACCACTGACGCCGACCGCGCCGATGATTTCATCACCGGCCATGATCAGAACGCCCCCGGCCCAGGTCACGTAGTTATTCGGGTCGGCGGCCAGTCTGGCGGCGATCGCCGGATCAGCCTGTGCCGCGGCGGCAACCTTGCCCGACGGCATCTTGAACGACAGTGCTGTGTTGGCCTTGCGATACCCGGTGTAGGCGTGGGTGCCGCCGGTGCCGTCGGGGATGTAATAGAGCTTCGGCGTTCCCGCAGCATCCAGAATGCTGACGCCGACGTGATAACCCTTGCACGACACCACGATTGCCCTGGCCAGCTCGACTGCGACGTCGATCGCGACACTGCGCGCCACCACATCCGGCGGACGCGGCCCGAGCGGCGGTCCGCCCGGAGTTCCGGGCAGCGGACCGGGCGGTGGGCCGTTGGCGTTGCCGGGATTCTTCAGATCCGGCGGACCACCCGGAGGCGGCGCATGCGACTGCGGCTGCGGCTGCTGAGCCAGGACACTGCCGGCCATCGTCACCAGCGCTATCGCGCCCAAAACCCGGTTGCACATTCTCATCGCCCAGATCCCCCATGAGTGCTGATGTTCTGCGCGGCACTGTACAGCGCTCATGCGCGAGCGGGGATGGTCTTGCTTGATACGAGCCATTGGCCGCATCAATCAATTGCCGCGGCAATCGGTCTCGGCCGACCGCGGCCGCAGCGCTACTGCAGTTTCAATTCCATGCGTACCTGGCCGTCCCCGCCGCCGCCCGATTCGCGTTCGGTCAGGAACACCCGTTCCGGTGGCAGCTCCTGGTTGGCGAGCAGCGCTGCCTGCGCTGCCTCGGCGCGAGCGCGGCCCAGACCGTCGCGCTGGTCGCGCGTCGGCTTGTACTGCTGCATCAGCTCCTGTTCCAGCCAGGCGATGTGGGCTGCATCAACGTCCTGAGCCGCGGCGGGCGCTTTGGCGGCGCCAGGTGGTGAGCCGCCCGCTGCTGCGGCTTCCGGCTTCGAGACGTCCGGCGTGGCCACCTCCGGCTTCCCCGCCTCCGGGTTCGAGGCTGCGCCACCGGCGCCAGCGCCGGCCGCACCTCCCAGCCCCGCGGGGTACTCCGGATCAGCCTGGAACTTCTCGCGGTACAACGCGGCTAGCGCCGCAAGCCGAGGGGAAGCCGGCGCGGCGCCGGAGCCGGCTCGCGCCGCCTTGTGCTTGCCGCCCTGCGTAGTTGCGTCCGCCGCCAGCGCCTGTTCCAGCGCTGCTCTCTCCAGCGCCTCGTCATCGGTGACACTGATCGTATGCAGCGGAATGTCGAGCTTGACCTGCGGCCGTTCGACCAGCGCCTTCGCCAGTTGCGGCAGTTTCTTGGCCTCGCTGTCGCTCAGCGCTGCCGAGCCGGCCGGAAAATCGATGTAGGCCAGCTGCGGACCGCCGCCAAACAGCGAGCCCAGCAAAGCAAACGGCGCGGTGACTATCTTGGTGATCAGGCCGACAACCAGTTTCCAGATGATCGGGCCGATCTTGAACGTCGGATCGTCGATGCTACCGCTGACCGGCAGGTCGAGCGTAATCACACCATTGCGGTCCTTCAGCAAAGCTACCGCCAGCTTTATCGGCAGTGGCACCGCCTGCTTGCTTTCGGTGGCGGCGCCGAATTCCAGCTGGTCCACCACCACGTGGTGGCTGGCTTCGAGCTTGCGGTTCTCGACGTGGTAATGCAGCTCAGTGGACAGCTTGCCCTGCGCGATGTTGTAGCCGGCGAACTTGCCGGAATACGGATTGAAGGTCGTCAGCTCGATATTCTTGAAGTCGAGGCTGATGTCGGTATAAGTCGCCGGCGAGAATGGACTCAGCTGCCCCTTGATCGACACCGGTGCGTATTGATCGACGCTGCCTTCCAGCGATACCTGCGCGCGGGAGGCCGGGTCCGAGGACAGTCCCGTGACCGAGCCGTGCAGCCCGAGCATGGCGGCGGAGAAGTTTGGTTCCACCGAGTGGTCGGTGAAGTTGGCCGCGCCATCGCGGATGTCCACGCGCTTGATGTGGATCGGCATGCCGGTGGCGGCCGTCGTGGTGCTGGCGCTCGCCGGGGCGGCTGCCGGGCCGGCGGCTACCGCCTTGCCGTGTGAGGCGGTCTTTGCCACCTTCGCCGTCTTTGCTGCCGTTGCTGCCGTTGGCGGCGCAGCTCCCGCCGACCGCAAAACTTCCGACACGTTGAGGCTGCCATTGGCGCCGATGATCACGCGGCCATAGGCACCCAACGCACGTACCTGGTCGATGTCCAGTGCATCGGGAGCCAACTGAAAACGTAGCCCGACGACCTGCAGCGCCTTCCAGGTGATGAAATCGGTGCCGGTGGCGTTATCGCGCGTTCCCAGGTCGGTGATCTGGATGCCGCCACTCAGCTTGAGCTGGGGCTGGCCTTTCTGCGGTGTGGCGGCGTATGCCAGCTGCAGCTGCGTCGCCAGGCGACCGCGATAGAGCGTCATGTTGGTCTGCTGCGAGACGTAGGGCTGCAGCGGCGGCAACTCGAATTCCTTCAGATCCACCGTCACCGCCGCGGTGAGCGGCGACAGGGCCAGCGTGCCGCCGGCGTGCAGCCGCCCGGCATCGCCCAGTCCGGTATCCAGATCCAGCGTTATCGGCTGCGCACTGTCGCTCGCATAGTTCTGCACCGTCAGTTGCAGCGGCGCGATCTTCAACTGCAGCGCCGGCTTTAGGCTGCGATCCTCGGCCACGATGCTGGCGCCATCGATGCGTAGCTTAGCCAGCGTAATCTTCCACGACGGCGCCGACCCGGTCGCGCCCGCCGCTGTCGCTGCCGGCGCCGGTGCCGATGCCGATGCCGATGCCGGGCTTGCCGCGGCTGCGCCGCCGGTGCCGGCATGACCGCTTGCGGCCGCGGGCTGCAGCAGCCGCTGTAGATTCAGGGAGCCATCGGCTTCGCGCCACACCTGCAGCGACGGATTTTGCAACGTGACCTGGCCCACGCCGACCTGGCGCTCCGACAGCGCGATCGTGGTATCGGCGACATCGACTTCCGGCAGTTGAATCCACGGCTCGCCGGCCGCGCCCCTGGGCGCGATCGCCAGCGTGTGCACCTTCAGGCTCGGCAAGCCCAGCGACAGGCTGGTTTGTCCCGCGGCGACCAGGTGGTAGTTGCCCTGTATATCGATGCTGCCGCTGCGCATCGCAAAAGGCAGCGAATCTTCCAGGTACGACGCAATGGTCGAGGCCTTGAGCGCGGTAATCGCGAACTCGCCGCTCGAACCCAACGGGCGCACCGAGAATTGGCCGGACCAGTCGAGCTGCTCACCAGCGCTGGTGGCGGCACTGAATCGATAGCGGTTCTCGAACTGCGGCTGGGTACGAAAATCCGTCAGCGCGAACTCGATCGGACTCAAGGTCGCGGTGAACGGCGCTGGGCGACTGCGATCCTCGAAGTGCAACTGACCGCGCGTGACGGTAAAGGCACCGATGCGCAGCGCCGGCACCTGGCCCGGCCTTGCCTCGGGCGTGGCCGGTGTGGGCGCGGCCGGCGGCGCAAGCTTCGCGAGATTGAGCGAGCCGTCCCGATTGATCAGCGTATTGATCACCGGCTGTTCCAGCCGCACTTCGGCAAAGGTCCACGCCCGATGCAGCAGCGAGGCGGTAGCGCTGAACCTGATGCGCAGCAGTGCAAAGCTTGCGATCGGAGCGCCATCGGCTTCGGTCAGGGCCAGGTCGCGGATCTCGACCGCCAGTGAGAATGGATTGAAGGTCAGTGCACCGATGGCAAGCTTACGGCCAAGATCGTGCTGCACGTAGTGGATAGCCTGATTGCGGGCGATGCGCGGCACCAGCAGGAAGCCGGCCAGGGTATAGAGCAGCAGCACACCCGCAATGATGGCCAGCGCGCGCAGGTGCGAGCGCAACCATCGCAATACTGCCGCGCCCGCCGAATTATCTTCCGAAACTTCCATATTCCAGAAAACTCCCTGCCTCGCGCGCCACCCGCGCCGACCACAGCATGCCGGAGTGCGTCACCGGCAGCGCCAGGAACCCCGCCGCACCGGCTACCCGCGTCTCGGAAACCGCTACCGTGCCGTCGTTGTCTTCTCCGAACTTTAGCAGCAATCGCCCAAAACCCAAGGGCATGGTGCCGGCGATAACGCCCAGTTCGCGCCCGATATCCCAGCGCGCGGCGCGCTGGTGCAGCAGTTCCTCGGCACTGGCGGCACCAAGCAGCCGGCGTCCCAGAGCCGACTTACCGAATCGTCGGGCGGCGAGCGAGCCGGCCGCCGGCGTGCCGAGGAACACCACCCGGCCCGTCTGCGCCATCGGGTAGCGTTCCAGGCAACGCAGAATCATCAGCCCGCCCAGACTGTGCCCGATCAGGTGCACCCGCGGCGCCTCGACCGCGGCGATGGTGTTGCGCAGCGCGGCGATGATATGCGCCGACGGCATGCCGACCGACGCATAGCGGAACACCTTCAGCCCATAGCCGCGCTCGTTCGCCAGGCGCCGGCGCAGCAGCAGCGACTCGGCACCGGTCATCCATAACCCGTGGACGAACACGACAACCGCGGCCGGCATCGGTCATGCCGGTGGCGGCGTGCGCACCCGGATGTGCAGCTCGCGCAGCTGCGCCTCGCCGACTTCGGTCGGGGCATCGGTCATCAGGTCGGCCGCGGTCTGCGTCTTCGGAAACGCGATCACCTCGCGGATGCTGTCGGCGCCGGCCATCAGCATGGCCAGCCGGTCCAGCCCGAAGGCGATGCCGCCGTGCGGCGGCGCGCCGAAGCGCAGCGCATCGAGCAGGAACCCGAACTTGGTGCGCGCCTCCTCTGGCCCGATGCCCAGCAGGCCAAACACCACCGACTGCATTTCCTGCCTGAAGATACGCACCGAACCGCCGCCGATCTCCGAGCCGTTGAGCACCATGTCGTAGGCACGCGCCAGCGCGCCGCCCGGGTCGGACTGCAGCTGCGCCGGATCGTCGGTCTGCGGCGAGGTGAACGGGTGATGCATCGCGGCCCAGCGCCGGCCGTCGGCATCCCATTCGAACATCGGAAAATCCACCACCCACAGCGGCCGGAAGCCTTCCGCGGCCAGATTCAGGTCCTGCGCGACTTTCAGCCGCAGCGCGCCCAGCGCATCGCTGACTACCTTGGCGTTGTCGGCGCCAAAGAAGATCAGATCGTTGTCGGCAGCGCCGCAGCGCGTGAGGATCCCCGCCAGCGCCGCATCACTGAGGAATTTGATGATCGGCGACTGCAGGCCGTCACGGCCGAGGGCGCGCTGGTTGACCTTGACGTAGGCCAGCCCCTTGGCGCCATAGCGCGTGACAAACGCCGTGTATTCGTCGATTTGCTTGCGGGTCAGCGCACCGCCGCCGGGCACGCGCAGCGCCGCCACCCGGCCGCCGGGATCCTTCGCCGGGGCCGAGAACACCTTGAACTCGCAGTCCTGCACCAGGTCGGCGACATCGACCAGCTCCAGCGCCACCCGCAGATCCGGCTTGTCCGAACCGTAGCGGCGCATCGCGTCCGCATAGCTCATGCGCGGGAATGGCTGCGGCAGTTCGACCTGCATCACTTCGCGGAACAGCGTCACCGCAAGGCCTTCCATCAGCTGCATGATCTCATCCTGCGACAGGAACGAGGTCTCAACATCGAGCTGCGTGAACTCCGGCTGCCGGTCGGCGCGCAGGTCCTCGTCGCGAAAGCAGCGCACGATCTGGTAGTAACGCTCGAAGCCCGCGATCATCAACAGCTGCTTGAAGATCTGCGGCGACTGCGGCAACGCGAAGAACTTGCCGGCATGGGTACGGCTCGGCACCAGGTAGTCGCGCGCGCCCTCGGGAGTCGCCTTGGTCAGCATCGGGGTTTCAATGTCCACAAACCCTTCGGCCTCGAGGTAACCGCGCATCGAGCGCGTGATCCGGTGCCGCAGCCGCAGGCGCTGGTTCATGATCTCGCGCCGCAGGTCGATGTAGCGGTAGCGCAGGCGCACCTCTTCGCTGACCGACTCGTCGAGCTGGAACGGCAGCGGATCGCAGCGGTTGAGCAGTTCCAGCTCGCTCGCGACGATCTCTACCGCACCGGAGGCCAGGTTCGCATTGACGGTGCCGGCCGGCCGCGGCTGCACGCTGCCGCGCACCCGCACCACGAATTCATGCCGCAGTTTTTCCGCGGTGACGAACATCGCCTGCTGCTCGGGATGGAACACCACCTGCACCAGGCCCTCTCGGTCGCGCAGGTCGACGAAGATCACCCCGCCGTGATCGCGCCGGCGGTGCACCCAGCCGGCGACCGCGACCGTCGTCCCGGTCAGCTTCTCATTCACCTGTCCGCAGTAATGGGTCCGCATCGGCCTGTCGTCGTCGGGAATGGGCCGGGAATGTTAGGGTGTGGGCGCGGGCGGCACAACCACACCGAGCGTCACGATCATCTTCATCGCCGCATCGATGCTCATGTCCAGCTCGATCGCCTGCGAGCGCGGCACCATGACGATGAACCCGGAGGTCGGATTGGGCGTGGTCGGGATGAACACGCATACCATCGGCTCACCGGTGTGGGCACTGATCAGCGGCAGGTCGCCCGCGGTCTGAAAGCCGACGCTCCACGCGCCCTTGCGCGGGTATTCGATCAGCAGCACCTTCTTGAACGAATTGCCCTGGTTCGACAGGATCGTGGTGGAGAAACTTTTGACCCCGCTGTACAGCGCGCGCACGAACGGGATGCGATTCATCAGGTCTTCCCACAGCCCTACCAGGCTGCGGCCGATGATGTTGCTGACCAGCATGCCGGTGAAGATCAGCAGCAGCACCGCCAGCACCAGGCCGAGTCCCGGGATGTGGATTCCGAGCAGCGTTTCCGGCCGCACCGATGCCGGCAGCAGCAGCAGCGTCTGGTCCATCAGGTCGAGGATGAAGCGCACCACCAGCACGGTGACCAGGATCGGCACCCACACCAGGAGCCCTGCAATCACATAGCGGCGCACGAACCGCCGCGTGGCCTCACCGCTCAACGGCCGCTCCGGCGCTTGCCGGCCTTGCGCTTGGCCGGGCGGGCGCGCTTGGCGGCGGCGCTCTTGCCGCCCGTGGTGCGCGCGGCGATATTTCGCGTGGTGGCCGCGGGCGGCTTGGGGGCGGGTGTCGACGCCACACTGTCGCCCTTGCCGGCACTCTTGCCCTCGGCCTTGGCGTCGCTCTTGCTGTCGGCCTTGGCATCCGCCTTGGCATCCGCCTTGGCATCGGCACTGCCTTCAGCCTTGCTGTCGGTTTTACCGTCAGTGGTCGCGGTCTCGGTTTTGGCCGGCGCCTCGTCCTTGTCGGCGCCGGCAAGATTGCGCTTGTTGTCCTTGTCGGTCTTGAAGTCGGTCTCGTACCAACCCGAACCCTTGAGGCGAAACACCGGGGCCGAGATCAGTTTCTTGAACGTATTCTTGCCGCAGGAAGGACACTTCTTCAGCGGCTTGTCGGTGATCTTCTGCAGCACCTCCGAGTAGTAGCGGCAGCTGCTGCATTCATATTCGTAAAACGGCATATTTTTCCAGCGAAAACAGTGGGGGCCCGAATCGATTATAGACGCCGGCGGCCTCAGTCATACCGGATAACGCAGCGCAGCGGCTGCTGGTGCCAGATGAAATCCCCGACCAGGCGCAGGTCGATCAGCGACGCGAGGCCCTGCACCTCATAGCCGGCCAGTGTGGCCAGCTCGGCCGCGGCCCGCATCGTGCCGCCGGTCGCAAGTACATCATCGATCAGTGCCAGCCGGCCGGCACCGGCCTGCATTTCCAGCACCGCGCTGCCGTATTCGAGCGCGTACGCGGCCGAGACCACCGGCGGGGGCAATTTACCCTGCTTGCGAATCGGCACGAAGCCCTTGTGCCGCCGGCCCGCAAGTCCCGCTGCCAGCACGAAACCGCGCGCCTCGATGCCCGCCAGCGCATCGATCGCCTGCCACTCCTGCTCGCTGAACAGGCCTTCGATGGCATCGAGCGTGGCATCGAAATGCTTACGCAACAGCGGCGTGATGTCGCGAAACAGGATTCCCGCACGCGGAAAATCCAGCACATCGACCACATGGCGTTTCAGATCAATCATGGTGACTCGCGGCCTCCCCCGGGCCCCGGGACTGCCGGTGTTGGTATGTCAGTTTAGAGGGATTGAAGTATAGGGCGNNCGCCCTATACTTCAATCCCTCTGATCTAGCCCGCCGCCCGCATGTCGCGTTTCTTCTCGAACACCAGCTCCGAGCCGCGGGCCGTGACGCGTATCCGGTCCCCGGGCATGAACTCGTTGCGCAGTATGCGCTGCGCCAGCGGATTTTCGATCTGCTGCTGGATTGCGCGCTTGAGCGGCCTGGCGCCGTACACCGGATCGAAACCCGCCTCGCCGATCAGATCGCGCGCCTTGTCGTCCAGGTCGAGCTCCATGTTGCGATCGAGCAGCCGCTTGCGAAGATAGCCGACCTGGATCTGCACGATGGCGCGGATCTGCTCGGTGCCCAGCGGATGGAACACGACGATGTCATCCACGCGGTTGATGAACTCGGGCCGGAAGTGTTGCTGCACGATCTCCATCACCGCCGTCTTCATGCGCGCGTAGTTACCCTCGCCGGCCATTTCCTGGATCACCTGCGAGCCCAGGTTCGAGGTCATGATGATGACCGTATTGCGAAAGTCGACCGTGCGCCCCTGGCCGTCGGTCAGGCGACCGTCGTCCAGCACCTGCAGCAGCACGTTGAACACGTCCTGATGCGCCTTCTCGACCTCATCGAGCAGCACCACCGCATACGGCCGGCGTCGGATCGCCTCGGTAAGATAACCGCCCTCTTCATAGCCGACATAGCCCGGGGGCGCTCCGATCAGGCGTGAGACCGAGTGCTTCTCCATGAATTCGGACATATCAATCCGCACCATGGCCTCTTCGGTGTCGAACAGAAATTCCGCCAGCGCCTTGCACAACTCGGTCTTACCGACGCCGGTGGGGCCGAGGAACATGAACGAGCCGGTGGGCCGGCGCGGATCCGACAGTCCGGCACGCGAGCGGCGGATGGCGTTGGACACAATGCGCACCGCCTCGTCCTGGCCGACCACGCGCTTGTCCAGCGCCTCCTCCATGCGCAGCAGCTTGTCCTTCTCGCCCTCGAGCATCTTCGACACCGGAATGCCGGTCCACTTCGACACCACGTCAGCGATCTCTTCCTCGGTGACGCTGTTACGCACCAGCTGCGGCGTCGACTGTTCGGCGCGCTGCGCCTCCGCCAGCCGCTTCTCGAGTTCCGGAATGCTGCCGTACTGAAGTTTGGCCATGCGCGCCAGGTCACCGGCGCGCCGCGCCTGTTCGAACTCGAGCTTCACCTGCTCGAGCTCCTCCTTGATCTTTGATGCGCCCTGCAGCTGGGCCTTCTCCGACTTCCAGATCTCTTCCAGGTCGGCGTATTCCTTCTCCAGGCCGCTCAGCATCTGCCGCAGCGTCGACAGGCGCCGTTTGGAGGCCTCGTCCTCCTCTTTCTTTAGGGCTTCCTGTTCGATCTTGAGCTGAATAATCCGCCGCTCCAGGCGATCCAGCGCCTCGGGCTTGGAGTCGATCTCCATGCGGATTCTCGCCGCCGCCTCGTCGATCAGGTCGATCGCCTTGTCGGGCAGTTGCCGGTTAGTGATGTAGCGGTGCGACAGCGTCGCCGCGGCCACGATCGCCGGGTCGGTGATCTCGACTTGATGATGTACCTCGTAGCGCTCTTTCAGCCCGCGCAGGATCGCGATCGTGTCCTCGACGCTGGGCTCATCGACCATCACGATCTGGAAACGACGCTCCAGCGCCGCATCCTTCTCGATGTACTTGCGGTACTCGTCGAGCGTCGTGGCGCCGACGCAATGCAGTTCGCCGCGCGCCAGCGCCGGCTTGAGCATGTTGCTGGCATCCATCGAACCTTCCGCGCGCCCGGCGCCCACCATGGTGTGCAGCTCATCGATGAACACGATGACCTGGCCTTCCTGCTTCGCCAGATCGCTGAGCACCGCCTTCAACCGCTCTTCGAACTCACCGCGAAATTTCGCGCCGGCCACCAGCGAACCCATGTCGAGCGCCAGGATGCGCTTCTTCTTCAGGCCCTCGGGCACCTCACCGTTGACGATGCGTTGCGCCAGGCCCTCGACGATCGCCGTCTTNNCGGCCGATCACCGGATCGAGCTTGCCGGCGCGCGCACGCGCGGTGACGTCGACGGTGTACTTCTCCAGCGCCTGGCGCTTCTCTTCCGCCGCCGGATCATCCACCTTGTCGCCGCCGCGTACTTCTTCGATCGCTTTCTCGAGCGCGGCGCGCGTGGCCTTGGCCTCCTTCAGCGCCTTGCCGGCCGGCCCGCGATCGTCCACCGCCGCCAGCACGAACAACTCGCTTGAGATGTACTGATCGCCGCGCTGCTGCGCCAGCTTGTCGGTGACATTGAGCAGCCGTCCCAGATCGTTCGAGCCCTGAACGTCGCCGCCATGGCCTTCCACCTTCGGCAGGTGATCGATGATTTCGCCCAGCTTTGTGCGCAGCCGGGTGACGTCCACGCCAGCTTTAATCAGCAGCGGCCGTACGCCGCCGCCCTCGGCGTCGAGCATGGCCAGCAGCAGGTGCGCCGGCTCGATGAACTGATTGTCGCGGCCAACGGCAAGCGACTGCGCGTCCGCCAACGCGGCCTGGAATCGGCTGGTAAGTTTGTCATGTCGCATAAGGCTTTGACCCGTCAGATTAAAAGTGTTATCCGCATCAAATCATGCCACCTTCAGTGGGGATTGATGGTAACGAAATCAAGCGCCTGGACGCCTTCCGTCGCCACCGCCGCCCGGCTTTCTAAGCCAGCCACAGCTCCGCGCAGGCGATGACCCCGACCCCGCAGGCGATCAGCCCCACCTGCGCCGCGCCCGCACTGAGATCCACCCGCCGGTGCAGGCCCGGAATCAGGTCCGCGACCGCAACGTAGATCAGCGAGGCCGCCGCCACCGAGATCGCATATGGCAGCACATCCAGCGTACGGCGCAAAGCGAAAAACCCCGCCAACCCGCCGATGATGGATGTCAGGCTGCTGGCGGCGTTGAACCACAGCGCCCGCACCGGGCTCATGCGCGCGTGCAAAAGCACCGCGAGGTCGCCCAGCTCCTGCGGTATCTCGTGCGCGGTGATCGCGATCGTGGTCACCACACCGAGCTTGATGTCGGTAAGAAACGCCGCCGCGATCAGCACACCGTCAAACGCATTGTGCACGCCGTCGCCGAACAGCACGATCCACCCGGCCGCGCGATCGCGATCGGATTCGTGCGGCGAGTGCGTCTCGCAGCCCTCGGCGTGACAGTGGCGCCACAGCACCAGCTTTTCCAGCACGAAGAACAGCGCGATGCCCGCGAGCACCGCCGCGCCGATGGCCTGGATGCGCGCCAGTCCGACGCTCGCGATCGCCTCGGGCAGCAGCCCGATCAGCGCCGCCGCCAGCATCGCTCCGGTGGCGAAGCTGATCAGGTGCGGCAGCAGCCAGTTGCGGCGTGCTTCGGACAGCAGTAAAAACAGGCTCGCCAACGCCGCGCTGAGCACGCCGCCAAAGAACGTGGCTGATAAAATCCACACCAAGGTCATGGCTGGCTGTTCCATTGTCTGGCTTAGGTAGGCAGCTTCGTTCGAGCGCTACGCTCACGCTCCGCGGTCACTCTAGCATGCGCCCTGCGCCGGCCTAATCCGGTTCGCCGCGCCAGACCAGTGCCGCCATGCGCCCGGTGTTGCCGTCGCGCCGGAACGAATAGAACGCATCCGACTCAGCGTGGGTGCAGCGCGCCTCGCCATGGATCGAACGCACGCCCAGCTGCGACAGCCGCTGTCGCGCCAGCAGACGCAGATCGCACTGCCAGCGGCCGCGATCATTGCGCGCGAATGCCGCCGCGGCCTCGCCGCCGTGCTCGCCGCCCGGTGCGCAAAAAGCTGCCCGCACTTCCTCCCCGACCTCGAAATGCGCCGGCCCGATGGCCGGCCCCAGCCAGGCGTGCAGTTCTGCGCCTGCGATATCCAGCGCTGCCACCGTGGCCTCCAGTACCCCGGCGGCCAGTCCGCGCCAGCCGGCGTGCGCCACCGCCACCGCGCTGCCGTCGCGCGCCGCCAGCAGCACCGGCAGGCAATCGGCTACCAGTACCGCAAGCACACGGCCCGGCTCGCGTGTCAGCGCCGCATCGGCCCTCGGCGGCGCGCGACCGCCCGACATCGCGTCGGCGTTCAGCACCGTGGTGCCGTGCACCTGCGACAGCCACAGCGGCTCGGCCGGCAATTGCAGCCCGGCGGCGACACGCCGCCGATTCTCCGCCACCGCCAGCGGGTCATCACCCACGTGCTGGCCAAGATTGAGCGAGGCATAGCGGCCGCGGCTCACGCCGCCGCCACGCAGCGTGAACTCCGCCCGCACGCCGGCCGGCGCCGGCCAGTCTGCTCGCAGCGATGACGGCGCTGTCACCGGCTGCGCGCCTTGCCGCGCCGCCGACCGCG
>PKWJ01000027.1 GCA_003132025.1 Gammaproteobacteria bacterium
TGGGAATCGAACCCACGTCATCAGCTTGGAAGGCTGAGGTTCTACCATTGAACTACACCCGCCTTGGATGACGCCGGAATACTCAATCCTGACCACCGAATCTGCCGTTTTCGAGTCCACCCCCCCGTGGTGGAGGGGGTAGGATTCGAACCTACGAAGGCGTAAGCCGGCAGATTTACAGTCTGCTCCCGTTGGCCGCTTGGGTACCCCTCCGCGAAAAACGAGCCGCGTATTCTGATTTCCGCTACCGGGCCTGTCAATGCAGATTCCGGGCCAACTGGCCTTATCTTTTACCCCGCCGGGCACCTTTCCAGGGCGGGGAACCGTACCAGCCGGTACTAATAGAGTGCAGCGCCCGGCGGCGCCCCTTTTTGGCCCTGCCAACGGCCCCGGTTACGGGCCGAAAGCTACAGGCCGCGGCCATTGAGATAGTGATCGACCGCGCTGCGCACCTCGGCCGAAATCTCCGGCGGGCTGAAAAAATCCAGATCCAGATCGCCGAACTCGTCCGGCCGCGCCCGCACCCGCAGCGCATAGCTCTTGCCCTTGCGTATCGCGGTGAAATCCCAGACCCGGGACTGCTCGGCCGGCTGCGCGTCGATCTCGGCCGCGACGCGCTCGGCATCCTTTCGGACAAACCCGGCGCTGAA
Source organism: Gammaproteobacteria bacterium (assembly GCA_003132025.1). GTDB lineage: Bacteria > Pseudomonadota > Gammaproteobacteria > Steroidobacterales > Steroidobacteraceae > FEN-1191. The sequence goes on from PKWJ01000027.1 coordinate 651, forward strand.
TAGTTTGGCCACCTGCTTGAGTACCGCCGCGGCATGCTTGATCTCGAAACTGCTGCTGACCCGCACCAGCGCCGGGGTCGGCGCCGCATCCGGTGAGGCCGCCGGGGCCGCCGCTTCAGGAGGGGGTGCCGGGGCATCGTCCGCCGCGGCAAATGGCCCCGCGATCAGCCCCGCCAGCGCGACCAGCACCACCAGACGCATAGGGCCCGTTCGGGCGGCCTCTCTATATACGACAACCCTCATAACCGCGCCGCCTCGGTCTCAGGCATCAGGCGGCTCTGGCCGGGCCGCAGGTCGGGGGGCAGGGTGACCTGCCCGTAACGCAGCCGCGTCAGCCGGCTGACCTCGAAGCCCACCGCCTGCCACAGCCGCCGCACCTCGCGGTTTCGGCCCTCGTGCAAGATCACCCTGAATTCGGCGCCGCCCTCCGTACCCCCAAGCCCTGGCGCCGGCTCGATGTGGTCAAAACGTGCCGGTCCATCCTCCAGCGCCACACCCTGGCGCAGCTGGCTCAGGACCGCCGCGGTCGGTACCCCGCGCACCCGCACCAGGTACTCGCGTTCGACCTCGGAGGACGGATGCATCAGCCGATGCGCCAGCGCACCGTCATTGGTGAACAGCAACAGGCCGGTGGTGTTGACGTCCAGCCGCCCGATCACGACCCAGCGTCCCCCGGTGGGTGCCGGCAGACGCTCGAACACGGTCGGACGTCCTTCGGGGTCGGCGCGCGTGGTCACCTCGCCCATCGGCTTGTGGTAGATCAGGACTTCCCGCACCGTGGCCGCGCTACTGGCGAGCTCCAGCGGTTCCCCATCGAGCCGCACGTCGGCATCGACTTCGGCCCGCTCGCCCAACTGCGCCACGTGCCCATCCACCGTGAGCCGTCCGGCGCGGATCCACTGTTCGATCTGCCGTCTGGAGCCGTGACCGGCCGCAGCCAGCAGTTTCTGCAGCCGCTCGCTCACACCCGAAAGCTCATCGCGACGGCAGCGAGATCTTGCGAAACAGCTCCGCCTGGCCATCCAGGTCGCGGGCCTCGATCGCCCGATCAACCAGGCGCCGCGTCAGATGCGGCCCGAACAATTGAATGAATTCGTAACCAAAATTGCGCAGCAAGGTGCCGCGCCGAAACCCGATCCACGTGGTGTGGATCGGAAACAGATGCGAGGCATCGATGATCGCAAAATCACTGTCCTGCGCCGGATCCACCGCGACGCTGGCGACGATGCCAACCCCTAGGCCCAGCCGCACGTAGGTCTTGATGACATCGGAATCGCGCGCGGTCAGCGCCACTTTGGGCGTCAGGCCCTCGCGCGCGAACACGGTGTGCAGCGAGGATGAGCCGGCGAAGCTGAACACGTAGGTGACCAGCGGGTACTGCGCCAGGTCCTGGATCGTCACGCGCTCGAGTTTGGCCAGCGGGTGATGGCGCAGCACGATGATCTGCCGGTACCAGCGATACACCGGCAGCAGTACCAGCCCGGGGAACAGGCCTTCGGAGCCGGTGGCTATCGCCAGCTGCACCCGATCGGTAGCCACCATCTCGCCGATCTGCTCCGAGGTGCCCTGGTGCAGATGCAGCTCGACCTCCGGATAGCGCTCCCGAAACGCGTGCACCACCGGCGGCAGCACGTAGCGCGCCTGGGTGTGGGTGGTCGCGATCGACAGCGTGCCGCGATTATCCTGGTTCAGGTCGGCGGCAACCGCCTTGAGGCTGTCGATCTCGGCCAGCGCGCGATTGGCGTATTCCAGCACCTTGGCGCCCTGCGGCGTCACGCGCGAGAACGCGCGCCCCTCGCGCACGAACAGGTCGAAGCCGAGCTCGCGCTCCAGCGCCTTCAACGCACGGCTGATCGCCGGCTGCGAGGTGCCGAGCGCGGAAGCTGCGTGCGTGACTGACAGCCCATGGCGCGCAATCGCGACCGCATATTGCAACTGGTGGAAATTCATTGGGATCTGCCACTATGCCGGTTCGGCTCGCACTATGCCGCAAAACGTGCCATTTAATTATAACAATTGGTTATTACAAAATGGCCTTCTACTTATCGATTAGCAAGAATGCGGGGGCTAGAGTGCCGGCCCATGATCTACGACAGCATCCTTGGCACCATCGGCCGCACGCCGATCGTTCGGCTGCGCCACCTGGCGCCGCCCGACACGACGATCTACGCCAAATGCGAGTTCTTCAATCCCGGCGGCTCGGTCAAGGACCGGCTGGCGATCGGCATCATCGAGGATGCCGAGGCCCGCGGCACCCTGAAGCCCGGCCAGACGGTCGTCGAGGCGACTTCCGGCAATACCGGCATCGCGCTGGCGATGGTCTGCGCCGCCAAGGGCTATCCGTTCGTCGGCGTGATGGCCGAGCCGTTCTCGGTCGAACGCCGCAAGATCATGCGCATGTTCGGTGCGCGTGTGATCCTGACGCCGGCGGCCGAACGCGGCCAGGGCATGGTCAGGAAAGCCGAAGAGCTGGCGAAGAAGCACGGCTGGTTCCTGGCGCGCCAGTTCGAGAACCCGGCCAACCCGGCCTATCACCGCAGCACCACCGGCCCCGAGATCCTGTCGGATTTCGTCGGCAAGCGGCTGGATTTTTTCGTGACCGGCTGGGGCACCGGCGGCACGCTCACGGGTGCCGGCGAAATGATCCGGCTCGCACGACCGGATGTGCATATCGTCGCGGCGGAGCCGGAAGGCGCGGCGATGCTGTCGGGCAAGCCGTTCAGCCCGCACAAGATCCAGGGCTGGACACCCGATTTCATACCCGCGGTATTGAACCGCGGCGTTCCGGACCGCATCGTGACCGTCAACGACGCCGAGGCGATCGAGGCCGCGCGAGCGCTGGCGCGCAAGGAGGGCATCTTCTGCGGCATCTCGTCCGGCGCCACGTTTGCCGCCGCAGCCAAAGTGGCGCGCGAAGCCGGCGGCGGCGCGGTGGTGCTGGCGATGCTGCCCGACACCGGCGAGCGTTACCTGTCCACGGCGCTATTCGAGGGAATCATCGATGGCACAGATCCGGAACCCTGAAGCGCATCGCAATGCCGGTGCCAGCGCCAGCTCCCGCAACCGGCGAGATCGGGAACATATGATCGAACCGCTGTCGGTGGCGCTGCCCGATCCGTTCCTGCTATATCGCGGCGGCGTGCTGCATCAGGCGCGCATTGCCTATGAATCCTGGGGCGAGCTCAACGCCAAACGCGACAATGCCATCCTGCTGTTCACCGGCCTGTCGCCTCCGGCGCATGCCGCGGCGACCGCGAGCGATCCTTCGCCGGGCTGGTGGGAGCGCATCGTCGGGCCGGGACTCGCAATCGATACCCGGCACTATTTCGTCGTCTGCGTCAATTCGCTCGGCAGCTGCTTCGGCTCCACCGGCGCGGCCTCGATCAACCCGGCCACCGGCGAGCGCTATCGGCTCGACTTCCCGGAGGTCGCGGTCGAGGACATCGCGCGCGCCGGCTACGAGACCATGCGCGCGCTCGGCGTCGAGCAGCTGGATAGCGTGATCGGCGCGTCACTCGGCGGCATGTCGGTGCTGGCCTTCGCTACGCAGTTTCCCAAGGCCGCGAAGCGTCTGATCAGTATCTCGGGCAGCCCCGCGGCTTCCCCGTTCGCGATCGCGCTGCGCTCGGTGCAGCGCGAGGCGATCCTGCGCGATCCGGACTGGCAGGCCGGCCAGTACGCGTCGGATAATCCTCCGCGCAGCGGCCTGCGCGTCGCGCGCAAACTCGGCACCATCACCTACCGCTCCGCCGCCGAATGGCGAGCGCGGTTCGGCCGCGAGCCGATCGCCGGCAACACGCATACCATGAGCCCGTTCGCACCGCATTTTGCGGTCGAGGGGTATCTGGAGTCGCAGGCCGAGCGCTTCACGCGCGTGTTCGATGCCAACTGCTATCTGTATCTGTCCAACGCGATGGACCGTTTCGATCTGGCGGAACATGGCGGCAGCTACGCGGCGGCTCTCGCCGAGGTCACGGCCCGCGTGCTGGTGATTGGCGTGGAGAGCGACATGCTGTTTGCCATCGCCGAGCAGGCCTCGATCGCCGTCGCATTCGAACACAACGCGACACCGACGCGTTTCGCGCGCCTGCCGTCGCTCGAAGGCCACGACTCGTTCCTGGTAGACATTCCACGCTTCGACGCGGAAATCCGCAGCTTTCTCGCCTAAGGGTTAAGGTCAACGGGCCAGGCGCCGGCAAGGCGCGGCCGCACGGACTGCCCTGAAGTTGGGGGAGGAATACTCCCCCTTTTATATCAAGCACTTGCAATCGCGGCCGGCCATCGCGGAACCGCTCGCGCAGCCCTTGTCATCTACTCTTCACACCCCAATGTAGGGAACCGGGATGGTTTTCACATTATAATACCGTTCGTGATACGTACTATATTGAAGACGTCCTTTGGTGTGAGGAGATGAGAGATGAGCGACCTGAATTTCAAACCAGATTCCCCCGGCCTGCAGGCTGGCGACAAACTGATTGGCGTGCCGACGCTGGACGATGCAGCGGCGGCCGGTGCCGCCGCGCGCGGCGGCAACAATGGCCGTGCGGTGCGGCGTCGCTTCAGCGTGACGCGACTGGCGGCGCCGATCGATGACGGTTTCCGCCCGTTCCGGGTGTACTGAAACTTTAACTTTTGGAAATCATCGGCTTTTCCAAGGCCGCGCCTGACGGCGCGGCTTTCGGAAAATGCGCAGCCCGCCCCTGTAGCACAAGAGCTTAAGTCCAGGTCTTTAGATTTAACTTCGTCCGGCCGCGGACTTATGTCAGGATTGACTGACGCAGAACCGGGGAAGATACCGCCGGATTATGGTTGAGTTGCATTGGCAGCCGCGATCGACGAGGCATAATAGATACGCGGTTGAGAGTGCAACGACGCCGCTCGCAGTTTGATCTCAAATTGCTGGGAAGCTTAGGGGTCTGGATGGAACGACGTCTTCACACGCGGCATCGCGCACGCACGACGGTCTACATTCTTCTGCCGGATGGTCAGCGTCGCCTGTGCCGGGCGGTCAATTTGAGCGCCACCGGCGTATTCATCCGCACCGCAGGCCTGGGGCTACGCAAAGGCCAGCAGGTCAGCCTCGCGTTTGCGATCGATCTGGGCGCGGTCACCAAACTGCACCGTCGTACTGCCGTGGTGGCGCACATCTCCGGCGGCGGCACCGGATTGATGATGGATGCCTTCGCCGCGACGCGCTGAAATCGCCCGTTTCCCGCACGCCTAGTCCGGCGCTGACGTCGCTACGCGCCGCTGAGCCCATCGAAATCCCAGATCCTTGCATCGCACCCGGCCGGCCCAATAGAGACACTTACTACTAGAGATTTGAAGGTCGTCAGAGTCGCCCTGCGCCGTGCTGGGAACCTTCGAATCTCGTCAACGCCAGGTCGGTCCGCGCGTTATGTACCTGGTAGGTAAGTGACTGATTTGCGCCCAGGATTAAGCTTTATTTATCCCCGCTGAGGAGCTGAACGAGCCCGGGCGCAAGACAGTCGTATAATCATCACAGCGCCATTCGCTGGCACCTTGGCGGATGCGCTGTACGGAGGAAGATCATGAAGACCCTCGGCGCCGGCTCAGTTGCGATAGGCGCAGCCCTCACCCTGTTTGCCCTGACAGCATCGCCCGCCTTTGCCAGTGAACATGGCGGTGGCGGTGGTGGCGGCGGCGGGCACGTGTCCGGCGGTCATGCCTCCGGAGGCGGCGGACGTTCCTTTGGCGGTGGCGGAGCGCACTACGCGCGCGCACCGTCATTTCGGGCGGGTGCCGGTTACGGCGGTGCCAGATATGGTGCCGGAGTAGCAAGAACTGCTTCAGTCGGCCGCGCCGTTGCGACTACTGGTTACGCGCGCGGTGGCGTCGGCTACGCCGGCAGGCCCGGCGGCGGGCGCTTCGTCGGCGGCGTAGGCGGACGCTTTGGCGGACCCTGGGGCGGCGGCTATTGGCACGGTGGCTTCTGGCCGGGTGTGTTCTGGGGCGGCAGCTTTGCCTGGTTCCTGCCGGTACTGCCCGCGTTCTGCGCTACCTATTGGTGGAACTCGGTGCCGTACTACTACTACAACGACGTCTATTACACCTATGACCCGTCGGCCAGCGGTTACGTCGTGACGACTCCGCCCCCGGCGCTGGACTCCGACGCGGCGTCCGGCGGCGGCGATGGTGCGGGCCCTGCCGCTCAAGCCCAGGCGCCCCCGCCTGGCTACCCGGCGAATGACGCGCCTGCGGCCGCTCCGATGAATGGCGATGGCCTGTTCGCGTATCCGAAGAACGGCCAGAGCGACGAGCAGCAGAGCACCGATCGCGCTGAGTGCGGCCAGTGGGCCGGCTCGCAGACCGGCGTGGATGCATCGACCCCCGGCAGCATGGACTATCGCCGCGCGCTGACCGCCTGCCTGCAGGGTCGCGGCTACAGCGTCGATTGAACCCGCTTACAGCAGTGAGCTGTTCGAGCTCACTGCTGTAGGACGTTCGGCAATCCAAGATCCCCGCGGCGCGGCCTAGTCAATTAGGCCTCCAAAGCTATAATTTGGGCGTGTCCTTGCGCCAGGTGTACCAGCGTCCCGCGGCCGAGCTCATCGGCTGCGCCGATTGCGGGCTGGTGCAGATGCTTCCTCCGGTACCTGCCAACGCCATTGCCGAGTGCGTGCGCTGCCATCGTCCGTTTGCACCGCCCGCCCGCGGCAGCATCGATAGCGCGCTGGCATTGACCGTCGCGGCGCTGCTGCTGCTGCTGCCCGCGGCATCCCTGCCGCTGATGCGGGTCACCTCCTTCGGCGTACCGCGACGCAACTGGCTGCCCACCGGTGTCGAGGCGCTGTGGAACTATGGCTTCGCCTCGCTCTCGATCGTGGTGTTCATCTTCAGCATCGCCATTCCGTTCATCTATCTGGGCCTGATGATCTGGGTGCTGGGCGGTATCCGGCTTGGGCTCACGGCATCCCTCGGCAAACTGTTTCGCTGGACCGCGGCTCTGCGTCCCTGGGTGATGCTCGAGGTGTACCTGGTCGGTTGCTGCGTCGCGTATACGCGCCTGGAATCGATCGGCAGCGTCGGTGTCGGCACCGGCGGCTGGTGCCTGCTGGCCGCGACGGCGGCAGCGGTGCTGGCGACGCTGAAGCTCGATGAGCAATCGGTGTGGGATGCGCTGCCGCCGCATGGCGCGTCGAGCATCGGTAAGCAGGCGATCAGTTGCGAGACCTGTGAGCTGATTATCGATGCGCGCAACGAGCGTAGCCCCTGTCCGCGCTGCGGCGCCACGCTTCATCGGCGCAAGCCGGACACGATCCAACGCACTCTCGCGCTGGTGATCACAGGCTATCTGCTGTATGTGCCGGCGAACCTGATCCCAGTGCTCAGCGTCGAGCGTTTCGGTCGCCCCGACCCGAGCACGATCCTGAGCGGCGTGCACGAACTCATTACCAACGGGCTGTGGCCGCTGGCCATCATCGTGTTCACCGCCAGCATCGTGGTGCCGCTGGTGAAGCTGTTTGGCCTGACGCTGATGCTGATCATGACGCGCCTGCGCTCGCGGCGTGGACTCGTGTTCCGCACCCGCCTGTTTCGATTCATCGATCGCATCGGGCGCTGGTCCAACATAGACTTGTTCATGATTTCCATCCTGGTGGCCCTGGTGCAGTTCGGCGCGCTCACCAGTGTGCGTCCCGAGCCGGGCGCGATCGCCTTCGCCGCGGTGGTCATCATCACGATGATGGCCTCGCGCAACTTCGATGCCCGGGTAATGTGGGATGCCGCCAGTGAACCGGCAGCCGGTCAGCGGGCATGAGTGATGCCGATCAGGCGCCGCCGCCCGAGGCCCGACTGCGACCGCGCCGCTGGTTCTCTTGGGTTTGGATCGTGCCGGCGGTGGCCGCCGCGATCGTCATCGGTCTTGCGATCCGTAATCTGGAAGAGCGCGGTCCGCTGATCACGATTTCTTTCACCGACGCCGAAGGCCTGCAGGCCGGCGATACCAAGATCCGCCATAAAGATGTGGATCTAGGCACCGTCGAATCGGTGTACCTGACGCCCGACATGTCGCGCGTCGTGGTGCGCGCGCGCATGCGCCGCTCGGCCACGCCGCATCTGACGGCGGCCACGCGCTTCTGGATCGTGCGGCCGCGCGTCGGCTTTGGCGGCATCTCCGGGCTGTCCACGCTGGTATCCGGCTCCTACATAGAAATGTATCCCGGTGACGGTGAACCGGAGCGTAACTTCCAGGGACTGGACGATCCCCCGGCTATCATCCCCGACACGCCCGGACGCTCATTCACATTGCGTGCCAGCGAGCTGGGATCTCTGGTCGGAGGCTCGCAGATTTCCTACCGCGGCGTCCCGGTCGGCGAGGTGGAGGGCTTCGCGCTCGACCGCCAACATCACCAGATCGAGATCTACGGCTTCATCCGCTCGCCGTACGACACCCTGGTGCATCCGGAGACGCGCTTCTGGAACTCGGGCGGCGTTGACGTGTCGGTCGGCGTGCAGGGCCTGCGTTTTCGTGCGTCATCCTGGCAGCAGCTGGTCTCCGGCGGCATCTCCTTCGATACCCCGGACGACGAGCTTGCCAAACCTTCCAGCGACGCCGGCTCCGTGTTTCGCCTGTTCGACAACCAGAGCGACGCCGAGCAGGAGCCGCGCGGCCCGACGCTGGTGTATCGGGTGGATTTCACAGGGCCCGCATCCGGCGGCGTCGGGCCCGGTACCACGGTGCAGTTGCTGGGCACCGGGGTCGGCGTGGTCACCGAAGCGCGGCTGCAATACGACGACGCCACCGACTCGCTGCTCACGCGCGTCACTTTGCAGATCGATCCGAGCCGGGTCGAGGTGGTGCATCAACACGCCGGTGCGGCAACCGATCCAGTGGCTGCGTTCGGCGCGCGAATGGCGAAACTGGTGTCTCGCGGCCTGCGCGCGCAGCTCACGACCGCGAGTTTCCTCACCGGCATCAAGGTGATTTCGCTCGACATGGTGCGCGACGCCCCGCCGGCGCATGTCGAACAGGTGGATGGCTACGCTCAGCTTCCGAGCGGCAGCTCCACGGATCTGGCCGACATTCTCTCGAGCGTCAAGAGCATCGTGCATCACGTCGACACGGTGACCGCGGGACCTGAACTTGGGCATGCGATCAAGGAACTCGACCGCACGCTCACCAATCTCGATCACGTCACCGCCGAAGTCGAACCGCAGATCAAACCCCTGATCGACAGCCTGCGCGAAACTGCTGAGGCGGCGCAGCGCACGATGCAGGCCGCGACCAACATGCTTGGCACCAAGGCGTCGAGCGGGACTGACCTGCCGCGCCTGATTCGCGAGCTCACCGAAGCCGCGCGTTCGATTCGTGCTCTGACCGACTATCTCGATGAGCATCCTGAAGCCCTGCTCCGCGGCCGCAAGGGAGACGACAAATGACCCGTATGTGGCTGCGTTCCATCGTCTTCTTAGGCTGCTGTGCGCTATTCGCCTGCGGCTCCAGTCCGCCGACGCGCTTCTACATCCTGAATGAGATCGCGCCCGCGACTCCTGCGCCGACCGCAACTGCATCGAACCAAATCCCGGTGCGCGTAGAGCCCGTATCAATCGCGCCGGAACTTGATCGACCCGAGATCGTCAGCCGCATCGGAGCCAACCGCGTGCGTGTCGCAGGCTTCGATCGATGGGCCGCACCGCTTCCCGAGCAGATACGCCAGATTTTATCCGATGATCTGGCCGCGCGCCTGGCGCCGGGCTTAGTGGCCGAGCCGAACGAGTCCAGCACGAAGGACCCGCGGCGACTTCTGACGATCGCGATTGACGAGTTCTACGGAGATGACAGCTGCGCCGTGAGCTTGCGCGCAAGTTGGTCGTTGACGAATCCGCAGGCCGCAGGTCAGCATGGGACCGAACAGGTGCAGGTGCCGGCGAGCGCGCCCTGCGGTGGCGAACTGGCTGCGGCGATGAGCCGTGCGCTTGGTGTACTGGCGGATCGGCTTGATGTGGTGATCAGAGCGGACTGAAGAGGCGTCGAGGCACACGAAATGATTCGTTCGGATCGGTTCACCCATTGTCTGGTGCGGAGATAGGACTCGAACCAAGGACCTGCGCATTGCGATCGCACCGGGTTGTTCCAAATAGTCTAGTTATAAAAATAAATGTTTAGGTGTGCCGGCAGAGAGATTTGAACTCCCGACCAACGGTTTACAAAACCGCTGCTCTACCACTGAGCTATGCCGGCGTCGGATGAATCGAATCGGCGCGGATTTTATCAGCCGCCCGCACCTTTGGCGGGACAGTCAACAACCTGCAGGCTGTTGCCGGTCTGAAATAGTTTCGGCTGCAGATCTGGGTCCGCGGCCTTAAGATCCACATCGAGCCAGTGCATGGGGACCGTGCGCTCATGTATATCCAGCACCGGCTTCAGGCCCAGTGCACGCACCTGCTCCGCTCGGCGCACGGCGTGCGTCTGATCGGCGAAGAATCCGACCGACACGCGATCGGACTGCTCCGGCTGCGTCATCGACGCCGCATCGTGAATGCCGGCGGCATTGAGACGCGCCAGGACGGTCTTTTGAGCCGCCGAGGTGAGCTGAGCGATGTAGACCCAATAACCGTCGGGCGCATTGGTATCCACGCTGCGATCACGCGGCTGCCAGCCGCGGGATCGCATCAGATCGCTTGCCGCGGTCGCCGCGGCCGAATCGGCAAATGGCCCCAGACTGCGGCAGCGGGTGGGCGTGGCTGAAGTCGCTGGGCTCGGCGCGGACACGTTTGCGAGCTCAAGCGTCGGCACAGTCGGGCCGGCAGACACTGCTGCCGCAGCCTTCGAGGACTGACCTCCCCAATGCCACCAGGCGAGCAACGCCAGGTTCAAGAACAGCAGCGCAAAGAAGAGGTTACGCACGCGCCGATTTTATGCGATCTGGCGCCTGCGCGTCGGCGGCAAGTACCGCCAGGCCCCGCAGCACCAGGTCGTCCTCGCGCCAATAGCGCCCGTGCAGCAGCGGCGTGATCGCGGCGGCTGCCCCACCCGCAAGGATGAGTCGCGGCCGACGGCCTAAGTGTCCGCGCCCTTCGCGGACGGCGTCTTCGATCAGCGCTGCGCAGGCACGACGGGCACCGGCTAGCAGGCCGGCGTGGGTATCACGTGCAAATAGACCCGCCCCGGCGGATTTGCCCACGCTTCCCGGGCGTTCCAGGTAGACCCAGCGTCCGCCTGAGCGAGACACGACCCCGAACATCAGGTCGAAACTCGGGATGGCACCCCGACCGCCGGCGCGCCGCCGGATCCCGGCGGTATGATCGAGCAGCGATTCGATCATGAGTCGCGGACCTGGAACGATGCAGCCACCCAGATGGCGGCCGTCTGCAGCGAGTAGATCGATCGTCATCGCGGTGCCGAGGCCGACCAGGCACAGGTCCTTGCCGGGATGCTCGTGATGCGCGCCGATCAGCCCGACCCAGCGATCCACACCCAGGCGCCAGGGGTCTGGATAGCTATTGCGTACCCCGGCGGCGGCGACTTCGCTGTGCGCGAAATGTGGGGGTCCAAGCCCCGCGCGGCGTGACGCGACGCGAATCTGCCGCTCGATGTCCGCACCGGCAACATTGCAGGCATAGATAAGGTCGGGATTTCTGGTCTTCTTAAGGAGGCGCGTCCAAGCCGCCGGGCTGCGCAGCTTCGTCAGTTCCACGACGCCCTGCGCGGCGAACTCCTGGCGGCGTCGATAGGGTTTTCGAAGCAGCGCCCATTTGAGGCGCGAATTGCCGGCATCCAGCAGCAGTAGCTTCACTGGCTGACTCGCGCCGACACTTCGCCGGTAACGAAGCGCTGCAACCCTTCGCGTGTCTGCAGGCACAGCGCCCCATCGCTATCGATGCCACGCGCATGGCCGCTGACGTTGCCGCTGTCGGAACTAATGACAACCGGCTTGCCTGCCAGTGCATCCGCTGCGCCCCACTCGTGGGTAAAAGCGGCGAACCCGTCGCGCTCGAACTGCTCCAGTCCCGCGACCATGGACCCAATCAGCGCAGCCGCCAGGCGATTACGGTCCGGATGCTCGACGCCTAGGCCGATAAGGTCGGTCGCCTGCGTGCCGCTGGCTTTCACCTGCTTTTGCACTTCGGCGCCGAGCGCGACATTCAGGCCCAAACCCACGACGACGTACGCCGGTCCGCCGGCTTCGGCGCGCAGTTCAATGAGAATTCCGCCGAGTTTGGCGCTGCCGACCACAAGATCATTGGGCCATTTGAGCGCCGCGCCGGTGACGCCGATCTGCGCCATGCCGCGCAGCGCGCAGACGCCGATGGCGAGACTGAGCGCGCTGATATCCCGCGGCAGCGAGGCGAAGCTCCAGGAGAGCGACAGGCAGATCGCCCCACCGGGCGGTGCAAACCAGCTGCGCGCGCGCCGGCCGCGGCCGGCGGTCTGGTATTCCGCGGTCAGGAAGTCGCAGCGTCCAGCTGGTGGAGCCTCGCGCTGCAGGAGATCGCTATTGGTCGATCCCGTGCGCCAGACGCAGTCACCGGTGCGAAGCTTGGTGGCGATCGCACGTGGCAAGAGTTTTACGATGTGGCCACGCTCCAGGAGCGCCGTGGCCGCCGGCAGGCGGTAGCCGCGATTCGGGACCGCGTGCACGGTCACACCGAGCGCGCGCAGCGCGGCGACGGCTTTCCAGACGGCGTTGCGGCTTACACGGCAATCCGCGGCCAACTTCGTGCCGGAATGAAATTGGCCGTCCGACAGCAGTCGGTAGGCGCGCTTAGGCAACGGCTCCTGATCGCTCATTTATTGGTATTCGTTATTGGGTTTCGGGCACTTCGGCCAGCATACAGCGCACACTGCCACCGCCGACAGACTCGATGGTCGGGATCGCCGCCGCGACCACCTGATCGACACGATCGTTGAGCCGTTCCCAGGCCTTGTTATACAGCTGTTGCAGGGCGGTGCGGGCCGTTTCGGAGAGTACCAGCACCGAGCGCGCGCCAGCGCTCGCGTCTGTGCCTCGCAGCTCGAGGATATTGCCGGCGAACCGAGTCATGGCTTTTAGACTGATCTCGATAATCTCGCGGCCGCTATCGCGCAGCGGTCGCAGCACACGTTCGCAATCCGCCCCGGCGATCGCGTCCGCGCAGACGACGGCCCATTTGGAGCCGATGCTCAAGAGCACATTGGTGTGGTAGATCGGCGTGCCATCGGTCCCCAGGGCGTCGAACAGCAGTGGGTCATAGTTCATCAGCTCCGACCATTTATGGACCAGGGACTCATCGGTGCGTGGTGAACGGCAGGCGTACGCAATCCGGTGCACGTGATCGAGCACCAGGCTGCCGGTGCCTTCGAGCATGTGCCCTTGATCTTCGTGCGCCCGCAGATCGACCAGGCGGCTGCGGCGAAAATGCAGCCGCGCCTCGACCGCCTGCAGTACTTCGATGCGCCGCTCTTCGCGTCGATTGGGCGCCTGCATCGGATACAGCACCACGGTGCCGTCAGCATGAAAGCTGACCCAGTTATTGGGGAATACCGCATCGGGCTTGGCCGGCTCTGCGCTGTCGTCGACCACGCAGACGCCAACTCCTGCGCCCTGGAGGCCTAAGACCAGCGTCTCGAACTCGCCGCGGGCACGTGCGGCTGTGTCAACGGATTGAGGCTCCGCGCGCTGGAAGCGGTTGCTGGCCGCAGTCTGGCGGTTGTAGCCGAAGCGCGCCGGTCGCACCATCAGAACGCCTGGCGCGCATTGCACTTGGAGGTCAGCGAGCGGCATCGGGCGCGATGATACTGCAGCGTCACTGGTGCAGTGCGGTTGCAATCGGGCCCTAAGGAGCATAAGTTTTTATATTGAGCAGCCAATGCTCGCGGGGTAGCAATTCATGCGAAATCCGATCTGGTGGGCCGCTGGGGCGGTAGTAGTTATATGCGCAGCGGTACTGTTTTTTTCCTGGCGCGCACACCGGAACGCGACGCCGGCAACGAGCGTAGGCCCGATCGTCGCTACCGAACCGCCGGTACCGGCGATCAAGAATCCGCTGCCCGAGGCCACCCCGACAGTTGCGCTGCCTGAACTCGACGCCAGCGATGGCCCGTTCCACGATGCGCTGGCCGACGTGATCGGCAAACCGGCCGCGGACCGGTTCTTCAAGCCGGAACTGCTGGTGCGCCATATCGTGGTCACGATCGACAACCTGTCGCGCCGGCATCTGGCGGTGGAGCTGCGGCCGACCAAGCCGCTGGATGGGGCCTTCATCGCCACCGGCAACGATCAGCGCGGTACGATCGACACGGCCAATTACCAGCGCTATGTGCCTTATGTACAGGTGGTGCAGCAGTTGGACATGAAGCGGGTCGCCGGGCTGTACGTGCACTTCTATCCGCTGTTCCAGCAGGCCTACCAGGCGCTCGGCTACCCGAATGGTTACTTCAATGACCGATTGGTGGTCACGATCGACAACCTCCTGGCGGCGCCCGATATCACCACCGATATCGCAGTGGTGCGACCGAATGTGATGTACCAGTTCGCCGATCCCAAGCTCGAGGACCTGTCGGCGGGACAGAAGCTGATGCTGCGCATGGGTCCGGCGAACGCGGCGATCGTCAAGAACAAGCTGCGCGAGCTGCGCGCCCTAGTGGCCGCGGCGGCTGCCCGCCCGGCGGCACCGGCAGGCAACGCCAGCAGCTCCTCCGGCGGCCGTTAAGGCGGCCCGTTCAAGAGATTCGACGGCGAATACTGATCGGTCAGGACACGCGCCTTGGTGTCCCAGTCCGGGCGCGTCGAAAACATCGCCAGTACCGTCTGCGCGGTGACCCCGTAGGGTTCGAAAGCCGCGGTGAACAGTCGGCTGTTACGCGTGGCCTCATCGATCGATGGCAGCTGCGCGTTTGAGGCCAGGATCACCCGATTGCCGCTCCTTAAATTGTAGAACTGGCCGTAGACGCTGGAGTAGGTGACCGATTCGTTGTTGTAGAGCCGGCTGGTGGAGAAGGTATTGGCGGCGACGATGCCGCCCGGTTGCAGCAGCGAGCGCACCTCGATCAGAAATTCCCGTGTCAGCATGTGCTCTGGGATGTACTGGTGCTCGTACGCATCGAGAATGATCAGGTCGTAGCGCCTGGGGCCCCGCAGGCTCTGCCGCACGTAAGCCCTGCCGTCCTGTACTATCAAATGAACCCGCTCGTCAGGCCGGAACCCGAAGTACTGCTCTGCGACGCCCACGACGCTTGGGTCAATCTCGACCACGTCGATGTCGGCCTGCGGCAGTAGCTGTTCCAGCGTACGCGGCAGCGTGCCGCCGCCCAGTCCGATGATCAGGATCGTGTGCGGATCGGGCTTCAGATAGAGCGCGCCGAGCACCATGCGCGTGTACTCGAACACCAGCCGATTGGGCGCTTTAAGGTCAATACAGGTCTGGCGGCCGATAGTGCACAGCCTGGTAAAGCACAGGCAGCGCGTGGTGCCGTCCGCAGTAGCATTGTCGTACACGAAGACATCGCGGTAGAGCGACTTCTCGGAGTGGATCAGTTTCTGATCCGCAGCAGCGCCCATGCTCGCCAGCAGCAGAAGCAGTGGCAGCGCAAAAAGCCGGCCTTGGCGTAAGCACGCTGCGTTCACGCGTCAACCACAGGGGTTCGCAGCCACGCCAGGAGTCCGATGACGGCCGAGATCGAAAGCATCAGCATGAGGATCGTGTTCACTTCCAGGTACAGCACCAGGTAGAACGAGGTCAGGAGGGTGCCGGCGGCACTGCCGAACGTAGACACGAAATACAGCTTGCCGGCCAGGTGACCGGCGCTGGCGCGATCGGCGATCAGCAGGCGCACGGCGTAGGGCGAGACCATGCCGGAGATGCCGGTCGGCAGGAAGAACAACAGCAAGGCCGCGGTCAGCGAGCCAAAGCGTGGATCGGTGACTGCCGCGGACAGATGCTCCAGCAGGCCGTCGCCCAGCAGCAGCACCGGCAGCGTCGTCACCGCGGCGGACAGCAATATCACCGCCAGGCGCTTGAGGCTCGGCGCATGCAGCGATGCGCGGCCGCCCAGCAAATAGCCGAGCGACAGGGCCAGCATGAACACCGTGATGATCGCGCCCCAGACATAAATGCTGCTGCCGAAGTACGGCGCCAGCAGGCGTCCGCCCAGGAGCTCTACCGCCATGACGAAAAAGCCCGACCAGCCGGCGATCAGGTACAACAGCCCTCGATACATTGGTCAAGTCTAGCGCGCGGCCGCGCCGCGTTTGATAGCATTGACGCTCATCACCAGTGTTCAGGCCTCGATGCCGCACTTCCCCGCCCCGTCCCACCGGCTCGCAACCCTGGCGAGCGCGGCGCTGATTTTGGCCCTGGCCTGCGCTTGCGCGTCGACTTCACCGACCGCGCCCGCCAATCCGCGGGTCGCGGGCCGATGGATACTGGATAAGTCGGCCAGTGACCTGGTAGACACCAAAGTCGACACCGCAGTTTCCGCCTGGGCTGAAAGAGTGCGCAAACACAGCCCTTATGCGGATAACGGCGCCGGCCCCGCCACCGGCTACGGCGGTCACGGCGATCACCAGGGCGCCAGCAATGTCGACGAGTACGGCAACTACACCGGCGAGGACTTCGACATGCTAAGGCCGGTGGCGCCCGATTATGAGGGCGTGCACCGCCGGCTGGTGCAGGTATTGACCCCGCCGGCCGTGCTCAAGATCGATACCGCCCCGGATGACGTGCGCATTACGTCCGACAACGTGCCGGCGCGCGACTACCACACGGATGAGGAGATCTCGCGCATCGACGAGTACGGCACCGCGAGGATCGATGCCGGATGGAACGGCAACGAGTTCGAGCTAAAGGCGCGCTATTACGGCGGCGCGAATCTGGTGAAGCAGTACGACGTCGACGCGCATACCAGTACGCTCCGGGTGACCTATCACCTGCGCGATCCGATGGTGGGCAAGATCGAGATCAACAGCGTTTATCACCGCGGCTGACTAGAGGGCGGAGTCGTCGGTCTCGCCGGTGCGGATGCGCACCACGCGCTGCAGTTCGCTGACGAATATCTTGCCGTCGCCGACTTTGCCGGTCTTGGCCGTCTTCACGATCGCGTCGATCACCGGGTCCACCAGCTCATTGCGTACCGCGATATCAACCCGCGCCTTGGGCACGAAATCGACTACGTATTCAGCGCCCCGGTAGAGTTCGGTGTGGCCGCGCTGGCGGCCGAATCCCTTGACCTCGGTCACGGTCATGCCCGATACACCCAGCTCCGACAGCGCCGCGCGCACCTCGTCGAGCTTGAACGGTTTGATGATGGCAGTGATCAGTTTCATGCCCGATGCTCCGTGGCCTTGGGTCGCAATCTTATCAGCTGGCGCTGCTATCGTCTGAGCCCAGCATCTGCGACTGGGTGTAGTTCTCCAGGCCCACGCGCGCTATCAAATCAAGCTGCGTCTCCAGCCAGTCGATGTGCTCTTCCTCGGATTCCATGATGCGCTCGAACAGCTCGCGCGACACGAAGTCGCCGAGCCGCTCGCAATCGGTGATCGCGGTTTTAAGATCCCCGTGGGCGGCGCGCTCGAGCTTCAGGTCGCAATCCAGCATCTCCGGCACCGTCTCGCCGATCAGGATCTTGCCCAGGTCCTGCACGTTCGGCAGCCCTTCCAGGAACAGGATGCGTTCGATCAGCCGGTCGGCATGCTTCATCTCGTCGATCGATTCCTGGTACTCGTGGTGGCGCAGGCGCTTCAGGCCCCAGTTGCCGTACATGCGCGAGTGCAGGAAGTACTGATTGATCGCGGTGAGTTCGTTCTTCAGCACCGTATTGAGGTGCTGCACGATTCGGATGTCGCCCTTCATTACCGGCTCCGGCTTCGAGGGCGTCGAGGATGACCGCCCCATCTTAGGGACAGCCTAGCACCGCGCGGGGGAAAGGTAAGGTGCGGGAAACTCAGGCGGCGACGGCGTTCGAGCCGCAGGTCTCGCCGCGCTGGCAGTCGCGGATCACTTCGCGGGCGCAGTCCTGGCAGCGGCCACAGCAGGCGCCGACGGGAAGTTTCATCTGCACATCGCTTAAGGAGCGCGCACCCTGTTCGACGGCGCGACGAATCTGCCGATCAGTGATGCCGTGACAAACGCAGACGTACATGGTGCGCCCTTGGTGCTATTCGACACCGCTAGGCTACATGCAAATGCGAATGATTGTCAATGCGATACACCATAAGATGGGAGCTGCGTCGCAACTATAATAACAGGAAATTCAGTGTGTTAGCTCGTAGGGCGCTACTCCACCAGGTGAAACCGCACCTTCACCTTGTCATCCACCTCCCCTTCCCACTCCTTGCTGCCGAGGACGAAATAGGCGCGCGAGATCTCGAACGCGCCGTCGAACACCATCGCGTTGCCGGCCTGGGTGACGGTCACCGGCACGGTCAGGGTCTGGGTCTTGCCCTTCATCGTCAGGGTGCCGGTGGCGTCGAAATGGCCGGCCGCGCCCGGCTTGACCGAGGTCGAGATGAAGCTCGCCTTAGGGTAGGTGGCGCTGTCGAGCCATTCCTTTTTGCGCACCTCGGCGTCGTAGTCCTTGGACCCGAGATCGAGGCTGCCGGTATCGACTTCCAGGGCAGCCTTGGCGGCGTTGGGCTGCGCGGCGTTGTAATCGATACGGCCGTTGAATTTCTTCAACGGTGCGTCGACCGGCACGTTCTCCTGCCTGAAGGTCGCAATGATGCTGCTCTTGGAGGCGTCGATGGTCGGATCGCCGGCGGCGCTGGCCACGAACGCGAGCGTCAGGGCAATCGAGCTGATCAGCGGCGGTTTTGGTGTCATTCGAGGTCTCCCTTCAATTCCTCACGGACGACGCCAGGCGAGCATGCGCCTGAGCGTCGCATCGCGATCGAAAAAGTGATGCTTGAATGCGGCGGCCGCATGCAGCATGACTACGCCAAATAACGTCCAGGCCAGCGTTGCGTGCACTTGGACCAGCACATCGGCCAGAACCTTGTTCTTCGACACCAGGTCCGGCAGCTGCCATAGCTTCAGGTACACCACCGGGTAGCCGGAAGCGGAGCTATATAGCCAGCCGACCATGGGCGTCGCGATCATCAAGAGATACAGCAGCCAGTGAGTGGCGTGGGCCGCGATGCGCTGCCAGGGCGGCATCGGCTCGTCGGGCGGCGGCCTATGGAACAGCCGCCACAGCAGCCGCAGCAGCACCAATCCTAAGACCGTGATCCCGATCCACTTGTGGTAGGAGTAGATCCTGAGCTTCTTCGGGCTCATATGCAGGTCGGTCATCGTCGCTCCGATCGTAAAGCCGACGGTGATCAGCAGGGCGATGATCCAGTGCAGTACCACGGCGGTGCGGGTGTAAGCGGGACTGTCTGGCTGCATCGGCCGCATGGTAGTAACTGGCACCGAAGGGGTCAAAGCCCTCCTACGCCCGAAGGGATCAGGCACCGACAGCGGCGCCCGGGCCGGCGCGAGGATCATGGCGGGAGCGGATCAGTGACATCCAGGAGCATTGCTATGAACACCCGATTCTTCGCCCTCGAAGTAGTTGCTGCCGCGGTGCTCCTTCCCGGTGCGATGACGATTCCCGCCCTCGCGGTTGAACCGGCCATACCCAACAACGTGGCATCGGACGAAGCGCCGGACATGAAGCCGGCCGATGCGACCACGCCGACCACCCCTGCGAATGACATCGACGATTTGAAAGTCACGGCGCAGATCAAAGTCGCACTGGCCGGCGACCACTCCCTGTCACCGCAGGCGCATGAGATCTCGGTCGCGACCAACCAGCAGGCGGTGGTACTGCGCGGTTCAGTCACCGCTGCGGAAAAGGAGCGGATCAATTCGCTCGCGCAACAGTATGCCGGTGCCAGACAGGTGATTGACGAGCTGCTGGTGAGGGGTATGTAGGCGGATACCTGCTGCAGGCCCGCAGGGCGACCGACAGCCCATTCGAGGACGGCGCGAGCAGCATTGGCTACCTGGATTACCGAAATTCAGGAGCCTGGTAATGAACACCCGGTCCATGCATAGCCGGTTCTTTGCGCTTGAAGTAGTAGCTGCCGCCGTGCTGCTGCCCGGCGCCATGACGATCCCAGCGCTTGCGGCCGACCCTCTGGTCGCGAGCGATGCCCTCTCGGACGCAGCACCGCCGGTGTTGCCGGAGGATGCCAGCACGCCGACCGCGCTGGGCAATGACATCGACGATCAGAAAGTCACGGTGCGGATCAAGCTCGCACTAGTCGGCGATGAGTCGCTGGCGGAGCAATACGCCGGCACCCGCCAGGTGGTCGATCAGCTGCTGGTGCGGGATATGTAGAGCAACGTCTGGCTTTCTTGCGCCGCAAAACAATCGAGCGGATACTTCCGAACAGGCGTTAGCGGCGAGAGGGATGCGGCGCTGCTGAGTTCGATCGAGCCCCGAGGCGCCGGCGCGAACTTCCTTGCCGGTGGCGGAGAGATGGGCGCGCTGATGCGCGGCCATGACTGGTCGACGACACCGCTGGGACCCCCTGGCCAGTGGTCGGCCAGCCTGCGAATGATGGTGAGCTTTCTGCTCGCGAATCGCTTTCCGCTGCTGCTGTGGTGGGGCCCGCAGTACATTCAGATTTACAACGATGCCTATCGTCCAATACTCGGGACCAAGCATCCGCTCGCGCTCGGCCAGCCTGTCAGCGCCTGCTGGAGCGAGATCTGGGATGTTCTCGAGCCGCTGATCGACACGCCGTTCCGGGGCGGACCGGCCACTTGGATGGAGGACATCGAGCTCGAGGTGCACCGACACGGTTTCACCGAAGAAAGCCATTTCACCATCGCCTACAGCCCGGTGCCGGATGAGACGGCGGCGCGCGGGATTGGCGGCGTACTGGCGACGATGCACGAGATTACCGAACAGGTGATTGGGCAGCGCCGACTGGGCATCCTGAGCGACCTGGGCGCGCGGGTGGCGGAAGCCAAGACGATCGATTGGAGCTGCGCGCTGGCGGGCGAGACGCTGATGGAGCATCCAAAGGATGTGCCATTCGCTCTGATGTACCTGCTCGAGCCCAGCAACAGGCGCCTGCGTCGGGTTTGTGAGTTCGGAATTTCAGCCGCGTCGGCAGGTCGGGCGGAGCTGGCGCTCGAGCGTCCCGAGGCATCCAAGCCCTGGCCGCTGGCGCGGGCCATCGACACAAAAAGCGTCCAGATAGTGTCGGCACTTTCGGCTGTGTTGCCAGACGTTCCTGCCGGACCCTGGGCCGATCCACCGAACAAGGCAGTCGTCCTGCCCATCCGTTCCACCGTCTCTGATCGGCCTGCGGGTGTGCTGATTGTCGGCGTGAGCTCCAGGATCGCGCTCGATCCGAAGTACCTCATGTTCCTCGATTTGATGACCGCGCAGGTTGCCACTGCAGTCGCGAATGCCAGGGCCCACGAAGCGGAGCGCAGCCGTGCCGCGGCATTGGCCGAGATCGATCGGGCAAAAACGGCATTTTTCTCCAACGTAAGCCACGAATTTCGTACTCCGCTGACACTGATGCTCGGGCCGGTCGAAGAAGCCATCGCCAATGCACAGCATCCCGCCAAGGTGCGCGAGCAGCTTGCGCTCGCGCACCGCAACGCGATGCGCCTGCTGAAGCTGGTCAACTCGCTGCTGGATTTCTCGCGCATCGAAGCCGGACGCGTTCGCGCTTTCTACGAGGCCACCGATCTTGCTGCCGTCACGCGCGATCTGGCCAGCACCTTTCGCTCGGCAATCGAACGCGCCGGATTGCGCTTCGAGGTCGATTGCGACGAACTTGGGGAGCTGGTCTACATCGATCGGGAAATGTGGGAAAAGATTGTTCTCAATCTGCTCTCGAACGCCTTCAAGTTCACGCTCGCGGGGAGCATCACGGTTCGACTGCAGCGCCTGGGGATGCATGCGGCGCTCGAAATCGCAGACACCGGTGTGGGAATTCCCGGTAACGAAATCCCGCGGCTATTCGAACGCTTTCATCGTGTGGAGGGTGCGCTGGGACGCACCCACGATGGCTCCGGGATCGGCCTCGCGCTGGTGAAGGAGCTGGTGAAATTGCACGGGGCGACGATTCATGCCGCCAGTGAGTCTGGACGGGGCACGTCGTTTCGCGTGCTGCTGCCATTCGGTAGCTCGCATCTGCCGGCAGACCGGCTAAAGGCACCACTTAACCAGACTTCGACCGCCATCGGTGCGCAGGCGTTCGTCCAGGAGGCATTGCGCTGGCTGCCTGATAGCGTCGGCTCCACCGCATCGAACCTGCCGCAACTGCCCGACGTCGCAAGCCCGATCGTCGATCAGCGTTTCGCCGCGACATTCGGAGCACGGATCATAGTGGCGGATGACAACGCCGATATGCGTTCCTATCTGCGAGGACTCCTGACGCCCATCTATGCGATCGAAGCTGTCGCGAACGGCGAACAGGTGCTGGCTGCGGCCCGCCGGCAGCGCCCGGATCTGATCCTGTCCGACATCATGATGCCGGTGCTCGATGGCCTTGGACTGCTGGCGGCGGTTCGCGCCGATACGTCACTGCAAAACGTGCCGATCGTGCTGCTTTCCGCGCGTGCCGGGGAGGACGCGAGGATCGAAGGCCTCGATGCGGGCGCCGATGATTATCTGACTAAACCATTCTCAGCGCGGGAACTGGTGGCGCGTATCGGCGCGTTGCTCGAGCTGGGGCATATGCGCCGCCATGCGGAAGAGGCGCTGCGCCGCCGCACGGCGCAGTTCGAGACGCTGCTCAATGAGGCACCGCTGGGTGTGTATCTGGTCGATGCGGACTTTCGAATCCGAGAAGTGAACCCGACGGCACGCGCCATGTTCGGCGACATCCCGGAGTTGATTGGCAGTGACTTCGATGCCGTGGTTCACATCCTGTGGCAGAAGGACCATGCCGACACGATTGTGCGCCTGTTCCGCCATACGCTTGAGAGTGGCGAGTCGTACGTGACTCCGGAATGTGCCGAGCAGCGTCGGGATGGGGGTGGGATAGAGTCGTATGCATGGCAGATCAATCGCATTTCGTTACCGGACGGACGCTATGGAGTCGTCTGCTACAGCCGCAATATCACGGCGCATGTCCAGGCGCGGCACGCACTGCAGGATACGGACCGACAGAAGGACGAGTTCCTGGCAATGCTTGCCCACGAACTGCGCAATCCCCTGGCGGCGTTGCACAGTGCCGCCGAGTTGCTTTCGCGGCCGGCGCCCAGCGCTCTTGAGACGCACTCCAGCGTCGAGATTATCGGACGGCAAGTCACGCAGCTCACCCGCCTGATCGACGATCTGCTGGATGTCTCGCGCATCACCAGGGGGCGCATCGAGCTGAATCGGGAGCCGCTCGAACTCGGAGCTGTTCTCGCGCAGGCCGTAGAAACTGTTGAACCCTTGCTGCGCGAGAAGCGGCACCAGGCGTTGATCATCTCGAATGACCGGCAGCTGCACGTCAGTGGCGACCGGGCCAGACTCGTTCAGTGCATCAGCAACATCCTGGCAAATGCCGCCAAATTCACGAATTCTGCCGGCGAGATCCATGTTCGGACCTATTCGGCTGGCACATCAGCGGTGATCGAGATCAGCGATAACGGCACGGGGATCTCGACCGAGCTGCTGCCGCGAATCTTTGACCTGTTCGTGCAAAGCGACCGAACGCTGGATCGTTCGCAAGGTGGCCTGGGGATAGGCCTCGCGGTGGTCAAGCGGCTGGTGGATATGCATGAAGGACAGGTGATCGCCAAAAGCGCGGGGATTGGACTGGGATCCACCTTTGAGATCCATCTGCCCCTGATCGAGAACCCCGGCGCGAGCCGCGGCGAGGCCGAAGCGTTGCATTGCCCGCCCAAGCGCATTCTAATCGTCGACGACAATGTAGACGCAGCCGATCTGCTGGCACTGGTGTTGCGCGGCGAGGGCCACGAAGTCGAGACTGTCTACACGTCACAAGCCGCGCTTGAACGAGCGATGGCCTCTACTCCCGAGATAATGCTGCTGGATATCGGCCTGCCCGATATGGATGGCTACGAGGTTGCGCGCAGACTTAGATCCCTGTCGGTGCTCAAAGATACACGCCTCATTGCAATTACCGGCTACGGACAGGCCAACGACCGGGCACGCACGCTGGCGGCGGGCTTTGACGATCATCTGGTCAAGCCGGTTGGCGTCGATGAGATTAAGCGAAGCATGGTCGGTATGTCCGCCGAAGAGTTGAACCGACCCATTGGCGACGCGGGCGGAGGTGCGTAATGGTGTGTCGTCGCGCTACCCGAGGACGAACAGCAGCAGCGAGCGCCCGGTGATCTGATAGGTGTCGCCACTGGCGAAGCTCTCTTTCGTTTCGCTATCCGGCGCATTGGTATCCAGCACCACGCTCCAGTGGTCGCCGCCGGCGCAGGCCGGCAGCGTGAATTGCACCTGATCATGGTGCGCGTTGAGCACCAATAGCATGGTCGCTTCCGTGCCGCGCTGACGCACGCCGGTGGGCCTGGCGCGTCCGTCCATCAGCATGCCGAAGCAGTGCATGTTGCCGTCGCTCCAGTCCTCGCTCTTCATCTCGGCGCCGGAAGCATTGATCCAGGTCAGATCCTTGACCTCGAGTTCCTCGTCGTAGGCCCCGGTCAGGAACCGGTTGCGTCGCAGGATGGGGTACTTATGGCGCAGCGTGGTCAGCTTCTGGACCAGCCGGATCAGCGATACGTTGCTGGCGGCAAGCTTCCAGTCGACCCAGCTGATCGCATTGTCCTGGCAGTAGGCGTTGTTGTTGCCTTGCTGGGTGCGACCGAATTCGTCGCCCGCAAGCAGCATCGGGGTTCCCTGCGACAACAGCAGCGTTGCGAGCATGTTGCGCATCTGCCGCGCGCGCAGTTCGTTCACCGCCGGGTCCTCGGTCGGACCCTCGACGCCGCAGTTCCACGACCGGTTATCGTTGCTGCCGTCCCGGTTGTCCTCGCCGTTGGCTTCGTTGTGCTTGTCGTTGTACGACACCAGGTCGTGGAGCGTGAAGCCATCGTGGGCGGTGATGAAATTCACGCACGCGGAAGGGCGGCGCCCGAGGTGATTGAACACATCGCCGGACGCGCACAGCCGCTGCGCCATCTCACTGGCGGGGGCGGCGCCCTTCCAGAAGTCGCGCACCACGTCGCGAAAGCGGTCATTCCACTCCGCCCATCCCGGCGGAAAACCCCCGACCTGATAGCCGCCCGGGCCGACGTCCCAGGGCTCGGCGATCAGCTTCACCGAGCGCAGCACCGGATCCTGATGGCAGGCCTTTAAGAATCCGCTCTGGTTGTCGAAGCCACCGGGCTCGCGTGCCAGGATGGTGCCCAGATCGAACCGAAAGCCGTCCACATGCAGTTCATTGACCCAGTAGCGCAGGCTGTCGGTGACCATCTGGATGACGTCCGGGTGCGACAGATTGAGTGTGTTGCCGGTGCCGGTGTCATTGACGTAGTAGCGCTGGTTGTCAGGCAGCAGCCGGTAGTAGGACGCATTGTCGATGCCCTTGAATGACAGCGTCGGACCGCGCTCGTTGCCCTCGGCGGTGTGGTTGTAGACCACGTCCAGGATGACCTCCAGCCCGGCGTCATGGAAACGCGCCACCATTTCCTTGAATTCCTTGAGGCACTGCTCCGGCTCGAAGGCGTAGCGCGGATCGGGGGCGAAGAAGCCGATGCTGTTGTAGCCCCAGTAGTTGGTCAGGCCGCGCTCCAGCAGCTGACTGTCATTGATGAAGGTGTGGATCGGCAGCAGCTCGATCGAGGTCACGCCCAGCGACCTGACGTAGTCGATCACCGCACGGCACCCCATTCCCACGTAGGTGCCACGCTGTTTGGGGGGCACCAACGCGTGCAGCCTGGTAAAGGCGCGCAGATGAGCCTCGTAGATGATGGTCTGGTCCCAGGGCACGGCGCGCGAACGAGGCTGCCCCTTCCAGTCGAAGTTCGGGTCGACCACCACGCACTTGGGCATGTAGGGCGCGCTGTCGCGCTTGTCGAACGTGAGGTCGTCGCCTTCAGCGCCGATGGTGTAGCCGAACACTTCCGGCCGCCATTTGAGCTCGCCGATGTGGCCGCGGGCATAAGGGTCGAGCAGCAGTTTGTTGGGATTGAACCGGTGGCCCGCCTGCGGCTCATAGGGGCCGTGCACGCGAAAGCCGTACACGTCGCTGGGGTTCACGTCGGGTATATAACCGTGCCAGATCTCGTCGGTGTACTCGGGCAGCGCGAGGCGTTCAATTTCCCGCACTCCGTGCCGGTCGAACAGGCACACCTCCACCTTGGTGGCATGCGCCGAGAACAATGTGAAGTTTGTGCCCTTGCCGTCCCAGATCGCACCCTGAGCGTTCGAACTACCCTCCCGAACACGGCTCGGCGTGAGAACTGGCACTACGGATCTTGCCGGACACGAGGTCAGCGCTACTGGATCAGCTGATTTTTCAGTGCGTAAGTGGTGATGTCGGCATTGCTCGCCATGTTCATCTTTTCCAGGATCCGGCTGCGATAGGTGCTGATCGTCTTCACCGACAGGCACAGCTCCTTGCCAATCGCCGAGACGGCGCGGCCGGCAGCGATCTTGTGGAAAATCTGAAATTCGCGCTGTGACAGCACGTCATGCAGCGGCCGGTCGTTGCCGGCTTGCGGATTGCAAGCCAGCATCTCGGCCAATTCCGCGCTCACATAACGCCGGCCCCGGAGCACGGCGCGCGTGGCCGTCAACAGTTCATCCGGTGCGCATTCTTTCGGCAGGTAGCCGCTGGCGCCGGCTTTGAACGCGCTCAGGCCATACTGGCGCTCGGAAAAGCCGCTCAGGACCAGCACCTTGGTGTCGGAATGGCTGTCGCGGACGCTGCGCAGGATATCCAGGCCGCTGCGGTCGGGCATGTTGATGTCGAGGATGAGCAGGTCCCAGTGGCTCGACCGCAGGCAGGCCAGGGTCTCGTTGCCCGAGGCCGCCTCGCCGATCTCGGTGACGCCCGGGTCGTCGGTGAGCAGCCGGCGCAAGCCCGCCCGCACCAAGGGATGATCATCCGCGATCAGAATTCTTGCCATGTCGGTCGTCTCTCCTGTTGTCGCGCGCATGCGGTCTAGCGGCACCGTCTGGGCAGTACACTATCAATGGCGCCGCCCGCGCATCTAGGGAGAACGGCGTTGCCTGACGTAGGCGCACGCTTACGGTGCAGCCCGCGCAACCGCTCAGGCTAGGCAGCGATTTACGGTAAAGTGCTGACCCGCCAACAAATAGAAACGGCACGAGCCCTTAGATCACCCCATGGCGCAACGCATACCCGCAACCCTGATTCCCGGCGACGGCATCGGCCATGAGATCGTCGAGGCGACTGTGGCCGCACTCGATGCGCTGGGAGCACCCTTTGAATGGGATCGCCAGGTCGCAGGACTTGAAGGGGTAAAGACGGCGAATGATCCGTTGCCGCCGGCAACGCTGGCGAGCATCCGCCGCACGCGGCTGGCGCTCAAAGGGCCGCTGGAGACGCCCTCGGGCGGCGGTTACCGAAGTTCCAACGTGCGTCTGCGCGAGGAGTTCAAGCTGTACGCCAACGTGCGCCCGGTGCGCACGCTCATTCCCGGCGGCCGCTTCGACAACGTCGATCTGATCGTGGTGCGCGAGAACCTCGAGGGGCTGTACGTCGGCCACGAGCTCTATGTGCAGATCGACGACGATCCGCACGCGGTGGCCATGGCGACCGGCATCAACACGCGTGCGGGTAGCCGGCGGCTGCTGGACTATGCCTTCGCCCATGCGATCGCGCTGGGCCGCAAGAAGGTGACGATCGTGCACAAGGCCAACATCATGAAGGCCCTCACCGGGATCTTTCTCGAGACGGCGCAGAACCTGTACCAGCAGAAGTACCAGGGGCGCGTCGTCATGGATACCGCCATCGTCGATGCCTGCGCGATGAAACTGGTGCTCAATCCGCAGCAGTTCGATGTGCTGGTGACCACCAACCTGTTCGGCGACATCCTGTCGGACCTGGTGGCTGGCCTGGTCGGCGGCCTGGGGATGGCGCCGGGCGCCAACATCGGCGCCGACGCCGCCATCTTCGAAGCGGTGCACGGCTCGGCGCCCGACATCGCCGGCAAGGGCCTGGCCAACCCGGTGGCACTGATGCTCGCGGCGGCGACGATGCTCGATCATGTGAAGCTTTGCGCAGAGGCCACGCAGCTGCGCAGCGGCATCGACGCGACGCTGAACGTCGATAAGGTGCGCACGCGCGACCTTGGCGGTAGCGCGAGCACCGGCCAGTTTACGCAGGCGTTACTGGCGCGGTTGCGGGGCCGAGACTCTTGACCTGCATGGTACCGGCAGCCATCAGGTATTTCTTCTCGAACACGTCGACCGGTACCGGCTTGCCAAACAGATAGCCCTGCATTTCATCGCAGCGCATCAGCCGCAGCTGGCGCTGCTGCTCCTCAGTCTCGACGCCTTCCGCCACGACGTTGAGCTTGAGCGCATGCGCCATGTTGATGATGACCGACACCAGTGTCATTCCACCGGCTCCGGAAATCATATCGGCCACAAACGAGCGGTCGATCTTGAGCGTGTCCACCGGCAGTTTGGACAGGTAGCTGAGCGAGGAGAAACCGGTGCCGAAATCATCGATCGCAATGGTGACGCCCAGGGCGCGGATCGCCAGCAGGCTGACGATGCTGTGATTGACGTCCTCCATGATCAGGCTCTCGGTGATCTCCAGCTCCAGTCCCGCCGCTGCGCCGGGGGTGATGCTGATGGCCTCCTCGATATCGGCGACGAAACTGCGATTGCGCAGCTGCAGCGCCGACACATTGACTGAGATACGCACCGCCGGCAGGCCGGTGCTGCGCCAGTGCTGGAAGTCCTGCATAGCCCGGTGCAGCGCCCAGCGTCCCACGGCGTGGATCAACCCGGTGCCCTCCAGAATCGGGATGAAGCGGCCGGGCAGCACCAGGCCGCCCTTGGGGTCATTCCATCGGATCAGCGCCTCGGCCCCGGTGAGCTTGCCGGTAGCGAGGTTCACCTTGGGTTGGTAGTGCAGCACGAATTCATCCCGATCGAGGGCCTCGCGCAGCCGATTTTCGATGCCCAGGGTGCCGGGCGTCGTTTCGTTCATTTTCTGGGCGTAGAACAGGTAGCGATCGCCGCTCACCTTGGCCTTCTTGACCGCGGCTTCCGCATTCTTGAACAAGGTGTCGGCATCGGCGCCGTCGTCCGGGAACATGACGACTCCCACCTTGGCCGCGATCCGGTAGACGACGTCATTGACGCGAAACGGATGACTCAGGAACGCCGCAAGTCTCCGTTCCAGTACCTGCAGCACGTCGCCTTCGTAGGTCACCACCGGCATCACGACCGCAAACTGATCCGCCCCCACGCGCGCCGTCAAGCTGACGTTGCCGGATTTCTGGGTCAGCCACTCCGCCACCTGTACCAGCAACGCGTCCCCGGCAGGCCGGCCGAGGCTGTCATTGAAATTCTTGAAGCGCTCCAGATCGAACACGAACATCGCCAGCCTGTGCCCGGCGCTGGCGGCGGCGAGTATGTGCTGCGTGACGCGGTCGAGAAACAGGCTGCGGTTCGCAAGGCCGGTGAGCGCATCGTAGTAGGCGTAGCGATCGATGCGCTCCTGTTTTTCGATATAGTCCAACGCGAATGCGAAGTTGCCGGCAAGTTCCGCCAACAGCTTCATTCCTGCAGCGTCGAAGAACTCCGGATGGTTCGTATAGAGTACGAACACGCCGGTGACTTTGTCCGCGCTCAGCAGCGGCAGCATGGCGATCGAGCGCACCCCGGCGTCGATATGCATCTGGCGAAACACCAGATTCTTATCGGTCTGCACATCGTTGACGATGACCGGAACTTTGTCCCTGATGGTACGCGCGGCCAGGGTTTTCCCCTGCAGCTCGCCGTCACTGCCGGCGAACAGCCCCCTGATGTTGATCATGCTTTGCTCATCGAATCCCGCCCAGGCCATCGGCACCAGCTTGTTGGCGGCGCGATCGATGACCCCGATCCACGCCATCAGGAATTCGCCCTGCTCGACCGCGATGCGGCAGAAGTTCCTGAAAAGATCGTCGCGATCACGCACCCGTATCGCCAGCGCATTGATGCCGCTGACCATCCCATACAGACGATTGAGGCGCCTGAGCTCGACCTCGGAGTGCTCGCGTTGCTTCTGATCGCGCAGCACGATCCAGCCCGACAGCACAGCGAACGCGATGGCCAGCAGGCTTCCCAGCACGAGAGTGACCTTGGACTGACGATAACGCCGTTCCTCGTTCGCGTTGCGTTCATGCATCAGCCGCCGTTCCTCACTCTGCATGTCGCTGGTGGCGGCGCGGAATTCGTCCAGCACTGGATCGCCCTGTCCGGTGCGGATGACGTCCACTGCGGTGGCAATACCCTGTGCGCTGCGAACGCGAACGATGATGTCGCCCACCTGGATCGTGCGTTGTTCCAGATCGGCCATTTCGTCAAGCCGGCGCTGTTGAGCGGGATTGTCCGCCGTCAACGCGCGCAGCGTGCTTTGTTCCCGACTGACTATCGATAACCGGGCGCGCGAAAGCTGCAGATACGTATCGTCGCCGCTCAGCGCATAGTCGAGATATTCGGTCTCGATGTTCTCCATTGCCGAGCGCAAGGTAGCCAGATGTTCAAGCACCTCACCGGAGTGTTGTACCCAGCGCGCGCTTTCGGTAGACACGACGACGCTGCGATAGCCAACCACACCGACGATGAGCAGCAACGTCACCACCGCGGCGAACGCGAGTTGCATCGTGCGAGCCAGTGGTAATTTCGATTTCATCTGCATCCATGTCTGAAAAACGGCGCGCGATACGCGCCAACTGGTCAACAGGCAGTCATGGGGCACGGCGGCGCTGCCTGCTTCATGACTCTTGGCACGTCATTTGAGCAGTTAGCGCCCACAATTACCGTGCGCTAGCCGACACACCAAGGCAATGAGAACTGCTTATGCAGCAGTGAGTTAGCGCGAATGTCGGCTTTTCGATGGCCGTGGCCCAGCAAGCGGGCCTGCAGGCTGTAGGAACGCGCTCACGGATGCCCGCTACGGCCACTCACGGTCGTCGGGACCGTCTCCTCACAGACCGGGCCGGCCGTTTCCCCTAGCGCTCTATCGCGAGTGCACAGAATTCATCCAGCACTTCTTCCTCGGCTCAATCGGAAACGACGAACAACCCCACCCCAGGTAGCAACAGTAGCGGCAATAACCTGGACACGACGTCGAAGTCGCCGGGCGTCAACCCGGCGTCGAGCCCGCCGACGGCAGGCCAGGACACGAGTCACGGCAACGACATGGTGGGTCCGAATGGCACCTCCAACGGTGGCATGAAGCAAGCCAATGACAGTCGTTCGAACTTCAATACCCTGGACACGAAGAAGAGGGGCTACCTGACGGCGGCTGACGTCAGGAGCAATACCTGGCTCGGCAAGAACTTCTCCAAGTGCGATACCGACCACGACGGCACCCTGACTCAGGCCGAATACGACGCTTGCCATTAACCATCATCGCTGTGCCGCGGTCTCGTGATCGGCGGGCCGATCAGCTGCTGCAGTTGTCAATGAGCGCTGCTCGGCGGCGGGGACTGGGACGGCACCGTGTGGGCGGTCTGTGATGGAGTGCTGTTGAGCTGCGTCGGCGCCTGAGGTCCAACTGACAGCCATTGGACGGCAAGCATGAGGAGCATAAAAAGCGCATAGAGGATTAGATACGTGAGTGTCGGTAAGCGGGGCGCGGTCGCGATACCAGGCGCGGCGGTGCGCGACGGCACTTGGCAGCTAACGCGACCCGGTAAGAGCGGTATCAGGCGAGCAGCAATGGTCGTGGATTCCGGACGCGCTGTTGGCCCAGGAGGCAGCGCCGCAATCATGCCGGCCAATTTCCGCGTGGCGGCGTCGGCCGGCAACAGAGCTAGTGTGGCCGCTTGCTCCCAGGGATCGACATTCAGGCGCGCCAGAGCTGAAAGGACGCTGAGCTGCATTCCATTGTTGTCGTCCCCTATCGGCGCCAACAGAAAATTGTCAAACTCGGAAGCTAGCGAAGACATCAAACGAGAGGGCTTCATTTCAATCACCGAATAGCGTTGGCTCTACCGACTGCACGAACGTTACGTCAGGCTAACTCGTCTGGGGCAGTCGGACGGTAAACTCGCTACCCAGTCCGATGCCGGCGCTCGCTGCGCTCACGGTACCCCCATGCAGTTCCGCAAGCATTCGAACCAGCGCAAGACCGATGCCTAGACCAGATCCCGAGCGCGGAGCTGCTTCGTCCGCCTGTACGAAGAGATCGAAAATGTGAGGCAGCATATCTTGCGAAATACCTATGCCGGAGTCTGTTACGCAAACGATGCCATCACCGTCACGCGCACTTACCGACAATGCAATTTCACCACCCGCGTCGGTATATTTCGATGCGTTGCCAAGGATGTTTACGAATAGCTGTTCGAGCCGTGCCGAATCCGCATCCAGCCATACGGGAACATCAGGCCAGGTCACTGCAATTCGTTGCTGGCGCAGGATGAAGCCGGATTCGAGGGTTTCGATCGCAGCTCGCACAACCACGCACAGATCCACCCGCTCTCGCTTCAGGCGCAGGCGGCCGCAGGTAATGCGTGACACATCCAGCAGGCCGACGGCCAGTAGCGTCATCTGGCCCACTTGCCGTTCGATCAGCGCATGCATCCTGTGCTGTACGGTGAGGTCGACGTCGCTACGGCTGCGCAGGATCCCGACCGCATTCTGGATCGACGCGAGAGGGCTACGCAGCTCGTGGCACAGTACGGCTAGGAACTCATTTTTGCGCCGATCCGCGGCAATGAGTTCGTCGAGTCGCAACCGGGCAACCTGCGTTGGCGCTCTGTGCTGTCGTGCTGCGAGTGTCGGCTGCATTGCTATCGCCCCATGATCTGCCAGTGTCGGACGAAACCTACGCCGGCGCCGCCAAGCCGCTCTGTGCGGCACCCCACATTGCAGCGTGCTTTTCGTTGGTGGGAGCGCTCGTCGACGGCAGCGCGGCGTCGGCGATCGGCTCGGGAGCTGTGCCCGTCAGAGCATGAGGTTCTTTGAAAACATGTTGCGTAACCGAGGTGAGGATGACAAAGCTCAAGTAGAAGATCACCGCATTGGTGGGATTTGCCCGATCTTTGGCGCGTCGGCGACCGAAGCAAAGTTTAACTAGTGGATAACGCCATTGGACGCCGGCGGTTGCTCCTAGGGTAAACGCGCGCCGGCGACGCGGTTCATACTCTGCGCATGAGATAGACGATGAGAAGAACGACAAGTAGGGTTCCAAGAATGCCGCCACCGATATACATGTGACTCTCCATTGATTTACCAGGCGGCATTAAACCTCGGCTCGCTCGACGGCGTCTGCGCGCTACCGCACAATGGGGCGCCGGAGGTATGGACACTCACATCTTGTGCCTTCCCTCGGGCGGCATTGAAACCGCGCCGAACCTGCGCCGCTCTCAGGCCGCTATTGCTGCGCGCTGAAACACTTTGTTCACGATCCGATAGCACGCGCAGGACGATGCCTTGAGTCCTTTGACGTCCAGGATCTGTATTTGTCCACGGCTATAGATGATTAGCTTGCGGCGCTTGAGCGCACTGGCAGCCTCAGTAACTCCCTCGCGCCGCAAGCCGAGCATATGTGCCAGAAATACGTGCGTCAGAGGGAACTCGTCTGACCCAACCCGCTCGCGGGTCATCAAAAGCCAGCGTGCCAGGCGCGCTTCTGCGTCGTGAAAACGGTTGCACGCAGCTGTCTGTGAAATCTGGGCCATTAACGCGTAGGTATATCGAAACAGGGCTCGCTGCAACGGCCGATTGCGGTCGAACTCGATACGAAAGGGCCCCGACGCCATGCGCAATGCGTTGCCGCCGCCCTGTACCAGTGCACGAACTCCGGAGACGCCCATGCCCAGTATAAACGGCATGCCCGTCATGCCTTCGTTACCGATCATGCCAACTTCCAGCGTGCGGCGTTTGTCGACCGCCGTGAGTAAGGATACGAGGCAATCGATTGGAAAATAGACATGGCGGATTGCTTGTCCGGGCTCGTACAGTACCCGTTCGAATTTCAGCGTAACGGGTTCGAGTTGAACCCGGAGGCGCTGATAGTCCTTAGTCGGGATAGCCGCCAATACTTGATTCGAGGCGGGCTTTCGATTGTTCATTCGGTGGCCTTTCGTCTGTGATTGAACCTCCTTCATCCGAAGCCAACGGAACGCAAGCGGATCGAGGCGGATGCTCGATGTTGGGGCGGGGGACGCAACAGCGTCTGTACGGCGTCGTACATAGCGCTTCTGGCGGAAACCGGCGGCGTCAGCTTTCGAGGCCGTTAGTGCATTGCCAGGTCCGGAAGCAGGCGATCGCATTCCTTCTTGACCACCGCGTAGCACTCGCAACACATCTCTTCGAGTTTCGCGCGGTCCAGAACCGTGATCTGCCCGCGAGCGTAGCGGATGACATCCAGCTTCTGCAGTTTGCCGGCTGCTTCGGTGACGCCTTCGCGGCGCACGCCGAGCATGTTCGCAATGAGTTCCTGCGTCATGGTTAATTCGTTAGAGGGCAGCCGATCCAGAGACAACAGCAACCAGCGGCACAACTGCTGATCCACCGAGTGATGCCGGTTGCAGAC
>PKWJ01000031.1 GCA_003132025.1 Gammaproteobacteria bacterium
CAAATCTAATTGTCGTCGACCACCCCATAATCTCGGTGAACAGTCCGGAGGCGAAACTCATTGATGCGTGGCTCAAATCCCTGCCTACGATGGCCGTGCGGGCCACCATCAACGTTACCGTCGTCAACAAACTTGATCGCAATGGCCTGACGACGATGGTTACCCAGCAGCAGGCCAAGGCCTGCGCCGCGCCACAGACCGGACTGATGTCCTTCGATGGCACCCTGGCACCGTGGCCGGCGGGCGGGGGATTCTGATGATCGCCTCGAGCGCGCAGATAAACTACCCTCCAGCTGGATCCACTGTCAGGCAACCGCGTGGCGCGGTGAAGATCAACGGCAACAACGTGCCCGGGTGGATCGATTTCAGCGTCACCAACAATACCTATTTTGAGGCGGACACGTTCCGTGTGACCTATTCGGCAACCGCGCTCACCCAAATGGTTGCCCCGGATGCTTTGTACGACGCCACATGGTTCTCCGAGATCGCGACTGACACTTTCGTAGAGATCCTGGCGGCCGTTCGCGTATCGAATCCCGACAAACCCGATCCGAGCGAAATGAGCTCGCTCATCTATGGCCGGGTCGATGACATCGAGTACAACCCGAAGCTGCGCACGATAACGCTCACCGGGCGCGATCTGACGGGTGCTCTCATCGATGCCAAGTTGCCGCGGGACTATACGAATCAGTCGGCGAGCTACATCGCGACCGACCTCGCCAGCCAGCACAATCTGATACCTGTCGTCACGGCGACCACGGGCAGAGTTGGCACGACTCAACCTAATGGCGACGTCGAGCTCATCCAGACGCAGGGCAGCGACTGGGATCTGCTGGCGATGCTCGCGCGCCAGGCAGGATTCATCTGCTATGTAGAACAGCAGGGCCTATACTTTCAGCCCGAGAGCGGCGATCCAGATACGTACCAGATCACGTGGACGCCGCCGACCAAGGACGTGGACTATCCGACCGCAAGCGTTGTCGATCTGACCTTCAGCCGCTCGCTCACCATCGTGAAGGGAGTCACGGTCAAGGCAATGAGCCCGGGGCACGCCAATAAGGCGTCTGTTACGCGCTACTACCCAACGGCGCCGAAAGCGATCACGCCGGGAAAGGCGACCGCCTACGGACCGACGACGCTCTACACCTACTGGCTGCCAGCGGACATGTCGACTGTTGCGGTGGAAAACTTCGCGATCAACCAATACAAGCTCATCACCTCGCACGCGATGAAATTGACTGCGAGGCTTCCGGCCGATGGGGTGCTCGCACCTCGCGGCGTGATCATAAACGTGAACGGCACCGGCACCGCCTACGATCAGACTTACTACCCGCGCAGCGTCACCAGGACACTGAGTGTCGAGGAAGGCTACGCGATGACGGTGGAGGCGCAGAACTTCACTCCCAACCTCGCCGTCGAATCCTCGGACGTGGGTGCTGCGTGAGAGCTGTCTTAGACAATGCCATGCGCCTGCAGGCGCTGCGCGCCGCGGCGCATACCGTGGTCAGCCGGATCGGGCTCGTCACAAACTACGATCCGACGCGGTACATGGCCAAGGTTGCATTGCAGCCGGACGGCAGCCCCACAGGCTGGTTGCCAATTGATTCGAATTGGGTTGGGAACGGTTGGGGCATGTACTGCCCGCCATCAATTAACGAGATGGTCACCGTCGTCTTCATCGATGGCAAGCTCAACACTGGGTACGTGCAGGCCAGGCACTACAACAACCAAGACCGGCCCCTGACGGTGCCGTCGGGCGAGTTCTGGCTGGTACATGTGAATGGGCAGTTCCTGAAGCTCACCAACGACGGCAAGCTCACCGTGTCGGACGGCCAGGGGGCCAGCGTCGTACTCAACGGCGACGGCACGATCACATCGGCCGCCAATACTTGGAATCACACCGGCGACATAAACGTCATCGGAGCGCTGGACGTGAGCCAGAACGTCACCTGCGCGGACCTTGTCACCGATGTGATGAGCAGCGCGAACGCGCATGACCACGGTGGCGTCATGCCTGGCGACGGCAATACCGGAGGGCCAACCGGATGAGCGCCAGCCTCAGGAGAGGACATCAAGCCGTGAAACCGACGGGAAAGCAGCGTGGAGCTGCGACAGCTCGCCGAACGTCCAAGGCAGGAGAGATTGCGCGCAGCAGCCCAGCGGCGCGCGCCGGAGCAATCAGCGCCGGTGAACATAGTGCGCAATCGGATCTACCGACATCTGCGCCGGCGGTCGCCGCATCGCAACCAGCGCGGGCGATAGCCACCTTTGCCGCGCCGGTTGAGGCGCTCGAGAAGGCGAAGGCATTTGCCCGCGCCGAAATGACAATAAAATCTAGCGACAACGCTGCGTTAGTAGTGAGGCCGTTCGCCAAGGGGTCGTTCGGTGAACAGAATTTATGGGCGCTGAGCGAGGGGCTGAAGGATTCCATAGCGCAGGTCCATGCCGGAGATATGCGGCAGTGTGAGGCGATGCTGATGGGCCAGGCGGTAGCCCTCCAATCAATTTTCACCAATATGGCCCAGCGCGTACTGAATCAGGAATTTCTGCAACGCAGTGAACGATTATTTTCGATGGCGATGAAGGCGCAGAATCAGTGCCGCATGACGCTCGAAACTCTGAACGAGCTGAAACATCCCCGCCAGTCAACCTTCGTGCGCGCAGGCCAGGCCAACATCGCCACCGGCCCGCAGCAAGTGAACAACGGGCCCGCGACCGACGAACCCACGCGCGCGCGCGCGCGGGAAATCGAAAGCGAGCCAAGCAAACTATTGGAGCAGCAGAATGCGGAGCGGTTGGAGTGCGGAACGGCGGGCTCGACAGGCAGCGCTGATTCACCGGTGGCGGCCGTGGCTTCGATCAACCGGACCGGTGACGGCCAAGGGTAAGACGCGGGTGTCCAGGAACGCGTACAAGGGCGGCGATCGGCCATTCATGCGTCGATTGGCCGGGCTGCTGCGCGATCAGAGGCAAGCGCTGGGCCGTGTCGGCTACGAGGCATGAGGACGGTGGCAATTGGTAGTATTCCGGACACGCTCGCGACATGAGCGCCTGCCCGCAATGTCGCAGAGAATTCGAACCGCGTCGGCCGCACCAGGTGTATTGCGGAAAGCGCTGCCGGATGGCGCACTACGCCGTGACCCGAGGTGACGGAGCGCTCCGTGGGACCGTGAGATCGGTCAAGGTGTGCAGCCAGGGCGATGCATCGGTCACGCTCCGTTTTTCGGCCACGGACCGCGACAACGCGTTATTGGTCATGCCAGGCATGGTGGTCGAGATATTCCGGCAGATTGAACTGGAGGCGGTGGTGCGCGGGCGCACACCGGCCGTGCGCGCGGCTTCAACTCGCTCTCAATCGGCCGGCGCCCTATTTTGCAAAACAAACCCCATGGAAGAGGTCTATCTGCCGGCCGCGATGGCGCGATAGACGCATTTTGCGAAACAACCCCATGGAAGGCCCTGTCAAGCCGCTAAGGCAGCGCCTACGGCGAGATCGACGTGATAGCGCCCGCGGGAGCGGGGCGCGGCGGAGGAGCATAATTGACCGTGGTGGTGGCACATCAGGCAGCGGTCCCATTTGCCAAACTTCCGTGACTAGCAAAGGCTACGGCCTTTGTCGTAGGAATATATAGGGTAAAAGCCGACTGTGCCGAGGCGACGTACTGTGCCGAGGTGTTGTGCCATCACTTCTAACTCGCCCAGGCCTCTGGGAAAACCAACCCCATGGAGGACGGTGCAGAGCAAGCTGACGGGGTGCGCGCTGCGCTGGAGGGTAATCAAAGGAAGGGTGTTGGGAGAACGATATGTGGGTCAGGCCACCGGCGAAGGACATTGAGGCAGTTCAGAAGATTCTCGGGGAGCCGATCGCAGTCGGATTGACCGATCGCGCCTGGCGCGCCCGCACACAGCTGCTCGTTGTGTCTCTTGTCGCGATTGGCGTCGTGTGGTTCAAATTGCGCGTCGACACGCAGGCGACGGTATTCGGATTCAGCCTGACCGGGCTCACCGATCGTGCTGTGCACGACGCTCTGGGCCTCGCCGTCGCTTATCTGCTTGTCCATTTCATCTGGATGGCATGGGAGAGCTTCGCCGAATGGCGACTGCGGCTCACAGGGACTCGCGTCGCCTTCGTTACTGCTGGCATTTTCGGGAATGAGGAAGCTGACTATCCGCGCGATCCCCGGCAATCGACGCTGGCGAATTGGTGGGGCCAGTCGGCGCCGCGTGTCGGGAACCTTTCCAAGGGAGTTGGGCCTCTGATCGATATGCTTGCTGCGCAAGAAGCCGCTATTCGCGAAGCGTGCCTGACCGGCAATCCGATCAATGTAGACAATGCCACTGCACTACTGGGCCAAGTAAGACAGGCCGCGAATGAGCTGAAGGGGGCAATCGAGAGCATGGGAAAAACCCTGAGGTCACTTCGAATCCCAGCCAGCTTGGATAGATTCGACCAGGCATATCGCCATTTTCTAACCAGCCAGAACGTCCGGTGGCTTCTACTCGATGCGTTGTTGCCGATTGGCATGGCCATCCTTGCCCTGATCCTGCTTTGGCCACTCTGTTAATAAGACTCAATGAGCGTCAAGAGGCATTTACAAAGGCTGATTGCTGGTCTAAAGTTGTCCCCATACAGATCGGGGACGCTCAAAATGACAGCAGCAATCGGATATGTACGGGTCAGCACTTCAGCCCAGGGTCGGTCCGGGCTCGGGCTGGAAGCACAGCGGGCAGCGATCGCCCGGTTTGCCGAAGCCGAAGGCCTCGATATCACCCAGGTCTACGAAGAGATCGAGACGGGATCGGGTTCGGATGCAATGGACCGTCGCCCGCAGCTCGCCGCCGCCCTCAAAGCAGCACGCCAGACAAAGTCCCCTGTCATGGTCGCCAAGCTCGATCGCCTCTCGAGGGACGTGCATTTCATCTCCGGATTGATGACGCACCGGGTCGAGTTCGTAGTTGCCGACCTCGGCCGCCAACCGGATCCGTTCGTGCTCCACCTCTACGCAGCCTTGGCAGAGAAGGAGCGTGGAATGATCTCCGCCCGCACGAAGGCCGGGCTGGCTGCGGCGAAAGCGCGGGGTACGAAGCTCGGCATGTCAGCTCGGAATAAGAGCCAGGTGCGGCAGATCGCAGCCAGTGGCGCCAAAGCCAACCAGATGGCCGCCATGGAGCGCATCAAGGCGCTGCAACCGCAGATCGAGTTCGCGCTCAAGGGCGGTGCATCGCTGCGTCAGGCGGCCGAAGCTCTCAACGCGCGGGGTATCGAATCCCCTGGCGGCGGCCGGTGGCATGCGCCGTCGCTGCTGAAGGCTGCCAGGCGCCTCGGCCTCAGATAGGCCGCAGATGACCTAAACATAATTCGATCGATGCTATTAAAATGTGCGCAACCTCTTGAAAATGCGGCAAGATCTACCCACTAAGGTACTATCAGATAGACTATAAAGTGCCATGGCTAAAGGAATCTCATCGCGGCAAGTCGTCGCCATCCCGCTCAATCGACCGGGAGAGGGGCCCACTGTCGATTTGATCCAGAACCGTACGGTTCACGTCAATGGTCAGACGGTGCAGGCGCTTGCCATCGACATGAGATCGGCGCCCGTGCCGGAACGGAAATATTTAGCTGAGACCTGCGATGTTAGGTACAAGCCTAGCGCCGTGACCTTTCTGTTCGGGCAGGAGCGCATCGGGAAAGGCGAGCTGCGATCGTTATTAATTATCCAAATGAGCCCCAGCTGCGTAAGGCGCTTTCTTTCTTCGCTGGATGGGATGAATCAGCCATTCGATCAAGCGGCAAAGATTGCGGGAATCAATGCCCAGGCTGGTATAAAAATTGCCGAGGAGCCGACTCAAACCGTCGCTCTCAGCGCGAGCATGGTTATGAGCGCAATGTCAAACGATGAGGCATGCCTTGATTTTTTCCGGGCTTCGCCATTCGCAATGATGTCTGCTGCGCACTCGAAAAAACTCGCGGTCGATCCTGTTGTACGTGTCGACCTGCCGAGTTCGTTGATGCTGGATCTTCTCGAAAAGCTTCGGCAGATCGCGCCACAGCTACCAAAGTCCACACTACCCGCGGAAGACGCGGAGATTACAAATGAACATGATTGACTTCGAGGCCTTCGACATCGGAGCCTGGACCGTTGAAGGTCTCACGCGGCACGTCAAGGCCATAACGCAGTGGGTCACCAAAAAGCGTGACAGGAACTGGCCAGCTCAGTTGACCTTGGCGAGCACGCTCCTGGTAAGCGCAGGCGCATCCATCATCGACGCTACCACGGCGACTGCGGCATCGGGGGCACCTCCAATAGCGTCCGGGCGCGCAATCGCCCAGCTTTTGCAGCAGCCCATTGGCCGAGATTTGATCGTTGGTTCCCCCTATCAATTCTGGACGGATCTCGCTGGCGAGATGCGCTCGTGGAAGCCGATTGAAGAGGCGGGGGATCCGGAGATTCCGCCCTTCATCTAACGTGACCGGCTGGTATGCGGCCGCGCTTCGCGCGGATATCAGCCAGGGCGACGTGTTCTCCGGTGTGCCATTCAGCACACCCAAGGAACCACTGACTCATCTCACAAAGGGTTCGGCGAAAAACGTCAGCGTCATGTGGATCCCATCGGAAGGAGGCGACGTCGGTGTGACGCAGCCCAAGCACTGCCTAGCTCACTATCGAATGGGCCACGGTATCGTGGTCTCGCATGACTGCGCGATCGATAAGCCGAATAGGACCACGCGATTCCTTTTTGCACCGCTCAGTCCACTGGAAGCGCTTGACCCCAAGGTCCAAGATCAGGTGCGCAACCAAGCTCATCTCGCATACATGTACCTACCAGCGATCGGGGAGATTCCGGAGTCGTGTGTTGACCTGCGCTTTATCTGTCCGCTAGCGCGTGATTTTGTCGATTCGTTTAAGCGCGTTGCCTCGCTTTCCGATGAGGGTCGCGAGCGGCTGCAGACCGCAATCGTCGCTTTCTTTGTAACGCGGGATCGAACCCAAAAGAAAGATGTCGAAACGCCGATGAACTGAAGCGAATCGGACTGGCTTAAAAAACGTCGTACAGCTTGCTGCACCGCGGACTAATGGATAGATGGTCGGCCGACCACCCCGCTACGGTCGAGCATGGTTCGCCGCAACGTCTTCGACCCCCTGGAGCCGACCAGCGAGCCGCGCTGGTACGTGGTGCGCGGCGCGCGCAGCGCATTACTTGAAGCTCGAGCCCTTTATGCTCTCCTATTCCTCTCAGGCAGGTTGCGTCGAGTTATCTGACCCGAACTGCAATTTCGTCGCGGTGACGCCATTTCGGCCCGCCGCCTTGCGTTGATATAGTGCTTGATCGGCAGCACTGAGCAGGCGTTCGGCAAGCCTCTTGGCGTCTTTAGGTGCACCCCAGAGCGAAGCCAGTCCGAAGCTCGCTGTGAGACTCACCTGCATCCCGTCGCCGACAAACGGTGTGCTCGAAACCGCGTCGCGCATCTTGCGACAGATATCGAGCGCCCGGTCAATGGCCGTCTCCGGAAAGACTACCGCGAATTCATCCCCGCCTACGCGCGCCATCCAATCCGAACCTCGGTGCAAGCACTGCTGCATCCGCTGCGCACATTCCCGCAGGATCATATCTCCGGCGGCATGGCCGTACTCGTCGTTGGCGCGCTTGAAGTGGTCTATGTCACACATCGCGACCGAAACGGCATGCCCATAGCGCGCCGCGCGAGAAATCTCTCGGGGATAGTGTTTCGCGTAGAATCGACGGTTGGCGACTCCTGTTAACTGGTCCGTCGTCGCCAGACGGTGGCCGACAATGAACGTAGCGCGCAGCGCGGACTCCAGGTCACTCATCCGCCGCGCCGCCGAGAATCGCGCCTGAAGGAGCATGTCAGGCGCTTTGCCGCTAAGGCACTCATCTGCGCCGCAGCTAAGCGCCGCTTCGAGTTCTCCGTCGAGACCGCTGGTGATCTGAATAATCTGCAACACCCGCGATGTTCCGAGTGCGCGT
Source organism: Gammaproteobacteria bacterium (assembly GCA_003132025.1). Lineage (GTDB taxonomy): Bacteria > Pseudomonadota > Gammaproteobacteria > Steroidobacterales > Steroidobacteraceae > FEN-1191. Next base: position 7,990 of record PKWJ01000031.1, read on the forward strand.
AAGCTCCGTACAAACTCAAGACGATCAGTCACCGCCAAAGTGTGGTGGTGAGATGCCAAGGCGTCGATAGCTCGATCCTTGGTAGGTGCGATCGTAACCTCAAAGCCCGCCTCTTGGAGCGCGAGACGGAGTCGTTCACAAAGCTCTGCATCAACGATCAATAAGGCCTTTGAAGGGGGCTGTACGCGGAGCATGACCGACACGGTCGCCGCGATGTCTTCCTCGCCGTTGGCTGGTTGGGAGACAGGGTCACGGTGTCTCAAAATCTGCCGCACGAGCTGCGTCGGCGATTCACGACTGCCGGTGTCGCAGCTTACGTCGCGTGACTCCATCGCTCTTTGCCTAGTAGAAGTCATCTCGCACCTTGTAGGCCTCACCGCAACGCCGCCGAAAACAGGGTTCCCAATGCTCGCGCGGCGGTTGTATTTGCAGCGTGAGTGACAACGCGCTCTTTGAGTGTTCTATGAGACCTACGTCACAAAGTCGTGGTCCGCGAGTCGTCGAGTTTTAGGATTTGTGGGAACGCCGGAAAGTTCTTAGATGCGACTTCCACGTCCGGAATAATTGAGCGCAATCGGGAGCTTGCCCCCGCAATGCGTCAACAACGTTTTCACAGTTCCATATTTGGCCGCGGCGCACATTATCAAAAGCGGGCGCGATCTCAACTGTGACCCGATTTCCACATCCGATCTCAGCTGCCACCGGCAGCAGCTTGGACGCAAGTCTGAATCCTGGTCAGTTACCGGGCTATGGCGCGGCACACCTAACCGAGAGCCCGGGGCATCACGACTAAGCCGTCGGGGCTTGGGTTGAGGCTATTTCCTCCGGTTGTATGCCGCGATGCCGATCCCGGCCATGCCGTAAGCGCTCGATCGAATCAGCCGGGAGGCAGAGCATTCCTGACACATGGCGGGCCCTGGTACTATGGGCCACGATATATGCATACCTGTATTCAACCGCCTGGCATGGACTTGCGTCGGGGGAGGCGGCGCTCGGCAAACTCTGCTCCTGCGGGGTCCTCGAGCTGCAGCGAGCGCTGCGTGATCGTGTTGCTCTCAGCTCTGAGCATCTCTTCGAGCTTGTCTTTAGCGACCGGGCGACTGAAGAGATACCCTTGCATTTGATCGCACCGCAACAGCCGTAGCAGTTTTCGCTGCTCATCAGTCTCGACGCCCTCCGCCACAACATTGAGGTCAAGCCCGTGAGCGAGCGCGATGATGCTAGAGACTATTGCCATGTCATCGGCATCGTCGGTCATGGCGATGACGAACGAGCGATCGATCTTCAGCGTGTCTATCGGCAGGTGCGCCAGGTATCGCAGGGAAGAGTATCCGGTGCCGAAGTCATCAATGGCCACTCCCACGCCCATGCAGCGGGTCTTGTGCAGCTTTCCGATGACCTCTTCCGTCTTCTCCAGCAGGACACCTTCGGTAATCTCTATGTCCAAGGGACTGCGCCTTGGCCCCTCGGTGCCCAACGCGTGCTCGAGCTGTCCAATGAAGCCTGGGTTGCGCAGCTGGTGAGGGGAGACATTCACGGCAATGGTAGGCACAGTCAGCCCCTTCGATTTCCAGTCACGATAATCGCTTATCGCCTGTTGCATCACCCAGCTGCCCACCTCAACGATCAGCCCACTTTCTTCCAGCAGCGGGATAAAGCGCGCTGGCGGAATGATTCCCTTTCCGGGGCAATTCCANNACGGCTCGTCCGCACATCCACTTTGGGCTGGTAATGCAGTACGAATTGGCCAACATCAAGAGCACAGCGCAACGCTGCGATTGCCTTTTTTCGGGGCGCGTCGCCGCGCGTGAAGTCGTTGAGACGTCTGCGCAATTCCAGCTGCGCCATGACATGGCGACTTAGAATCTGCAGGGCGGCCTGCTGCTCCGGGGTGATGTGACGAGGGACATAGTCAATGACGCACAGCGTGCCGAGCGCGTCGCCTCCAGAGGTAATCAGTGGGGCGCCGGCGTAAAAGCGGATTTTCGGTCCGCCAGTGACTAGAGGATTGCCGCTAAAGCGCTCGTCCTCGAAGGCATTCGGAATCACGAAAACATCAGTGCCGCCGATGGCGTGAGCACAAAATGCCACGTCGCGCGGGGTCTCGGACACCTCCAGACCGACTTTGGCCTTGAACCATTGACGATTGCCATCAACAAGGCTGACCAAGCCTATCGGCGTGCCTACGATCGAAGCCGCCAATCGCGCAAACTCGTCGAATACTTCTTCCGCAGGCGTATCTAGGATGTCATAGGAATGCAGCGCGAGCAGCCGCGCGTGTTCCTTATCGGGAACCGCAGTCGCACCCCTTATGGGGCTGGGTGCGACGCCAGGGGGTAGGTTCGTTTCCAAGGTCCAACTTTAACGGCCCTGGTATTCCCGTCCCCGACGCGGATCACAGTTTATTTCGATCTAGCTGGCCGCCTACACGGCCGCGTGCTGCACAGCCGCATTGCCGTCATCAGCGGATAACGCCTTGAGAAGCCGGCACAGAAAGCCCACCGACGGGCACGACCAATAGCGCGTAAACGGGACTGCGTTAGCACCGCGATGGCTATAGTCACCCTGCCGTCTCGTACGGCGGAGCAGGCCGATTTCGCATCACGAATAAAATTGCCTCGAGTTCTTCCGGCTTGAACTTACCGTCCAACACCACTTCGTTGGAATAGATAGTGCCGATGAATGAACGGGTTTGCTGTATGAGCTTCAGCGCCTGCTCCAGAGTCATGAGATCCTCCTGCCGAGGTCGTCGCGCACGTTGGCCCGACGGCGGCTACAACCACAGTTTCCGGCGCAAGGACACGGCCTATCCCGACGCCATCCATGGGAGGGCGTCACGATGTCAGAAGTAATCGAGTATATGCGGGTCAGCACCCGCGCAGCGTCGGGAGATCGAATCGTTTTCACTGAAATGGATCAATGAGGGCTGGCCAGCTCGCCGCGCATCCTCGCGATCGCCTCACGGTTGCTTGGGGCCTGTCCGGTGAACCAACCATGCAGTTGCCCCGTGAGCTCGACTGCCAACCGTGCTGCATCAGATCCAGGAGGGGCGCGTTCGCTGATCTTTGTCACCAGCCTCTCCGCTTCGTTGGCGGCCCCTACGTCGTCCAGCGGGCCCAAATTGAGGAACTTGCGTAGCTGCTCGCACGACGTTTGAACGGATTCTGGCTGGTTCATCGGCATTCTCCTCACTCAATGCGGAGCGGACCGCGTAACGTGGCACAATCGGGAAGCGGCCCCGGCCGGTGGTGGTACACCGAGCGGGACCTGGCCAGGGCAATCGATGGAGGAGTGCCATGGGTAGCACCATTCTAGGCTTACAGGCGAGGCCGGCCGAAAAGCTCCTAAATGATTCCTTTCTGGCGATGATCCGCAACGCCGATGAGATTCGGCAATTTCTGAGTACACCGCGGGAATCAGGGAAAGAGCCATCGCACAAAAAGTTCTACCACGCCCCATCTCGAATGGCGAGCTATGTCGCGGTTACTGGCGACCGTTGGATTTGCCTGACCGTCTCAAACGTCACGGCCGATCAGGCCGATAAGATCGAAAGCTGCTTGAAGATGAATAAGAATGCAAGGTGGTCTCTGCCGCCCTTTCAGGATATCGTCGAGGACGTCCTGGGCGAGTCGGTCAATCCAGAGCACCCGAAGGGCAGCTACATCGCCAAGTGGTGGACGGGACCGCCTTGATCGCTTCGCCAGGTCGCGCATGGCGGCCGCAGGCGCCGCCCCTAGGTGATCAGGCGAATCAGCCCGCGCGGACCATGACGTTTTTGTCGTATGTGACCCACGGGCCCCAGCGCCCAGAGTCAAGCACGGCTCGGGCGGCCTCACGATAACTGAAACTCCCGATTTCCTCCGCACCGAACCGGGTTGCATATTCCTCGGCGCAGAAGGTCTCGTTCTGAACCGCGTCATATACCCAGCCGTCGCGCTTGAGCCATGCATGCCCGTAGCAGATGTCGAACTCGGCCGAGTAGAGGGTGCCGTGCACAAGCGTCCATGTCGGGTCATCGATCTGATAGCGTCCCGATAGTTCGAAGCAACGCCCGGCACGGTTGCGCGGGCGAAGCCTCGAGTTTGGCCGCGGCGTCATTCGCGTTCTATCGTCTGCCCGGATCGCTGATGCAGGCAATAGTCCATCTTGCTCAGTTCGCGCCGGAAGGCGGTGACGAACAGCGGCAGTGCGTCCTCACAGCCCAACCTGCCGCAACCTGGCTGCCTGCACGCTGCGCTGAAGGCCTTGGCGACCGTGTACGCTGCGACCGCCTCGGCCGCCTTCCAGTAAGCCTTGATTGCCGCCTTGCGCTCGGCGCCATCGAGCGGGGCGTCGGGATCGCGGAACGGAATGATGTTGCTCATGCCCGCTTCTCGGCTAGGGCTTGCCGCTGCACCAGGGCTGCTATGTGGACTCCCATGGCCGACAGCACGGCGGTCGCGCGCAAGGTGTCGGGCAGGTTCGCGGGCAGCGGAAGCCCATGCTTTACCCAATACATGAGACACCCAATCCGCACGCTTAGGACGGGAACCAACGTTTCTGCCGGAAGCGCGTCAGCCTCCTCGGCGATCTCCTCGAGCATTTGCGCGCAGGCGGCCGAGTCAGGAGCCGCGGCGAAGTCCAGGCCGAGAGCAACCGCTGACACAATCGCACGGACGCGAGTCACCTCCGCCGATTTGGCGCGCCATCGTTCGCCCTCCTTGCGCTCCGCCATTACCGCGTCGGCCCCGGGCAGGCTGCGCATGCGGCACTCCGGCTTAGAGCGGATGAGCCGAATGCATGGGATTTGTTTCCCCCGCGTATGCCTCCAGTACCGTTCAATCCGGAATTCATCACCATCACAGTCCCGACGCTTGCTTGGCCCGGGCGCGAGCATTTCAGGGGCAGCCACGCAGCGGCAATCAAGTCGCGCGCCGGCCCGCAATATCTGATTCCGTCTCCCCAGTCTGCGACGCTGATGGTTGGAAAGCCCTTCAGGGGCCCTTGTATTCCCCTCATGACCGTTCCTCCTCGTCGATGATCGTCTGCACCACGACTCCAAGGACGGTCATTTCATCCGACAGCACGATCGGCTGATACCTATCGTTGAGGGAAGTAAGCATGAAATAGGGACCGCCTTGCTCCTCAAGGACACTGGCATCAGGCAGAACGCCCCGATCGGAGATCGTGCCGCGCACGGGCACGGCTCGTCGGATCTGCTTCACAACAACGACGTCAGTGCCACGCTTGCTGACGACCACGATGTCACCCTCTTTCCATTTCCGGTCCGGATCTACGATGACAGAAGAGCCATCGGGAATGGATCGGGGATCTCCCGCCTTGGTCATGCTGTCGCCGACGCAGAGCAGCGCGAATGCGCGAGGCCCGACGGGTACAGTGGCCGACATAGATCGTGCGTAGGAGGTTGCTGTAGGCTCCGACAGGTACTTGGCGATGGCCGAGGCGGTCATGATTGCACCTCGCGCGGCCGGCGGCTTCCAGCGCGTCTCAGCTGCATCTCGGCATCGCGTAAGGCAGCATAGATCGCGTTTAGCGATGCCTGGGGCAGCCACAACCCTGTAGCGGAAGGATCAGCCAGCGGCCGAAGGCGCCCGGACTTCCATTCCTGAGGCAGGCCACGGAGCAACCCATAACGACACTTGGCAATCGTCTCGATAGGATCATTGCTTCGAAGATAGGATCGGAGTTTGCGGTAAACGGTGCGCCTCTTCGCTTTGGTGGAGAGCGCATCGACTTCCCGGCGCCGGGATGTAGACTTGTCGGTAGCCATGATCTGCCTCCTTGAAGGCTGGTTGTGGTCAGGCGCCCGACGGTGTTACAGCACCGGCGAGCGCCGATCTGAAAATCAGCTCTGCATCGAACGCACGATTATGCCGGCGCGACTCACGTCGCGGACGCGGCTTCCGTGCCGCCGCGCCTCTGCAGCACAGCGGTGAGCCGTCCGCCGGCGAGATCCAGCAGGCGCGCGGCGTGGCCTCGAAAAGCGGTAACTGGTCCCCCAAGTGGTCCCTCAAACGCGGAATGGCTCGACCTCTTGTTGCATAACTTACTGTTTTAAATGGCTGTAGCGCCAAGTTTCGAGGCATTAACCACTTGTAGTGCTTGCCGGTAGTCAGCACGTCATCGAACAGTACGATGCGCGCGCGCAGCGGCCTGATGTTGAGCAGCGTCCGGTCCAGCCCGATGATGCGATACAGCGCCTCGGCGCTCAATCGGCGCGACCTGGTATGGTCCGGGGCGGTAGCCTCGGTCTGATACAGCAGGTGCCGAAGATCCAGGTCATAGCCGTCGAAAGCCTGCGCCAGAATGCGCGGCAGGCGATCGTCGTAGTCGGCATCGCGTGCCGGCCTGGACGGTGATCAGTATCACAGCGATAGGGGTCAGCCAAGCCAGAATGTTGCTCTGCAGAGCTGTCGCTCCAGTCAGGAATGGCGATGTCTGCGCCGAAGCAACTACCGGCAGCATCAGCACCGGTATTACCAGCGCCGGCACCACCAGGACCGCCCGCCGGCGGCGGCTGTGACTGCGGCTGCGGCTGCTCCTGCGACTGGGATCGCCATGGGCTCGCAGCATCCGGTTGGAAACGTTGAACAGCATTTCGGTCTCTTCAGGCGGCGAATGGCCGCACTCGCTAAGTTGTGGGTCGCGGTGCAGCGGGGCTGCACCGAGAGAATTCAGCCGACGCTCGACAGCGCGCTGCGCGAAGCATCACCGTCGCGCCGCAGATCCCGCAGCTCGAACTCCTCGCGCTTGGCCCTACCCGGCGCCCCGAACCGGAAGCCCTCGACCACGAACGAATAGTCGTACTGCTTCTCGCCCTGCGGATCGATCCAGTTGTTAGAGCGAATCCTGGCATCGAGAATCAGCTGATCGCCTTTGCGGGTGTTGTTGGCGATCGCCTCGCCGAGCGCGCCGAACGCGACGAACCACACGCTGGTGACGACCTCGCGTGGACTGCCGTCCTCGTCCTTGCCCGCAAAGTCGTTGCCGATTACACAGAAGCGCGTGTAGCTCACGTCGCCCTTGGCCACTAGCTCCGGATTCTTCGCAAGATTTCCGATCGCGGTGAGTTTGAAACTGTTCATGCTTGGTCCCCTTGGATGTTCGATGGCGCCTGATTCACCAGGCGGAGACGAGTCTAGCGATGCAACCTCACCGTGCGCGCTGCGCTTTTGCGCGCGTTCGTGCAGAAACACCAATGCACCGCCAGGAAGAGCTGGCACGGACAAAACGTGATTTTTTCGTCAGAAATTGCGCTCGAGTTTTCCGGCCGACGGCAGCTGACGGCGGCTGCATGATGTATCGTGCGGGCATCGATCCCAAGGAGAGCACTGATGGCAGATCGAACCGGAGTTCCCGCCGCCGCAACCATCGAGCAGTGCGTGGACGAGATCGATGATTTCATCGAGACGCTTGTGCGCTACCCCGAATCGGTCATCGCAATGGCGCTTCGGGTCCATCTGGGCGCGTTGCTTCGCGCCATGGTCGACGATCAGCTCTGCAGCCGCGCGGAAGTGCGTGAGTTCGTCGCGGCGCTGGAACAGGAAGCCATAGGCGCCGCCGGGCAATAAGGTCCGCCGCTACGATCGCGTGGCCAATTGTCAAAACAGCAGCGGCATCGCAATATGCCGGCTACGCCCGATACGCTCCGGATTCGATCGATGGCTGCAAATCCCAACATCGAGCTCCTCATTATCCCGCCGGTGCACGATCTCGGCGATGGCTTTCATGTGCGCCGTGCCCTGCCCAACAGCCGGCGTCGCATGGTCGGGCCGTTTGTTTTCTTCGATCAGATGGGGCCGACCGTATTGCGCGCCGGCAGCGGCCTGGACGTGCGTCCGCACCCGCACATCGGACTGGCCACGGTCACCTACCTGTTCGACGGCGAGATCATTCACCGCGATAGTCTCGGCAACGTGCAACCGATTCGGCCGGGCGCGGTCAACTGGATGATTGCCGGGCGCGGTATCGTGCATTCCGAACGGACCGCGGCAGATAAACGCAGCGCCGGCTCATCCCTGTCCGGGATCCAGACCTGGATCGCCCTGCCAAAGGCAGAGGAGGAGCGCGACCCGAGCTTTCGCCATTACGCCGCCAGCGAGTTGCCGCTGATCGACGGTGAAGGGACATCTCTGCGGCTGATCGCAGGCTCGCTGTTCGGCAAGCAATCCCCGGTGGCTACGCTATCGGACATGTTCTATGCCGACGCCACGCTGGCGGCAAAAGCGCGCCTGCCGATCGCTGCCGAGCACGAGCAGCGCGCGGTCTACGTCATCCGCGGCCGCATCGACATCGACGGTGACAGCTTCGATGCCGGTCAGCTGGTCGTGCTTCGTCCGGGTCAGGTGATCATGTTGCTGGCGCTCGTGCCGGTGCAGCTGTTGCTGCTCGGCGGTGCCGCGCTGGATGGCCCGCGGCACGTATGGTGGAACTTTGTCTCCAGTTCCACTGAACGCATCGAGCAGGCGAAAGAGGATTGGCGCGAAGGGCGACTCGGCCATGTCCCGGGCGATGCGGAATTCATTCCACTCCCTGCCGTACCAGGGGTTCAGACCCCACCGGTCAATTATCCCTAGCAGAGGCCACACGCCCGCTTGCCTCGTGGCTGCCCTCGACGCCGAGGCATCGCTCAATATGTTTAACTATCTGGTTCTAAACATAATAATCGGTCGCTCAAATAGGGTAGTTGTCTTTAGACATATCTTAAGATATAGTTTTCGATATTAATTGCGATAGGTAATTCCAATGAGACGACATCATCTTGAATCTCCGCATTTCGGCGAACACGGCCGCCACGGCCATTTCGGACGCAGGCGCGGCTTTCTCGGCGGCTTCGCCGAGGGTTTTGGCGGGCGTGGCATGCGATCCGGAAGGATGCTGGGTTCCGGCGATCTGCAGCTGATCATTCTCGCGCTGCTGAGCGAAAAACCCCGACACGGTTACGAGATCATCAAGGCCATCGAAGAGCATTCCAGCGGCATCTATACGCCCAGTCCGGGCGTGGTGTATCCCGCGCTCACCTATTTGGAGGAGACCGGCTTCGCGGTCTCGGAAACCGAGGGCACCAAGAAGCTGTACCGGATTGCTGCGCCCGGCATCGAGCATCTGGCCGCGCACCGTGCCGAGGCCGATGAGATGCTGGAGCAGTTGGACCGCTTCGGCAAGAAAATGGCGCAGTTCCAGCGTCAGTTCGTCGAGGACGAGGTCACCGGCGAGGAATGGGGCGGCACGCCCCGCGACCAGGAAAAAAAGGAATGGCGACAACTCAAGGCGGAATTCCACGAGCTGAAGCATCAGTTCAAAGCGGCGCTATTTGAGAAGCTGCACGCGTCCATGGAAGAGAAGCAGCGCGTGCTCGGGATCCTGCGGCGAACCATCCAGGAGATCCGCGGTCGATGAGGGCGAACCTGCCACGTGGTTTCGCCTCGCGACACATTATTCGAGCAGCAGTCATTCGAGGATCTGTATGCCACCCATGACGATCACCCCACCGGCCCCGCTTGGCCTTTCCAGATACCAGAAATGGGTGATCGCCCTGCTCGCCTTTCTGCAGTTCACCATCATTCTGGATTTCATGGTGATCTCGCCGCTGGGCGCACTGCTGATGCCGGCACTGAAAATTACTCCGGCGCAATTCGGCGTCGTGGTGTCGAGCTACGCCTTCAGCGCCGGCGCCGCGGGCCTGCTCACCGCCGGCTTTGCGGATCGGTTCGATCGCAAAAAGCTGCTGCTGTTCTTCTATTGCGGTTTCATCGTCGGCACGCTGCTGTGCGGCATCGCAGGGAGTTACCAGTTCCTGTTGCTCTCCCGGATGATTACCGGAGTGTTCGCGGGTGTGATTGGCTCGGTTGTATTCGCCATCACCACTGACCTATTCGCCTACCAGCTGCGCGGCCGCGTCATGGGTATCCTCCAGACCTCCTTTGGCGCCAGCAGCGTGGTCGGTATTCCACTGGGATTGTACTTGTCCGGTCGGTGGGGCTGGAACGCGCCATTTTTGCTGATCACTGCAATTAGCGTCGTGGTCGGCGCGATTGCGGTGCGCTACTTACGCCCGATCGATGCGCACCTGGGGTTGCATCCGGATCGCAGCGCGCTGCATCACTTGTTACATACGGTGTCGACACCGCGCTATCTGCAGGGGTTCGCTACTACCGGCCTGCTGTCAATCGGCGGATTCATCCTCATGCCGTACATGAGTGCGTTCAGCGTACACAATCTGGGGATCGCATTCAGCCGCCTGCCCATGGTGTACCTGGTCACCGGCGCCTGCGCCATCATCGCCGGGCCGTTGATCGGTCGCGCCAGCGATGCGGTCGGGAAATATCTCGTATTTTGCTTCGGTTGCTTCGCCACGATCGTGATGGTGACGATCTACACCCATCTTGGCGTGACGCCGCTCAGCATCGTCATCCTCATCAACAGCCTGCTGTTTATCGGCGTTACCTCGAGAATGATTTCTGCCTCGGCGATGATATCGACGATCCCGCAGCCGGCCGATCGCGGCTCATACATGTCGATCAGCAGTTCGATTCAGCAGATATCGGGCGGCATCGCGGCGGCGGTCGGCGGACTGATCGTGAGTCAGACCAGCAATGGCGCGCTGCTGCATTTCGATGTTGTCGGCTACGTGCTGGTCGGTTCCACGCTGGCGACACTGGTCATGATGTATTTCATCAGCCGCCAGATCGCGGCACCCGCAACGCTGTCGTCGGCAGCAGCCTGATCGCGCACGCCCCTGGACCCGGTTACACCAGAGCCGTTTTGAACAACGCCAGCATGCGGCCCCAGGCTTTCTCGGCCTGCTCCTGGTTGTACACTTTGTTGTCCAGTGCACACCAGCCGTGCATCATGCCTGCATAGACCTCGATCTCCGCCTTCAGGCCGGCCTTGGCGAACGCCTCGCGCAGCAGATTCTTGGCGGCCGGGTCGCGCTGATCGTCGTTCTCGGCAATGGCAATCAGGTACTGGGCCTTCATCTTCGGCACCAGCAGGTGCGGGCTGTCGGGTTTGTCGGTGGCGAGGTTGGCACCGTGAAAGGAGGCACCGGCGCCGATACGATCGGGAAACGTCGCCGCGGTGCGCATGGTCATGGGCCCCCCCATGCAGTAGCCCGCGGTCCCAAGTTTGCGCCTGCGGTCAACCGCTTTCTGGCCGGTCAGATAGCCTACGTGGGCTTTCGCATCCGTAACCTGGACGTCCGGCGTCAAGCTGCCCATCAGCGACATCAGCTTCTGGCGCGTCGCGTCGTCATCGAAGCTCGCCCCTTCCGGCATTATGGGTGCCTTGCCCGAGCGGTAAAAGGGGTTGGGTACCAGCACCGAATATCCCGATTGGGCAAGCCGCTTACCCATGGTACGGAACGCCGGCCGCAGACCCAAGATGTCGGGCCACATCAGCACACCGGGGTGGGCACCACTGGATGGATGCACGAAGTAGGCATCCGCGACACCGTCGGGAGTCTTGATCTCGACCTCGGTCTCAGTCACATCGACCGCTCCGGCAACGGCAGGCAGCATCATCGTCAGGCCGCTGGCCAGCGACCAGGCGCCAAAGCACCGCCGTGTCAGCTCGGCCGTGCGCCGCGCATACTCGTTGATGTCGTCGATGGAGTCTTTGTCACACATGGTCATCTCTCATGGCGCGAGGTCATGCGGGAGTGCTGTTCGGAATAGTAGCTCCTGGTACGTGATCTGGCGACTATCTGCCGCTCCCGTCCAAGTCGTCTACGATCTGCGAAATGTCGTGTTTCGACGCGCGAAGCACCGCGCCAGAACGTGTAATTGCCGCATCGGTCGCGATCTTCAGCGCACACTGCCGCTAACCTGGTGACGGGCCTGGATGCAGCGCCCTGCCGCCGCTCAACGAGCCGAAGGACATTCCCTGGTGAGTCTGAATACCATCGTGAATCACCCGCCTCAGACACTGATGCCGCCCCGTAGCACCGGTCGCGATCCCCCGGTGGCGCTGTGCGATCTATTCAAGATCGGCATCGGACCCTCCTCGTCCCACACCGTCGGGCCGATGAAAGCCGCCGGCTTGTTCCTGCAGCACCTCGAACAGCATTGGGACCAGGTTCATCGCCTGGTGGCAACCGTCTATGGTTCCCTCGCCTGGACCGGTAAGGGGCACGCCACCGACAAGGCGCTGATGCTGGGACTGGCCGGCGAACGAGCCGACACCATCGATCCGGATCTGGTGGAGCAGAAATTGCTTGCGATGCTCGCCAATTGCAAATTGACGTTGCCGGACGGAAGATCGATTCAGTTCGATCCCAAATCCGACATTGTGTTCGACACCGTACAGAGTTTCCCGCGGCATCCGAATGCGATGACGTTTGAAACCTTCGACGCCGCCGGGCGCAGCGTGCTGCGTGAACTGTGGTTCTCGATCGGCGGCGGGTTCGTAGAGCAGGACCAGGCCGCCCACCCCACCAGCTGCCGGCCGACCGTGCCGTATCCGTACGACAATGCGGAAACGCTGCTGGCACTGGGCCGCTCGAGCGGGCTGTCGATCGCGGCCATGGTGCTCGCCAATGAGACCGTGGAACGCTCCGAAACCGAAACGCTGAACGCCGTTGACCGCATTGCCGCAGCCATGCACGTGTGCATCGACCGCGGCCTGTCGCGCGAAGGACCGCTGCCCGGCGGCCTGAAGATCAAGCGCCGCGCCAAAGGTCTGTACGAGAAAGCCGAAGCGGCGCGCCGCAGCAGCAACCGGGCCGGACTGGACGCGATGAACTACGTATCGGCGTTCGCGATCGCGGTCAACGAGGAGAACGCCTGCGGTGGCCGTGTCGTGACTGCGCCAACGAACGGCGCCGCAGGCGTGGTGCCGGCGGTGCTGCGCTACTACCGCGACTTCTGCACCCCTTACGAGCGGCAGGGTATGGCGAACTACTTCCTGGCCGCCACCGCCATCGGCGGCATCATCAAGCGCAACGCCTCGATTTCCGGTGCCGAGATGGGCTGCCAGGGCGAAGTCGGCTCAGCGGCAGCCATGGCGGCCGCAGGTCTGGCCGCGGCGCTTGGCGGCAGCAATGGGCAGATCGAGAATGCAGCCGAGATCGCACTGGAGCATCATCTGGGGATGACCTGCGATCCTATCGGCGGCCTGGTGCAGATCCCGTGCATCGAACGCAATGCCTTCGGCGCCATCAAGGCGATCAATGCCGCCTCGATGGCACTGCACGGCGATGGCACCCATCGTGTATCGCTCGACCAGGCCATTGAGACGCTGCGGCAGACCGGCACCGACATGCAGTCCAAGTATCGCGAAACTTCCCGCGGCGGTCTGGCTGTCAACGTACCGGAATGTTAAGAGCTCAAACCTCGTGTGGAGCGATGCCGTAGTGGCGGCGCCGACTTCGCAGGTCCGTTCCGAGCGCGAGCTGCTCGACCTGAATCGCCGCTTCTACGACCTGCTGTGGTCCGGCGCGCGTCTGGTCGAACCCCAGCGCTTCAACACCTGGCCGCTGGTGAGCTCGGTGCTGCCGGGATCGCGACGGCAACTGGAGGTCGCTCCGGGCCTGCGACCGCGATTGCCGCTCGAGGCCACGCAGTTTGTCGATATCAGCGTGCCGGCGCTGGCGACGCTGCGCGCGCGCGGCGCAAGCGTGATGTTGGGGCTGGTGTCGTCGCTGCCGTTCGCCGACGCAACGTTTGACCTGGTTTGCACCCTCGACATCGTCGAGCACGTGGACGACGACGATGCCGCGCTGGCGGAGATCGCGCGGGTCGCGGCCCCCGGAGCCGTGCTGCTGCTATCGGCACCGCTGCACCCGTCACGCTGGACGTCGTTCGATGACTTCGTCGGCCACCGCCGCCGCTATGAGCCGCAGCAGTTACTGGCCAAGCTCGCGCACCACGGTCTGTCGGTCGAACGCAGCGGCATCTATGGAATGCAGCCGCGCTCCTCCAGATTGCTCGACTTTGGCATGTGGTGGCTCACCCATCATCGCGAGCGGGCAATGTGGTGGTACAACCGTGCGCTCATGCCGCTCGGCGTCCGATTTCAGAAAAAGCTCACACTTGCCGCGGGCATGATCGACGCGACGGCGGTAGACGAGATCCTCCTGGTGTGCCGCAAGCAGAGCGCTGCCGCAGCGGCAGCGCATTGATGGGCAACCACCGGTAAGCGCCGGCGACTGCGGCGCCAGCGGATGCGCACTACATGTGCATGGTCGCCGTGATGCCGAAAGTACGTGGCCTGAAGGTGTAGTTATTGTACTGCGGCCCCGGCGGGGTATTGGGATTGTTGCTGTCGATGAAAGTGCTCTCGTAATTCGTGGTGGTATGCGAGTTCAGCAGGTTATCGATAAAGAACGACGTCTCCCAGGCGCCGAACGTCGTGCCAGTGCGAAACTGCACGAATGTTGTCGACGGCAGCGTGTAGGATAGCGGGCTCGTTCCTCCTCCCACGCCCCCTGCATATTCATTCGAACGCGGATCCTGAACCGCGGCGAGCCATGGGTTGCGGCTTTCGAATTCATAGTCGAAGCGCGCGTAGCTCTTATGCTCGGCGAGCACGAGGTTGTACTGCACCCCGATGGACACATTCCACGGCGGGTTGGTGCCGGGGCTGGCATTGATGGCGGCCTGTCCGGAGATGGCGTCGCCATCGAAAGCCAGGTTGTGCGCGGAATTCGCGACATAGCGCGCGGAAGTAAAGCCCACTGCCGCCTCGAACGTGACCGGGCCCAGCGCGGCATCCGCCTGCAGGTCAAATCCCTTGGCCACCGCCGTGCCGAGATTGTCGGTGAACTGCAGGCCGCAGGAGCCCGCCACGTAGACGTTCTGCTGGATATGATTCCAGCGGATGTAGTAGACGCTGCTGGCGAGCTTCAGGACGTTGTTGAAGTTGTCCTTGGCACCAACCTCATAGCTTTGCGTCGAATCCGACTTGTAGGTCTGCGGCGCCTGCCCACTGGGATAGCCATCGGCTATGAGGTCTGGAGCGCAGGTCGGCAACAGTGGCGCGTTGGCGCCACCGACCCGGAACCCCTTGGCGTAGGTCGCATAGAACAGGTTACTCTGATCGAGCTGATACGACACGCTCGCCTTCGGCGTGAAAGGGGTTTCACTCTGGTACGCGGTGTTCGGGCCGACCGGACCGTAATTCTGCGGTCCATTGGAGAGGTTGTAGATATCGAACGACGTCTTGGCCACGCGAGCCCCGAGCGTCAGTTTCCACTGGTCGGTGAACGCGTACGTGACCTCGCCGAAGCCGGCGATCTGGTGGTCGTGCGATATATTGAGGTTGTAGTAGGAATCACCATTCGGCAGCAGCGGGAATCCGTAAATGTCCTCGACATCCAGACCGTAGTCCGCCAGCAGCAGCTGATTGGCATCCGGATCGTAGATCTGCTCGAGGCTGAGCTCGCGGCTGGCCTGAAAGAAGGTGCCGACGGTCCACGTCCAGCGACTGCTCGGGTCGTCGGACTGCAGGCGCAGTTCCTCGGTGAAGCTGCGCTGCTGATTCTTGACCGTGGCCGGGGAGCGATAGTTGGTCAGGCCGGGCGGCAGATGCACGCCGTCGGTGTCGATCAGCGGGTAATACGCCGGGTTGACGAAGATCGCCTCCGGCGCTGCCGGCCAGCCGATGCCCTGGTAGTAGCTCAGGTTGTAGTCCGTACCTTCGTAGCCGGTGAGCTCGTCGCGCACGTAGTACGAGGTGTCCGACACCAGCCGCTTGCCGCCCAGATCGACGTCGATCTTCAATGCCGGCAGATAGAAGCGGTCGGGCACCGGTATCCGATCGGGGTTGGCGTTATTGAAAACGCCGGAGGACGGATTCGAGGCCGATGGCCAGTAGGTCGACACGTCGTGTTCCTGCCGGTTCTGATAGAAGATACTCGGGGTGACGGTGATGGCGTCGAGCGGCTTCCAGATACCTGCCAGGCGTAGCACCAGCGTCTGCTGGTGATTGGCATCGCTGTCCACCACCGCACCGCTGGTCGGGTCCACGCGATCGATCCAGCCGCCATCGCGCCGGAACCAGACGCTGGCGCGAAAACCGAGCGTACCGTCGATGATCGGACCGCCGTGCGCAACACCGGCCTCATAGCTCGGCTCGCCATACTGCGTGTACGAAAGCTCACTGCGCACGTAGGTGCTGTCCGTAGTCAGGCTCGGCTGCGTGAGGATGTAGCGCACCGTGCCGCCCTCCGAGCCGGCGCCGAACAAGGTACCCTGCGGCCCGCGCAGCACTTCCACCCGATCCAGATCGAAGGTCTTCGGCAGCGTGTCATCTGGGTTGAAGCCAAGCGAGCGCATCTGGATCGGCGTATCGTCGATGTAGATGCCGGTGGTACCGGCGCCGCCCGAAGAGGAGATGCCACGGATCGAGATGGCATTGGTGCCGGTCTGATCGATAGAGACACCGGGGGTAAAGCGGACGATATCGGTGAAATCCTTCATGCCCTTCTGATCCATGTCCTCCTGGGTAAACGCGCTGACGCTCACCGGCACCTTGCTCAGCGACTCCTCGTGGCGCGTGGCCGTGACGACGATCTCCTTCAGGCCGCCGGACAGGTCCGCGGAAGCACCCTCATCCGCAGTGGGCGCGTTCTGGCCCAGCGCGGTCGCGGAAGCACACAGTGCAAGCGCGAACCCCAGCAGGACTCGTTCCAACCTGGCCGCGGCTGCGAAGTTATTCTGTTTCATGACCGGTTCTCCCATGAAATTCATCTGTTTTGCTTCCCGAGCTTTGTGCCTCGGCCCCTGTGTCGCCATCCCCGCTCATCATTGGACTTATAATTACGCTTATGAATGCAGCAGGACGGCCGCATCGGCGCCCCAGCTGACATATACCTCGTCGCTCCAGTCGATCGACCATTCCGACGTTCGGCGCTCATTCTGGGAAAATACTGTAACCACTTTTCCGGTCGCAGTCTTGATCCGGTAGGTCGAGCGATTGCCCAGGTAGCCCAACTCCCATACGGTGCCGCGCAGCTGGTTGACGCGGGCGGCGGGGGCGGGTTGCTTGCTCAGGCGGATCTTCTCCGGCCGCAGCGCCACCCAGACGCGCTGGCCAATGGCGAATCGCCCCACATCGTCCACCAGCAGATCGCATCCGGTCTCGGTGCATTGCACGGTAATCAGGCCCGGCTCGCAGGCGCTGACCGTGCCTTCGAACAGGTTGGTGGTGCCGACGAAATCGGCCACGAAGCGGGTGCTGGGAAATTCGTAGATCTTCGACGGCGTGTCGACCTGCAGCACTTTTCCGCGCTCCATCACCGCGATGCGCGTAGCCAGTGCCATCGCCTCGTCCTGATCGTGAGTAACCACGATGAAGGTTATGCCAAGCTGATACTGCAGATCCATCAGTTCGAATTGGGTCTGTTCGCGCAGTTTCTTGTCGAGCGCCGATAACGGCTCATCCAGCAGCAGCAGCTTGGGTCTACGAATAAGCGCACGCGCCAACGCAACGCGCTGGCGCTGCCCGCCCGAAAGCTGGTGCGGCTTGCGCTGCCCCAGCGCGCCGAGTTGAACCATCTCGAGGGCTTCCTGCACGCGCTTGCGGCGCGTCGCGCTGTCGAGCGGCAAGCGCTTGATCCCGTAGCCGACGTTGGCCTCAACGCTCATATGCGGAAACAGCGCGTACGACTGGAACATCATGTTGACCGGCCGCTCGTGCGGCGGCACATCGCTCATCTCCACGCCGTCGATCGAGATCCTACCGGCGCTCTGGCGCGCGAATCCCGCCAGCATGCGTAGTAACGTCGTCTTGCCGCAGCCGGAAGCACCGACCAGGGCGAACATTTCCCCCTTGTATATTGTCAGCTGCACGTTATCGACCGCGGTGTAGCTGCCGTAGGTCTTGCTCACTCCCTCGATGATGACCTGCGGCGTGGCGTTGGGATCGAGCCAGGGACGATCGACCACCGGTTTGAGTTGGTTTGCGATCATGCCGGGCGCGTGCCTCAGTAATCCGCCGGCGGGGAAAGGCGCCGTCGTTCGGGGGCGAAAAACGGCCGCTCCACCACGTGCGTGCGCGCCATGCGCCGCTCCCACACCAGTTCGCGGTTCAGGTAGATCTCGGCCCACAGGGTGCTGCCGGTCTCGATATACGGCACATCGACCATCGCCAGTGCGATATTGCGTTTGCAGGTCGGGGACCATGTGGCGGAGCTGACGCTGCCGATCTGACGCCTACCGGCTTTATCGGCGTACAGCAGCGCATTATGCGCTGGCTTGTTGCCTTCGATGTCGAGCCCCACCAGCTGCCGCCGCGGTCCGCGACGCTGCTCCTCGAGCAGCGCGCGCCGGCCGGTAAAGTGGCCTTTGTTCAGGTCGACCAGCCAGCCGAGCCCGAGTTCGATCGGAGAGCGCTCGGTGCCGGCCCGCAGGGTGCGCTCGCCGGAAACGAAATCGACATTCGGCAGCACGAATCCAGCCTCGATACGTGCCATATTCAGCGCCCGCGATCCGATCGGCCGGATAGCGCAGTAACGACCTGCTTCCATCAGCGCATCCCAAACCGCCTCCGCGTCCTCCGGACGCATCCACAGTTCGTAGCCCAGGTCGCCAGTGAAACCGGTGCGCGACACCATGATCTGGGCGTCGGAGGCGATCGCTGCGGGCAGCGCGAAATGTGCCAGCTCGAATGGCTTGAGCCGCTCGATGCCGCCCAGCCCCATGTTCTTGAGGACCGCACAAGAGGTCGGACCCTGGACCGCCAGGGCGGCGGTCTCCTCCGTGACCTCGTCGATCTGCAGGTCGAAGCCCAGGGCGGAGTCGAGCAGCCAGTCGAGCTGTCGCTCCCCGGTGCACAGCCGGTACTCGGTATCACCGAGGCGAAACACCGTGCCGTCGTCGATCAGGTGGCCGGCGTCGTTGCACCACACGCTGTAGGCGACGCGCCCGACCTTGAGCTTGCCGATGTCGCGCGTCATCAGGCGATTGAGGTAGCGCAGCGCGTCGCGCCCGTCAATCCGGTATTTCACCATCGGCGTGAGATCGTACAGCGTGCTGGCGTTGCGTATCGCGAAGTATTCCTGCTCCACGAAGCTGAACACGTCGACCGTGGTGTATCCGGCCCACGGAATGAAACTGTCCACCTGGCTGAGAGCGCGCGCGCGCTCGTGAAACGGGGTCTTCAGCAACGGCTGGCGATAGTGCGGCTCGCTTTCGGTAAGCATCGTCAGGCCGCCTCGCGCATCAGCGCTCGCGCGGCATTGCGCCCGGCGATTCCCATGACCCCGCCGCCGGGGTGACAACCCGCTCCGCACAAATACAGGCCGCCGATCGGGGTGCGGTATTGGGCCGCGCCCGGCACCGGACGCACGATGAAAAACTGGTCGAGCGCGAGCTCAGCGTGATGCCAGTGTCCGCCGCTGATGCGAAATTCGCGCTCGATATCCGGCGGACTGAGCAGCTCGACCGCCTCGACGCTGGCGCGCAGGCCCGGTGCACAGCGCTCGAGCGCATCGATGACCAGGTCCACGAAACGCTGGCGCTCGTTTTGCCAGCCCCCGGCGAGTTCATAGGGCGCGTATTGCACCACCGCTGACAGCACGTGCCGCCCAGCCGGGGCCAGACTGGCATCGTTCACGGTCGGCACCGTGATCTCAGCGATCGGCGCCGCCGAGAACTCACGATACTTGGCGTGATTGAAAGCACGCTCAACGTAGTCCAGCGATGGCGCCAGCAACAGGCGGCCGGCCAGAGCGCTGTCCGACAGGCCGGTGAACTGCGGCAGCCGATTCAATGCCAGATGCAGCTTGGCGGTCACGCCCCTGGCACGCAGATGCGCGATACGGCGCACGAAACCGGTGTCGAGGTATTCCCCGCCGAGCAGCTGCAGGAAAGTCGTCTTAGGATCGGCATTGGATATGACATTGGTGGCGGTGATCTGCTCGCCAGACTTGAGGATCACGCCGGCGGCACGATCGTCGCGCACCATGATGCGCTCCACGGTGGCGCTGGTGCGGATCGCGGCCCCGGCCGCCAGCGCAGCGCGCGCCAGCGAATCCGACAGCGCGCCCAGTCCGCCCACCGGCTGTGCCAGCGCGCTACCGCCCTGCACCTCGGCCGCCATGCGGTACAGCAGCGGAAACACGCTGCCCGGCGAGCGCGGGCCGGCGCTGGTGCCCAACACAGCATCAAATCCGAGCGCCCCCTTGAGCAGCGGCGTCTCGAAGTGTTCGTCCAGCAAGTCCTGCACGCACATGCCGCCGATGCGCAGCAGTTCGCGCATGTCCCTGCGTCCAAGACGGCGAATGCGCCATCCGATGCGCAACCATGAGGCGCGATCCTGCCAGGATTCGGTCCCCAGTCGCGGTGTTGCGGTGTCGAGCACCGGATACAGCGCCTCGGCTAGCCGTCGCAGGCGCGCACGATAGGCGGGCAGCGCGGCGGCGTCTGCGGCCGAGCGCGCCGCGAGCAGCGTCGGGTCGTGCGCGTCGATCGGCAGCGGCGGGCAATCGGGCGCAATCGCAGTGGTCCGCATATGGGCGGCGGCCAACTGCAGGCCGCGTGCATCCAGGCCCAGATCCTTGATCAGCGACCCCGGCATCAGATGCAGCAGGTGCGCACAGGCCGAGACCTTGAAGCCAGGGGCAAATTCGCGCGTGATAGCTGCGCCTCCGACCTGGCTCGCCGCTTCCAGCACCAGCACCGAGCGGCCGCCGCGGGCCAGATAGGCGGCGCATACCAGGCCATTGTGACCGCCGCCGATAACGAGGCAGTCGTAGCTGGCGTTGCCGGCGGAAGCGCCTGACATGTTCAGTGCGCCCGCCCGAGGTCGCGCAGAATCGCGCCCGCCGCGTTGGCACCCGGAGCGCCCATCACGCCGCCACCCGGATGAGTGCTGGAGCCGCACATATACATGCCGCGCACCGGAGCGCGGTACTGTGCATAACCGGGGATCGGCCGATTGAACAGCAGCTGATCGAAGGTCAGTTCGCCCTGGAAGATATTGCCCTCGGTCAGCCCGACCTCGTTCTCCAGGTCCCAGGGAGTACGGATCTCGGCGTGCAGGATCAGGTCCTTGAAATCCGGGCTGTGCTCGGCGATGGTGTCGATGACCGTACGCCCGAAGGCCTGACGCCTGGCCGCATCCCACTCGCCGTCGGCAAGCTTGTAGGGACAGTACTGCACGAATACCGACATATAGTGCTTTCCCGCCGGCGTCAGAGTCGGATCGATCTGCGATGGCATCAGCATATCGATGTACGGCGCGCGCGACCAGCGGCCCTCCTTCCAGTCGTCGTAGGCGCGCTCCAGCATCTCAATGCTGTCGGTTACGTGCAGATCACCGCGTATGCTCGGCGAGCCATGCGGGATGGCGGGAAAGTGCGGTAGCCCGTCGAGCGCGATATTGAGCTTGCCCGATGAGCCGCGGATCTTGAAATTTCGCACCTGCGAGACGAACTCCTCGGGCAGGTCGTTGGCGTTCATGATGTCGAGAAAGGTGCGCCGCACGTCGAGATTGGATACCACGATGCGCGCCAGCAGCTCTTCGCCACTCTCGAGCACCACGCCGCAGGCCCGCCCATTGCGCACCAGAATCCGTTCCACCGGCGCGCCGCTGCGAATGCTGCCGCCGCTGGCCTGGAAGGACGCAGCCAGCGCCTGCGTGACCGCTCCCATGCCGCCGCGGGCAAAGCCCCACGCACCCACCGCACCGTCGATATTGCCCATGTAGTGATGCAGCAGCACGTAGGCGGTGCCTGGGGACCGCGGGCCGAGCGCGGTACCGATGATCGAGCTGCCGGCCAGGTGCGCCTTGACGATCTCGCTCTCGAAATACTCGTCCAGGAAGTCGGCACAGCTCATGGTCCAGAAGCGCACCGTGTCGTACATGCGCTGCTCGCCGAGACGGTGAAAATGCTTGCCCAGGTACAGCAGCTCCCTGATGTCGCGTGGTTTGAACGAAGTTGGGTCCGGCGGCTCGCGCAGTAACAGCGGCTTGATGAAGCGGCACTGGCGCAGCATGTCGCGCAGGTAGCGCTCATAGCTCTCGGCATCACGCCTGGAGTGGCGCGCGATCTCGCGGCGCAGTGCGTCGTGGTTGTGGTACAGCGCCAGATGGCCACCATCGCGCATCATGGTGCAACCGCCCTCATAGGGAATGATCTGCAGCCCGTAACCGGGCAGGTTCAGCTCGCGGATGATCTCGGTACGCAGCAGGCTGCAGACGTAGGAGCAATTGGAATAGGTAAAGCCATCGTACAGCCGGCGGCTGACGGCAGCGCCGCCGATGTAGGGATTGCGCTCCAGCACCAGCACATCCAGGCCGGCGCGCGCCAGATAGCACGCCGCGACCAGGCCGTTGTGGCCGGCACCCACGATGATCGCATCATGGCGCCCGCTGCCGCCGCTGACCATTCCCTGAGCCCCTCATTCAGTCGCGAAAATTCAGTGGCGGTTGTTCTAAGCCGGCATCTTGCGCGATTTGCCGAGTGTCTCCAGCGTGGTGTCGATCGCTACCTCGAACCCCGCCAGTGTATCGCGCAGGCAGGAGTCATCGTGCGCCGCGGAGATGAACCACGGCTCGCGCGAATCCGGTTCGCACAGAATACGTTCATCGTGCAGTACCCGGGCGGCGGCATCGTAGAACGTGTAGTCACTGCCCTTCCAGTCGCGGTAGGTGCGCGGCGGCTCGTGCGCGAAGTACAGCCCTCCCATCGACGGGTGGCCGACGAAGCTGTGCGCCACGCCACGCGCCTTCAGGATCGCACTCATGCCGCTGCGCAACCGGGTACCGTAGGCGGCGATGCGTTCGAGCGCATCGGTCTCATCCAGGATCTGCAACGTCCTTTCGGCCGCTGCCAGCGACACCGGGTGCGCGGTATAGGTGCCGCCGTGCGCGACCCCGCGGCCGATCTTGCGCATGATGTCCTCGCGGCCGGCCAGCACCGAGATCGGATAGCCGTTGGCGATTGCCTTGGCGAAGGTGCATAGGTCCGCCGGTACGCCGTATAGCTCCTGCACGCCGCCACGGGCGACGCGAAAGCCGCTCTTCACCTCGTCGATGATCAGCAACACGCCGTGGCGATCGCACAGTTCACGCGCCGCGCGGATGTAGGCCGGGTCGGTCGCAATCCCCAGGCAGTTGCCCATAATGGGCTCGATCAACAGGCAGGCAATCGAGCCCGCATGGCGCTTGAATACGTCTTCCAGCTGATTGGCATCGTTTGCCTGGACAAAATGCGCGAAATTGCGTGTGCTGAGCGGCACTCCCTCGCTGTACGGATAGACCTCTGGTTCCCCGACCTGGGACCACTTGTCCATCGGCGTGTACCACATGGCGGCATCGAACAGCCCGTGATAGCTGCCCTCCAGAATCACGTAGTCGTCCTTACCGGTAAAGGCGCGCGCCAGGCGCAGCGCCGCCATGACCGCCTCGGTGCCGGAATTGGAAAAGCGCACCAGCTGTGCGGCCGGCACCATTTTCGCGATGCGCTCCGCCACGCGGTACTCGCATTCGGTCGACAGCGCGAACACACCGCCGACCTGCATGCCTTCACGTGCCGCCTGATCGACCCGCGGATCGGCGTAGCCCAGGATCGCCGGCCCATAGCCCATGCGATAGTCGACGTAGACGTTGTCGTCCAGGTCGGTGATCCGGGCGCCACGGCCTGATTTTACATAAATCGTGCGTTCTTCCCCCCAAAAGCGGAAATTGGAGGCCACACCCAGTGGCATGCGCTGCACGGCGCGACGGAAATGCGCGTGGTTTTTGCTTAGGATTCGGGGCATGGTTGCGCTCCGCTAGAGGTGCCGGTGGGGCACGGTAGCACCAGTCAGGCAACGAGTCTATATGCTCATATAATTTTTGTGTAGAATTGAATGCTCATATAAAACTGCCCCGAATCGCCGGAGGCCTCCGATGAATTCCTCAGCTGCCCCATTGGTCGAGTCGACCCTGGCCCCGCTGCCGCGGGCACTACCGGCGTGGGCCTACAGCCATCCGGAAATGACGCGCCTGGAATACGAGCGCATCCTCAAGCCGAGCTGGCAGATCGTGTGTCACATCAGCTCCATCCCGAAGCCGGGCGACTACATGACGCTCGATCTAGGGGCCGACAGCGTGGTGGCCGTGCGCGGCGCCGACGGTGCGATTCAGACGTTTCATAACGTCTGCCGCCATCGTGGTTCGCGTCTGCTGGAAGGCGGCGGCAATTGCCGCGCCCACATCACCTGCCCCTATCACGGCTGGTCCTACCGGCTGTCGGGCGAACTGGTGGGGGTACCCGCACGCGAGACTTTCCCGGGACTCGATCGCGCGCAATACAGCCTGAAGCCGGTGCGCTCGCAGGTCATGATGGGGTTCGTATTCGTCTGCGTGGCCGGGACCCCGCCGCCGCTGGAGCAGATCTGGGGCGCATTTCTGGCGGAGTTCGCCCCGCATCGCTTCGAGGACATGGTCCCGCTGGGCACGTCCTATGTCGAGCACTGGGACTGCGACTGGAAAATCGCGATGGACAACTATCTGGAGTCCTACCACGTACCCATCGGTCATCCGGGCTTAAATCGCCTGTTCACCCCGGACTATGACGATCAGGTCAACCTGCCGGGCGGCGTGGCGCGCGGCATCAGCTGGATGCGCGAGCGCGAATCCTCCCGCTGGAGTGAGCGCATGTACCAGCGCATGGTCGCCGGGGTCAGTCAGGAACTGCCCGAAGCACACCGCAAGCGCTGGAGCTTCTACAGCATGCTGCCGAACCTGGGCATCGATGTGTTTCCGGACCAGATGGATTTTTTCCAGGTGCTGCCGCGCGGTCCGGGCAAATGCACCATCCGCGGCGCCTCGTTTGCGCTCGCGGATGAGCGGCGCGAGATGCGCATCGTGCGCTACCTGAGCACCCGCATAAATCGCCTGGTACAGCGCGAGGATGAATTTCTGTGCCGGCGGGTGCAGCTCGGGCTGGGGTCGGGTAGCTATGAACCCGGTCCGCTGTCGCGCCTGGAGAACTGCATGTACGAGTTTCACGAGCTGCTGCGCGAGCGCATTCCTGAAGTGCGCCAGCCGGGCCCGCCTGCGCGCTTCGCCTAGAGCAAGCGTTCCGGCAGCGTCGGGATCGCCGGCAGCAACGCCGTGATCGAGCGACGAAACTGCAGCAGCGGGTCGGGAATCGGGCCGGCGTCCTCGAACTCCTCGGGGGCACCCGCCAACCCGGTCTGGGTAGACTCAGCCAGGGCAATCTCGCGCTGCAGCCAGGCGTTGATCTGTCGTTGCCAGCCGCCGCCGGCGTGTACACCGGCGCTGCCGGAAACTGCGCTGCCGCGCTTTGGGCCGCTGTGCCGCCGTGCCGGCACAGCCGCGACGTAGTCGTAGCGCTGCAGGCGGCAGCGGCCCGCCGCCACCGGAATCACCTGAAGGATCAGTGCCGCGTCGCGCCGCGCCTCGATCAGCTGGTTCGGCGGCAGGAACTGGCGCTGCGCCGCCGGCGCTTCGAGCCAGCGCTCGACGATCAGCTTCCAGTCCGCGGCCACCTGGATCTGCTGCGCACCGACCGGCGACATGCGGTCGAATACTCCCCACTCGATCTCGACCTCGGCGGCCACTTCTGGCGCAGCGGCACCGGCCCCGCGCACCACGATCAGGCGCCCCCATTGCGTAAGCCCGAGCGCACTGAGGTCGCCGGGCGTGTCGCCATCGACCAGTCGTCCATCGAGCCGGTAGGTGAGATTGTGGGACGCGCAGTGGATTGCGCCCTCGAGGTGGCCAGTGCGCGCGATAACCAGGGCGTGCGGTCGCCGGCGGCAGGCATTGCGAAAGGCGTGCAGGCGGCCGCGCTCGCCGCGCACTACCAGGGCTCGCTCGCCAGCCAGATCCGCACTCAGAAAGTCGCCTGCGACCGGGACTTCAGCCTCGTGACCGATGATTTGCCAGGCCGGTCGCAGCAGCCGCTCGCGCTCCGCCGCCAGCAACGCGCCGTGGGCGTAGGCCCAGGCGGGCAGGCGTGCGCCGGCACGCAGCTTCGGTTCGGATGCCGCAGCGAACGTTGTCGGCGGCGACTGGCCCGCATCGCTGGTGTCGCGCTCAGGGGCCGGCGTCGGTGCCGGCGGCAGCAGCGGCGCCGCGCCCGCGAACTGCCCCGGGAACACCGAGCGCAGGTAGGCCAGCGCACGCGCCCGGGCGGCCACGCGATCGATGCTGGCCTCACTTTGAAACGCGAAGCCCTGCCACAGAATCTCCAGCACGCCGATCAGTCCCAGCGCTACGCCGTCGGCGTCCAGGTGCCGGGCTGCGCTCTGTGCGATCATGCGCTCGATCAGTTCGCGCACCAGTGCGGCAAACTCGTCGTCCCTGTTACCGCAGATGTCGTAGTACTCCTGGCGCGAGCTGGCCTCGCCCCAGAACGAATACCAGACCGATACCTTGCGCGGACTGGCTATGTCCGCATCCAGATACAGGTCCACCAGTAATTCCAGCGCCAGCACCGGCGATTGCCGCAGTTGCGACACCGGCAACAGCACCCGCTCCTCGAACTCGGCCGACAGATGCTCGAGCGATGCCACCAGCATTGCCGCCTTGGAATCGAAGTAAAACCGAACGATTCCGGGCGACAGATCGGCGATCGACACCACTTTTTCCACCGTGGTGCGCGACGGCCCGTAGATATGCAGTGCCGAGATGCAGGCGTCGATCAGCCGTTGGCGCTGGCGGCTGCGTGTGGCCCGGCCGGGACCCGCCTCAGCGCCGCTGCCCACCGGTGGTACGCGCGACGCCACGGCTAGCGCCGCTCACCGCGCGGCTGCGAGCCGGCAAAATCTGTACCCCAGGGTGGATTTATCGCGCACAATACTGCCGGTAGCCACATTCCTGCGCGACTGATGAAACCTATAGATCGTCCGGGCCGTTGGCTCATCATCCTGCCGCCGCTGCTGTTCCTGCTGATTTTTTTCCTCATTCCGTTCGCCTTCGCCTTCAAGATCAGCTTCGCCGACACCGCGGCGCGCGTACCTCCGTTCACCGATGTACTGACCCGCACCCCAGACCATCACCTGCAATTCAGCGTCAGCCTGGCGAACTATCAGTACCTGTTTACCGATGACGTTTATGGTGTGGCGTATCTATATTCGCTCAAGACCGCATTCTTTTCGACATTGATCTGCCTGGGGCTGGGCTATCCGATGGCATACGCGATCGCCCGGGCGTCCAAGTCGACGCAGAATGTGCTGTTGCTGATCATCATCCTGCCATTCTGGACCTCGTTCCTGCTGCGGGTATATGCCCTGGAGGGCATCATCCGCGACAACGGCATACTCAACACCGTGCTGCTGCACCTCGGGCTGATTCACGAGCCGCTCCGAATCATGCGCACGACGCTGGCGGTGTACCTCGGCATCATCTATTCCTACCTGCCATTCATGGTGCTGCCGCTGTTCGCCACACTGGAGAAACTCGACCGTTCGCTGCTGGAAGCAGCCTCTGACCTGGGCAGTCCCCCGTGGCGCGTGTTCCTCGACGTCACGCTGCCGCTGTCGATACCGGGCGTGATTGCCGGCTCGATGCTGGTGTTCATACCGGCGGTCGGCGAATTCGTGATCCCGTCGCTGCTCGGCGGACCCGATAGCCTGATGATCGGCCGCGTGCTGTGGGATGAGTTCTTCGGCAACCACGACTGGCCGGTCGCCTCGGCGGTGGCCATCGCGTTTCTGTTTCTGCTCGCCGGCCCGATCGCGATCTACCAGTACTACAACGTCAAGCAGCTCGAGGCCTGAATCGGCATGGAAAGCCGCTACTCCCCGACACTACTCACCGTACTGTGCCTCGGCATCACGATACTCTACCTGCCGATCGTGGTGCTGATCGCCTACTCGTTCAATGCCTCCCCACTGGTCAACGTCTGGGGTGGATTCTCGACCGCCTGGTATTTCCAGCTGCTGCACAACCGCCAGTTGCTGCAAGCGGCACTGCTGTCGCTGGAAGTCGCGGTCACCGCTTCCAGTGCCGCGGTACTGCTCGGGACCATGGCGGCGATCGCGCTGGTACGCTTTGCCCGCTTTCGCGGGCGCCTGCTGCTGACCGGCATGGTGAATGCACCGCTGGTGATGCCGGAGATCATCACCGGCATCACGCAGCTGCTGCTGTTTGTTTCGATGCTGCAGATGCTCGGCTGGCCGCACCGCGGCTTCACCACCATCGTGCTGTCGCACGTGGCGTTCTGTTCGGCCTATGTGACCATCACGGTGCAGTCGCGATTGCAAACCGCCGACCGGTCGCTGGAGGAGGCGGCGATGGACCTCGGCTCCGGTCCGGCGCGCGCGTTCCTGGAAATCACGCTGCCGATCCTGGCGCCCGCGATCCTGTCGAGCTGGTTGCTGAGCTTCACGCTGTCGCTCGACGACCTGGTGATCTCGAGCTTCGTGTCCGGACCGGGCGCCAGCACGCTGCCGATGGTCATCTACTCCAAGGTCAAGCTTGGCGTCAGCCCCGACGTCAATGCACTCGCCAGCCTGATCATCTGCGCCGTCGGGGCCTGCGTGATTGCCGCCGGCTACTTCATGCGTCGTGCCGACCAGCGGCGGGCGCTGGAGATGCAGATGGCGGAGCGCTAACGCCGCGGCGCCCGAGCGGCACCGCCTGTTCAGGCGATCGGCTCGGCGATGTAACGCGGATCGTGCGCCGGCCGGCCAAGGATGCTGCGTACCAGCGGCTCGAATGCCTCCAGCGGCTGGCTCGGATAGTCCGGATCGAACGACGCCTGGTCCCAGCGTTCGCAGAACGCCGCGCAGGCGCCATACCACTGATGATCCTTGTAGCGATCGCGGGCATTGCGGTTGCCACCCAGGTGGTGCACGTAATAGTAATTCTGGAACAGGCCGTGCTGCTCGACGATCCAGGTCACCTCGGCGCGCACGTACGGCCGGATGATGGCTGCGGCAAACTCCGCGTGATTGTACGGCGCCAGCTCGTCGCCGATATCGTGAATCAGCGCCGCGAGCACCAGCTCATCATCGGCACCATCGCTGCGCGCGCGCGTCGCGACCTGAAGCGAATGTCCAAGCCGGCTCAGTGGGTAACCGGCGAGCGAATGATCAAGCCGGCGTAGCGCCTCGAGCACCCGATCGGGCAGGCCCAGCGCGTAGTAGCGCTCCGAGCGGTCGAGCAGCAGGTAATCCTTGCGGGTACCGTCCTGCATCCTGCGAAAACTCACCATCTCGCCCATGATCTCGCTCATTGCGGGTTCTCCGTCGCAGTCGCTCGGCGGCGTCGCAGCAGCCGATACAGGCTGCGCGGGCCGTCGATGTCGATGTAGCAGCCCTGAAGATGACGCAGGCCTTCGGTGGGGTCGAATCCGGTACGTCCGTGCAGCAGCCGCCGGTTATCCATCATCATGAGCTCGCCGGCGTTGAGCAGGAAGCGAAATTCGAACTCCGGCGAGCGCAGCAGGTGATCAAATGCACGCCGCGCGCGATAGTACGCTTCCAGATCCGCCGGCGGCTGCAACGGCACGAAATCCAGCCGCGGGCTGAAGTGCACCGCCTGTACGCGGCCGGTGACGTCGAGTTCGATCGGCGCTGCGCTCGCCACCAGATCGGTGGCGGCATCGCGATAGCGAAATCGCACCGCCGTGCGTGACATCCGATCAAACGCTTCGGGGTCGCGCAGCCGCAGCGCCTCGGCCACCGCAAAGCCGTCGACCAGAGTCGACAAACCACCGGAGGTCTGGTTCACCAGGCAGTGCAGCAGCTGTACGCCCGGCACCGGCCAACGGTACGGATTGTCGGTGTGCGGGTCGAGCGCCATCGCGGTGTACGCAAGATCGATGGCCGCGGGTGTGGAACGCACGTCGAACAGCTCGCCAAAATTCGTCTCCCGGGGATAGCCGAATGCGGCGGCGACCTGCAGTATCTGTCCCGGTTGCGTCGGCACGTCGCTGAAGACCACGAAGCCCAGTTCCAGGAACCGCGCCAGCCACCGCGCGCGCTCGTTATCACTTGGCTGGCTGTTCCACCGCGCGTGCGGGGCAGGGCGCAGCGTCGCATCCCACAGCCTGGGCGCCGGCAGGTCGTGATCGCCGGCGCGCAGCGCCGCCTCCGCCAGAATGTCGCACTCCAGGAAATCCGCCTGGTGTCCGTCGCTGAACTGCACGCGAAATTTTCCGGCTTCGGGCTGCGTGACGGCGCTCAGCGCCAGCCGCGGATCAAGATCCGATGGATCCAGCAGCCGCTGCCCGGTATGCAGGTCGACCGTGCTTGCGTCCTGGCAGCGCTCACGCAGCCAGATCGGGTGGATGGCATAGCGTTGCCCGTCGGCATGTTCGATCGTCAGTTCATTGCCGGCGGTGACGCGCAGTCGCGCCGTGGGTGCTGGTGATTGCATTGGATCAGCGCGCCGTCTTGATCCGGGTCCAGGTGCGGGTACGGATACGTTCCAGGGCCGGATTGACCTCCGCGGATTCGTATAACCTGGCTGCGACCGCCGGGGTCGGATAGATCGCCGGATCATTCAGAATCTGCGGATCGACGTAGGGCGTGGACGCCAGATTGTCGTTGCCGTAATGAATGTCGTTGGTAATGTCCGCGATCACTCGGGGTTCAAGTATGAAATTGAGAAACTTGTGCGCCGCATCCGGATGCGGCGCGTCGACCGGTATCAGCAGCGCATCGAACGATGCGTTGGCGCCTTCCTTGGGCACGGTAAACGCCAGGTTGACGATGACCCCGGCGGCCTTGGCACGCGCCCGGGCCGCCGCATAATCCCCGGACCACGACATCGAGATACAGAACTCCTTGTTCCCCAGGCCATTCATGTACTCGGATGAGTCAAACGCGCGGATGTAGGGACGCACCGCGAGCAGCAGTTTCTCGGCGCGCTTGTAGTCCTCGGGGTTGGTGGAATTCGGGTCCAGATGCAGATAGTTCAATGCCAGTTGCAGCACATCCTCCGCCTGATCCAGAAACGATACCCCGCAATCGGCAAAGTGCGCGATGACCTGCGGATTGAAGATCATGTCGAGGCTGTCGAGCGGCGCGTTGGGCATACGGGATTTGATCATGTCGACATTGTAGGCAAAGCCATTGACGTGCCGCAGGTAGGGCATCGCGTACTGGTTGCCAGGATCGGCGCCGGCCTCAATCGCGAGCACCTGTGGATCCAGATTCTTCCAGTTCGGCAGTTTGCTGCGGTCCAGCTTCTGGTAGATGCCGGCCTTGATCTGACGGCTGAAGAAATCCGTCGAGGTGCTCACCACGTCGTAGCCGGAGTCGCCCGCCATCATCTTGGCTTCCAGGGTTTCATCGGCATCGTAAGTATCGTAGACCACCTTGATGCCGGTGGCGCTTTCAAATTTCGCCAGCGTGTCCTTGCCGATGTAATCGGACCAGTTGTAGATGTTCACTACCTTGGCCTCGGCGCCCTGGTGACCCGAACCGCAACCGGTGAGCGCTGCGGCCGCCAGCAGCAGTAGCGTTCGCAGCCCAGCCCGGGCGTACATACGCTATAACCTCACCATCACGTGGCGCGGCACACTGTAATCCTCGAGCGCATATACCGACAGATCCTTGCCATAGCCGGAGCGCTTGAAGCCGCCGTGCGGCATCTCGCTCACGCTCGCGAAGTGCGTATTGATCCAGGTCGCGCCGTATTGCAGCCGCGCGGCCACCAGCATGGCGCGCGCGATATCGCACGTCCAGACCGATGACGCCAGCCCGTATTCGGAATCGTTGGCCCAGCGTACCGCGTCGTCGGCATCGGTGAAGCGGGTGATCGACACCACCGGACCGAATACTTCGCGCTGCACGATCTCGTCGCCCTGCCGGGCGCCGGCAACGATCGTCGGTTCGTAGAAGAATCCGCCGCCGGCACGGGCCTTGCCGCCGGTGGTGATCTGCATGTGCGGTTCGGCCGCTGCGCGCGCCACGAACGCCGCCACGCGTTCGCGCTGCGCGTGCGAGACCAGTGGGCCCATTTCCACACCCGGCTCCTGCTGCCGGCCGACCTTGATGGTTCGCACCGCCTGGGTCAGATCGGCGACCACGCGCTCGTAGATGCGCTCACCGACGTACATGCGGCAGGCCGCGGTGCAGTCCTGGCCGGCATTGTAGAAGCCGAAGCTGCGGATTCCCGCGACCACCTCGGCCACGTCGGCGTCGTCGAACACGATCACCGGTGCCTTGCCGCCCAGCTCCAGATGGGTACGCTTGAGGTTGCCGGCCGCCGCGGCCAGCACCTTCTGGCCAGTCGCGACCGATCCGGTCAGCGACACCATGCGCACGCGCGGGTGTGCCACCAGCGTCGTGCCGACCGGATCGCCCAGCCCGCAGACCACATTCACCACGCCGGGCGGCAACAGTTCCGCAAACAGCTGCGCCAGCATCAGCGCGCTGAGCGGCGTCTGCTCGGAGGGCTTGAGCACCATGGTGTTGCCGGCCGCGATCGCCGGCGCAATCTTCCAGGCCGCCATCATCAACGGATAATTCCAGGGTGCAATCGACGCCACCACTCCGATCGGGTCCCGGCGTACGAAACTGGTGTGACCAGGCAGGTATTCGCCGGCCAGCTGGCCATGCTGGGTGCGGGCGGCACCGGCAAAGAACCGGAATACATCGGCGATCGCCGGGATCTCGTCGTTGAGCATCGCCGGCAGCGGCTTGCCGGTATTCTGCGATTCCAGGGCGGCGTAGTCCTGCGCCTGGGCCTCGATGCCATCGGCGATCTTCAGCAGCAGGGCGGCGCGATCCTTAGGACAGGTCTGCGCCCAGCCGTCGCCCGCCCCCTCGGCCGCGGCCACCGCCGCATCAACCTGCGCGGCGCTCGCCGAGGCCACGCTCGCCAACTCTGCGCCGCTGGCCGCGTCCAGCACCTGCTGCACCGGCCCTTCACCTGCAAGCAGTCGGCCGCCGATCAGCAATTGTGTCTGCATGAATGTTCTCCGAAGACCGGTAGCTGCGTCAGCGCGCGCTGCTGCAGCATGCCACGACTTGCCGCAGTGTCACCCATTATTATATTATTGACACCATAATATTTACCAGTCGCGGGCATCGTCATGAACCAGGATGTTTTCATCACCTGCGCCATCACCGGCGACGATACCAACGTCACCAAGAGCCCGCACTGCCCCATTACTCCGCAGCAGATCGCCGCCGCTGCGGTGGCGGCCGCGACCGCCGGCGCGGCCATCGTGCACATCCACGTGCGCGAACCCGAGACCGGCGCCTTCAGCATGGACACGCGGCACTACCGCGAAGTGGTGAAGCGCATCCGTGAAAGCAAGGTTGACGTCATCGTCAATCTGACCTGCGGCATGGGCGGCTACATCGTGGTCGGCGATCAGGGCCTGGCAAACACGCCGGCGCCGGGCAGCGACTTCTGCAGCCAGGAACAGCGCATGCGGCATGTCATCGATCTTTGCAGCGAGGGACTGTACCGGCCGGATATTGCCACGCTCGACTGCGGCAGCCTGAACTTCGGCGACGGCAACCGCGCCTATGTATCGACGCCGAACTATCTGCGCCGCGGCGCCGAGATCCTGCGCGAGCTGGGCGTGAAGCCGGAGCTGGAGGTGTTCGACACCGGCAACCTGTGGTTCGTCAAGCAGATGATCAAGGAAAAACTTCTGCCGGCGCCGGTGCTGATCCAGCTCTGCATGGGCATACCCTACGGCGCACCGGCCGATACCGGGCACCTGCTCGCGATGGTCAACTCGCTGCCGCCCGACTGCGTGTTCAGCTCGTTCGCGATCAGCCGCATGCAGATGCCCTGGGTGGCGCAGTCGGTGCTGCTGGGCGGCAACGTGCGCGTCGGGCTGGAGGACAACCTGTACCTGAGCCGCGGGGTATACGCCAGCAATGCACAGCTGGTGGAAAAGGCGCGCGGCATCATCGATGCCATGGGAGCGCGGATTCTCAGCCCGGCGCAAACGCGCGAGCGGCTGCAGCTGCGCTAGATCGCAGCCCCCATCGTGCCGGCAACCCCGATCTATCGCACCGCAATCGATGCCGCGTGGATCGACTACAATGGGCATCTGCGCGACGCCTACTACGCGCTGATATTGAGCTATGCCACCGACGCACTGATGGATCGTCTGGGGCTGGATGCTGCCTATCGAGCCGCCACCGGCAACACGCTCTACACGCTCGAGATGCATATCCACTACCTGCGCGAAGTCCACCACAGCGACCAGGTCCTGGTCGGCGTGCACCTGCTCGCCTCGGATCACAAGCGCATTCATGCCGGCTTCGACATCAGCTGCGAAGGCAACGCAGCGGTGGCCGCGACCGCCGAGATCATGCTGCTGCACGTACACCAGGGCGACACCGTGGCCAGCGCGCCGTTCGCGCCTGAAATCGCGGCAGCCATCGCGGCGCTGGCGCCGATGGCGGCCGATGCGCCGTGGCTCGGGCCGGGCTCCCGGCGCATGGAATTGCGCGGCCGCTAAATGAACCCGCATGCAATGCAGCGACTGCTGGCGCCGCGCAGCATCGCCATGATTGGCGGCGCCTGGGCCGACGCGGCGGTCGCGGCCAGCCGCGCCGTCGGCTACGACGGCAAGCTGTGGCGTATTCATCCGCAGCGTCCGTCCTCGCCCGAGACCCCGTATTACCGCTCGGTTGATGACCTGCCGGGCGTGCCGGATGCCGCCTTCATCGCCGCTCCAAATCGCGAGGTGCCGGGCATCGCCGCTGCCCTCGCCCGCAGCGGCGCCGGCGGCTTCGTCTGCTTTGCTGCCGGATTTTCCGAGACCGGCAACCCCGAAGGACAGCAACTCACCGGACAATTGCTGGCCGCTGCCGCGGACCTGCCGTTCTTCGGACCCAATTGCTATGGCTTCATCAATTTCTTCGATGGCGCGGCGCTGTGGCCGGATCAGGTAGTCGGGGGGCGCCCGGAACGCGGCGTGGCGCTGATCTGCCAGAGCGGCACCATCGCCCTCAATCTGCTGTTCAACGACCGCTCGCTGCCGATCGGCTACGTGATCACGGTCGGCAACCAGACCCGGCTGGCGGTCGAAGACTTGATCGAGCTGCTGACAGCTGAAGAGCGCGTCACCGCGTTCGGCATTTATATTGAAGGTATCAAGGACGTGGCGCGCTTCGCGCGCGCGGTGGACCGGGCGCGAGCCGCCGGCAAGCCGGTGGCACTGGTCAAAGCCGGGCGCACCGAGGCGGCGGCCCGCACCGCGCGCACGCACACCGGCGCGCTGGCCGGCGCCGACGCGGTGTTCGACGCTTTCTGCCGCCAGGCGGGCATCGCGCGCTGCGATTCACTGGCCACACTGTGCGAGACGCTGAAGATTTTCCACACCGGTGGCCCACTTGCCGGTCGGCGCGTACTGATCATGGGCGCGTCCGGCGGCGACATGGCGATGACTGCGGACACGTCGCGACAGCTGGGTCTTAAATTTCCGCCATTTCCAGCCGCGTCCGCGGCACAGCTGCACGAAATTCTCGGCGATCGGGTCACGATCGCCAACCCGTTCGATTTCCACACCCACATCTGGTTCGATCGCCCGGCGCTGCGAGCGTTGTTTTCGGTGGTCCAGCGCGCCGGGTTCGACGCCGTGGGCCTGATGGTCGATTGTCCACCCGAAGAGCAGGCCGATCCGGCCAGCTACTTCGCCGTGATCGAGGAATACATAGCGTCGCTGGCGGATGCGCCGTGCCGCGCCGCGGTCATCTGTTCGCTACCGGAATCCCTGGCGTCCGGCACGCGCGAGAAGTGCCTTGCCGCCGCCATCGCCCCGCTTCAGGGTCAGCGCGAAGCGCTCGAGGCGCTCGACCTAGCGGGCGCGGTCGGCGAGACCTGGGGCGGCGGCGGCGGCGTGCAGCTGCGACTGACGCGCCGGGCGTCGATCGGCGCTGCCGGCACGTTGAACGAATACGAGGGTAAGGCTGCGCTGGCGGCGTTTGGCGTGCAGGTTCCGCGCTCGCACATGATCGACGGCAAGCGCCCAGGCGGCGTGGCCACGGCGGTGGCCGCTGCCGCGGAAGCGATCGGCTTCCCCGTGGTCATCAAGGCCGCCGGGGCGGCGCTGGAACACAAATCGGAACTCGGCGGCGTCGTTGTCGACGTGCGCACCGCGGCGGAAGCCGCCGCCGCGGCGCAGCGCCTCGCTATACTCTCGGACTCGGTTCTGGTCGAAGAAATGGTGCGCGACGGGGTCGCCGAGGTTCTCATTGGTATGAGCGTCGACCCTCAATTCGGACAGGTGCTGGTGCTCGGCGCCGGTGGCGTGCTGACCGAACTGCTGCAGGATAGCGCCAGCCTGCTGCCGCCGTTTACGCCGGCAGCGATCGAGGCGGCGTTGATGCGGCTCAGCATCGGTAAGCTGCTCGGCGGCTTTCGCGGCCGCCCGCCGGGCGACGTTGCAGCACTGGTCGCCACTGCCATGGCGTGCGCGCGCTACGGCGAGGCCAACGTCGATCGCCTGGTCGAACTCGACATCAACCCGGTGATTGTCCGGCCGCAGGGCCGCGGCGCGGTCGCTGTCGATGCGCTGATTCGACTGCTGCCTTGAGGAGCATTGCAATGTCTGAAGGAATCATGATCACGACCGATGGCCCGATCCTCGAGGTGACGCTCGATCGGCCGAAGGCCAATGCCATTAACCTTGCGGCCAGCCGGCGCCTGAACGAGGTATTCCGCGCGTTCCGCGACGATTCAAAGCTTCGCATCGCGATCATCACCGGCGCCGGCGACCGGTTTTTCAGCGCCGGGTGGGACCTGAAGGGCGCAGCGGCTGGAGAGGAATCGGATGCGGATTGGGGCGCGGGCGGTTTTGGCGGCTTGAATCACCCCCGCAATCTCGACAAGCCGATCATTTCCGCCGTCAACGGCATCGCGTGCGGCGGCGGCTTTGAGATCGTGCTCGGCACCGACATTATCGTCATGGAGGAGCACGCGCGCTTCGCCCTGCCGGAAATCAATGTCGGAGTGCTGGCCGATGCCGGAACGATCAAGCTGCGGCGGCGCATCCCCTACCATGTGGCGGTGGAATTCCTGATGACTGGCCGCTGGATGGACGCCGCTGAAGCCAAGCACTGGGGC
The DNA here is from genome assembly GCA_003132025.1 of Gammaproteobacteria bacterium. Classification (GTDB taxonomy): domain Bacteria; phylum Pseudomonadota; class Gammaproteobacteria; order Steroidobacterales; family Steroidobacteraceae; genus FEN-1191. The sequence goes on from PKWJ01000031.1 coordinate 44,938, forward strand.
CTGGCGAATCACGTCGTGGCCAAGGGCCAGGCCCTGAGCAAGGCGCGCGAGGTGGCGCACCAGCTCGCCGCCGGGCCGCCATTGCTGTTTCCCGCGATCAAGCAATTGTTGCGCCATACTGAAATGGTGCCTGAGCATCAGGCCTTCGAGCTGCACGACAGCCTGCATGCCGTGCAGCAAGTCATTCGTTCCGAGGATCTTAAGGAAGGGGCGCGCGCGTTCAGCGAGAAGCGGCCGCCGGCGTGGAAAGGGAAATAGGCCGGCCGCTGCGCCCGACGCGCTTCCTGGCAGCGCACTGATCGACGATAATTCCCACCGCCCGATCTGATATCGTGCCCGGCCGAATAGACCAACCGAATATAAAGAAATTCCGGAGCTTGCCGATGAAAATGTCACTGTTGCCGGGAATACTGTGTTGTGGCTGCATCGCAGCGCTGGCCCACGCGGGCGACTATCCGACCATCAGGGAGGGTCTGTGGAGCACCACGACGACCATCGGCGACGCCAAACGGCCGCCTCAGATCGGCACCATGTGCAACAGTACTGCGGTCATGCAGAGCATCATTGACGCGCACAAGAAGGGTGATCAACCCTGCAAGATCATCAATATGAGCCACACCGGATCGGTATACACCGAGCAGACCGAGTGCACCTTCGCCGGCCAGGTGAGGAAGAGCACCAGCGTGACCACATTCACCGGTGAAACCTCGGTGCACACGGAAATTCACCAGGCCGACGGCAGCGTAACGGTGACCAGCGACAGCAAGTACCTTGGCGCGTGCCCGGCCGGAATGGTGCCTGGCGATTTCGTGGGAGCGGACGGGATGAAGTTCAACATTCTGCATCCGGATAGCATGAAGCTGCCCGACAGCGCCAAGGGGCCGGACAAGACGCCCTGAACACCGCGGCGCGCTAACACGCGCGATGCAACCGCATCATCGACGGGCCATTCAACCAGCCATAGCCCGTAGGAATCCGCCGGCAGAAATGCGGTGCGGGGACGAAGCCGCACTGCACAGCGATTCAGTGTGCGTTCAGTCGTATTTGCTTAGCTTCCATGGTCATGGATTCACCATGCCGCGAGGAAGGTGTTGCGATGCGAATCGACAACGCCAGACATTGGAAGCTGGAGGCGCAGCCGATGCCGTCCGATCGAATACAACAGGACCTGGAACAACGCGCGCAGCAGCAGATCCGCGAGGGACGTCTGCCCGCTGCCACGCCCTATCGTACCTGGGGCGGCCACGGCAGCAATGAACCCTGCGCTTTGTGTGATGTGGTCATTCGCAGCGACGAAGTCGAGTACGAGATCGAGACGATGGAAGCGCCCGGCCGGCGCCAGTACCGTTTTCATTTCCTGTGTCACGACGCCTGGCAGAACGCCTGCGCGCAGGTGACCTGACGCCCAGATGCTCCCGGCGCCGGCGCGTGGTCCGGCGCGGCGCGTGGCTGCAGTAGCCTGCGATCCCGCAGATCCTGTACCCTTGCGGGCAACGATCCCCAGGGCAAACCATGACCGCAAACGCGGCCGACGCTTCCGTCGCCGGTACTCCCACAAGCTACCTGGACTCCTCGTCGCGCGCCGATAAGTTGTCCGGGGGCGTACGCATCATTCCGATCACCACCGCTCACGGTACGTTCAAGGTCTGGACCAAACGCGTGGGCAACAATCCGCGCGTCAGACTGTTGCTGCTGCACGGTGGACCGGGCGCGACCCACGAGTATTTCGAAGCCTGCGATTCCTACCTGCCGGCGGCAGGTGTCGAGTACTACTACTACGATCAGCTCGGTTCCTACTACAGCGATCAACCGGACATTCCGCAGCTGTGGGATATCGAGCGCTTCGTCGATGAAGTCGAGCAGGTGCGGGTGGCGCTGGGCCTGGATGCCGGCAATTTCTTTCTACTCGGGCATTCCTGGGGCGGGATTCTCGCCATTGAGTACGCGCTGCGGCACCAGCGGCGCCTGAAGGGCCTGATCATCTCCAACATGATGGCGAGTATTCCCGCCTACAATGACTACGCCGAACGCGTGCTCATGCCGACCATCGACGCGGTCGCACTGGCGCAGATAAAGCGCCTCGAGGCGGCCCAGGACTACGCCAATCCGCGCTACATGCAACTGCTGATGCAGCACCACTACGTCTATCATGTGTTGCGCATGCCCATCGGCGAGTGGCCGGACCCGGTCGACCGCGCTTTCAAGCATCTCAATCCGAAGGTCTATATCCCAATGCAGGGCCCGAGTGAACTCGGCGCCAGCGGCAAACTCATGCACTGGGATCGCAGCGCCGACCTGCAGCACATCACGGTCCCCACCATGACCATCGGGGCCGGCCACGACACCATGGATCCGCGCTACATGCAAAGCATGGCGCGCAGCCTGCCGCATGGCCGCTATCTGGACTGCCCCGAGGGCAGTCACATGGCGATGTACGACGACCAGCAACGCTACTTCGACGGCCTGATCCGCTTTCTCGCAAACATCGCTCGCGGCGCCCGTTAGCCGCCTCCAACAAACCACAACGAACCGCGCCGGGTCGCAAGGCACACTCCCCCATGCCAGGTCTTGATCAATTCGGCTACAAGGAACAGCTGCGGCGTGTGCTCACGACCGGTGACCTCGTCATCTACGGACTGATATTCATGGTGCCCATCGCGCCGTTTTCGGTGTACGGCTTCGTCTGGGATGACGCCAAGGGCATGGTGCCACTCGCCTATCTGGTCGGCCTGGTGGGCATGGTTTTTACCGCGATGAGTTACGCCGCCATGTCGCGCGCATTTCCGATGGCGGGCTCGGTGTACTCGTATGCGCAGCGCGGCCTGAGCGAGACCGCCGGCTTCTTCTCGGGCTGGTTGATCCTGCTTGACTATATTCTGGTGCCGGCGCTGCTGTACCTGTTCAGTGCCATTGCCTTGCAGCCGATGCTACCGCACGTGCCCGAGTGGTTATGGTTGCTCGGCTTCGTGAGCTTCAACGCAGCGGTGAACCTGATCGGCATCGAGTTTACCGCGCGCGCCAATCGCTACATGCTCGCGATCGAACTGGTGGTGCTGGCGCTGTTCATCGTGCTGGGGTTGGTGGCGCTGTACGGTGGTCATGGCGCGGGCCGGCTCACGCTCAAACCGGTGTACGACCCCAGCGTGTTTTCCTTGGCCACTGTGGCCGGCGCGACCTCGATCGCAGTGCTGTCGTTTCTCGGGTTCGACGGCATATCGACGCTGTCGGAAGAGAACCGCGGCAACCAGAGCGCCGTCGGCCGCGCCACCGTGCTGTCGCTGCTGCTAGTGGGCGCACTGTTTTTGCTGCAGACCTGGATCGCCACCGACCTTGCGCGCGGCATGCAGTTCTCATCGCCCGGCACCGCGTTCTACGACATCGTCAGGCTCGCCGGCGGCCTGTGGCTGGAGCGCATCACTCTGATTGCCGTGGTACTGGCAAACATCGCCAACGCGATGGCGGCACAGGCAGCCACATCGCGCATCCTGTTCGCGATGGCGCGCGATCGCAAATTGCCCGCGGTGCTGGCCAGAGTTCATCCGCGCTTTCAGACGCCGTACATCAGTACGCTGGTGGTGGCCCTGGTATCGCTGCTGGTCGGGGTGTTTTTCTCCAGTCGGGTCGACGATCTGACCCGGATCGTGAATTTCGGGGCGCTCACGGCCTTCCTGCTGCTGCACCTGTCGGTGATCAATCACTACTTCATCCGCGGACGCAGTGGCCGATGGCTGGCCCACCTCACCTCGCCACTGCTGGGATTTCTGGTAATCGCCTATGTGCTGTATGAGATGGACGACAGCGCCAAGATCATGGGCGGCTGCTGGATAGTTCTCGGCGTGATCTACTACCTGGTGCTGACCCACGTATTGAAGCGGCCGGCCGCACTGGAACTTTAGAGCCGCGGCCGCAGCGCCACGGCCGCGGCGGCGCGGCTCAGCCGCCGAGCGGTCGCAGCAGCGAGCGCGAAATGATGTGCCGCTGTACCTCGCTGGTGCCGTCCCAGATGCGCTCGATGCGCGCGTCGCGCCAGATGCGCTCCAGCGGCAGCTCGGTCATCAGCCCCATGCCGCCGTGGATCTGCAGCGCCTCGTCGGCCACCATGGCCAGCATCTCGGTGGCCTTGAGCTTCGCCATCGCCATGTCCATGTCGGTCGCGGTCTTCTGATCGAGCTTCCATGCCGCCTCGAGCGTCAGCAGTTCGGCGGCGCGTAGCTCCAACGCCATGTCCGCCAGCTTGAAGGCCACGCCCTGAAATTTTCCGATTTGCTGCCCGAACTGCACCCGATCGACCGCCCACTGCTTGGCGTGATCCAGCGCCCGCTCGGCGCGGCCCAGGCAATTGGCGGCTACTTGCAGGCGCGTCGCCCCGAGCCAGGTGTTGGCGACGTCGAAGCCCTTGTGGACTTCCCCCAGCACCGCGGATTGGGGCACGCGGCAATCGGTGAACTGCAGGATGCTGTTGTTGTAGCCGCGGTGTGAAACGTTCTGGTACCCGGGCCGCACTTCGAAACCCGGCGTGCCGACATCGACCAGAAAGGCGGTGATGAGCTTGCGTTTGCTGCGCGTAGTCTGCTCTTCGCCGGTGACCGCGAACAGGATGACAAAATCCGCGTGGTCGGCATGGCTGATGAAATGCTTGGTACCGTTGATGACGAAATCGTCGCCCTGCTGCACGGCGGTGGTCTTCATGCTCCGCATATCCGAGCCGGCGCCGGGTTCGGAAATGGCCAGGCAGTCGGATCGCTCGCCGCGCACGGCGGCCAGCAGATAGCGCTCGCGCTGCGCGTCCCGGCATGCCAGCAGGATGTTCGATGGCCGCGCCACACAGGTGTAGTGCAGCACATAGCTGGTGCGCCCAAGTTCCTTCTCGTACAGGATCCAGCTCACCGCATCCAGACCGGCGCCGCCGACTTCGGTCGGCATATTGGCGGCGTACAGCCCGGCGTCGATGGCCTTCGCCTTGAGCTCGCGCAGCAGTTCCGGACGCAGCTGGCCGCTGCGCTCGATCTCCAGCTCGTGTGGATACAGCTCCCGTTCCACGAATTCGCGCGTGGACTTGATGATCAGCTGCTGTTCTTCGGTGAGCGCGAAGTCCATTGGTATCCCCCGGCAGAATCCGCTACGCCGCCGATGATCCGGACGCGGGCGTCTTATGCGACTTCCTGAGCTTGTCCGGCCCGGCAGCTGCGGCACTGGTGGCCCAGGCACGCAGCAGCTGCAATGGCAGCCGCAGCTGCTCGAGCTGTTTTTCGGCCGGCCAGTCGCTGCGACTGACCACGGCGCCGGCGGTAAGGCCGTTGATGAAGGTCACCACCGAGCGCAACACCTGATCGCGCGTCGACGGCGCCCATTGCGCCCATTCGGGCCAGGCGCGCGCCAGGCACCGCTCAAATAGGCGCATGTACTCGCGATGCACCCAGGCATTGATGCGTTTCAGGCGCTTGTCTGCCGACACCTGGCCCCAGAATGCGATCCAGAAAGCACATTCGGTGTAGCGCTGCTCATCCACCGGCAAAGCCTCGGTCAGCAGCAGCAGCAAATCCGGCGCCGTCTGGCCGGCCGGCCGCGTCAGGCGCTCCTCGATACGTCGCAGGATCAGCCGCAGCGCGGCGATGATGATGTCCTGCTTGGTATCGAAGTAATGCGCCACCATGCCGGTGGTGTAACCGGCTTCGCGCGCGATGCGCACCACGGTGGCCTGGTCGAAGCCGTACTCCGCCACTACACGGCAGGCGACGAGCGCGATTTCATCCCGGCGTTGGTCGTGATCGACGATCTTGGGCATGGGGCTAAAGCTCAACTCTTCCACAGACTGAGGTGGCGGCCGCTGCGCGGCGGCTGGTCGATTCCGGCATGGGCAATGCGAATCTTCTCAAGCTTAGCGCGCAGCGTCGCGTCCATGGCAGAGGCCTTGCCCGCGGCACTGTTCACGTGCAGATACAGCTGCTCGCCAGTGGCGACCAGCCGGTCGTCGCGCCGCCGATTCAGGTTATGAAACAGGTGCACGCGTTTGTCGTCCAGGCCGAGAATCTGCGTCGTCACGTACAGCGGCTCGAGCGCGCTGGCTTCGGAGCGATGCGTGACATGGGTCTCCACCGTGTAGAGCGCGCGCCCGGACGCACGGTAGGCGTCGTCGACCCCCACGGCCCGCAGCAGCGCGTCGGTGGCATCACCGAATACCTGCAGGTAGCGCGAATCGGTCATGTGGCCGTTGTAGTCCACCCACTCGGGGCGCACGTAGGTCTCGACCAGCCGCAGCGGTTGGCCGGCGACGACTCCAGCCCCGTCATCCACGGCAGCGCGCGCCGCCGCGCCGTTCTGCTGGTACAGCCGCTCTTCCAGGGCGCGCAAGGTCGCCCCGGCACCGATATCAAACTGCCGCAGTACCTGCTGGATTGCCACCAGGTAGTCATCGCGCAGCCGCTCCAGCTCGCGGATCGAGCGGCCGCCGGCCTGTGCCTGCGTGCCCTCGACCATGCGGTCGATCAGCTGCTCGCTCAGCTCGGGCGCCTCGAGCTTGGTCCAGGGCCACTTCAGGCACGGCCCGAACTGCTGGAGCATGTGGCGCATGCCGGACTCGCCACCGGCCAGGTGGTAGATCAGGTTGGTCCCCATGGCGGCCCAGCGCAGGCCCGGCCCGTAGACGATCGAGTCGTCGAGTTCACCGGTGCTGGCCACGCCATCGTTGACCAGGTGCAGGATCTCGCGCCACAGCGCCTCCTGCAGCCGGTCGGTCAGGTGGCCCGGGACTTCGCGCCGCACCCGCAGTGGGTGCATGCCGATGTAGCGATAGAAATCTGCGGCCGCCTCGAGCGCCTCGCCCGAGGTGCTGCCCCCGCCCACCAGTTCCACCAGCGGCAGCAGATACACCGGATTGAACGGATGCCCCACCAGGAAGCGCTCCGGGGCTTGCATGTCGCGCTGCAGCTCCGACGGCATCAGTCCGGAGGTGCTCGAGGCGATGATCACGTCCGGCGGCGCGCAGTGGCTGACATCGGCCAGCACGCTCTGCTTGAGCTCGAGCTGCTCGGGGATGTTCTCCTGGATGAAATCGACCCGGCGCGCCATCGCTCGCAGGTCGGTGGTGAACGACAGCGTGCCTTTGGGCGGCAGCGGCGCGAACGTCAGGCGCGACAGTGCAGCCTCGGCATTTTCCACCGCGCCGCGAATCCAGGCCTGCATTTCCGGCTTTACGTCCGCCGCCACGACGTCGATACCGAAATGCAGTGCGCGCGCCGCCCAGCCGCCGCCGATCACTCCGGTACCCAGCAATCCCAGCGTCTTCACTGGTCGCATAGCCGCCATGCGCGTCGCCCTTGGCTTTTATAATGTCACCGTAATAATATAACAAACCGATGGCGGCGTGGCAGTGCAGGCCCGATGGTCAACAGCGGCTTCATCGAACGGCGCTCGATCGACTACGTGCCGCTGGCCGAACGCCACGGCAAGGTGTGGCACCTGTGGCCGGTGTGGTTCTCGGGCGACGCCAATCTGGCCACGCTGGCGGTGGGCGTGCTGGGTATCACGCTTGGCGGTAACCTTCTGTGGACCGCCGTGGCGGTGATCGCGGGCTGTGCATTCGGCACCTTCTTCATGGCGTTTCATTCCACGCAGGGGCCGCAGCTGGGATTGCCGCAGATGATCCAGTCGCGGCCGCAGTTCGGCTATATCGGCGCGCTGCTGGTGTGGGCAGTAGCGCTGGTGGCGTACATCGGCTTCAACGCCTTCAATCAGGTGCTCGCCGTGCAGGCGCTGCACCAGTTGTGGCCCGCGATAGCACCGACCTCGGCGCTGGCCATGATCGTATTTGCCGTTGCGGCCCTGGGGCTGGCCGCCATCGGCTACGACACCATCCATCTGGCGCAGCGCGGAATTGCCTATCTGATGATCGCCATCCTGTCGGTGTTCTCGGTCGGCGCCTGCCTGCTGCTCAGGTTTCCAGCCACGCAGTGGGATGCGGGCGGCTTTCGGGCGGTTCCGTTCATCGCGCAGTTGTTTGCCGCCGCCTCCTACCAGCTCAGCTGGTCGATCTACGTATCGGATTACTCACGCTACCTGCCGCGCGATGTCAGCGTCCGATCCTCGTTCTGGTGGACCTATTTGGGGGCCTTCGTCGGCGGCACCTGGATGATGCTGGTCGGCACTATCGCCGCCGCGAGCAACCCCAGCATGGACGTGGCAGCGGCGATGCAGCGCACCGCCGACGGCATCGTGCCGGGTCTGGGCGCGGTTTTGCTGCTCGGCGCCCTGCTGGGCTTAGTGACGATATCGGCGCTGAATTTCTACGGCGCCTCGCTGACACTGTTGAGCGTTGCCGATACTTTCGGTGCCGTGAGCTCCGGAGTCGGCAAGCGCATGGCCAGCCTGCTGGTGGCCGCGGTGGCGGCAACCGCGATTGCGCTGCGCTCGTCGAGCGACTTCGCCACCCGGTTCGGCGACCTGCTGGCGCTGCTGCTGTACCTGTTTACGCCGTGGACGGCGATTAACCTGGTGGACTTCTATCTGGTGCGCCATGCACACTATTCGATCCGCGAGATCTTCAATGCCGACGGCATGTACGGACGCTGGAACTGGCGCGGGCTCACGGCCTATGGGCTGGGTTTTGCCGTCATGATCCCGTTCTTCAGCACCGGCATGTACACCGGGCCGATCGCGCGCGCTTTGGGCGGGGCGGATCTGGCGATGCTGGTGGGCTTGCCGGTCGCCGCCACCGCGTATTACCTCGCCTGTCGAAGCATGGATGTGGATCAGGACCGGCTGCGAGCGGCAGCGGCTGATGCAGGCCTTGCGCCCTGAACAAGTGCCTGCAGGTCGCCAAAAAACCAATCTCTGAACAAGCGTTCAATGGTTTTGCAGCATGCGGTCAGTTCGATACGAGTTCAGTTGTCGGATGTAGCTTACTGTTTTAGAACAATAACAAATTTCAGATCGTGTATTTCTTGCATCGCTGGATACCTTCGTAGATCATAGCCGCGTCGGGGGGTCAATAATATTGAGCGGCTATTCAATGCCCCAACCGGCGGCGAATCACAAACCAGATCCCGCGCACCGTGGCGCACGCACGCCGCTGCGCGTCGGCGTGATCCTCGCGGATCATTTCACGCTGTCCGCTTTTGCGGTCTTCATCGATCACCTGCGGCTGGCCGCCGACGAGGGCGATCGCAGCCGCCCGATGCACGTTCAATGGTGGGTCATGGCCAGGCAGCGCGAGCCGGTGCTCGCCAGCTGCGGCGTCATGATCGAGCCTACCAACGAGTTTCTGGCGCCCGCTGCGCTGGATTACCTGGTAGTGATCGGCGGTGTACTGCATGCCGGCCCGCAAATCGATGAGGCGACGGCGCGCTACCTGCGCGAAGTCGCCGCGGCCGGTGTGCCTCTGATCGGCGTGTGCACCGGCAGCTTTATCCTGTGCCGGGCGGGCTTGATGAAGGGCCGTCGTACCTGCGTCAGCTGGTATCACTATCAGGATTTCCTGCAGGCTTTTCCGGACCACGAGGTGGTCGCCGACCGGCTGTTCCTTGCCGACGGTCCACGCATTACCTGCGCCGGGGGTGCCGGCGCGGCGGCCCTCGCCACGCATCTGATCGAACTGCACCTCGGCCGGGCGGTGGCGCAGAAAGCCAGTCAGGTGCTGCTGTTCGACCGGCCGCGCTCCGGCAGCGAAACGCAGCCACACCCGCCGTTGCCCGAGACGGTGCGCGAGCCGCGCGTGCGGCGTGCCCTGCTGCTGATGGAGCAGAATCTGGCACGCCCGGTGGCCATCGCAACCATCGCCCGGGAACTCGGGGTATCGGTACGGCAACTCGAGCGCCTGTGCCGCGAGCAGGTGGGCGCGGCTCCGGCATCGCTTTACCGTCAGCTACGCATGCGCTATGCGCACTGGCTGATCGACAACACTGACCGTTCGGTCACCGAGATTGCCATCGAAGCCGGATTTGCCGATTGCGCCCATTTCTCGCGCCAGTTTAAGGACGCATATGGCCTGTCGCCCTCCACGCGTCGCCTGCAGCCGGCGCGCTCGCTGCTGGGCGAAGCCGCCGGCGCGCGCGTGTACGATTGAGCGCGCCGCGGCCGTCGGCACCGGCCTGATGCACGTCAAGTTCCAAGGGGATCAAGCAATGAACTCGAAGATCTCATATGCGGTAGCGGTCATCCTCAGCGGAGCCTCATTGGGCGCCTCGTGGAACGCCAGCGCTGACGAGCCGGCAGCCGACACCACCGCGGCTGGCACCGACATGCTCGCCGAGATCACCGTCACCGCGCAGCGCCGCACGCAAAACATGCAGGACGTGCCGATCTCGATGCAGGCGCTGACCGAACAGACGCTGCAGCAGCTGAATATCACGACCTTTGATGACTACATCAAGGACCTGCCGAACGTCACGGCGGCGAGCAACGGGCCGGGACAGAATGAAGTCTTCATGCGCGGCCTGAGCGCCGGGTCGCAGGCCAGCCAGGGCAGCGCTTCGACCGGCTTGTGGCCGAACGTTGCCATCTACCTGGACAACCAGTCCGCGCAATTGCCCAATCGCAACCTCGACATCTACGCCGCCGACCTGAATCGCATCGAGGTGCTGGAGGGGCCGCAGGGAACGCTGTTCGGCGCTGGCGCCGAGGCCGGCGTGATCCGCTACATTACCAACGAACCGAAGCTCGACGTCACCGAGGGCAGCGTCAAGGGCGGCTACGGCTGGACCGCACACGGCGATCAGAATGCCGACGTGACGGCCGTGATCAACCTGCCACTGATCGAGAACACCATGGCAGTGCGCGCGGTGATCTACGACGATCATCGCGGCGGCTACATCGACAACGTGCCGGCCACCTTCACGCGCAGCGCCACCGACATCGGCATCCACTACGCCAATTATCCGACCGGTTGCGGCGTCAACAGCGTGCCGGCAGGACCGCCGTGTGAGGTACCGCCCGGTAGCCCCAGCCTCAGCAATGGCGCCGTAGTCGGCAATGCCATCAATCCCGTTGACTACCAGGGCATGCGGGTAGAGGCGCTGTACAAGATCAACGATGACTGGAACGTGCTGATCACGCAGTCGTTCCAGGACATGGACTCGTCGGGCGTGTTCTACCAGCAGCCCAATGCTTCAGATGGCACGCCGCTACAGCCGCTCCAGGTCACGCTGTTCAACCCCTCGCACGATGACGATAGATTCGAGAGCACCGCCTGGACAGTGAATGGAAAGTTCTGGGACCTCAAGGCGGTCTATACCGGCGGCTACCTGGTGCGCAAAGTTGAGCAGACCGGCGACTACACCAACTATGCACGCGGCGTGTATGCCGATTACTACCAGTGCTACGGTCCGGGGACGGGCTATGACACGGCGCTGAAGTCAACCTGCTTCTCGCCCAGCGCCACCTGGCGTTCGGTCGAACGCAACACCCACCAGCAGCACGAGTTTCGGGTCAGCACGCCCGATGAGTGGCGTCTGCGCGCGATCGTCGGCGCGTTTTACGAGAACAACACGCTCTTCGACCAGACCGACTGGATGTACAAGACCATTCCCGCGTGTACCTCGAATGCCCCGGCCGGATCTCCGGGCAATAGCGGCTGCCTGTCGGACACCGGCACCTTCCCCGGCACCACCGTAGTAAATCCCGGCGTGCAGAGCGACAACAGCTCGTTCTACCAGGACACGGTGCGCCAGACCCGGCAGACGGCATTCTTCGCATCGGTCGACTTCGATCTGATTCCGAAGGTACTGACGGCGACCGTCGGTACGCGCCACTTCCTGTTCGAGAATTTTTCGGCCGGCAGCGTGCTGTCGAGTTTCTACTGCTTCGAGGCGGGCGACCCGGTCGGTGGCTGCCACAATCCGGCGGCCAGCTACAATCTGAACGCGGCTAATCTGCGCAACTCCGAGTCCGGCACCAAGAGCCGCGGCAACCTGACCTGGCACATCACACCCGATGTCATGGTGTACTACACGTTCTCGCAGGGCTTTCGACCGGGCGGCTTCAACCAGAACGGTAATTCCCAGCATGCCTACGGTACCGATGGGGTGTTGCAGTACGCGATTCCCGTGTCGTACGCATCCGATCGGTTGACCAACAATGAAATCGGCTGGAAAACGGAATTCTTCAATCATCGCCTGCAATGGAACGGCGCCATCTACCAGGAAAACTGGGACAACGTCCAGATCTCATTCTTCGACCCAACGGTGGTGGGCAACATTTTTTACGACACCAACGGCCAGAACTTCCTGGTCAAGGGTATCGAGACCTCGATCGTGGCCCGGGTCACCAATGGCCTGACACTGCACGGTGCGGCTTCGTGGAACACCAGCAGGCAGACCAACTCCCCGGCGCTGATCGACAACATCCCCGGCAGCAATAACTTCGGCAAGCCGATCACCCAGGCGTGCGGCGCCACTGGCACCGGTTGCACGCCGATCGTCAATCCGTTCGGCCCGATCGGTGCCCCGAGCGCCGACGCACCGCCGATCCAGTTCAGCCTGCGCGCGCGCTACGATTGGACTGTTGCCGGCTACGCGCCTTTCGCGCAGTTCGGCGCCACGCATCAGGGCATTTCCTACACGCAGGCGGGCTCGAATCCGACCATCGCGCAATCCGGCCTCAGCACCTCCAGGCTGCGGTTCGTGAATCCCGCGTACTCCACCTACGATGCGTCGGCGGGCGTTGCCAAAGATGCCTGGACGCTGACCGTGTATGGCGAGAACCTCGCCAACTCCAACGCCAGCACCTTCATCAGCACCGATCAATTCATCGTCGCACAGACGCCACTGCGGCCACGCGTCATTGGCGCGTCGCTCGCGTACAAATTCTAGCGCTGCGCGGTGTGCCAGCCGGGCGCAACGTAGAGCGGCACATCAGCTGCCGGCAGCAGCGGCTTGCCGAGGATGTGGTCGGCGGCCTTCTCCGCCAGCATGATGGTCGGCGCATTCAGATTGCCGTTGGTGATCGTCGGCATGATCGACGAGTCCACCACGCGCAGCGCCTCGACGCCGATGACGCGGGTTTGTGGATCCACCACCGCCATCGGATCATCGACCGCCCCCATGCGACACGAGCACGACGGATGATAGGCGCTCTCCACGCGCTGGCGGATGAAGTCGTCGATCTGCGCGTCGGTTTGCACTGCCGCGCCCGGCTGAATCTCCCGTCCCCGATAGGGGGCGAATGCACTCTGCGCGAAGATCTCGCGCGTCAGGCGTACGCAGGCGCGCATCTGCACCCAGTCGGCCGGCTCCGACATGTAGTTAAAGAAAACCTTGGGTTTATCGAACGCATTGGCGGACGCCAGGCGCACCCAGCCGCGGCTGCCAGAGCGCATCGGCCCCACGTGCGCCTGGTAGCCGTGCTCGCGCGCCAGCGATAGGCCGTCGTAGCTGACCGCCATCGGCAGGAAGTGATACTGGATGTCTGGATAGCGCTCGCCGGCGCGGCTGCGGATGAAGCCGCCGGTTTCGAAATGATTGGTCGCGCCCAGTCCGTCCTTGCGCAGCATCCAGCGCAGGCCGATCAGTGCCTTGCGGTACGGCGTCATCTGCGAATAAAGCGTGATCGGCTGCGTGCAGGCGACCTGAAAGTAGAATTCCAGGTGGTCCTGCAGGTTCTCCCCCACGCCGGGCAACTCCTGCACCACGCCGATGCCGTGGCCGGACAGTTCCGGCCCCGGTCCGATGCCCGACAATTTGAGCAGCTGTGGCGAGTTCAACGGGCCGCCACTGACAATCACCTCGCGCCGGGCCTGCGCCACATGATCGGCGCCGGCGCGGCGGTAGCGCACACCGGTGGCGCGCCGGCCATCGAACACGATGCGCGTGGCCAGCGCCCGGGTGCGCACCGCGAGATTGTCGCGGCTCATCGCCGGCCGCAGGTAGGCGTTGGCGGCGCTGCAGCGGCGCCCGCCGCCCACCGTCATGTCCAGGCGTCCGAATCCTTCCTGCTGATAGCCATTGATGTCGTCGGTCAGCGGATAGCCCGCCTGGCGTGCGGCGGAAAGCCACGCCTGGTGCAGCGGATTGGTCAGCAGCCCATAGCGCGTGTGCAGCTTGCCGACCGCACCACGATACTCATCGCCGCCATCCGCACGCCGCTCCGAGCGCCGGAAGTACGGCAGCAGTTGCCGATAGCCCCATCCGGAGGCCCCCTGGGATTCCCAATGCTCGTAGTCGAGCGCATTGCCGCGCACGTACACCAGTCCATTGATCGACGATGAGCCGCCGAGCACCTTGCCGCGCGGCGTGTGCATGCGCCGCCCACCCAGATGCGGCTCGGCTTCGGTCTGATAGCGCCAGTCGTATTTCGGCATGTTCATCGGCATCGACAGCGCCGACGGCATCTGTATGAAGATCGAGCGATCCGAGCCGCCATACTCAAGCAGCAGTACCTTGTGCCGGCCGTCTTCGCTCAGGCGATCGGCCAGCACGCAGCCGGCCGATCCGGCGCCCACGATCACGTAGTCGAACGTCTCATCCACTTCCGGCAGCCCCGCTCAGTACGGCGCGTCTACATCGCCCATGGCGACATAGACGCTCTTGAGCTGCGAGTAGTGCTCGATCGCGGCACGGCCGTTCTCGCGACCGAGCCCGGACAGCTTGGTGCCGCCAAACGGCAGCTCGATCGGCGTTACGTTGTAATGGTTGATCCAGCAGGTACCGGCCTGCAGCTGCGCGATCACACGATGCGCCCGCGTGAGATCGTTGGTAAACACGCCCGCGGCAAGGCCAAACTCGGTGGCGTTGGCGCGCGCGATCACCTCGTCCTCGTCGCTGAACTCCAGCACCGTCATCACCGGTCCGAAGATCTCTTCGCGCGCGATCGCCATGTCGTCGTGGCAACCGTCAAACACCGTGGGCGCCACGAAAAAGCCGTTGGCCAGGTCGCCGGTGGTCACGCGATGACCGCCAACCAGCACCTGCGCACCTTCGGCGCGGCCGCGCGCAATGTAGCCGAGCACCTTCTCCATATGAGCTTCCGAGATGAGCGCGCCCACCTGTGTGCTCGGGTCCATCGGGTCACCGACCCGCATCGCGGTGGTGCGCAGCTTGAGGCGTTCCAGGAACGCAGCCCGGATACGGCGATGAACGAACACCCGGGTGCCGTTGGAACACACCTCGCCGGCGGAGTAGAAATTCGCCAGCAGCGCACCGGCCACTGCGTTGTCCAGTTTGGCGTCGTCGAACACGATCAGCGGCGATTTGCCGCCCAGTTCCAGTGTCACATGCTTGAGCGACGCGGCCGCATCGGCCATGACCGCTTTGCCGGTGCCGACCTCCCCGGTGAGCGACACCTTGCGGATGCGCGCATGGCGGGTCAGCAGCCGCCCGGTGTCGGCATAACCCTGCACCACCTGGAAGACGCCCTCCGGCAGGCCAGCCTGCGCGAACACCGCACTCAATTCAATCGCGGACAACGGCGTCAGTTCCGCCGGCTTGAACAGCATCGCGTTGCCGCAGGCCAGCGCCGGCGCCGCCTTCCAGCAGGCGATCTGCAGCGGGTAGTTCCAGGCGCCGATGCCGGCGACGACGCCGAGCGGCTCGCGCCGGGTATAGCCGAAGGCCTGCGGCCCCAGGTCCATATGCTCGCCCGCGAGACTTGCAGCCAGGCCGGCGAAATATTCCAGGCAATCGGCGCCGGAGGCGACATCGACCGCGATCGTCTCCTGGATCGGCTTGCCGGTGTCGCGCGTCTCGAGTTCGGCCAGCTCGCGGTTGCGGGCGCGCAGGATGTCGGCCGCCCGGCGCAGCACGCGGGCGCGCACCGCGCCGCTCATGGCGGCCCAGCGCCGTTGCGCCTCCTCGGCCCTGCCCACAGCCGCGTCGATCTCGCGCGGCCCGTCCACGCGAACTTCAGCCAGCACCGCGCCGGTGGCCGGGTTGATGCTGGTGATGCTGGCGGGGTAGTCGCGTGCGCGATCGCTCACCGTCGCATCCGAGGCCGACTCGATCGCGGGCGGCGCCGACTCCCTGAGCCGACCGTCGACGAAGGCCGTCAGCAGTGCCCGGGCGCTCTCGCTGTCGGCTTCGCGCCAGTTCGACAGTGCGGCACGCAGCCACACGCCGTCGATCATCGCCGCTATCATGGCCGCGAGGCTGCGGGCTTCGCGCGCGGGCAGCAGCCGTTTCAGCGCGTGGCAGAGATTGGACAGGGTGCGACTCTGATAGGCTTTCTGTACACGTTTCAGGCTGTCGGCATGCAGCACCTGGCCCCAGAAAGCGAGCCACGCGGTTCCGGTACGCCGGTCGAATTCCTCCGGCGCCAGATTCGCGTCGATGACCGCCTGGATGCGGCCGCGGGGCGTGTACGCCAGCGAAAGACGCGCCTGCACGCGCTGCGCCACGCGTCGCGCCAGGGTGCGAAAGGTCGCGGCCAGCAGGCCGTCCTTGTCGCGAAAATAATGCGCCACCAGCCCTGGAGAGACGTCAGCACGACTGGCGATCTGCGCCAGGGTGCTGCCGACGTAACCGACTTCGGCCAGACTGTCGATGGTGACCTCGATCAGCTGCCGCCGGCGGCTTTCTTCCAGCTCGTCCCGGGGCAACACGGCGGGCGTTGATTGTCTGTTCAATTCCATGCTCCGGGGAGCCACAGTGCAGGGCCGAATGTAATCCGGGCGGTCACAGCGGTCCCGGGCCGATACCCCATGATTCTTCAGGCACTTGGTGGAGCTCGGGTAGTCTTGACACGGGCCGCATTAAACCGCTATTCAAAGCGTGGCAGCGATCATCCGGTCGAGGCCCGCCGAAGGTCAAGTCCTCATTGCAACTAGATCGAGCGGAGCGCGTATGCCGGCTGCCACATCGTCCCATTCCACCGCGTCGACCGGGGCGCGTCTGCTTGGCGGGGCGATGCTGCTGCTCACGCTGCTGGCAGCGCCGAGCGCCGCCCTTACCGCCTCCCCAACCCAACTCGATGGCGACGCCTGCCGCACGGTGCGGCTGTCGGACGTCGGCTGGACCGACGTGACCGCGACCACGGCGCTGTTCAGCGTGCTGCTCGAGCGCCTGGGTTACCAGCCGCAGGTCACCGTGCTGGCAGTGCCGGTCACCTTTGCCTCGATGAAGAACAAGGACATCGACGTGTTCCTGGGCAACTGGATGCCGACCCAGGAAGGCGACAGCAGGGCCTATGTGGCTGACGGCTCGATCGACGTGCTTGGCCCCAACCTGACCGGCGCCAAGTACACGCTCGCCGTGCCCTCCTACACCTACGATGCGGGCTTGAAGTCCTTCGCCGACATCCAGCGCTTCGCATCGCAGCTCAAGAATTCGATCTACGGTATCGAGGCCGGTAATGATGGCAACCGGCTGATCCTGTCGATGCTGAAGCAGAATCTGTTCGGCCTCGGCGAGTTCAAACTGATCGAATCCAGCGAACAGGGCATGCTGGCCGAAGTGGAACGCGCCTATCACGAGCACGCGCCGATCGTGTTCCTGGCCTGGGACCCGCACCCGATGAACATGCGCTTCGACCTGAAGTACTTGGCGGGCGGCGACAGCGTGTTCGGGCCGAACTATGGCGGCGCCTCGGTCTACACCAACACCCGCGCCGGCTATTCGCTGCAGTGCCCGAACGTCGGCCGGCTGCTGAAGAATCTGCATTTCACGCCGCGCGGCGAAAGCCAGCTGATGGCATCGATACTTGATGAGCATCAGCCGCCGGAGGTCGCGGCGGCCGCATGGCTCAAGGCCAATCCGGCGGTGGTCAGTGCCTGGCTCGATGGCGTCTACACCTTCGACGGTCGCCCGGGGCTCGACGCGCTGCGCGGCGAACGCAAAGCCGGCGGCGGATCGAGTTTCGAGCACTGGATCAGCGCCCATAAGATCCCGGTGGGCGACACCGTTGCGGTCATGATCGACTACATCAAGGCCCATGGCAGGGCGGTATTCGACGGTGTTTCGACGCTGATACGCGGCAGCGTCGACGGCCTGACCTCATTGCTGCGCATCATTCCGGCTCCGCTGCTGATCCTGGGGGTGGCGGCACTGAGCTGGCTGCTGCGTCGCTCGCTGCCGCTGGCGGTGTTCGTCAGCCTGGCGCTGCTGTTCATCATGAACCAGGGTTACTGGCTGCCGACACTGGAGACGTTGTCGCTAGTGATCGTCGCCGCGCTGCTGTCAACCGCGATCGGTGTGCCGCTGGGAATCGCGGCGGCGCATCGACCGGGCTTCTACGCCGCGCTGCGCCCGGTGCTCGATCTGATGCAAACCCTGCCGACCTTTGTCTATCTGATTCCAACCCTGGTGCTGTTCGGCTTAGGGGTCGTTCCCGGCCTGATTTCCACGGTGATCTTCGCGCTGCCGGCGCCGATCCGCCTGACGCAACTTGGCATCAGCTCGGTCCCCGAGTCGTTGCTGGAAGCGGGCCAGGCGTTCGGGGCCACGCGCCTGCAGATGCTGTGGAAAATCGAGCTGCCGAGCGCGGCGCCGACCATCGTCGCCGGCATCACCCAGTGCATCATGCTCAGCCTGTCGATGGTGGTGATTGCGGCACTGGTGGGAGCCGGTGGCCTGGGTGTGCCGGTGGTGCGCGCGCTCAACACGGTGCAGGTCGGCATGGGGTTCGAAGCCGGATTCGTGATCGTGCTGCTGGCGATCATTCTCGATCGTATCAGCCGCCCGGCGGCCAAGGCGGACAAGTCATGAACGCGGCGATCGAATTTCGCAATGTCGACATTCTGTTCGGCGCCCGGGGCAAGCGACGCGGCGGCCCCGCCATGCAGCAGGCGCTGGCGGCGCTGGATGCCGGCGCCACGCGCAGCGAGGTATCCGAACGCACCGGCGTCATCATTGGCGTCGCCAATGCCAGCCTGTGCGTGGCGCGCGGCCAGATCTGCGTACTGATGGGATTGTCCGGCTCGGGCAAATCGACGCTGCTGCGTGCGGCCAATGGCATCACGCCGGTCACGCGCGGCCAGGTGCTGGTCGGCGACGGTGATGCGGTAATCGATATCGCGCGCTGCGACCCCGCCGCCCTGCGGCGTGTGCGGCGGCTGCGCATCGCGATGGTGTTCCAGCAGTTCGCGCTGCTGCCGTGGCGCACGGTACGCGACAACGTCGGCTTCGGACTGGAACTGCGCGGCGAACCCGCGGACAAGCGCCGCCGCATCGTCGATGAACAGCTCGAACTGGTTGGCCTCACGGCCTGGGGCGAGCGCTACTGCCACGAATTGTCGGGCGGCATGCAGCAGCGCGTCGGGCTGGCGCGCGCCTTCGCGACCGACGCCGACATCCTGCTCATGGACGAGCCGTTCTCGGCGCTCGATCCTCTGATCCGCCGCAAGCTGCAGGACGAGCTGCTGGCACTGCAGGCGCGCGTACAGCGAACCATCCTATTCGTCAGTCACGACCTCGACGAGGCGCTCAAGCTCGGCGATCAGATCTCGATCCTGGAAGGCGGCCGAATCGTGCAGACCGGCAGCGCGCAGGACATCGTGCAGCATCCGGCCGACGATTACGTGGCCGAATTCGTGCGCCACGTCAGCTCGCACACGGTGCTGAAGGGCGGCAGCACCGCGCCGCCCTAGCCCACCGGCCGCGGCACGGCCGTTGCATCGCGGCTGCCCGCGGTGCCTCCGGCGCACAGTTTCCGTGTCGCATTTGTTCAATCCGGTCGGCGCTCGTATGCTCGTGCCGGCGACCGGCCAACGGCATCATGCCGCTGCCCGTCCCGCCGCCTAAGCTGCACCGCTGCAGGAATGACAATGCAACGCTTTTCCGCCCTGTCACTCCTCGGCCGCGCGCTCGGTGGCCACCGCGGCTGGACACCGCAGTGGCGAAGGGCGTCACCGCAACCCGCTTACGACGCGATCATCGTCGGCGGCGGCGGACACGGGCTGGGCGCGGCCTATTACCTGGCGCGCGACCACCGGCTGGGTAAGGTCGCGGTGCTGGAGAAAGGCTGGATAGGCGGCGGCAACACCGGCCGCAACACCACGATCGTGCGGTCGAATTATT
>PKWJ01000042.1 GCA_003132025.1 Gammaproteobacteria bacterium
CAAGGCCTCGATCGAGGCCTTGAAGCGCTTTCCCGTCGTCAATGCCGCGGTGGAAAACAACGACATCATCTACCACGAATACTTCGATATCGGTGTCGCGGTGTCGACCGAACGCGGCCTCATGGTGCCGGTGCTGCGCGACGCAGACGCCATGAGCTTCGCCGATGTCGAGAGCGGCATTGCCGGCTACGCCGCGCGCGCACGGACCGGATCGATCACGCTCGAGGATCTGACCGGGGGCACCTTCAGCATCACCAACGGCGGCATATTCGGCTCGCTGATGTCGACTCCGATTGTCAACGCGCCGCAAAGCGCGATTCTCGGCATGCACAAGATTCAACAGCGGCCGATGGCGGTGAACGGCCAGGTCGTGATCCGGCCGATGATGTACCTGGCGGTGACCTACGACCATCGCATTATCGACGGACGCGAGGCAGTACAGTTTCTCGTTACGATCAAGGACTGCCTGGAGGACCCGGGCCGTCTGCTGCTCGGAGTCTGACCAGCATGGCTGAGGCGATCGACGTCGTCGTGATCGGCGCGGGCCCGGCCGGCTATCCGGCGGCCATACGCGCCGCACAGAACGGCCTCAAGGTGATCTGTGTCGACGCCTGGTTGGATCGTGACGGTGGCAGCGCGCTGGGCGGCACCTGTCTCAACGCCGGATGCATTCCATCCAAGGCGCTGCTCGAGTCATCCGAGCTGTTCTACCGCGCGCAGACCGAATTCGCCGCGCACGGCATTGCCGCCACCGGTGTCGCGCTGGATCTGGCCGTCATGCAAAGGCGCCGCGCCGGCATCGTGCGCAACATGACCGGCGGCATCGCATCGCTGTTCAAGGCGGCGGGTGTCACCGCAATCTTCGGCCGCGGCCGGCTGCTGCCCGGCCACCGGGTGGAAGTAACCGGGCACGACGGTTCCCGGAGCGAGATTGAAGCGCGCCACGTGGTGCTCGCCAGCGGCTCGGTGCCGACCGAGCTCAAATGTGCGCCGTTCGATCACGAGCGCATCGTCGATTCCTGGGACGCGCTTGAATTTACCACGGTACCGAACAAGCTCTGCGTCGTCGGTGCCGGCGTCATCGGCCTGGAGCTGGGCAGCGTCTGGCGCCGGCTCGGCGCCGAGGTCGTGGTGCTGGAAGCGCTGGAGAACTTTCTGGCCATCGCCGATCAGCAGCTGGCCGCCGAAGCCGCGCGCCACTTCAGGAAGCAGCGACTGGATATCCGGCTCGGCGCCAAGGTCACTGGGGCCGTCGTGGCCGATGGCGGCGTCACCGTCAGCTACGGCGACAAGGGCGGCGCCCATACGCTCAGCGTCGACAAGGTGATCGTCGCGGTCGGGCGCCACCCGTACACCGCCAACCTGCTGGCGCCCGGCAGCGGGGTTGAACTCGATGAGCGCGGATTCATTCAGGTCGACGAGCAATGCCGCTCCGGAGCCAAAGGTGTCTGGGCCGTGGGCGACTGCGTGCGCGGGCCGATGCTGGCGCACAAGGGCAAGGAAGAGGGTATCGCCGTCGCCGATCTCATCGCCGGCCGCTACGCGCACGTGAACTACGAGGTAATCCCCTCAGTGATCTACACTGCGCCCGAGATCGCCTGGGTGGGTCGGACCGAGCAGCAGCTCAGCAGTGCCGGCATCGGTTTCAAGAGCGGCGTATTTCCATTCGCTGCCAGTGGCCGTGCCCGCGCGATGGAGGCTGGGGTCGGGTTCGTGAAGATCCTGGCGGCGCGCGACACCGACACCATTCTCGGTGTGCACATCGTCGGGCCGATGGCCGGTGAACTCATCGCCGAGGCCACGCTCGCGATGGAATTCCAGGCCAGCGCCGAGGATCTGCAGCGCACTATTCACGCCCACCCGACGCTGGCGGAAGCGCTGCACGAAGCAGCGCTGGCAGTGGATAAGCGCGCGATCGACACCATCAACCGCTAAGGTTCGCGCGTTCAGGCCGTCAGCGCACTTAGCAGCAGCGTGGCCGCCACCGTGAGCACCAGGAACACCTGGTAGGCAATGCCGACGATGGCGAGCTTGGCCAGCGTCGGGAGGCGCCGCTCGCCGTAGTATCGGCGCATGGCCCGATAGGTACACCAGATCGCGTAGCCTGCGGCGGCGGCCGCGGCGAGGTCGCCAATCGAGGCCAGGCCGCTCAGGCGCGGCAGCCAGTGCGAGGCCAGGCTGAGCAGCGTGTCGCCGATCATCACCAGGAACAGCGCGGCCTGGATGTGCAGAAAGAACACCACGTGCTCGACGTAATAGTGTCGCGGTCTGCGATATAGCGGCAGCATCGTCAGGGCCACCAGCGGCAGGAACAGGAACATCATCTTCGGGATGTAGGAACCGAATGCATGTGCCGCCGATTTGCCGTTGTCGGCGATCTGACGCCTGCAGGCAGCGCGCAGCCGTGCCTGCAGCCACGGCGGGCGCAGCTGGATGTTGTCGCACTCACTGGCATCGGCGCCCGGGTTCTCCACACTGTCGGCCGCGGCCGGCACTTCCGGCGGCCGCGCCGCGGATTTCACGATCAGGTTGGAGTTGGCTGCCGTAAGGGCGAAGAACGCGATGCTGATCACGAAGTACAGTCGCACCGGCGACACGTAGCGCGCGCGGCGGTCGGCAAAATAGTCGAGCGTGAGCTGCCCGGGCTTTGCCAACAAGGTCCACAACGTGTACCAGAAGCGGCCGTCGACATGCACAAACAGGTGCCAGCCGTCGCGCAGCACCGCGCCCAGGGAGCGAGCGCTGTCGTGCGCGGGCTGGCCGCACTGGGCGCAATACGGGCCGGTCAACTCGGCGGCGCAGTTGCCGCAGATGCTCGGCCCCGCGTGTGTCGCGCGCTGCAGGCTGGTTTCGGGCTCGTCAGACAGCCGACGGGTTGATTCCACTGGTGGATTGCACCTCCTGCCAATGGATCCATCCTACAGCACGCCGCCACAGGCCGGCAGCCGCCGGCGATTCAGTCGATGAGCGATTTGCGCAGCGCCGCGATTTCAATATCGAGCGCCTTGAGGCGATCTGCCGCCTTGGCCTCGCCCAACGCCAACTCGCGCAGCGAGCGTATACCCGACTGCTCGAGCTGATTGATCCGGAGCATGGCGTGGCGACGCGTTTCTTCCCTGGCAACGACCTCCGGCCGCACCTGCCAGCGCCGATCAGTCGCGTTCCACTCGTGATCGACACTGGGCTGCGCCGGTACCTGGTCGATCACTTTGCCAGTCTTGACGTCCATGCGTTGCGACAGCCGGTCGAAATGATCGCCATCGAGCGCGATGTGATCGTGAGGAGTATTGAGCGTAATCGCCTTGGCGTCGGACGACATCAGATGGCGGGCATGAAACAGACCGGTCACCTTGTGATAGAAGGACACCACTCGCATGATCGGCACCGGTTTTTTCATGGCCTTGTACGACATATCCGGAAGCTTCGGATGCTACACCGTTTCATGCGGTGGCGGCCGCAATCGGCCTGGTGCTCATCGGCAGCGAGACGGTAAAGTCGCTGCCCAGGTCGCGGCCCGGGCTCCTGGCAGCTACGGTGCCGCCATGTGCCTCAACCAGGTCGCGAACTACTGCGAGTCCAATCCCCAGTCCGCCGTTGTAGTGAGCCACGGCGCGTACATCCTGCATGTACAGTTCGAAGATGTTGGGCAACGCTTCGGACATAATGCCGATGCCGTTGTCGGAGACGGTAACCTGCAGCGTTCGATCGAGCACCACCGCTGTGAGCGAGATCTCCCCGCCCTTGGGCGTATATTTGGATGCATTGTCCAGCAGATTGCTGAAGATCTGGCCCAGCCGCAGCGGATCGCCAAGCACCAGCAGCGGTGCGGGCGCGAGATGAATACTCAGAAGCTGCGAGCGCGCCTCAACCGCAGGGCGGCAGGTCTCGACCGCGAGACTGAGAATGCCGGCCATCTCCACCATGCTGCATTCGAGCCGGAACTTGCCGGCGCTGACGCGCGAGCCGTCGAGCAGATCGTCCACCAGTCGTGCCACCAGCGCTACCTGGCGCTTGATGGCCGCCTGTAACTGCGCCATCAGCGGCTCGTCCTTGATGGCGCGGTTGAGCAGCCCGGCAGCGGTCTGGATCGGGATCAGCGGATTGCGCAATTCATGCGCTACCATTGCCAGGAACTTGGACTGGCGCGAATACGCCTGTTCGGCCTGCACCTCCATTTGCTGTGCCGTCAATGCCGCAATCACCAGCTGCTCGTTTGCCTCACGCAGCTCGCGCAGTCGCGGCTGCTGCTCGGCCAACGCGGATTGGTAGCGCGCCGCTGGCGCATGCGGCATATCCGCCCTGGATTGTTCCGGGCCCGGTGCGCCTGGGATTTCCTCGCGGTGAAATTCGAAGCCGCCAAGCCGGCGCCTCTTCGAGCGGTACATCGCGGCGTCGGCCCGGCTGACGAGAGTGGCCGCGTCTTCCCCGTCGTCCGGATAGGTGGCGATGCCGAGGCTCGCCGATAGCCGCAGCAGATGATCGCCGACTCGAGCCGGTGCCGTGAGCACGGCGAGAATCTTCGCGGCGATGACGGCGGCGTCTGACGCCTTCGACACTTCACCTATCAGTACCAGGAATTCGTCGCCGCCGTGGCGGCTGACGGTGTCCGAGGCACGGACGACTGATTCCAGGCGCCGCGCCACCAGTTGCAGCACCTCGTCTCCGACCGCATGTCCGAGCGTGTCGTTGATGTGCTTGAACTGGTCGAGGTCGAGAAACAGAACGGCCAGTCGCGTTACGTGCCGCCGCGCCAGGGAAATGGCATTCTCCAGCCGATCGAGCATCAAAGCGCGGTTGGGCGTGTCGGTGAGCGCGTCGCGCTGGCTGGAGCGCGCGAGTTCGTCCAGGTGGCTGGTGGCCGTCTCGGCAACGGTTTCGGCCTGGAGTGCGGCCAGCACCAGTTGCTCGTTGGCCTCCACCAGCTGGGCGGCCCTGGCGCCGCCGAACTCGCGCTGCAATTGCTCCAGCTCAGTTCGCGACCGGATGATGTGGGCGCGAATCTCGTCCGCCTGTTTGTTGAGCAGCTCCACCGCGCGTGCCGCCGCCGTGACATCACGGGTGTCGCGATAGCCGCTCACGCGCATGGCCCTCGGATGTAAAACTCAGGCATCTCCGGCTCCCGCGACGCGCGCATGCTTGCGCTGCTCCCGGCTCGGCCGTCCGCCCAGCAGCCCTTCACGGTCTGCGACCATTGCGCCAATCTTTATGCCATCTCCATCGATTTGGAACAGGCGCAGCTCGTGCGAATGATCGCTGTCTCGTAGCTTCACCACCGCCAATATGCGCTGCAATCTGCTGTCGACTTCAATGTAGCGCTGCACGATGATCGCGTCGGTCATGAACGCGGTGCCATAGGGGCTGAATCGCAGATCGGTGTAGCGGTCCTCCAGCTCGGAAGTCATCACCACCGCGGCGCCGGTGCTCGTGAGCGACGACACCAGGCGCGACAGCGACTCGCGAAAATCATCGCGAAACGTCGGCGCCAGGGCTAGTTCAAAGCCTGATAGGGAATCGATGACCACGCGGCTCGCCTTGAGGCGGTGAATCTCGTTGAGCAGCAGCCGGGTGATCTCCTCGACCGATAGATCCGGCGCCCGGGTGTCGACCACTCCAACGCGGTCCCTGCCGATCAAATCCGCCAGAATGGGACCGCGTGCCGCGTTGGATCGCTGCTCGAACGCGGCAATGACGGCGGTTTCCCCGCCGCGCGCACCTTCAGCCAGAAAGCCCGCAGCCAGGATGCTCTTGCCCGAGCCCGATGGCCCGGCAATCAATAACGAGTATCCGCGCGGCAGTCCACCACCCATCATCCGGTCGAGCTCCGGAACTCCCATACGCAACCGCGCACCCGTGCGTTGTGCCACCGGCGCTGCGGTCGGCGCGGCAACCGGTGCGGGCGCAAACACCTGGATGCCCGCTGCGCTGATGCGAAAGGTATGCAAGCCGGGCAAGGTCTGCCGCCCGCGCATCTTTGTGATCTCCATTTTTCGCACGACTGAATTGCTCTGCAGGCTCTGGCGCAGCCAGATCAGCCCGTCGGCGACTGTGAATACCGGGTTTGGATCGAACTCAGTCAGGTATTCCCCGATCAGGAACGTGGTGGCCTGCCAGCTGGTCATCATCATGCCCAGCCGCTGGATGAACTGCTGCAGGCCCATGAACGACTTGCCGTCGGCCTGAGCGGCGAGCGTCATCGAGCGGAACGAATCGACAAACACCGCGGTCGGTCCGTGCGCCTCTACTTCGCCGACGATCCGGCCCAGAACCCGGTCGAGATCGCCACTGGCCGTATCGTCGGCGAGGTTGACGAAGCGAATTGCGGTGTTGATCTTTTCGCTGTCGAAGAAATCGAATTGCTGCTGGTAACGCAACATCTTCAGCGGCGGTTCGCCAAGTACCGTGAAATACAGCGCTGGGCGCTTACGGGTCGCCAACGCGAACATGATTTGATGTGCCAGCGTCGTCTTCCCGCTGCCGGGCGGCCCGGCAATGAGATTGAACGAGAACTCCGGCAAGCCGCCGCCGAGTACTTCGTCCAGCCCCGGTACCCCGGTGCCAAGACAGTGGATGGTTGCCTTCGCCGCACTCATCTGGAAGTGCCCGACGCCGCCGGTCCGCTCGAAGGCAGGTTGCGCACCGATCGAAGCAGCCGCTCGGTCAGCGATACGCTGATAAGGTTACCCAGCAGATCGCAGAATGCCTGCAGCAGGGCACCGTTTGCGGCCGCCACTTGCGCGCTGGTCTGCTGTGACAGCACCTGTTGCAGGGCGGCGAATTCACCGGGCCGCAGCGCGTCGTCACGCACCCCGGCCAGACACGGATGGGCAGCACGTGTCATGTACAGACTTCGCTGGTAAAGCGCGGTAACGCCGCCAGGACCAATGACCGGAGACAACACCGCGTAGATTTCGCGCCAGGTCGATGCCGCGGCGTCAGCGATGCGTTGCGCATCCGCATTGATCGCTGCCAGATCAGCAATCGTGGCTTGAATACGTCGTGCTTCACTTTGCATCGGCCATCCGGTGGCGGCCCGCGCACGCGGCACGATGCATGATACGCTTTATATGCAGACAGCAATCCTCGCAGCGAAGCGGCAGCCGCGATTGAAAAGAATACAAAGTATGCGCGTATATGTGCGCTACCGCACCTGTAAAAGATGACAGGGTGACAAAGCAATCCGCGTGAGCCATGGTGTGATGGCGAAAGTATGATTATTGGTTGTGCAGAGCATCGCGCGTGCGGTTGCCTGTGCTCTACACGGCGCGTCAGCCATGCAATCGCATCGCCTGCCGCCACGAGACGAGCGGAACAACCGAGAGGTGTCTTTGACGACCGGCGCAGACATCGTTGTCGTGTATGACGTCGACGGTATCGTCACAGATTGCAATGCGGCCGCCGCCAGCTTGCTCGGGTATGCCGCGCCGGAGCTGGCAGGGCGGCCAATGGCGCAAATCATTCCTCCGCAGCTGCGCGCGGAGCATCGCGCACTGATACAGCGGCTGCTCGGCAGCGCACAGGTCGCGTCCGTCAACACGCTGCGCCTCACGCGCGACGGCTCCGAAGTGTCGGTACGGGTGAACATCTGCCCGATCAAGAACGCGGCCGGCAGGGTGATGGCGCTGTGCGAGATCGGCGGGGCGCAGAGCGCGCCGGCCGAGCTCGGCGTTTCCACTTCAGCGCAGTGGCGCGAAATCTTCGACAGCATCACCGCCTTCGTCGGCGTCATGTCGCGCGATGGGGTGGTGCTGGAAGTCAATCAGGCGGCGCTCGACGCCGCCGGGCTGCGGATCGCGGACGTCATCCGGCGGCAGGTCTGGGATACATACTGGTGGTCATATTCAAAGGACGCGCAGCAACAGATCCGTGCCGTAATGGAATCGGTACTGAAGGGCAACCCGGTGCGCCAGGAGTTTGTGGTGCGCATGAAGGGCGAGCAGCTGGTTGCCGTGGACTGCGACTTCCGCCCCCTGCGCAACACCGCCGGCCACGTAATTGCCGTCGTGGGCTGCGGCGTTGACGTTTCCGCGCGCAAGAGCGTCGAAGGCGCCCTGGGTCAGTCGAACCGCAACCTGTTGATGTTGAGCGACTGCAACCACGAGCTCATTCGCGCATCGGACGAAGTGGCGCTGCTGCTCAGCATCTGCAGGGTCATCGTCGATGTCGGCGGCTATCCTTTGGCATGGGTCGGATTCGCGGCACAGGACCCGCAGAAGTCGGTGCGGGTAATGGCCGCCGCGGGGCTGGACGCCGGGCAGCTGCAGCGGCTACGGATGAGCTGGGACGCTTCACCGCCAGGCGGCGGTCCGACCGGGCGGGCGATTCGCGACGGCGTTCCGAGTATGTGCGCGAATCTGGACCAGGACCCGGCGATCGTGCCGTGGCGCGGCGAAGCGCTCGCCCGTGGCTACGTCGCATCCATCGCCGTGCCGCTGATCCTCGAATCGGGGACGTTGGGGGCTGTCACTATCTATTCGGATCGCGACGGCGCTTTCGAGGCGCATCAAGTGAAGCTGCTGGTAGAGCTGGCCGGCAATCTGACCTACGGGATCTCGGCGTTGCGCGCGCGTGCGGAAAGCGAGCGCGCCGAGGGCAAACTGCAGCTGTTCTGGCACCTGTTCGACAAAACCCGTGACCTGATCTACATCGCCGAGGTGGCGACCGGGCGCCTGGTCGACGTGAACGAAACCGCGTCGCAGCGCCTCGGTTACACGCGCGACGAGCTGTTGCAGTTGAGCGCCGCCGACATTTCCTCCGGCGGCCCTGATCAGCCCTGGCCGGAACGCGTGCATGCCGCACAGAGCTCGGGGCCGCTGTTGCGCGAGGGCGTCTATCGCTGCAAGGACGGACAGGTATTCCCGGTTGAATTCAGCACCAGCTACGTCGAGTACGGGCATCGCGGCTACCTGATCGCGCTGGCGCGGGACATTACCGAGCGCCGGCAGTTTGAAGAGCAGACCGCACATTTTACCCGCGTAGTGCGGATGCAAAGCAGTATCAATGCGGCCGTATTGCGTATCCGCGATCGTGATGACCTGCTTCGGGAAGCGTGCCGTGTCGCCACCGAGATTGGCGGCTACGAGTACGCGACGCTCTGGATCGTCGACTGGGACGGGCGGATTGCACGACCACTGTTCACCTCGGGCTCGGAGGCGGACGGCCCGGAGAATCAGCCGCTGCAGCTCAGCGACGGCGACGAGCCGGATACGAGCTTCACCAGCCGGGCGCTTCGCACCGGCGAGCTCACCGTATGCAACGATCTGTCGCAAACCGGCCCGACCGCCACCACGCACGAGGCTCTGGGAGCGCTTGGCTACCGGTCGCTGGTGGTGATACCGCTGGTTCTGGGCAGCTGGCGGCGCGGCGCCCTGATGCTGGCCTCACGCACCCTCAATCTGGTGCGGGATGAGGAGATTCTGCTGCTGCAGGACATCCGCGCCACGCTGGCACTGGCGCTCGAACACGAGGAGAGCGCGGGCGTTGCCGAGTACCTGGCGTCGTTCGATTCGCTGGCAGGGCTGCCCAAGCGGGCGCTGTTCTACGAGCGCCTTGACGCCGCGCTGCGCGACCGGCCCGAGCCACAGAAGGAGGTGACGGTTGCGGCCTTCGACATTCACGGCCTGGCCAACATCAACGACAGCTTTGGTCGCCGGGTGGGGGACCTGCTGCTGCGCCAGGTGGCAGAGCGGCTCAAACGCAATACCGAGAGCGAGGAACGCGTCGGTTACCTCGGCGGCGGCACGTTCGTCATGGTGGAACCGGGTCCGAGCTCGTCCGCGGAGAACATCTCGGCGATGCTCAGCAGCGCGGTGTTCGGCAAGCCATTCGAGATCGAAGGCCACGCGATTCGTGTCAATTGCCCGGTGGGCATAGCGCGTTATCCGAACGACGGCGAAAGCGCCGACACGCTGGTGCACAAGGCAGAAGCGGCGCTGAAGAGAGCGAAGGACAGCGGCGAGCAATTCCTGACCTACAAACTGCAGATGCACGGCGAGATCGCGGGGCGCATGCACCTGGAGCACAAGCTTCGAACCGCGCTCGACGAGGAGCAGTTCTTTCTGCACTACCAGCCGCAACTGGATATCGCCACCGGACGCATTCAGTCGCTTGAGGCATTGATACGCTGGAACGATCCGGAAGGCGGGCTGGTGATGCCTGGCCAGTTTCTGCCGATCCTCGAGTCATCCGGACTGATCGTTGCCGTGGGCAGCTGGGTGCTGGCGCGTGCGGCGCAGGATTGCCGGCGCTGGCGAGAGCTGGGGCTGGGGCCGGTGCGGGTGGCGGTCAATGTTGCGGCGCTGCAGATACGTCAACGCGCCTTCGTGGACGAGGTGTTGAATGCGGCGGCGGGCTGCAACAACGCCGGCTATGGCATGGACATCGAGATCACCGAGTCCAGCCTGTTGCAGGACATCGATAGCACGAGTCGCAAGCTGCAGATGCTGCGGGAAGCGGGTATACGCGTCGCCCTCGATGACTTTGGCACCGGGTATTCATTTCTCGGACTGCTGGCCAGCTTGCCGCTGGACATGCTGAAGATCGACCGCTCCTTCATCAGCGGACTACCGCTCGACCTCGCCAGCGTAGCGCTGACCACGAGCATCATTGGCCTGGCGGCGGCGTTCGGCCTGGTGACGGTGGCTGAAGGGGTCGAGACCGTCGAGCAGCTCGACAAGCTGCGCGAGCTTAAGTGCGGCCAACTGCAAGGCTACCTGTATTCGCGGCCGGTTTCGGTCGACCAGGTCGAGTTGCTGCTGGCTGCACCGCCGCCGCTGGCGGGCGCTGTGATCCCGGCGTCGATGCCGCGCAGTGCGGTCGCGACGGGCGCCAGACGCAAACGGCGCGCCAAGCCCCGGTCTTGAATAGCGCGCCGGCGCGCAGGCTTCAGGCAAGCCGCAGCGCTCGCAGTACGTTCGGCACTGCGCTCAGGCGCTGTAACACGCGTCCGAGCTGCTCGCTGTCGCGCACCGCGGTGCGCATGACGATGGTGGCAATACGATCGTCAGGGTCGGTGTCGGAATTCACGCCGTCAATGCTCAATCGTTCCAGCGCCATCACGTCGGACACATCGCGCAGCAGGCCGCGGCGATCGAGCGCCTCGACTCGAATCCTGACCGGCAGCAGGCTGTCGGCCTCGAGGTTCCACTCGACGCGCAGTACCCGACTGGCATTGAGCGATTGCATGCGCAGCAGATTCGGGCAGCGCTCGCGATGGATGGTGACCCCGCGCCCGAGCGTGACATAGCCGGCGATGGGTTCGGGCGGCACCGGGCCGCAGCAACGCGCGATCGTGGTCGGCAGATCGCCCACGCCTTCAATGTCCACCGGTGAGCGCGCCGCCGAGCCGCGCCGCGCGCGCTTGTGCACCGGCGTCAGCGGCGCCACCACCGGCGCGCGCAGTCGTGTCAGCGCCTGGTTGAGCGCCGTGGCGCCTATGTCACCCTCACCGATGCGGCGCTGCAGATCATCGGCGCTGTCGGCATGCAGTTCGCGCACCAGGGTAGCGATGAGCTCCGGCCCGCCGCCGACCCGGGCCAGTTCGCGCTCCAGGGTCTCGCGCCCGAGCGCAACATGGCGCGACTCATCGATGCGCCGAAACCAGGCCCGCACCTTGGCGCGGCTCTTGGGCGATACCAGATATCCCAGTTCCGGCGACAGCCAGTCGCGGCTGGGCGCCGGCTGTTTGCCGGTGATGATCTCGACCACGTCGCCGTTGGCCAGCGGCTGATTGAGCGGCACGATGCGGCCGCGGATCTTGGCACCGCGACAACGATGGCCCAGACCGGTGTGCACCTGGTAGGCGAAATCCAACGGCGTGGCGCCGCGCGGCAGGTCAACCACCTCACCACGCGGCGTCATGGCGTAGATGCGATCGGCGAACAGCTCGCGCTTGACGCGTTCGATCAGGTCGCCTTCCAGTTGCGTTGCATGCGTGGGATCGAGCACGTGCCGCACCCACTCGATCTTGTGCTCGTAACCGAGGTCGCGCGCGCCGCCTTCCTTGTAGCGCCAGTGCGCCGCCACGCCGAGCTCGGCGTACTGATCCATATCGCGCGAGCGGATCTGCACCTCGAGCGATTTGTCTTCCGGGCCGATCACCGCGGTATGAATCGAGCGGTATTCGTTGTCCTTCGGGGTGGCAATGTAATCGTCGAACTCACCGGGGACGTAGTGCCACAGCGCGTGCACCACGCCCAGTGCGGCATAGCATTGCTCGATCGAATCGACCACGATCCGCACTGCGCGCACGTCAAACAGCTGATCGAACGCCAGCTGCTTGCGCTGCATTTTGCGCCAGATGCTGTAGATATGCTTCGGGCGGCCGTATACCGCCAGCGCGGCCACGCCGGCCCGGAGCAGTTCACGCTGCAGCAGCGCACATACCTCACCTATGTAGCGTTCGCGATCCACTCGCCGCTCGGACAGGGCGCGTGCGATGCGGTGATAGGCCTCGGGCTCGAGGTAACGGAACGACAGATCCTCGAGTTCCCACTTCAGGCTCCACACGCCCAGTCGATTGGCCAGTGGCGCCAGTATCTCGCGCGTTTCGGTCGCCAACCGCAGCCGCTGGGGTGGGGCCAGTGCGCGCGCGTCGCGCAGCTCGACCAGTTGCTGTGCCAGATGCGCCACGACCAGGCGCGGGTCGGCGGCCACGGCCAGCAGCATTTTGCGCAGGATCTCGGCCTGCTGCGCGTTCAGCCCCTGGTCCGCGGTCCAGCCGGCCGGCAGGTGAAGCTCGCCGAGGCGCTCGAGCTCGAATGCCACCCGTACGCTAGCGAACCCGAGGTGCGCCTCGATCTGCGGGTCGTCGCGCGAGCGGCCCGCCAGGCGTACCCGATGCAGCATCGTACCGAGCGCCAGATCGGTGTCGTGCGTCAGGGCGGCCACGGTGCAGGCGGCCTCGACCCCGGCCTCGAGCGCCGCCTGGTCGGCGCCTGACTCGGCCAGCGACGCACGCGCAGCGTCGAGCTGTGCGGCGATCTCGGGCGGTGCGGGGGTCGCGGTTTCCATGCTGTGTGGCTGGTGTCTTCCGGCTATCATTCAAGGTATGGACGCCTTCAGCAAGTGCGTTGGGGATATGCATTCATGACGCGATATGCCAGCAAGTCCTGGCGCACATTCCAGCCGCGCAGCGCGGCCGCCGCGCCGCCTACGGCGTCAATTCGGCTGGTGGCGCACGACTGCCGGGTGCTTGGCCTGGATCCGGGCTCTCAGCGCACCGGCTATGGGATCATCGACTGTCGCGGCAGTGCCGAGCGCCACGTGGCCAGCGGCTGCGTGGACGTGGTCGGCCACGACATGGTGATGCGACTGCAGCGCATCTACGCCGCCGTGACCGCGCTGGTGGCCGAACATCGGCCGGACAGTGTCGCGATCGAGCGCGTGTTCGTGCATCGCAATCCCGACAGTGCGCTGAAACTCGGCCAGGCTCGCGGCGTGGCCTTATGCGCCGCGGCCTCGCTCGGCGCGAGCGTGTATGAATACGCGCCCAGGGCCATCAAGATGGCGGTCACCGGCTATGGTGCCGCCGCCAAACCGCAGGTGGCGCAAATGGTGCGCACGCTGCTGCTGCTCGAGACCAGGCTTGCGGCCGATGCCGCCGATGCGCTCGCGGCGGCGCTATGTCATGCCCAGACGCGTCGGCTGGGCGCACTCAATGCAGTCGATGTCGCCTGAGCGGCGGGCGCCCGGCCCATGATCGGCACCCTGACGGGCGTGCTCGCCGGCAAATCGCCGCCGCATCTGCTGCTCGAAGTCGGGGGTATCGGCTACGAGGTCGAAGCGCCGATGTCGACCTTCTACAGCCTGCCTGCCATCGGTGAACGCACCCGGCTGTTGACCCATCTGGTGGTACGCGAGGACGCGCACGTGTTGTACGGCTTTGCGACCTACGAGGAGCGTTCGCTGTTTCGCAATCTGTTGAAGGTATCGGGCGTGGGTCCGCGGATTGCATTGGCGATACTCTCAGGCGGCACGTCGGCCACTTTTGCCCATGCGGTGCGCGAACGGGACGCGGCGGCACTGACGCGTATCCCCGGAGTGGGTCGCAAGATCGCCGAGCGACTGATCGTCGAGATGCGCGATCGCCTCGAATTGGCCGATGCCGTGCCCGCGGACGGTGGTGCCGGCGCCGGCCCCGTGGCGCATGGCGCGGAAGCCGAGGCCTATGGTGCGCTGGTATCGCTGGGCTACAAACCGGTGGAGGCGACGCGCCTGCTCAAAGGTGTCGGAGCCGCGAGCGCTGGCCTTTCCACCGAGGAGCTGATCCGGCGAGCGCTGCAGAGCGCGGTGCAATCGTGAACGCCCTGGACGGCGAGCGGCTGGTGAGCGCGGCCACCGGAGGTGCAGACGAGGCGATCGATCAGGCGATTCGGCCGCGCGCCCTGAGCGACTACATCGGCCAGGAGCAGGTCAAATCGCAGCTGGCGATCTTCATCGGTGCGGCGCGCATGCGCGCCGAAGCGCTCGATCACGTGCTGATCTTCGGGCCGCCGGGCCTGGGCAAGACCACCCTGGCGCACATCATCGCCGCCGAGCTGGGCGTCAGCCTGCGGCAAACCGCCGGACCGGTGCTGGAGCGGCCCGGCGACCTGGCGGCGATCCTGACCAATCTGCAGCCGCGCGACGTACTGTTCGTCGATGAGATTCATCGGTTGAGCCCGGTGGTCGAGGAAGTGCTGTACCCGGCAATGGAGGACTACCAGCTCGATATCATGATCGGCGAGGGCCCGGCCGCACGATCGATCAAGCTCACCCTGCCGCCGTTCACGCTCGTGGGCGCGACCACGCGCGCCGGCCTGCTGACCTCGCCGCTGCGCGACCGCTTCGGCATCGTGCAGCGACTCGAGTTCTATACCGTGCCCGAGATCGAACGCATCGTGCAGCGCTCGGCGCGTATCCTCAACGTGGCGATCGACGCCGCCGGCGCGCTGCGAATCGCGCAGCGCGCGCGTGGGACTCCGCGCATTGCCAACCGCCTGCTGCGGCGCGTGCGCGATTACGCGCAGGTGAAGGGCGCCGGGCACATCGATGAAGCGGCGGCGGACGCGGCACTGGATCTGCTGCAGGTGGACCCGCAGGGGCTCGACGCGCTGGATCGCAAGCTGCTGCTCACCATCATGGAGAAATTCGACGGCGGCCCGGTGGGTATCGAGAGCCTGTCGGCGGCCATCGGCGAGGAGCGCGGCACGCTCGAGGACGTGATTGAGCCGTTCCTGATCCAGCAGGGCTTCATCGCCCGCACCGCGCGCGGCCGCATCGCCACGCGCCTGAGCTGGCAGCATTTCGGGCTGAAAATGCCCGACCGCGCGGCCGCCAATCTATCGCTGTTTGGCGAGGGCGCTTGACCCCCTTCGTCTGGCAGGCGCGCGTCTATTGGGAAGACACCGACGCCGGAGGCATTGTTTATTATGCGAATTATCTGCGATTTCTGGAGCGTGCACGCAGTGAATGGCTGCGCGCGCGCGGTGTATCGCAGCTGGCGCTGGCGCGCGAACCCGGCGTGGTGTTCTCGGTGGTAGCCCTGGAAGTGCAGTACCGTCGTCCGGCGCGGCTCGACGATATGCTGTCGATCAGCTGCGACCCGCACTGGCAGGGCGGCGCCAGCCTGATGTTCGCGCAGCGTATCTGGCGCGATCCGGCCGACGCCGATCTGCTGGTCAGCGCCTCGGTGCGCGTCGCCTGCCTCGACGCCGCTACGTTGAAACCCCGGCGCCTGCCGCCAGTCATAGTCAGAGAGTTGTCGGCATGAGCCTGCAGCACGTTCACGCAAGGAGTAGCTGATGGGCGGCGATTTGTCGATTCTCAGCATGATCGTACAGGCCAGCCTGGTGGTGCAGGTTGTCATCGGCATTCTGCTTGCCGCCTCGCTGATGTCCTGGGCGATAATCTTCCGCAAGAGCCTGGTGGTGCGGCGCGCGCAGCGTGATGCCGATCGGTTCGAGAACAGCTTCTGGTCCGGCGGCGACCTGAGTTCGCTGTATCGGGCCATCGAGTCGCGCGGCAGTGCTACCGGCATGGAGAGCATCTTCGAGTTCGGCTTCCGCGAATTCGCGCGGCTGCGGGCGCAGGGCGGCGTCGCGGCCGACATGCTGCTGGAAGGCGCGCGCCGCGCGATGCGCGTCGCGCAGCTCAAGGAGATCGAACGGCTCGAGCACAGCCTGGCGACGCTCGCGACCGTGGGCTCGACCAGTCCCTATGTCGGCCTGTTCGGCACTGTCTGGGGCATCATGAATGCCTTCAGCTCGCTCGGTAACGTGCAGCAGGCGACCCTGGCGATGGTCGCGCCCGGCATCTCCGAGGCGCTGATCACCACCGCCATCGGCTTGTTCGCCGCCATTCCCGCGGTCGTGGCCTATAACCGCTACGCCGATCAGACCAGCCGCCTCGAACTGCGCTATGACGCCTTCATGGAGGAACTGTCCACCATCTTGCAGCGCTATGCCGGCCGCAATCCGGCCGGGGGGCCAGCCGGCGCATCGGTGTCGGGGGCGCCGCTGGGTTCGACAAGGAGCTGACATGCCGGCACTCACTAAAGGCAAGCGCAGATTGATGGGCGACATCAACGTCGTGCCCTACATCGATGTGATGCTGGTGCTGCTGATCATTTTCATGATCACGGCACCGCTGCTGACACAAGGCATCAAGGTCGACTTGCCGAAGGCGAAAGCCGAACCGATTCCCACGCAGGCGAACGAGCCGCCGCTGGTGCTGTCGATCGACGCCAGCGGCCGGCTGTACCTGAACCTTGGCGCCAATCCGCGCCAGCCCATCGACGATCAGACCGCCCTGGTACGCGCTAGCGCCGCCCTGCGGCGCGCACCGGAGCGAGCGGTGCTGGTCAACGGCGACCAGGCGGTAAGTTACGGCCGCGTGGTGCAGGCCATGGTCATTCTGCAGCAGGCCGGTGCCCGCAAGGTGGGCTTCCAGACCGATCCGCTGCC
The DNA here is from genome assembly GCA_003132025.1 of Gammaproteobacteria bacterium. GTDB lineage: Bacteria > Pseudomonadota > Gammaproteobacteria > Steroidobacterales > Steroidobacteraceae > FEN-1191. Next base: position 16,941 of record PKWJ01000042.1, read on the forward strand.
GAAGGCGCCGACGCCGCCATGACCGAACGCCGGAGCGATCGTGTCCTGGCGATCGTACTGTCGATACTGATCCATGCCGCGATCCTCGGCGTGCTGCTGTGGGGCTGGTTCCAGTACCGGCGGCCCACGGCGACCCCGCCCAGTCTGGCGATCGAAGCCACCGTAGTGCACAACGCGCCGCCGGTGGCTCAGCCGGCACCTCCTGCGCCGACCCCACCCCCGGAGCCGGCCAACCCGCCGCCACCACCGACGCCAACGCCGGAAGAGCAGGCCGCACAGCAGGCGCGCGAGGAAGAAGCGGCGCGGCAAAAAGCGCAGGAACGCGAGCGCGCGGCGCAGGAGAAGCGCAACGCCGAGGAGCAGGCGGAGCAGCAGCGTCAGCGCGAGGACGCCGAACGCGCCGCAGCCGAGAAGGCCGAGGCCGAGCGTGCCGCGGCCGCCAAGGCTGAAGCGGAGCGCGCCGCTGCCGCCAAGGCCGAAGCCGATCTCAAGGTGCAGCAACTCGCGCAGCAGCGCAAGGCCGAGCAGGAGCGTGCGCAGCGCGAGGCGGACCTGCGCTCGCAGATGGCGAGCGAAGAGCACATCAACGCCGTGCAGTCGAGCCCGGCCAAGGCCGAGTATCTGTCGCTGATCACGGCGCGCATCAACCGCGCATGGATTCGCCCGCCGAGCGCGCGGCCGGGCGTCAAATGCCTGCTGCATATCACGCAGATTCCCGGCGGCGAGATCACGCACGTCGTGGTGGCGGGCTGTAACGGCGATGAGGCGGTCAGGCAATCGGTAGAAACTGCAGCCTACCGGGCGTCGCCGCTACCGGCTCCCTCGGACCCGGCATTGTTTGATCCAAACATCGATGTTACGTTCGCGCCCGATGAATAGAGTAATCGCCCGGTGGTTGGGGGGGACAGCGCGGCAGTGGGCGTGGCGCCTGAAAGGCTGTGCGCTGCTGCTCGGTGCCGCCATGGGCCTGGCGGCGGCACCGGCGCGGGCGGATCTGCAGGTTCTGATCACCAGGGGGGTCACCGATCCGATACCGATCGCGATCGTACCGTTCGCGCGTGCGGTTCCGGCAGACGGCGGCTTCGACGTCGCCGCCGTGGTTCAGCACGATCTGGAGAGCAGCGGGCGCTTTCGCGCCATGCAGCGACGCGACATGCTGAGCACGCCGACCAGTGCCAACGACGTGCAGGCTGCCGACTGGAAGGCGGCCGGCAATGACTACGTCGTGGTCGGCCGCGTGACCGCGACTTCGGCGAGCGAACTTGACGTTGAATGCGACCTGATCAACATCCAGACCGGAAGCCGCGTCAGCCAGAAATTCATCGCCAACAGCGCCAGCCTGCGCAACGCCGCGCACCTGGTCAGCGATTTCATCTACGGCAAGATCCTGGGTGTGCGCGGTGCATTTGCCACCCGCATCGCCTACGTGACGGTGCACGGCCAGCCGCCAAGTCAGCACTTCCAGCTCATCGTCGCCGACGCCGACGGCGAGAATCCGAAGGTGATTCTCGAGTCAGCGCAGCCGATCATGTCGCCGTCATGGTCGCCCGACGAGCAGTGGCTGGCCTACGTCTCGTTCGAAAACCGCCTGTCGGGTGTGTATGTGCAGAAGGTGCACACCGGCGAGCGCCAGCTGGTATCGGCCCGCGTCGGTGTCAACGGCGCGCCCGCCTATTCACCCGATGGCACGCACCTCGCGCTGACGCTGTCGGGCGCCGGCGGTAATCTGGACATCTGGCTGCTCGATCTGAGCACCCAGGGGCTGACGCGGCTCACGGACGATCCGGCGGTCGATACCGAGGCGGCGTGGAGCCCGGATGGCAAGAGTCTGTATTTCACGTCCGATCGGGCCGGTGGCCCGCAGATCTACAAGCTCGATATCGCCCAGCCCAAGCGTGTCGAGCGCATCACCTTTGGCTCGGCCTATAACGCGCGGCCGCGCGTGTCGCCGGACGGCAAGAAACTCGCCTACGTGACGCGCGAGGGCGGCAACTATCGGATCGCGGTGCAGGACCTGGCTTCCGGCACCGTGAGCGTGCTCTCACACGGCAGTCTGGATGAATCCCCGAGCTTTGCGCCCAATGGGGCGCTCATCATCTACGCCGGACGTGACGGGGAGGTCGGAACGCTGCAGACGGTGTCGGTCGACGGGTTGGTCACGCAGCGGCTGAAGTCGGATCAGGGCGAGGTGCGCGAGCCGGTGTGGGGACCATTCCCACGCTAGCGGCGCCTTGCGGGTGGTCGCAGGTGTGGCTTGCGGCACAGTATGGTAATAAAGCGGCTGCCGTGACCCGGCAGCGGTAATTGGAGTAGCGCTATGAACAAGACGGTTCTCATCCTGATCGCTGTGCTCAGCGTTTCGCTGGTCGCCACCGGCTGCAGCAGCAAGAAGCCGCGCCCGACGCCAACCAGCAGCAATGCCGCTGTGCCGACCGATGAGTCGCAGACCTCGGGGGCCGACGCCTCCAAGGCCTTCGGGGCGGCCGGCGATGCCACCGGCCCCGGCGTGGCCGGGCCGTCGGGCGCACAACTGCAGAACCGGACCATTTATTTCGACTTCGACAGCAGCGAGGTCAAGTCGGATTACAACGGCCTGATCACGGCCCATGCGCGCTATCTGGCCGCGAATCCGACCACCCGGGTACGGCTGGAAGGCAATACTGACGAGCGCGGATCGCGCGAATACAACATCGGCCTCGGCGAACGCCGGGCGCAGTCGGTGCGCCGGGCGCTGACGCTGCAGGGGGTGGCGGAGTCGCAGATTACGACGGTGAGCTATGGCGAGGAGCGGCCGGCGGTCACCGGCCACACCGAAGAGGCCTGGGCGCGTAATCGACGGGTCGACATCGTCTACCTGAACTAGAGATGCGGCCCGTGTCAGCGCTGCCACAGCGACGGTTGCTACCCCGATGCGTGCCACTGGCGTTAGCGGCGCTGTTGCTGGTCGCCTGCGAGTCCACTCCGACGCAGCCCGACCCGACGATGGTCAAACTCAATGACGTCGACGAGCGACTGGGGCGCATCGAGCACGTCAACCAGGGACTGCTGCAGCTGTCGGAGCGCATCGATGCGCTCGAGGCCCAGATGCGGCAGATGCGCGGCGAGATGGAAGAGCTGCAAAACACCAACGATACGCTGCGCAAGCAGCAGCGCGATCTGTATGCCGACCTCGATCGCAGGCTCACGGCGCTGCAGGCCGGGGCGAAAGCCGCTTCCGGGTCTGGCGATGGCAGTGGCGTCGGCGGCGGCGGCGCGGCAGGCGGCGACACCGGAGGCGATCAGGACGCCTACACGCGTGCATTCGACGCCCTGAAGTCCACCGATTACGCCGGCGCGATCACCCGCTTTCGCGACCTCCTGCGCACCTATCCGCAGAGCCAGCTCGCCGGCAATGCACAGTACTGGCTGGGCGAGGCCTACTACGTCACCCACGACTACGACAATGCCGTGGTCGCGTTTCGCGCGGTCGGGGAGCAGTACCCGCAGTCGCCCAAGGTTCCCGACGCGCTGGTGAAGCTCGGTTTGACACAGATCGACCAGAAGAAACTGGTCGAAGCCCGGGCGACTCTGAAGCAGGTGGTGCAGCGCTTCCCAGGCACCGATGCGGCCAAGCTTGCGACCACCAGACTGCAGACCATCCCGCCCGACGAGCACTAGGTGTGCGCATTGAGCGTCCGGCTCAAGCTCACGGAGATCTTCTACTCGTTGCAGGGTGAGGCCGACACGGCGGGAATTCCGACGGTGTTCGTGCGCCTGACCGGCTGCCCCCTGCGCTGCCAGTATTGCGATACGGCTTATGCGTTCCATGGCGGGCAGTGGTGGCAGCTCTCGGCCATACTCGAGCGCGTACGTGAGTTCGGGGCGCGCTACGTGTGCGTCACCGGCGGTGAACCGCTGGCGCAGCCGCAGTGCCTGGCGCTGCTGAGCTCGCTGGCCGAGGCCGGCTACCGGGTATCGCTCGAGACCAGCGGCGCCATGGCGATCGAAGCGGTCGATCCGCGGGTGATCCGCGTCGTGGACGTCAAGACGCCAGGATCGCGCGAGGAGCACCGCAACCGCTACGAGCAACTGGCGCTGCTGCGGCCGGAAGAGCAGATCAAGTTCGTGCTGTGCGATCGCGCCGACTACGACTGGAGCGTCAGCAGGCTGGCATCGCTGCAGCTGGCAGAGCGCTGCCAGGTGCTGTTTTCCCCGAGTCACGAGCAGCTCCCGGCGCGGCAGCTGGCGGACTGGATTCTGGCCGATCGCCTGCCGGTGCGTTTCCAGATCCAGTTGCACAAGCACCTGTGGGGCAATGAGCCGGGCCGCTGACACGGGCGCGCGCGCCCGCGCCGTGGTATTGCTTTCCGGCGGCCTTGATTCGAGCACCGCGCTGGCTTGGACGCGTGCGCAGGGTTTCGATTGCTACGCGCTGACGGTCGCCTATGGCCAGCGTCACCAGTCCGAAATCGGGGCCGCAGCACGCATCGCACGCGCGCTGTCGGCACGGGAGCATCGCGTGATGCGGGTGGATCTGGCGGGCATCGGCGGCTCGGCCTTGACCGACTGGAGCATCGCGCTGCCCGACCAGCCGGGCAGCGGCATTCCGGTCAGCTACGTGCCAGCGAGAAATACCGTGCTGCTGGCACTGGCGCTGGCCTGGGCCGAAGTACTTGGCGCGCGCGACCTGGTGGTGGGCGTCAATGCCGTCGACTACAGCGGTTATCCGGACTGCCGGGCCGAATTCATCAGCGGTTTCGAGGCGCTGGCCGCGCTCGCCACCAAGGCCGGCGTTGAAGGTGCACGATTCACGGTGCACGCGCCGCTGATCGCGATGAGCAAGGCGCAGATCATCCACAGCGGCGTCAGTCTCGGGGTTGATTACGCCATGACCGTGTCGTGCTACCAGGCGGATGTCGCGGGCCGGGCCTGTGGCCGCTGCGATTCCTGCAGGCTGCGGCGCGAGGGGTTTGAGGCAGCGGGGATCGCCGATCCGACCGCGTATCAGTGAGGGCCGCACCGGTGTGCCGGCCCAGGGCCTTTTCGGTATTATGCGCGGCCGTTTGCACAGCGGTCAGCGGGTCGGTAGCTCAGTCGGTAGAGCAGCGCCCTTTTAAGGCGTTGGTCGTGGGTTCGAGCCCCACCCGACCCATATAATTCATCGTGAAAACAAGGCTTTGGGAGACGTGAGGGGACTGTGGAACAGCGACGAAGCCGCGCGCCATTCCGGCGAGCTGGCGCTGCGTGTCTACAGCTCGCAGCTGCTGGGCCGCGATCCGTCGCTGGTACTGCACGGTGGTGGCAATACTTCGGTCAAGCTGCGCGAAGTGAACGTGCTGGGAGAAGCGCTCGATATCCTCTACGTCAAAGGCAGCGGTTGGGATCTGGCCACGATCCGCGAACCCGGTTTTGCCCCGGTACGACTCGATCATTTGCTTAAACTGGCCACGCTCGAATCCTTATCCGACCCGCAGATGGTCAGTGAACTGGCGACCCACGTGGTGCGCGCCGGCGCTCCGGCACCCTCGGTCGAAACCATCCTGCATGCGATCCTGCCGTACCCGTACGTCGATCACACGCATGCCGATGCGCTGCTCGCGGTCACCGGTACCGCGGATGGCGCGCGGCGCGTTCGCGAGATCTACGGCGACGACGTGGTGCTGATTCCTTATGTGATGCCGGGCTTTGACCTGGCGCGGTTGTGCGCGCGGGAGTTTCCGCGCCAGGCGCATGCGGGCACGGTCGGCATGGTGCTGCTCAATCACGGAATATTCTCCTTCGGCAGCAGTGCGCAGGAATCCTACCAGCGGATGATTGCGCTGGTGGCCCGAGCACAAGCCTATCTGGAGACGAACCGCGCCTGGAATCTGCCGCCGGCCGCGGTCACCGTGCCCACTGCCGGCCGTCAGGACATCGCGCGCCTACGGCGCGATATTTCCGCCTGTGCCGGCTACCCGGTGGTGTTTGCCATCCACGGCGATGCGAAGTTCCTCGCCTTCGCCCAGCGCGCCGACGTCGCACAGATTTCACAACAGGGACCAGTGACGCCCGATCATGTGCTGCGCACCAAGCGCGTGCCGATGCTGGGGCGCGACGTCGGCGCCTATGCCGCTGCCTACCGTGATTATTTTGCACGCCAGGCGGCGCGCGCCCGGCAGCCAAAGATCATGCTCGATGCGGCGCCGCGCGTGGTGCTCGACGCCGGGTTTGGGCTGGGCTGCGTCGGCCGCAGTGCCAGAGAAGCGGCCATCGTGCGCGACATCTATTCGCATACCATCGATGTGATCTTGGCCGCGACGGCGCTTGGCGGCTACCGCGCATTGCCGGAGCAGGACATCTTCGACGTCGAGTACTGGGACCTGGAACAGGCCAAGCTGCAGAAGACCGGCGCGCCACGGCCATTCGCCGGCGAGGTGGCCCTGGTCACCGGCGCCGCATCGGGGATCGGCAAGGCCTGCGTCGCCTCGCTGCTGGCACGCGGCGCGGCGGTGATCGCGCTCGACATCAATCCCGACGTCGCGACCAGTTTTCAGCAGCCGGAGGTCCTCGGGCTGTGCTGCGATGTTAGCGTTGCCGGTGACGTGTCGCGGGCGCTGGAGAGCGGCGTACGCGCATTCGGCGGGCTGGACCTGCTGGTGCTCAACGCCGGCATCTTCCCCGGCGGCAAGCGCGTCGCGGAGCTGTCAGATCAGGAGTGGCGACGAGTGATGCAGGTCAACCTTGACGCCAATCTGACGCTGCTGCGCGAGGCTCATCCGCTGCTCAAGCTCGCACTGCGCGGCGGCCGTGTGGTCATCATTGGTTCGAAGAATGTACCGGCACCAGGACCGGGGGCGGCGGCCTATTCAGCGTCCAAGGCGGCACTGACGCAGCTGGCGCGCGTGGTCGCGCTGGAATGGGGCGCCGATGGCATACGCGTCAATACGCTGCATCCCAACGCGGTGTTCGATACCGGCGTGTGGTCGGACGAAGTCGTGGTGCAACGCGCCCGGCATTACGGGCTATCGGTTGCCGACTACAAGACCAACAATGTGCTGAAGGTCGAAATCTGCAGCCGTGACGTGGCGGAACTGGCGGCGGAGATGTGCGGCTCGCTGTTCGACAAGACCACCGGGGCGCAATTGCCCGTCGATGGCGGCAATGAGCGCGTGATTTGAGCGCCCGGGGACGAACATGCTGGCGATGATCGGCGGCAGTGGGGTCTACAACATCGATGGACTCGCCAACACCCGCTGGGTGAAGGTCGATTCACCCTTTGGGGCGCCGTCGGATGAATTGCTGCTGGGCGAGCTCGACGGCCAGCCGCTGGCATTTCTGCCACGGCACGGTCGCGGTCACCGCATACCGCCCTCGGAAATCAATTATCGCGCCAACATCGACGCCCTCAAGCGCGCCGGTGCGACGCAGATCATTTCGGTCAGCGCGGTCGGTTCGCTGCGGGCGGAATTGCCGCCCGGCATGTTCGTGATCGTCGATCAGTTTATCGACCGCACGTTGGCGCGCGCCAAGAGCTTCTTTCGCACCGGGCTGGTCGCGCATGTGTCGATGGCGCATCCGGTGTGTGCCCGACTGGGCGACGGCATCGAAGCCGCCGCGCGCGCCATGCAGATTCAGTACGTGCGCGGAGGCACCTGTCTGGTGATGGAGGGACCACAATTTTCAACTCTGGCTGAATCCGAGCTGTACCGAGCATGGCGCTGCGATGTCATCGGCATGACCAACATGCCGGAGGCCAAACTCGCGCGTGAAGCCGAGCTGTGCTACGCCACCATTGCCATGGTGACCGATTATGATTGTTGGCATCCTGAACACGATGCAGTCACGGTGGACATGGTCGTCAAGACGGTGCAGGCCAATGCCGGCAGGGCACGCACATTGCTGAAATCCGCCGTCCCCAAGGTAGTACAGGCGCCGGCATCGGTCTGCCCGCACGGGTGCCAGCGGGCCCTGGAATACGCTTTGATCACGCCGCCGGAAGCGCGCGATGCGAATGTCATCAAGACACTCGAGGCGGTCGCCGGCCGCGTGCTGCATTCGCACCCGACATCCGGGGCGATTGAATGACCGTGCACACGCTGCGTTGGGACGAGGCCAGCGGCCGAATCGAGATGATCGATCAACGGGCGCTGCCGGCACGTTTCGACATGCTCAGCTACGATTCGGCGGCGGCAGTTGCCGCGGCCATCCGCAGCATGGTGGTGCGCGGCGCGCCGGCCATCGGCTGCGCCGCCGCATATGGGGTCGCGCTCGAAGCGCGGCGCCTGCAGCAGGTGTCCAGTGCCGAGTTCGCGCGCGGCATGAATGCGGCATTCGAGCTGCTGGCGCAGAGCCGTCCCACCGCGGTCAATCTGTTCTGGGCCCTGGAGCGCATGCGGGCCGCTCTCGCGGCGCTGCAGGGGCAGGCGCAGCCGCTCGTTGCGGCGGCCTTGCTGCGGGAGGCACACGACATTCTGGCCGAAGATGTAGTGGCCAACCGCGCCATGGGCGCGTATGGCGCGGCGCTGCTGCCGCTGACCGCGCAGGTGCTGACACACTGCAATGCCGGCGCCCTGGCCACGGCAGGACATGGCACCGCGCTCGGTGTGATCCGCTCGGCCGTGGACGCTGGAAAAAGGATTTCGGTGATCGTCGACGAGACCCGGCCGTTCCTGCAGGGTGCGCGCCTGACGGTGTGGGAGCTGCAGCAGGAAAACATCCCGGTGACCTTGATCACCGACAACATGGCCGGCCATATGATGCAGCAGGGCGCCGTGGACGCGGTGATCGTCGGTGCCGACCGGATCGCCGCCAACGGCGACTTCGCCAACAAGATCGGTACCTATATGGTCGCGGTGCTCGCGCAGCGGCACGGCATTCCGTTTTACGTCGCGGCGCCGCTGTCGACCATCGATCGTCGGCTGATGAGTGGCAAGGACATTCCGATCGAAGAGCGCAATGGCGCTGAGGTGCGCGGCTTCGCCGAGCAGCGCTGGGCGCCGGCCGATGTCGCGGTTCGCAACCCGGCCTTCGACGTGACACCGGCCGAACTGGTTACAGCGCTGATCACCGAAAAAGGCGTGCTGGCGCCGCCGACTGTCGCCGGCATTGCAGCGCTCTTCGGGTCGAGCTAGTAAAGACAAAAAGAAATCAATAAGTCAGAAACTAAGTCGCGGGCGGGTCGAGCGGGGTACTGGAGATTCTGCGACCGGTCAGATGTTGCCGTACGGTGATGTATGGATCGTCCGGGAAGCGGGCTTTTTCACGCTGCGGACAAGCCTGCGCACCGCCGATCTCGCATGACGCAGCAGTGGATTTCCTTTCAACCAGCGGTGTCGCAACGGAAACACCTGATCGATCTGATGAAGTTCCTCTGCACTCAGGCGTACATCGGCCGCACGAAAGTTCTCCTCAATCCGTTGCGGATTGGCGGACTTCGGAATCACGATCACGTCCGGCTCGCGCAGGCACCAGGCGAGCGCGATCTGCGCTGCAGTGACTCCGCGTTTGCGCCCGAGCTCCATTAGCAGGGGATGTCGCGTCAATTCGCCCTGCCCGAGGGGGCAGTAAGCAATCGGCTGAAAGCCGTGCGCCCTCTGCCAGACAAATTGTCCGTATTCGTTCCCGCGCCGATCCAGTCGATAGGAGGTTTCGTTGGCTTTGGCGGTGCCGCGCACGCCCAGGCGCCGTTCTTCGCGACGCCACTCCTTCATATCATCGATGTCGAAATTGCTGACGCCGATGTTGCGCACCAGTTTCCGCTCCAATAATTCGTCGAAACCGCGCAGCGTCTCCGCGAATGCATGAGGTCCGCGCCAGTGAATTAGATAGAGGTCGAGATACTTACAACCAAGGCGTTCGATAGAGGCTTCGCATGCCTTCACCGTGCCGGCGCGCGTCGCGTTGTCAGGCCACACCTTACTGATGATGAAGAGCTCGGAGCGTCGCGCGGCGCCGAAAGCCTTCAGCGCGCTGCCGATGATGCGCTCGGCGCCGCCTGCGCCGTCGCCGTAGATCTCGGCCGTATCGATCATACGGTAGCCGAAATCGAGCGCGAATTTGACTGCCGCGACCTCCTGGTCATGTCGCTCCGCCGACCCGCCTATGCCGGCAGTACCCAGACCTATCCGGCCTGGGAGACTCAGATTGTAGTTTGGAGAATTCACGGTAGTTGGTCTCGCGCAGCTGCGCAGTTTTCGCAGCTGTTCTCCAATAAGTATGCCATTTGCACGCCGATTGGCCAATCTGTGCGCACCGTACCATTGCGCCCCGCTGTAAACCTATTGGAGTCCTGGACGTTAAGACGCACGGACAGGCGAGAATTCAAATTTAGGTAAAGTCGTGTACACTGGCGCCTACCTCGACGTCGCAGATTATGGCAGAATCGAGCCGCAGTTGGTCCGCGTGGCGCAGGACTACAAGCACGCCGTGATTTTCCAGCATAACTCGATTCGCGTGAATACTGTTTCTGCTCGCCACCCTGAGAATGGCTCACTGCGGGACATTGGCACAGCCTGCCGGGAACGCCTCCCGAGTTCAGTGTTGATTGAAGTCGCTGATCGTGCCTTGCAAGCCGCGCGATTGCTGTGGGCTCCTGACCGATGTCGCGTGGCCCCAGATAGTGACGTCGCCGCGACGACGGATCGCCATATGAATCCAGGTTAATCGACGCCCTCATATGGTAGAGAAGAAGAACGTCACTATCATCGACTTCCGCGCCGCCACTGTTGGCACCGGGAGGCAACTCGCACACGCGTCGCACGGCGCGAGAGCATGGGTGGGATGCGGATAGCGTTTTGGGGTAACTTCGGTGCCCTCAATCTGGGAAACGAATGCACGCTGGCTGCTGCGGTCGGCAACATTCGTTCACGCCTTCCCGACGCTGAGCTGGTTGCAATCTGCCGTGACCCTGAGGACACGGAAAAACGACATGGCATTGCCGCGATTCCGATTAGGGAGCGAGGCCCGTCAGCCAAAGCTCGGCGTCTTCCGAAGCTCGTGCGCTTAATGCACCTCGTAGGCCGGGAAGCGGCTGACTGGGTGCGTGCGTTCGGGCAGATGTCGACTATCGATGCGATGCTCATTACAGGATCCGGCATTCTCAGCGACGAGCGCGAGAGCACATTCGGACTGCCCTACGTGCTTTTCAAATGGTCGCTCGTGACCAAGCTCCGCGGCAGACAGCTCTTGTACGTCAGTGTGGGTGCCGAATCAATCACCCGGCCGCTATCGCGTGCATTCGTGAAGGGTGCGCTCAAGCTGGCTGACTATCGCTGCTACCGAGACGCGCACTCCGCAAAGCTTCTGCAAGGCATTGGCTTAAACACGGCCCGGGATGTGGTGCGCCCGGATTTGGCTTTTAGCCTGCCGCGATCCGTCGCGACGAATCAGGGCGCTGCAACGTCCGAGCCGGGAAATCTGCGGCCGCGTCGGGTAGCCGTTGGCGTGTTCAACTATCGCGAACGCGGACAGGCCAACGGCGCCGACGCCGCTGCGTACCACGCCTACTTGGACGGCATTTGCTCGCTGATCGAGTGGCTGCTGGCGCGCGAATACCAGGTCTGTGTTGTCCATGGCGATTTTAAGTACGACGACGCTGTGCGCCAGGACGTTCGCACGGAGCTCGCGCGCCGAGGTCTGGATCTGACCGGTCCCTCGTTTATCGACGAATCGTCGACCTCGTTCGAGCAGCTGATGGACCAGATTTCCGCTGTGGACTTCGTGATCGCCAGCCGCTACCACAACGTGATATTGGGTCTGCTGCTCGGCAAACCAGTCGTATCACTGTCCTACGAGGGCAAGCACGAGGCCTTGATGCGCGCAGTGGGGCTGGCTGACTACTGTCAGTCGATCGACGATTTCGACGTGCAGCGGCTGGTGGAGAAGTTTCAACGCCTGGAGAAAAACGCGAACTCGCTGCGTGCAGGGATCGTCGAAGGAGTTGCGGCGTTCCGCGCAAGCCTCGAGGAACAATATGACCTGATCGTTCGCCGCCTATGCGCGCCGGGCCGCAAACGGGCTTGAGTGGGCGAGGGCGGCGGTAGATCGGCGTTGGTCGCGGATTCCAGCTCACGCGACCAACATGTTCCTGAGTCCATGCCGCGGGGGTTAAAATGCTGCATTGGTTCTTTGGAGCGCGCATGGTCCAGCCGCCGTCGGCACCGGTAAATCAGCCTCGCGGTCTGCGGGGGGACTATTCGTGCGCCGCCGAGGACTACACGGTGGCTCAGAACTGGGAGCGCTACTCGCAGGAAGAGCACAATATCTGGGCGACGCTCTATCGCCGCCAGATCGATCTGATCGAGCGCTACGCTGCACCGGAGGTGCTGGCTGGGGTACGCGCGCTCGGCGCCTCGGCGTCGCAGATTCCGCGCTTCGAGGATGCCAATCGTGTGCTGCAGACCACTACCGGCTGGCGCATCGTGGCGGTTCCGGGTCTGATTCCGGAACAAACGTTCTTCGATCATCTGGCGCACCAGAGATTTCCGGTCACGGTCTGGATCCGCAGTCGCGAGGAGCTGGATTATCTGGTCGAGCCGGATGTGTTTCATGACTTCTTCGGCCACGTGCCGCTGCTGACCAACCCGATCTTCGCACGCTTCATGCAGGCCTATGGTGAGGCCGGTCCCAAGGCGCTCGCGACGCCGGGCGGTTTGCCCATGCTCGCGCGGTTGTATTGGTACATGGTCGAGTTCGGCCTGATCCGCACCGGCCCAGGGCTGCGCGTTTACGGCGCGGGCATCCTGTCCTCCAAAGGCGAGACGGTCTACAGCCTGGAGAGCCCGCTGCCGCAGCGACTGGACTTCGATTTGGTACGCGTCATGCGCACTGAATATCGGATCGATGATTTTCAGCGCACCTACTTTGTGCTCGATAGCTTCGAGCAGTTATTCGAAGCCTGCTACAACACCGACTTTGCCCCGATGTATCGCCAGTACGGAGCAACGCCACCGTTGCCGGCCGATCAGCCGCCCGCGGCGCGATGACCTGTGAAGGCAAGGCAGTCGGGAATAAAAATAGGCGCACCGTCTGGGAGTGGCCACGGTGCGCCCAATATCGCAGAACAAGTAGTTTGACGGCTCGACAGGGAGGGATAACCGTCGATTCACCTACCCGCTGCGGGCCCTTGTAACGTAATGAGCACCGCCCGTGCCACGCAAGCCCGGTTGCCAAATCTGCTCAGGCCAGCATGGCCCGTAGTCCGAGCGGCATCAGAGTGTTGTAGCAATTTGTAGGACGATACCGACACGCGTTCGGGTGGGCGGGGAAGCCGGCCTCGATGTTATTGGTGCCGCCGACGCGGCTCATGTGGCGTCGCGGCGGCGTTTGGCTGTAAGGCTTGCAATTATCCAGCCGGATTCGAGCACTATTTGCTCAGCGATCACCGGCCGCGGCAGCTACCTTACCTTCAGACCATCGAGCAGCAGTTCGCAGATGAATTCGCGATAGCGCACGCTGATCGCACGCTGATCGAAATCCTTGCCCATGACGATGCGCAGGATCGGCATGCCATTGACGAAGAACTCGCACATGCCGATGACCGCCAGGAACAGAAACGGCACGCTGGTGCGCCGAAACACCCCATCCTTCACACCGGCGTCCATGACATCGGTGTAGCCCGCCACCCCTTCGCGGGTCAGCTGCTCCACAAAGCGCACCGCAGCCGGTGTATCCAGGGTGACCAGTTCGTCGATCATCAGGCGGTGAAAAAATGGATAGGTGACGTTCAGCTTCAGCAGCGCCGACACGCGCGCTCGTAGGCGGCTCTCGGGTGTCAGATCGGAGCGCGCCAGTTCTTCATCCATGAGGCGCGACAATTCAGCGGTAAGCCTCGCCACCGCGGCCAGCAGCAGCGTCGAGCGGTCGCGAAAATAATATCGGATCAGCGATGGGTCGACGTTCATGTGGCGCGCGACCTCGGCCCGGGTGATCTTGTTCGGCGGCATCACCATCAGCATCTCGCAGGTGCGCATGATCAGCGCCTCGCGTCCGACGGTCTGTTGGCCGGCGGCGGGGCGGCCGATGCCGCGATGCTTGCCGCCGCTGCGGACTGCGCTCTTGCCGGGTGGGTGCCTGTTTGCAGGTCGTTGGCGGGCGATGGGCTTCGGCATACCGGTGCCAGGTTCTAAAATTATGATTGTCCCAGTGGTATTTATCGCACGCGGGACCGCGATGCGCCAGTGTGCGGCCGCGGCGCGGCGCGTAGCTTCCGCCAGCGGACACTTTTAAGTGCCCGTTCCAGCCCGCCGTGGGCACGGCGTCGTGCTTAAGCATGCGGCGCCGGTGTGATAGGCTGCCACGCAGTCAGGCGCAGGTTGCGTTGCTGTTCCGGATCATGCACAAACAGCCACACGCGTCGATCGTGAAGGCGGCGCGCGTCGGCAATAACTAATCAAGGCGGCGTGAGGCGATGTTATCGAAGCGCCTTCAGGGCAAAGTTGCAATCGTCACCGGCACCGGCAGCGGTATCGGCCAGGGTTGCGCTTTGATGTTCGCCCGTCACGGCGCGCGGGTCATGGGTTGCGACATCAACGCCGACGCGGCGCAGGCCACGCTCGATCAGGCCAGGCGCGAGGAGCTCGCGCTCGACAGCGTGTATCCCTGCGATCTGACCAGTCCGGCCGATGTCGAGCGGCTGATGCTGTGCACCGCCGAGCGCTATGGCGGCTTCGACGTTCTGGTCAATGCAGCAGCGTTCGGCGCGTTCCAGTTCATCGAGCAGCTCGACTACGAGCGTGACTGGAAACGCACGCTCAGCGGCGAGCTCGACGTGGTGTTTCTGGGCTGCAAGGCGGCGTGGCCGTACTTCAAACGGCGCGGCGGCGGCTCGATCGTAAATTTTGCTTCCGCCAATGCCCACGTCGCGCATCCGGTAGCCGGCGCGCTGGCGCATTGCGCCGGCAAGGGCGGCGTGCTGGCCATGACCCGACAGCTGGCCTGCGAGGGTGGCCCGCACAATATCCGCGCCAATAGCATCTCGCCTGCCATGATCGTCACTGGAGCCACCAGGCCCGAACTCGAGAAGCCTGGTTACACCGAGGCCATCTTGGACAAGCTTATGATCAAGCGACTGGGCCAGCCGGAGGACATCGCCTGGTTCGCAACCTATCTGGTGTCCGATGAAGCAAGCTGGGTGACCGGTGCCGATTTTCGCATCGATGGCGGCGCGACCGCCTGGTGAACGAGGGGATCACCGATGGCCAAGGCGATACGACTGAGCGAGCGTGGCGGCACCGAGGTTCTCAAGTGGCAGGAGGTCGAAGTCGGCCCTCCCGGCGCTGAAGAAGCGCTGGTGCGTCACACCGCGATCGGCGTCAACTTCTCGGACGTGTATCTGCGCACCGGTTTGTATCCGCACCCATTGCCTTCCGGCATCGGTTACGAGGCCGCCGGGTTGGTCGCGGCGGTGGGCCGCAAGGTACGCGCCGTGAAGCCCGGCGACCGCGTGGCCTACAATTTCCGCATTCCCGGTGCCTACGCCGAGCAACGGCTGTTGCCAGCCGACGCACTGCTGAAGATACCCGCCAGCGTGAGCGATGAGCAGGCCGCGGCGGTGCTACTCAAGGGTTTGACAGCCTGGTTTCTGCTGCGCCAGACCTGCAGGGTGAAGCGTGGCGACGTGCTGCTGATTCCGGCCGCGGCTGGCGGCGTCGGTCTGATCCTGAGTCAGTGGGCGCGCGCGCTGGGCGCACGAGTGATCGGAGTCGTCGGCACCGAGGACAAAGCCAGGCTCGCCCGGCGCAGCGGTTGCAACCAGGTGCTGGTGGGTTATGAGCAGATGGGGGCCAGGGCGCGTCAGCTCAACCGCGGGCGCGGCGTTGACGTGGTATACGACGGCGTGGGAAAGGATACGCTGTTCGCATCGCTCGATAGCTTGCGGCCGCGCGGCATGATGGTGAGCTTCGGCAACGCTTCGGGTGCGGCACCGCCGTTTTCGCCGCTGGAGCTGGCCAAACGCGGATCGCTGTATTTTACCCGCACCGGTGCCGGCGATTACCTGACTGGCCCCGAGGCCCAGCGCGCCGGTGCACGCGAACTGTTTGCCCTGATCAAGCGCAAGGCAATCCGCGTGCACATCGGCCAGCGTTATCCGCTCGCGGCGGCGGCGCAGGCGCAGCTCGATCTTGAGAGCCGCCGCACCATTGGTTCGACCGTCCTGATTCCGTAACCTGACGCCCGGAGAATCCACGCCATGGTCACGCGCACAGTGCTCGCAGCGTTTGTGGTCGGTGCTGCGGCGGTCGCGACCGGGTGCGCGACGTCCGAGTTGCTGATCGACGCCGAGGTGGTCCGGACCAACACCCATACGGTGCTGGCGTTCGAGGAGACGGTGTTCAACAAGCACCGGGTCAGGGACGGCTTCAATCGCTACGTTGGCGCGCAATTCAGGCAGCACAGTGCGATGCTGCCGGACGATAGAGACGCTGCGATCGCAGCCCTCAGCCACCTGCTCGCGAGCGAGTATCCCGCGTCGCGAAAAATCGTCGAACGTACGGTAGCCCAGGGCGACATGGTGGCAGTGCAGCTGTTCTGGGACCAGAAGCCCGGAGAGACCCGCGGCGTGGCGATGGTGGACATCTTCCGTCTGGCGGACGGCAAGATCGTCGAGCACTGGGACGTAGCGCAGAATCTGGCTGACAGAAATATCAACGACTAGAGCGCTTGCGGCGGAACAACAGCGTCAGCAGAAACAGTGCGGTACGAAAATCGAGCAGCCTGAGCGCGGCGCGCGCGTCCTCCGGCCGTAACTTCGCGGTCAGCGGCATCGCACCGAACAGTTTGCCCTTCACTACCAGGTCGGAGCCGTCGCGCTCGAGTGCGGTGATATTCATCATCTCTCTATCGTCGGCGCCGTAGATCTTCATGCACGCATTGCCCTTGCGGATGGAAAAGTCGCCGTCCCTGGCGCGCTCTCCCTCCCTAGTCCAGTGGGGCTTTTCGCCTGCGTCGCGGTCGTCGTTATTGAGACGACTGTGACTTCAATCGCCACGGTTTGCAAGAATTTTCTGGCACTCACGGGCGCGCGAACCGGCGCTGCGACGATGCGCAATCGGCCTCGATTTCAGGGAACATTTTTTTTCGTCAGGTGCAGCTTGTAGCCCACGCTGGGGATGGTACTGAGCCAGCGCGGCTGTTCCGGATCATCGCCGATCTTCTGTCGCAGCCGATGGATCAGCTGCTTGAGCAACTGGCGATCGCCGCCGCCGCGATGGCCCCAGACGTGCACCAGCAATCGATCCGTATGCACCACCTGTCCGGCATTGGCCAGCAGCAGCTGCAGCAACCGAGATTCGAGCGGCGTGACTTTGATCTCGCGATCGGCGATGCGCAGTGTCAGCAGGTCCGGATCGAGCGATAGCTCGCCGGCCTGGGTCTGGCCGCCGCTGTCGTGGCCGGTGCGTCGCAGCAGTGCCTTGACGCGCGCCACCAGCGTGCGCGGGCTGAAGGGCTTGGTCAGATAATCGTCCGCGCCGAGCTCGAGCGCGCGCACCAGATCGGCCTCCTCGCCGCGCGCGGTGAGCATCATGATCGGCACGGTGCTTTCCTTGCGCAACACGCCGCACAGGTCGAAGCCCGAGCCGCCAGGCAGATTGATGTCGAGTATCGCCAGGTCGGGCAGTTCGGTGCGGAAGGTGCTGAGCGCGGTACCGTAGCTGTTGGCACTGACCACGGGGAAGCCGGCCTGGCGCAGTGCGAAACCCACCACCGCCAGCATGTCGGCATCGTCATCTACTACCAGCAGTTTCACGCATCACTCTCCGGTTGTCGCGGCAGCGTCAGTATGAAGCGCGTACGACGCTCGGGCGTGCGCTCCATGCGCACGCCGCCGCCGTGACGTTCGATGATGGACTTGACGATCCACAGTCCCAGTCCAAGTCCCGGCGCATCCGGTTCGGTCTCGGCACCGCGCTGGAAGCGCTCGAAGATCAGGGCGCTACTGCCCTCATGCACGCCCGGACCCTCGTCTTCCACCCACACTTCGATCTGGGCGCCGTCGCCGCGGCCGCCGATGCGAATGGTGCTGCCCTCGGGGGCGAATTTGGCGGCGTTGGCGATCAGGTTCACGAACACCTGCCCGAGGCGCTGCGCATCCCCGCGCATCGTGCCGGCCAGCCCTGAGTCGTCCAGCTCGAGCGTCAGATGGCGCTGCCGCAGCAGCGGCTCGATCAGGTCGCGTGCATCGGCGATCACCTCCGGCAGGTCGACCGGCTGCTGCCGGATGGAATACTGCCCGGCCTCGATGCGCACGCTTTCCAGCAGATTATCTATCAGGCGCATCAGGCGCAGTACTCCGCGTTCGACGTTGGCCAGCAGCTCGCGCTGGGCCTCGGGCGGCATGCCATTCAGGCCGTCGCGCAGCAGCTCGATCGAGGCCAGCAGGGCGGCAAGGGGCGTGCGAAATTCGTGCGAGATATTGCCAAGCACGCTGTCGCGGGCGCGGCGCGCGGCCTCCAGATCGGTCTCGTCGCGCAGGATCTGCACCTGGATGCCCTGCACCGGCGGCGCACTGAGCACGATGGCCGACCTTGTGCTGCCATCCCGCAGGCACAGGATTTCGCGCGCACTGCCGTGGGGCGAGTCACGAGCGGCGAGGATCGGGCAGTTGCGTTCACAGGGCCGCTCGCCGTTGACCGGCTGCGGTTGCAATACATCGCCGCAGAATTGTCCGACGATCTCCCCGGCCGGCCGCCCCAGCAGTCGCGCCACCTGGGCGTTGGCGTATCGAATGCGCCGCTCGTGATCGACCGCATACACGCCTTCGATCACGCCGTTGAGCACGGTCTGCGCTTCGGCCTCGCGCCGTCGCAGCGTGTCGGTCAGATCCACCAGATTGCCCCGCATCTGGTCCATCGAGCGCGCCAGCGCGCCCACTTCCAGCGGCGCCACCGCCGGCAACGCCGCGGAGAAATCACCGCGCCCGATCCGCTCGGCGAGCTCGCGCAGGGCCACGACCGGCCGCGCCAGCCAGCGCCCGTAGAGCACTCCGAGCAGGCCGGCAATGGCGGCGACGATGATCGCCGTGACGCCGAGCACCCAGTCAAAGCTGTGAGTCGCGGCCAGGAATTCGGCGCCGCTCAAGCGCGCATCGAGCAGTCCCACGACCTCGCCGGTCTGCGCCGCCAGCACGATGGTGGCGGCATACTCGTTGCCGCGGGCGAGCTTGCCAGAGGCCGCGCCGCCCGGATTGGCGAGCGCCTGCGTGTGCAGCGGTGTCATATCGTCGTCCGGCGGGGCGTGATAGGTGGCGAAATTCACCGCGCTCAGCTGCGCCCCGACCTGCCGCCCGAGTTGGTCCAGCAACTGCTGATCGGTGAGCTTGAGCGTGACCGCCCGCACCCCGGTACCCGGCACCGACGCAGCGGCTCCCCAGATGAGCGGGCCGCCGTCCTTCGGTGCGACGACGAAACGCTCGCCCTGTTCCTGCAGCGCGGTGGCGATTTCCGGCCAATCCATCGCCGGCCCGGACTGGGCCAGCGCGGTCTCACCGCGCATCAGCGCCGTCACATTGGTCGCCGTGGTTTCGCTGAAGCGGCGCAGGAACGGCTCCAGGCCGCTGTTTTGGTCGTTGTCGATCAGGCGCTGCAGGGTCGGGCGCTCCGCCAGTACCCGCGCGTCGCTGAGCGCGTCCTCGCCCGCGCGTCGCAGCAGCTCGCGCGCGCTGGCGACCGCCAGTTGCGCACGCACCAGCGCCTGCTGCTCCACCAGCCGGTTGAGCAGGATCGCGCAGGTGATGGCGATGGCGGCGACCGCCAGCAGCACGATGAACACGCTGCCGCCGCCAAGCCAGGAGGCCAGCCCGACCTGCGCCTGCGAATTTGACTTATCGTTGTCCAGGGCGCTTCGAGTGTCTGTAATGGGCACGGGGCAGCCTAACCCTCGCGCCGCGCACTGACCAGAGCGGCGCGTGCGCCGGTCAATGGGGCACCCCGAGGGCCGGCGTCAGGCGTGAGTGGCGACCCCGGCGCGCAGCTCGGGATGGCGCCGCTCCAGCAGCGTCTTGGCCACGAGTGTAACCAGCGCCAGCAGGGCCAGGAGCGAGGCCGAGGCGAAGGCGCCCACATAGTTGTATTCGCTGTGCAGGATCTCGATATGCAGCGGCAGGGTGTTGGTCTGACCGCGGATGTGGCCGGACACCACCGAGACCGCGCCGAATTCACCCATCGCGCGCGCATTGCACAGCAGTACTCCGTAGAGCAGGCCCCAGCGGATATTGGGCAGGGTGACCAGGCGGAAGGTCTGCCAGCCGCTGGCGCCGAGCGACAGCGCCGTCACCTCCTCATCATTGCCCTGAGTCTGCATCAGCGGGATCAGTTCGCGGGCCACGAACGGCAGGGTAACGAACGTCGTTGCCAGTATGATGCCGGGCACGGCAAATATTATGTGAATGTCGTGCGCCATGAGCCACGGCCCGAACCACCCCTGAGCGCCGAACATCAGCACATAGATCAGGCCGGAGATCACCGGCGAGACGGCAAACGGCAGGTCGATGACCGTGATGAGCGCATTCTTGCCGCGAAATTCGAATTTGGCGATCGCCCAGGCGGCGGCGATGCCGAACGCCAGGTTCAGCGGTACGACGATGGCGGCCGTCAGCAGCGTCAGGCGCATGGCGGCGAGCGCATACGGATCGAGCAGCGCCAGAATATAGCTGCCGATGCCCTTGGCGAAGGCTTCGACGAACACCACCACCAGCGGCAACGCCACCAGCCCTACCAGGTACAGCAGCGCCACCGCCAGCAGCGCATAGCGGCCAAGTTCTTCCGGTATCTGCTGCCTCCGGATCATCGCGCCAGCCGCCGCCGCTGCGCCCACAGCTGCAGGCCATTGATGCCGAACATCAGCGCGAACGAGGCCAGCAGCATGACGACTGCGATCGCGGTGGCCTCGCCGTACTGGTACTGCTCCAGCTTGGTCATGATCATCAGCGGTGCGATCTCCGACACCATGGGAATATTGCCGGCGATGAAAATCACCGAGCCGTATTCGCCAACGGCGCGGGAAAAGCCGAGTGCCACACCGGTCAGAAGCGTCGGCCAGATCGACGGCAGCACCACCCAGATGAAGCTCTGGAATCTCGAGGCGCCGAGCGTCTCGGCGGCGCGCTCGACTTCGCGATCCAGATCGCCCAGCACCGGCTGCAGCGTTCGCACCACGAACGGCAGGCTGACGAACGCCAGCGCCACGACGATGCCGAGCGGGGTATACGCGACACGGATACCCAGCGGCACCAGCAGCTGGCCGATCCAGCCATTGGGCGCATATAGCGCCGTCAGCGCGATGCCCGCGACCGCCGTCGGCAGGGCGAACGGCAAGTCGATGATGGCGTCGAACAGCCGCCGCCCCGGAAAGCGCTGGCGCGTCAGTGCCCAGGCGATGATGAATCCGAACACGGCATTGAGCGCCGCGGCGAGCAGCGCCGCGCCGAAGCTCAGGCGCAGCGAAGCCAGAACGCGCGGAGCGGTGACGACGTGCCAGAATCTTGCCGGTCCGAGTTCCGCCGAGCGCAGAAAAGCCGCGGATATCGGAATCAGCACGATCAGCGACACGTAGAGCAGCGTGCATCCCATCGTCAGGCCAAAGCCCGGCAGCGCGCGAAAGGTGCGACGGCTGCGGCGGGCGGGGATGCCGTCCGAAGGCTGCGGCAGGCTGAGGGCGGTAGCGTTCATTACTGAGCGTAGATCTGGTCGAAGGTGCCGCCATCGTCGAAATGCTTGGCCTGGGCCTGCTCCCAGCCGCCGAACGTGTCGTCGATGGTCACCAGCTTGATGCTTGGAAACCGGCTGGCGTACTTGCGCGCGATCTCGGGGTCGCGTGGCCGGTAGAAATTGCGTGCGATGATGTCCTGGCCCTGCGCGCTGTATAGAAACTTAAGGTACGCCTCGGCGACCTTGCGCGTGCCGCGCCGGTCCACGACCTTGTCGACCAAGGTGACCGGCGGTTCGGTCAGGATGCTCAGCGACGGCAGCACGATGTCGAGCTTGTCGGGTCCGAGCTGCTGCTTCGCCAGCAGTGCCTCGTTCTCCCAGGCGAGCAGCACATCGCCGATGCCGCGATCCACGAACGTCACCGTGGCGCCGCGCGCGCCGGAATCCAGCACCGGCACGTTCTTGTACAACTTGTGAACGAAATCCTTGGCGTGTGCATCATCGCCTCCAGGCTGCTTGAGCGCCCACGCCCATGCGGCCAGGTAGTTCCAGCGCGCCCCGCCCGAGCTCTTCGGATTGGGCGTGATGACCTGGACGCCGGGGCGAACCAGGTCGTCCCAGTCGCGGATGTTCTTCGGGTTGCCCTTGCGCACCAGGAACACGATGGTCGAGGTGTAGGGCGCGCTGTTGTAAGGCAGGCGCGAGGCCCAGTCGGCCGGAATCAGCTGCGCCTTGACGTTCAGCTCGCTGAGGTCGTAGGCCAGGGCGAGTGTCGCAACGTCGGCCTCCAGACCATCGATGATGGCGCGTGCCTGCTTGCCGGAACCGCCGTGGCTCTGGTGAATGGTCACGTGCTCGCCGGTGCTCGCGAGCCATTGGGCCGCAAACGCCTTGTCGACCGCCTCGTACAGCTCACGGGTCGGATCGTATGACACGTTCAGCAGCGTGACCGAAGCGGGGCCGCCGACGCCAGCCGGTTTGGAACAGGCAACCAGTACGACAGCGCAGACGAGGGCGCCGCATCCGGCGACGGTCAGGCGCGCGGCCGCGCGCACCCGGATTGACGCGCTCAACTGGGCGATCCCTGCAGCAATTCCAGAGACTTGCTGTCGAACAGCGAATCGATGCCTTTGGCGCGGCTCTCGGCATCGCGCGGCTGTCCGGTGCAGGACAGCAGCACCGCACAGCTGCCGCCAGGGTTGAACAGCGGCTGGAAATCGCTACGCAGGGTCTGCTCCAGCTCATGGGGCGAACCATCGAGGCCGAGCACCACCAGCACCGCCTCGGATGATGCAGCCAGATGCGCCACCCAGCCGTTGAGGTCGCCAATCTGCACGTCGGTGCGGATGTCCAGGCCGTGGGTTTCCTGCAGCTCGGCACGCGCGTCGAGCAGGCGGCGGAACGAGCTGGTGACTTCCGATCGAGGCGCGGTCGGACTCTGAACGCTGACAAAGGTTGCCTCGGCGTGCAGATGGCGCATGACGCTGGCGACCAGACCCAGGGTTGCCGAGCGGGCCGCATCGCTGTTGCACTGGATCAGCATGCGCCGCGGCAGCGCCAGGTGCGGCGGGATACACAACATCTGCCGCCGTCCCTGTGAGGCCGCGGCGACGATTTCGTCGATCGCATGCTCGTCACGGCCGGCAATCACCGCGACGCCGGTCTGAGTGGCATCGCGCTCGCCCTTGTCCTGCGCGTCCAGTACCGGGGCCTGCATGCTCTGCACCAGCTGGCGCAGCAGCGGCGCCTGGCGCAGCGCCGCCGCGGTGGCGGCGTCGTCGGTCAGAATGCGGAAGCTTGAGATCGGCGTCGGCAATATGTGGAAGCGGCGGATGGCGAGCGCGACGCGCTTGCCCGGCGTCAGCGGCAGCTGCGCCTGCTCGCCATTGGTGCGTGTCACCTCGACCACCACCTGCGGCGCGGTGTGGCTGCCGCCGGCCGCTTCGGCCGCATGATCACGGCCAACCGCCGATATGACCCCGGATTCGCGCGGCAGCTGTACCCGCAGGCGTTCGAACACGCCGCCGAAATCCACCGACAGCACATGACCCAGGCTCAACAGGCTGCTGCGCAGGCGCCCTTCGTCCTCCGCCGCCTCGACATCCTCGGGGCGTACGATCGTGACCACTTCATTGCCCATCACGGATGCCTTCAGGCTGTCGCCCAGCGCCAGGAAATGGTTGCCCAGCCGCAATCCTTCCGAGCCGCGCTCGCCCAAAAACAGGTTTGCGGCGCCGAGGAAGGTGGCGACGAAGCGCGTGGCCGGACGGCGGTAGAGCGTTTCCGCCCGCCCGGTCTCGAGCAGGCGGCCGTTGTTCATGATGCCGATTCGATCAGCCAGCGCGAACGCCTCCTCCTGGTCGTGTGTAACGAGGATGGTGGTCATGCCCAGGCGACGCTGCACCTGTCGAATGGTGTCGCGCAGTTCCACCCGGATCTTGGCGTCGAGAGCCCCGAACGGCTCGTCCAGCAGCAGTACCTGCGGCTCGTGCGCCAGCGCCCGCGCCACGGCTACCCGCTGTTGCTGGCCGCCGGAGAGCTGTCCCGGCAGGCGATCGGCATAGCCTTCGAGCGCTACCAGCTGCAGCAGTTCGTCGCGCCGGCGTGCCCGATTGCGACGCCGGACGCCGCGCACCCGCAGGGCGAATTCGACGTTCTGGCCGACCGTCATGTGACGAAACAGCGCGTAGTGCTGGAATACCAGTCCGACGCCGCGCTCGCGCGCGCGGATGTTGGTTACGTCGCGGCCATGAAAGGAGATGCGGCCGTGATCGACTTCGGTCAGGCCGGCCGCGATGCGCAGCAGCGTACTCTTGCCGCTGCCGCTGGGGCCCAGGAGCACGAAGAATTCGCCGGCTTCAATCTGCAATGAAACATCGTTGACGACCGGCCCGGCGTTGTAATGCTTGGTAATCTGCTCAAAGTTGATCGACATGCATGCTCCCGCAGCCATGCATCGTATGAAGTTTAGAGCCCTGGGTCAGTTCCAAGCTGGTGACAATCTGGTTATAAACGCTGCGTCAGCGGGTGTGCTTTGCCTTGTCGAGGCGCTTCCGCTAGGCTCCGATTTGTTGTTATTTCAAGCCGTTACTAATGAAAGTCACCATCTATGGCTCCGGCTACGTTGGGCTGGTCTCCGGCGCCTGCCTGGCGGAGGCCGGTAACCATGTCATCTGTGTGGATATCGATGCCGCCCGGGTAGAGCGCCTCAACCGCGGCGAGGTGCCCATTCACGAGCCCGGGCTCGAGGCGCTGATGCACCGCAATCGCGATGCCGGCCGCCTTGAATTCACCAATGACACCGCGCGCGCGGTGGAACACGGATTGTTTCAGCTGGTGTGCGTCGGCACGCCGCCGGATGAAGACGGCTCTGCCGACCTGAGTCATGTGCTGAAAGTAGCCCAGGCTATCGGCGCGCACCTGCCGCGCTATGCCATCGTGGTGACGAAATCCACCGTGCCGGTCGGCACCGCCGATCAGGTGCGCCTGCAGGTGCAGGCGGGACTGGGCGCACGCGGACTGGCGGTTGAATTCGATGTGGTATCGAACCCGGAGTTCCTCAAGGAGGGTGCCGCGATCGATGATTTCATGCGGCCGGATCGAATCGTGATCGGCACCGACAATCCGCGCACCACTGAACTCATCCGGGCACTGTACGAACCGTTTACGCGCAATCACGACCGGCTGGTGGTGATGGATATACGCTCGGCCGAACTCACCAAGTACGCCGCCAACGCCATGCTCGCCACCAAGATCAGCTTCATGAACGAGCTGGCGGCCGTGGCCGAGCGCGTCGGCGCCGACATCGAGAAGGTGCGCATTGGCATCGGCTCGGATCCGCGCATCGGCTACAGTTTCATCTATCCCGGAATCGGTTACGGCGGCTCGTGCTTTCCCAAGGACGTCAAGGCGCTGATCCGTTCCGCGCACCAGGTCGGTCACGATGCCACGTTGCTGCGTGCCGTTGAAAGCGTGAATGAGCGGCAGAAAACAGTGCTGGTGCAAAAGCTGCGCTCGCACTTCGACGACCGCCTCAGCGGGCGCGCGTTTGCGCTCTGGGGCCTGGCCTTCAAGCCCAATACCGATGACATGCGCGAAGCGCCGAGCCGCATCGTCATCGATGCCCTGCTGGCGGCAGGCGCCAGCGTGCGTGCCTACGATCCGGTGGCGAGCAGGGAAGCGCGGCGCCTGTATGCCAACGGCCGCCACGCGGACCGCCTGATATTCTGCAAGGATGCCTACGAGGCTGCGCAGGGTGCGGAGGCGCTGTTGATTGCCACTGAATGGAAGGAATTTCGCAGTCCGGATTATGATCGACTCAAATCGCTGCTGGTGCGGCCGCTGATCTTCGATGGCAGAAATCTATACGACCCGGCGCTGATGCAGCGCCTGGGCTTCGAATATTTTGCGATCGGCCGTGGCAAAATGCCGAAGACCGAGCCACGCGTCGCCGATCTGACCATGGAGCGCCTGTAGGGCATGCTAGTACCGGTGATTCTGTCCGGCGGCGCCGGCACGCGCCTGTGGCCGCTGTCGCGGGAGCTGCATCCGAAGCAACTGTTGCCGCTGCTCGGCAGTCACACCATGCTGCAGGACACGGTACGGCGGCTGGCGGGACTGGAGGTGGGCGCGCCCATGGTGGTGTGCAACGAGGCGCATCGCTTCCTAGTCGCCGAACAGCTGCGCGCGATCGACTGCAAGCCGCGCGCCATCGTACTTGAGCCGGCAGGGCGCAATACCGCACCCGCGATCGCGTTGGCGGCACACGCAACACTGGCGGCCGAGGAGGGCGACCCGTTGCTGCTGGTGCTGCCGGCGGACCATGTCATGCCCGATATCCCGGCCTTTCATCGCGCGATCGAGCTCGCGAGCGCGGCGGCCCGCAACGGCGCGCTGGTGACATTCGGTATCGTCCCGACCAGTCCCGAGACCGGCTACGGCTACATCCGGCGCGGTAGCCTCGCCGGCGCCAGCTACCGCATCGCCGAGTTCGTGGAAAAACCCGATGCGTCGCGCGCACAGGCATTCCTCGCGTCGGGTGATTACTATTGGAATAGCGGCATGTTCCTGTTTCGAGCCCGGCGCTACCTGGAAGAGCTGGAAAAGTTCGCGCCCGATATTGCCGCGGCCTGCGGCAACAGCTTTGCCGGCGCAGTGCGCGATCTGGATTTCACGCGCATCGACCCGGTGGCGTTCCGTGACTGCCGCAGCGATTCGATCGACTACGCGGTCATGGAAAAGACCTCCGACGCGGTGGTGGTACCGCTCGACGCCGGCTGGAGCGATGTCGGCAACTGGACTTCGCTGCACGCGGCCTGCGAGCACGACGCACAGGGAAATGCGCTGTTCGGCGATGTCATGGTCGAGGATACCCACGACAGCTACGTCTACTCGTCGAGCCGTTTGGTGGCGACGGTGGGCCTGCGCGATCATGTGGTGGTGGAGACCAAGGATGCGGTACTGGTGGCGCCGAAGGATCGGGCCCAGGACGTCAAGAAGCTGGTCGCGCGCCTCAAAGCCTTTGGCCGCTACGAGCATTCACTGCATCGCGAGGTATTCCGCCCCTGGGGCAGTTACGACAGCATCGACGTCGGCGAGCGCTTTCAGGTCAAGCGTCTGATCATCCATCCTGGCGGGGCGCTGTCGCTGCAGATGCACCATCACCGCGCGGAGCATTGGATCGTGGTTTCCGGTACCGCCAGCGTCACGCGCGGCGAGGAGACCTTCCTGCTCGAGGAGAATCAATCCACCTACATTCCTGTCGGCGTGCGCCACCGCATCGAGAATCCGGGACGGATTCCGCTGCATATCATCGAGGTGCGGTCGGGCAGCTATTTCGGCGAAGACGACATCGTTCGCCTGGAAGACCGCTATGGGCGCCAGGGTACCAACACCTAGCGATGTCAACGCATGCCCGCCTCAAGGGATTAACATCGCTCGTTTTGCACACTTGGGTCCAACGGGGAGCGAATGGCTAAGCTGAGCTGCTTCAAGGCCTACGATATTCGCGGCCGCATCCCGGATGAGCTAAACGACACGCTGGCCTACCAGATCGGGCAGGCTTACGCCGCCTTCGTCAAACCGAAGACGGTCGCGGTCGGGCGCGACATCCGCGAATCGAGCGCGCGATTGAGCGACAGCCTGACGCGCGGTCTGACCGATTCGGGCGTCGACGTGGCCGACATCGGGTTGTGCGGAACCGAGGGGGTGTATTTCGCAACCTTTGGCGAGGAGCTCGATGGCGGCATCATGGTGACCGCGAGCCACAACCCGCCGGACTACAACGGCATGAAATTCGTGCGCGAGCAGAGCCGGCCGATCAGCTCCGATACCGGACTGGCCGATATGCAGGCGCTGATCGAGGACGGCCGGCTGCCGGATAAGGCCAACCGGCCCGGGGTGGTCCGCGCGCTCGATACCAGCGGCAAATATCTGCAGCACCTGCTTGGCTACGTAAGCGCGGATGCGCTCAAGCCCCTGAAGGTGGTCGTCAACGCCGGTAATGGCGGTGCGGGACTGATCATCGATCAGCTGGAGCCACGCTTGCCATTTGAGTTCATCAAGATCAATCACCAACCCGACGGCTCGTTTCCGAACGGCGTGCCCAATCCGATGCTGGTGGAGAACCGGGCCAGTACCGCCGCAGCGATTCGCAATTCCGGGGCCGACGTCGGCCTCGCCTGGGATGGGGACTACGACCGCTGCTTCTTCTTCGACGAGCATGGCGGCTTCATCGAGGGCTATTACCTGGTCGGTCTGCTCGCCGAAGCCTTTCTGCGCCGTCATCGTGGCGCGCGTATCGTCCACGACCCGCGCCTGACCTGGAATACGATCGAAATCGTGCAGCAATATGGCGGCCAACCGGTGTTGTGCAAGTCCGGCCATGCATTCATCAAGCAGAAAATGCGCGAAGTCGACGCCGTGTACGGCGGTGAAATGAGCGCGCATCATTACTTTCGCGACTTTGCCTATTGCGACAGCGGCATGATTCCGTGGTTATTAGTGCTGGCGGTGATGAGCGAGTCCGGCAAAGCGCTGTCGGAACTGGTCGGCGAGCGGCAACGACTGTACCCGGCCAGCGGCGAGATCAATCGCCGCATCAGCGAGCGCATCGGCGACACCAAGGCGATACTGGCGCGCGTTCAGTGCAATTACCAGGCGCGCGCGAAGTCGATCGACTATACCGACGGCCTGTCGATGGAATTCGAGCGCTGGCGCTTCAACCTGCGCGGTTCCAATACCGAACCGCTGGTGCGCTTGAACGTTGAGTCGCGCGCCGACGTCGCGCTGATGCAGGACAAGACCGCCGAGATATTGCGGTTGCTCGATGCTGCCTGAGGCCGGCAACACCATCGAGACATTGCTGTCGCGCCGGTCGGTACCGGCGCTGCAGTTGCGCGAGCCCGGACCGTCGCCGGCGCAGGTCGATAGCGCGATAGATGTCGCGCTTCGGGCGCCGGATCACGGCGCCCTGAGGCCGTGGCGATTCGTGCTGATTCAGGGTGCGGCGCGCGCGCGTCTGTCGGAGCTGTTTGTACGGCGCATGCAGCAGCGCGAACCCCCAACACCGCCGGGCAAGATCGACAAGGCGCGCGACATGCCCTTGCGCGCCCCGCTGGTCATCGCCGTGGGCGCGCAGCTGCGCCGCGATCACAAGGTGCCTGAACACGAACAGATGCTGTCGATCGGTGCCGGGGTCATGAACCTGCTCAACGCCTTTCACGCCCAGGGCTTCGGGGCGATCTGGCTGACGGGCGGCAATGCCTATGATCCGGAGATCGCCGCGGCGCTGGGCTTCGACGCCCAGGAGCGCTGCCTCGGCTTCGTCTATGTGGGTTCGACGTCGCCAACGGATAACCCGCTGCCAGCGCGCCCGGAACGGGCGCGGTTCGTGCGCGATTGGAGGGGTTGAAGCGCGATGCCGTTCACCGTCTCGCACATCGCCGCCGTGTTGCCGGGACACCGGCTGTTCACACGTTATCGCGTTTTCACAGCGGCCGTCATCGGCAGCATGGTGCCGGATTTCAGCATGCTGCTGCCGGTAGAAATTCCGCGCCTGCAAACTCACAGCCTCATGGGTCTGTTCACTTTCAGCCTGCCGGTGGGGCTGGCGGCGTATTGGCTCACGCTGCTGTTGATCAGGCCCGCTGCGCTCGAGGTAGTGCCGGACGGCACTTACGTGCGGTTGCGTGCGCCGCCGCCGCCGCCATCCATCGGGCAGTTCAGCGCCTGGCTCTACGCCGCAGCGGCACTGCTGCTCGGCGCCTGCACGCATCTGGTGTGGGACGCGTTCACGCACGAGAACGCCCGCGGCGTGCGCATGCTGCCGCTGTTGACCGACTACGGCCCGGAGATGTCCGGACATACGTTGTACCTATACAGGTGGCTGCAATACGGCAGTAGCGTAATCGGTCTGGCCGTGGTCGCGGCCGCGCTGCTGGTGTGGCTACGAAATGCGCCGGCGCCTATCGAGCCGCCGCTACGTCGCATCAAGCCGGCGGAGCGCCTGGCGTGGCTTGGCGCCTACATACTGCCGCCACTGCTGGCGATGGCCTGGCTGACATCGCGGCCGTGGCCAGCCAACATGACGCCGTTCAACAACGGCATTGCGCTAGGGGACGTAGCCGCGCTCGGCATGCGAGTCGCCGCGGGATGTTTGCTGATGGTCAGCGCGCTGATTCGGGCGCGCGTGGCCCTGTGATAGTGAATGAGTGGCCTGAAGCCCGATAGCAGCCCCGATGCCGCTGTGCCGGCGATCCTGGCGGCAGAGGTGGACCGGAGCACCGAGCGCCTCAACACCAAGGCCGCGGGAATCATCGGCGTGGCTGTCATGTGCAGCCGAGTGCTCGGCCTGGCGCGCGAGCAGATCTGCGCAGCCCTGTTCGGCGGCGGGGCCGCCATGGACGCCTTCACGGCCGCGTTTCGCATACCCAATATATTGCGCGACCTGTTCGCCGAAGGTGCGCTGTCCACCGCCTTCGTCACCACCTTCAGCAAGACCATCGCCCGCGGCGGCGACGCGGCAGCATGGCGGCTGGCCGACAAGGTGGCAACACTGACCACGATCGTTTTGAGCGCCATCTGCCTGCTGGGGATCGTCTTTACGCCGCAATTGGTCGCCGCGCTGGTACCGGGCTTCGACGTCGACAAGGCGGCTCTGACAGTCGCGCTGACGCGGATCATGTTCCCGTTCATTCTGATGGTGTCGCTGGCAGCGCTGGTCATGGGCATGCTCAATGCCAAGAACGTGTTCGGCATGCCTGCGATGGCCTCGAGCTTCTTCAACATAGGCTCCATCGTCGGCGGCGTGCTGCTCGGAGCCTGGTTCGATCCGCATTTCGGTCCGCGCGCGCTCATTGGGCTTGCGATCGGGACCCTGATCGGCGGTGCGCTGCAGCTGGGGGTGCAACTGCCGCGGCTACGCCGGCTCGGCTATCGCTTCCGCCCCGATTTCGCCTGGCGCGATGCCGGCGTCAACGCCATCCTGGCGCTCATGGGTCCATCGGTCATCGCAGCCGGTACCACGCAGATCAACGTGCTGGTCAACTCGATGTTCGCCTCTACACTGGGCAACGGACGGATCTTCTGGCTATCGATCGCGTTCCGGCTGATGCAACTGCCGCTGGGCCTGTTCGGTGTCGCACTCGGCACCGTGACGCTGCCGCTGCTGTCGCGCCTTGCAGTCGCCGGCGACATGCCGGCGTTTCGCGGCGAACTGGCACGCGCCATGCGGCTGGGATTTCTACTGACGATTCCCTCCGCGGTCGGCCTCATGATGCTCGCCGAGCCAATCATTTCGGTGCTCTACCAGCATGGCAGATTCGACGCCCACCAGGCGGCGGAAGCGGCCGGTGCGCTGCGCTTTTATGCCGTCGGGCTGTGCGGCTACGCGGCGCTGAAGGTCCTGGTCAATGCGTTCTACGCGCTCGATCGGCGCAAAACGCCGATGCTGGTGAGCTTCATGGCGGTGGCGCTGAATCTGCTATTCAACTGGATCTTCACCTTTGGCCTGGGCTGGGGCCATCGCGGACTTGCCTTCTCGACCGGCCTGGTGGCGACCTTCAATTTCCTGGTGCTCTACGTGCTCATGCGGCATCGTCTCCAGCGACTCGAGACGCGCCGCATGCTGGCGATGCTGGGCAAGGTGGTGATGGCCTCGGCCGCACTGGCGGCGGTCTGCTGGGGGTCACAGCACTGGCTGCTGGACCAGTGGGCGACGCAGCCCTTCATCAGCAAGCTCGGTTCGTTGCTGGTCACCGTGGTCGCCGGTGTATTGGTGTTCTTCGGCTGTGGTGTCGCACTGCGTATCGAGGAGCTGCACACATTTGTCGCTGCATTGCGGCGCCGTCTGCACCGGGCCGCGTGATCAGCACCCATCAAAACTTTTTCTCGCACACCGCCTCGCCCTTGTCGAACACGATTCGCCAGCTGTTATCTGCTTCGAGTCGCCAGATCGAGTTGAAGCGCGCGACCACCTTGTCATCTTCATACACCGGGCCGGTGCTCAGAGCGAGCTTACCGGAAGCCAGGACTTCGACGTGATCCGGAGCCCAGGAGAAGGGCGCCTTGCGGCCGTCGAAGTACGGCTGCCACTGCGCCGCCACTTCCGCGGAGCCGTGTTTGACGGACTTGCCGCTGAAGAACACGGCGTCGGGCGACAGGAACGTGACGAAGGCCTTGAAGTCGCGCTGCGCCATGGTCTTGGCAAAGGCCTGTTCGGTGGCGATCACCTGCTTGACGGCCTCGGCCGTGGCAGCGCTCGCCGCCTCAGGGTTCGCGATCGGGGCCGGGGCGGCCGCTTTGGCGCCCGGGGCGTGGCCGTGGGCCTGCGGGCCGCTGGTACAGCCGCTGATCATGCAGGCGCAGGCAACAACAGGTAGCATCAGTTTGCGATAAAACACCGTCGATCCTCCACGCAAGTTGTCACGCTATCGTCCATCGGCCGGCACTGATTGTCGACCGCCGCGCGGCGCGGCAACCGCAGGGGGTCTGGTGAGCGCGGTGCTCAGGGGGTTCGGTGTGGCGGCAGGCTGAAATCGAGATTGCAACGCGCGGGCGCGCTTTTCACGAATTGACCTCCGAGGTCGAAAGCCATGTGCGCGGCTCAGGTATCCGTACCGGAATCTGCCATCTGTTTCTGCGCCACACCAGCGCCAGCCTGTGCATCACTGAAAACGCCGATTCCGAGGTGCGCCGCGATCTGGAGAGATTTGCTCAGCGCATGGCGCCGGATGGCGACCCGCTGTTCCGGCACGACGCCGAAGGGCCGGATGACATGCCGGCGCATGTGCGCGGCCTGGTTTTCGGCTGCGAGCTGACCGTGCCGATCGGCGATGGCGCGCTTGGCCTGGGCACTTGGCAGGGAATCTACCTTTGGGAACACCGCACGGCCGCGATGCGGCGCAAACTCATCATGACGCTTAGCGGTGAGGCTTGATCATGGCGATCTTCAGCGACAAGGTGACGACCGCATTTGAACTTCCCGGTCACCGCGTGGTGGCTAACCTGGGAATCGTGCGCGGAATAGTGGTGCGCTCGCGCAGCATCGTCGGCTCGATGGGCGCGGCGCTGCAAACTCTGTTCGGCGGCAATATCACACTCTATACACAACTGTGCGAGCGGGCGCGCGACGACGCTTATGAGCTGATGCTCAGGCACGCGCGCGAGATGGGCGCGAACGCTGTCATCGGCGTGCGTTATGATGCGACCGAGGTGGGATCCGGCATCACCGAGGTTCTTGCCTATGGCACCGCGGTCAAGATCGACGCGATCGAGTAGGCCGCGTGGATTGGGTGCGGTACTGGTGTTGAAACCGGCGATAGACCAGATCGAGAGGCGGCGACTCGCGTTGCAACAGGCGCGTGATCGGGCGCGGTCGAAGCAGCAGCGCAACCGCCTCGGGCAATTTGCCACACCGGGCGCGCTGGCGCGCGAAATGCTGCAGTACGCGCATGAGTTATTCGGATCCGGGCCGGTTCGTTTTCTGGATCCCGCGATCGGTACCGGATCGTTCTACGCCGCGTTGCTGCACGAATGGCCAGTCGCCGAGATCGACGCCGCCATGGGTTTCGAGATTGATGCGCACTATGGGGAGCCCTGCCGGGCGCTATGGCTCGGCACACCGCTGCGGCTGCGGCTGGAGGATTTTACCGCAGCGGCAGTGCCGGCCGAGGAGTCTGAACGATTCAACCTCGTGATCTGCAATCCGCCGTACGTTCGGCATCACCATCTGCAGCCAGCGGCCAAGGCACGCCTGCAACAGCGGTCCAGGATCGCCGCTGCCGTTCGCCTGAGTGGATTGGCCGGTCTCTACGCGCACTTCATCGCCGTCGCGCACCAGTGGATGAGCCAGGACGCGCTCGCCGGTTGGCTGGTTCCTTCCGAGTTCATGGATGTGAATTATGGCCGCGAGCTCAAGCGCTATCTGCTGCATACGGTCACGTTGCTGCGGATCCACCGCTTCGATCCGACCGAGGTTCAATTCAGTGACGCGCTGGTATCCTCGGCGTTCGTGTGGGTGCGAAACCGGAAGCCCGGAAATGCTCATCAGATCGAATTCACCTATGGCGGGTCACTGAGCAAACCGAGGACGCGTGGTCTGGTGCCGGCGTCCCGTTTGGAGAACGCGGCCAAGTGGACCGGCTTTCCCGCGGCGCTCAGCTCGGCGCGTGATGTCGCCGCGCCGACGCTGGCGGACTACTTTTGCGTCAAGCGCGGTATCGCCACCGGTGCTAATGCTTTTTTCATCATGACGCCTGAGCAGGCCGCCAAGCGCGGGATCCCGCCACAGTGCCTGCGGCCCATTCTGCCCGGTCCCAGGCAGCTCGATTCGGACGAAGTGCTCGCCGATGACAGCGGCGACCCACAATTGGCGCGGGCTCTTCGGCTACTCGACTGTCGTCTGCCAGAGGAACGGATTCGCGTCGAGTACCCGAAATTGTGGCGCTATCTCGAGGGGGGCAGGGCCGAACTCAGCCGCCGTTACCTGTGCGGCCGGCGCGTGCCGTGGTACTTGCAGGAATCGCGCGAGCCGACATTCTTTCTTTGCACCTACATGGCGCGCCGGCGGCACGGCGGCGTGCAGCGTTTCATCTTCAACCGTTCCAGGGCCATTGGCGCCAACAGCTACCTGATGCTCTATCCGCGGGAAGCGCTGGCGAGATTCATAGGTGGGGATCCGGCCCGCGCCAGACGGGTATGGCAGATACTCAGGGACATTGCGACTGAAGTGATGATCGCCGGCGGCAGGGTGTACGGCGGCGGCTTGTACAAACTCGAGCCGGGGGAACTCGCAAGCATCCCGGCGCCGGGTATCACGGCACTGCTGCCGACATCAGCCGCTGTGCGCCACGCCGACCATTAAAAGGAGCCGCCAGGAACAGCTCTGGGTGAACAAGTTATGATCCCCGAGTTCCCAATTCGCGCACCGCGTGGTCACAAGCCCGTGCCGTGAGCGCAAGAATTGTCAGCGTCGGGTTCTGCGCGCCCTGCGACGGAAAGGCCGACGCGTCGGTGACATATAGTCCTGTCGCGTCCCAGCACTGGTTATGCGGGTCGAGCACCGAATCGGCCGGGCTTTGGCCCATCCGAGCCGTACCACATTCGTGGATTGCGGCACCTGGGTACGCAGGCCGGTCGTTCAGCTGATTGATTTCCACTTGCACTAGTTCGCCCAGCTCGCGTAGCGCGCCCGACTGGTCGTGCGCCCCCTGGATTTCGGCATCGTTGTGGTGGCAGGCGATGCGCAGCACCGGCAGTCCCCAGGCGTTCCTGCGCTGCTGATCAAGCACGACTCGATTTTCCGCGCGCGGTGTCATTTCCGCGAACGCTACTGCATTGAAATAGGATTTTCCCCGCCCCAGCGACCAGCGATAGATCTGCACACCATAACCGCGCCCGCGACCCGCTGTGGCAGCATGGGCATCACGCAGGTCGAATCTGGGCAGATACACGCAGTGCCCCGCTTCGCCCACCACCGGCTCGCCGGGCAACCCGCCGCCAACTCCCTGGGCCGACACGAGCACATGATCCATCAGGTATCGACCCAGTACGCCGGACGCGGCGCCGATTCCATCCGGGCTTGCGGCCGACCCCGACGACAGCAGTATCCGCGTGCTCTCCAGGCTTGAAGCGCATAAGAAAACGATCGGAGCATTTGCCGTTTGCATGTGATTTGTGGCGCGGTCATACCAAGTCACACCGGTCGCCCGCCCGGCCGCATCTACCTGAACGTCCCGTACCATCGCGCCGCGCCGACAGAACAGTCGCGTTGTCGCCGCTGCATGCTCAATCGAGGCCAGCGGTGGGGCGGAGCGTCCAAGAATCGGTTGGATGCCACCCCATCGTCGCTTCACCAGTTCGAGGAGCTCAGCCTCCGCGGCTGACGGCGTCAGGATGTGCGCCATCTGTCCATCGGGGATCCAAGGACAATGCTCATTTCCACCCGACAGCCCGAGTTCACGCTCCGTGAGATCGTACCAGCGGTCGAGTTCTCCCGGAGCCAGTGGCCAGTGCGGGCTCAGAGTGTCTTCGGGAGCGAAGTCCCGCTCGCTTAGCCGATAGTATTGCCGGCCATGGCCCGGAATGATCATCCGTCCCCCGATCTGGTGCGCGCGGAACCAGTCGAATCGGCTGCCCGATTCGTTTACGTAGGGGTTTTCCCGATCATCGATAAAAGAACCCGGCGACAACTCCCACGCGAAGCACTTGCTTTGTATCGGCTGGTGGATCCTGCCGGCGACGCGCAGCACTCTACGCCCGAAATTGATTACACCCGGTGGCAACAGGGCCTGGAGCCTAGGATCTGCCACGGTCCCGACCACGCTCCAAATCAGATGCCGGAGTGGCGCGTTCCAGAAACCCGCATGCCAGCCGGCATCAAGCAGCAGCACCTTCAGGTCCGCGCGCGTCAGCAGCATCGCCGCCAGCCCACCCGCAGCCCCGGCGCCGACGACGATTGCGTCGAACCCGTGCAGATCTTCCAGTCGATCTATCACACGAGGATCGGCATCGGATTGCACTTTATTTGTTCCTGCGCAGGAGCACTCTCTACACGACAGAATTTCTTGCACGAGGCCGGATCAGACCACGGCGCGTACGAGTACAGTACTCTGCTATAGCTGTTGATACTACCGGTCTGGGTCACCAAATGCGCACTACCGAACATCCGCGTTGAGTCGATAAATGTGACGCGTGATACATTACCGGTCGAGCGTCCTTGTTGCCCAGGCCCTTGCCGCGGATGCGGACATAGAAGGTTTGAACCTCTGGCTGTCGACGCAGAATGAGGCGGGCGAGAATGAAGTTCTATGGCATCACAAGCAACTGACAAGCCGTCGGATATTCTGCCTCCAGGGATGCTGCGTCTCGGCTTTGGCTGCGGAGACTTGCACAGCGGAGTCGCGCATGCCGCTTGTGCCCGACTGGTGGAAACGGCACTCGATTCAGGAATCCGTTATTTCGACGTGGCTCGGCTCTATGGCGACGGTTCGGCCGAAACCGTACTCGGCAGTGTTCTGCCGCGCGTGCGCGATCGGGTGATCATTGCCAGCAAGGCAGGAATCCTGCCCTATAGCATGCTGCGATGGCACACCCGATTCAGCCGCAAGGTTGCGAAAGCGGCACGCATGGCAGGCCCGCTGGCGCGGGCGCTGGTGCCCGCGCCATCCTCGACCGTGGGATTTGGTGCGTTTCGCCTCAGCGAGCTCGATCGTAGCGTCGGTCGCAGCCTCAAGGCACTGCGCACTGATTATCTCGACATCCTTCTCCTCCACGAATGCAGTGTCGCCGACGCAGGTCGGCATGAGGTTCTCGATTTCCTGGTGCGGCTGCGCACCCAGGGCAAAATCCGTCGATTCGGCATCGCCACCCATTTTCCCGAGACGATTGAAATATTGAATGACGTGCCGAGAATCGCTCCGATAGTGCAATTCGCCAGTGACGCGCTCAACCGCAACGCCAGCCGTCTTCCGGTATCGCGTCTGGACCTGGTGGTGACACATTCATCGATCAAATACGCTCTGCCGCGCCTGGTCGATCATCTCACCGCCGATCCGGCGGCCGCTACGCGCTGGTCAGAACGCACCGGGTTTGCAGCCGACGATCGATCGAAGATCGCCGGATTACTGCTCGCCGATGCAGTCGCGGAAAATGCCTCCGGCGTCGTTCTGTTTTCCACTTCCCGGCCGGAGCGGATTGCCGAAGCAGCGACCACTAGCCCGCTCGACATCGCGCGTTCCGCTGCACTGCGCGACGAACTCGCGCGGATGCCTCGCGACGCTGCAGCCGTGCTTTAGCTGTTGGTGCGAAGAATCAAAATTGAGCGAACGGATTGCCGCAAGCGCGCATCGGGTCATAGAATCCGAGGTAGCGGACAACTCGCGATTCATCGGCGCCATTTATCAGAAAATCGCTCGACAGCAGATAGGTTGAAACCACGCGCTCTTCGCCGTGTCGTAGCGCACTGCCAATTCTCGAATTGGTGCTCAGCGACACGCGCAGGTACAGCGGCTTTACTATGTTCAGAAATCGAAGTCGGCTGTTTGAGATGACGTGTGCGGCCGCCATATCGCGAGCGAAAGCGTCAACGCCATCCAGATCGAGCTTCAGATAATCAAGCCTTCGGCGTACCACGGTACTAAATGCTTCCTCGTCGGAGCTGCCGAAGTAGCGCAAGCCTGCGTAGCCGCCGATAA
Source organism: Gammaproteobacteria bacterium (assembly GCA_003132025.1). Classification (GTDB taxonomy): domain Bacteria; phylum Pseudomonadota; class Gammaproteobacteria; order Steroidobacterales; family Steroidobacteraceae; genus FEN-1191. The sequence goes on from PKWJ01000042.1 coordinate 55,237, forward strand.
TTCCGCCGGCGACAAGAACGAGTCGGCGTCGCGTAATCATGTCGGGCTGCCCGCGAACAGGTAATCAGCTGCCCAGAGCGACAGCGCGGACACGGTCAAGGTTGGTAACGCTGGGCTTGCAGTCGGGAAGGCGCTGGCGCCCAGAACCAGCAGATTGCGGAACTGGTGGTGCATCAGGTGGCGATCTACAACACTGGTTGCTGGATCGTTACCCATGACCACCGTACCTTGGATGTGCGCCGACGTGCTGCCCTGTGAAGTTGAACTTACGCGCTCGATGGGTAGCGCTGCCGCCAATTTGTCGATCATTTCCGGCACCCGTTTCGCTCCGCGGTGCGCATAGTCAGAATAATCCGTAAAGTGAGTCTCGGCGAGCCTGGGATTGGCGGCATTTACGGTAACCGTATTATCGTCGCGCGGCACGTCATCGAATACAAATCGCACATTCGCGCGCTCTGAGTAGCGCCCGCGCTCGGTGCGAAGCGCGCCCATTTTGTACGCGAACGGTGAACTCCACATCTCGATTATGCAAGCCGCGTAGTTGCGCCGATGATCTCCTTCGTAAAACAGGTAGCCGTTGCCGGTAATAATCGTGCTGCCGTTATATGACTTCAGCCCGTTAAGGTCCAACATCACGTCGATCGGCAGTTGGTCATGGAGTCGTTTTCCCACCAGCGGATGAGCATCTCCGGAGCGCAACAGGATGTGAGGATTGAACAAGGCACTTGCGGCCAGCACAATCAAGTCTGCATTGGCCTTCTCGATTTTGTCGTTGGACCTGTAGTTGACCCCGCGGGCTACTCCTGCACCGAGGTCAATCGCCTCCACCTCAGCGTGAAGCAACAGCGTAACGCGGGGATCTTGGTAGATGCTGTTCAATCCGTTTTGAATGGTGAACTTCGCATCGACCGGACACATTTCGCACGCACCGGACGCGCAGCAGATGCCGCGAGTGCCGGTCGCAATGCGAGCGCGGGCCGTGGCGGCTTGGAACCAGCCATCGGGAAAGTGTTTTTTGAGCAGCTCATCGGGGCCGCAGAAGCGGTGCGGCGGCTGCGGGAATGGGCGCGAGCGCGGCATCGGACTGTCAGTGGGTCCGGAAACGGACATCACGTGCTCGACTGTGCAGTAGTGCCCCTCCAGCTCATCGTAACTCAGCGGCCAGTCCACCCCCACACCGTATCGCGATCTGAGCGCGAAATCCCCAGGCATCAAGCGGGTCGCGCCACCCAACCAGCATTTGGAGTTGCCACCGAATCCAGGACTCGTATACCACTCTTTTTCCGGCGTGGTATTGACGAACACTTCGTCGGGTCGAATGCTGGATGTGCGCCGATTAGCAAGCTGCCATGCCTTGCTGTCCTCGGCGCCACGCTCGAGCACCAGCACTCGTGCGGTTTGCGGCGCGCGCTCCAGATAGCGCATCAAGAAAAAGGCGCCGGCAAATCCGGTGCCGATGACGATCACGTCATAATTTGAAGCCATCTAGTTCCATCGACCCTGACAATGTGGCTGCGGCATCGTATAAGTCGTGTCCATGGCACGCAAGCCTAAGGAGTCGCACTACACGACAGATTTAAATTCTGGGCATCGCGCCCGGACTGCATTTCCATTTCTGCTGCATGCAAATGCCGCGGTCGTCCTGGACAGCTCCGCTTTCTTGAGACTTTCGTCACACTCGCCAACTCGGAATTTCGATTAGGCCTTTACCAGGGCCGAGGTGGATAGCACGATGAACGGCGCCCATCAGGGGCCCGTTCAACGCAAAGCCAAGGGTCCGCGAAGCTCCCAGAAGCTGCTTTACCTGTGATGACAAGTCTTGCAGGCTCCTGAAAAATGCTTGCGCATGTGCATTTTTGCCATGCCTCATGTTGAGCGTGTTAAACGAGAGATAAATCGATGCGTGGCCACGTGAACGCTCAGGCACATCGCCTGGTGCGCGAAGCGCGTTGCGCCACATCAGTAGCCGATCATTTGCTACAGGCCACTAGTGACAGCAGAGTAACGACCCAAAGGCGAACCCATCGCGGTTCATTCGGATTTTCGAGCGGGTTCTATCGGCCGTATTCATTGCTGCTCTCCTTTTGAGTGCCGTTGCGACGGTCGGAGTCATGTGCAGCGGTATGCCGCCGTTATCCAATCAGTGGGCGGCAATTTACATTTTGGATAATGCAATCTGTCTGAGTCCAGGCACGCGGAAAAATGCCCGTACGTGTGCCCGCACCGCAGTGTGATGGGGCGTAGTACGAACAAATAACAGGTTGTTTTTAGTGGTGGGCGGTACTGGGATCGAACCAGTGACCCCTGCCGTGTGAAAGCAGTGCTCTACCGCTGAGCTAACCGCCCCGCGCGCGAACGGGCGCAGAGTTTAAGCGCCCGGCCGTGGCGAATCAATCGCAGCGCCGGTACCATGCGCGGCCCCGGTTGGCCAAGCATGGGTCCCACGAAATGACTGTCGTCACGCGTTTTGCCCCGAGCCCCACCGGCGTGCTGCACATCGGCGGTGTGCGTACCGCGTTGTTCTCGTGGCTGTATGCGCGTCATCACGGCGGCAAGTTCATCCTGCGGATCGAGGACACCGACCGCGAGCGTTCCACGGAGGAAGCCGTCCGCGTGATTCTGGATGGCATGCGCTGGCTCGACCTCGGCACCGACGAAGGGCCGTATTTTCAGACGCAGCGATACGAGCGATATCGCGCCGTCATCGCACAGCTGCTCGAGCGCGGTGCGGCCTACCGCTGCTATTGCACCAAGGAGGAGCTGGAAGCAATGCGCCAGCAGCAGCTCGCGCGCAAGCAAAAGCCGCGCTATGACGGACGTTGCCGGGAGCAAAAGCAAGTGCGACCGGGCGTTGAGCCGGCCATTCGCTTCAAGAACCCGCCCGATGGCGAAGTGATCGTCGATGACCAGATCCACGGCCGCATCGTGTTCCAAAATCGCGAACTGGATGACCTGATCATCGAACGCTCGGACGGCAACCCGACTTACAATTTCTGTGTGGTGGTCGACGACATGGACATGGGCGTGACCCACGTGATCCGCGGTGACGATCATCTGAACAACACCCCGCGGCAGATGAATATGCTGCGCGCGCTGGGTGCAACGCCGCCGGTGTACGCCCACGTGCCGATGATCCTGGGGCCCGATGGAGCCAAACTCTCCAAGCGCCATGGCGCCGTCAGCGTGCTGCAGTATCAGGAAGATGGCTATCTGCCCGATGCGCTGCTCAACTACCTGGTGCGTCTGGGCTGGTCGCACGGCGATCAGGAGCTCTTCACCCGCGACGAAATGATCGCCGCCTTCGATGTCAAGGATGTCAACAAGGCCGCGTCGGCATTCGATCCGGAAAAGCTGCTGTGGCTCAACCAGCAGCACATGATGCGCGCGCCAGTAGCCACTTTGGCGGCGGGCTTGCGCTCGCAGCTGGCGGTGCTCGGCGTTGTGGTTGACGACGACAAGCTGCTCGAGGGAGTTGCGAACGCGCAGCGCGAGCGGGCCAGGACGCTCATCGAAATGGCTCAGAACAGTCTGTTCTTCTTCTGCGAGATCGAAGCCTACGACGAGAAGGCCGCCACAAAAAATCTAACGCCCGATACGGCCCCGGTGTTACAGGCCCTGGAGGAGGGCTTCGAGGCCTTGAGCGAATGGAATGCAGGTTCGATCCATGAGGTGATCAGCGCCGTCGCGCAGCGCTTCGGTGTCGGCCTGGGCAAAGTGGCGCAACCCCTGCGCGTGGCGATATCGGGCGGCGGCGTCTCGCCACCGATCGATATTACGGTGGCGCTGCTGGGTAGGCAGAGGACCTGTGAGCGCATCGAGCGCGCCCTACGCTGGGTGCCTCGCCTTTAGTGGTTGACAGGATTCGTGGGCTTGCGTACCGTCGCGCCCCTTCAGTGGGGCTATAGCTCAGCTGGGAGAGCGCTTGCATGGCATGCAAGAGGTCGGCGGTTCGATCCCGCCTAGCTCCACCATGATCACGCTGACCGTCCGATGGTCCCCATCGTCTAGAGGCCCAGGACATCGCCCTTTCACGGCGGTAACAGGGGTTCGAATCCCCTTGGGGACGCCAGCCACCTCAATGTGTTATTAGTTCGAAGTCAACAGTATTTATGTTTCTGGAAAGGCTGGCATGACCGGCGGAGCAGGGCAGCGCCCGGCTAGCTTCACCACCGCATTGCCTATGGCGCTCGTTTGAGACGACGAATCACTCGGCAATCGCACGCCGACGTGGCGTTCCCTTTTTCGGTCCTGCTCGAAGTCTTCGATTTCGAAATTGCTTACATCGTCTTCGCGCACGAGTGCCCGTTTCAACAGCTCGTCGTAAGCGCGCAGCTTCACAGCGCGGTACGTCATTTGCAGATTGGCCCGCAAATCACACGCTTACCGTCGGAAACGGGTAGATTAGGTAAAAGCGAACGGCAAAAATTCGCGCCTGCTATGCGCTTTCGAGGAGCACCGGGGCACCGATTTGCGGGCTGTACTAGAATCCTGATCAAATCAATCGGGCGCGTACTGCGCCCCGGGCCACGGGGAGATCACTGGGTGAACGAACGTCAATGCCGGCCGACATTCTGTTCTCGAACATCGTCGCCGTGGCGCGGACCTCGCTGGCGCCTTCTTTGGGTCGTGGCGCTGCTGGCCTCGCCCGTACCGGCGCTTGCGGAGCTGGCGCTGACCGTCGCGGGAGACGCCCAGTACCAATACAACACCAACGTATTCGACCTGCAGCGGGGTTTCCAGACGCCGTTCGGCGGCACAAGCTATGGAGATTCGTTCATCGCCTACGGCGGCAAGCTGGACGCGAGCTACTTGTGGAGCCAACAGCAGTTCTACGCGACGGTGGTAGGCACCGACTATCACTACGATCGTTTTTCGGAACTCGATCACAACGAATACACGCTCGATGGCGGCTGGGACTGGAAGGTGGGGCGTCTGTGGGATGGCGTATTGGACGTCACCCGCATTCGCAGCATGGTGTCGTTTTGGAATCTGGTCGGGACATCGCTGGTCATCCAGACCGAGCAGCGCGAGACGGGCAAGGCGAGTGTCCAGGCCACTCCGGACTGGCGCGCCGAATTCACGGGGATTACCCGCAAGGTAAACCAACCGCAGAGCACCGCGAATCCCCTGACTGTGACCGAGCCGGCGGCCCCGGCAACGACCACCATCACCGATCTGACTCTCACCGAGACCTCGGGCCAGGCGGCGGTCAAATACACCGGCACCGCGGGCGTGACCGCCGGTGTGAGCGCCACCTACCTCAAGGGTTCGTTCAGTAACGTCGGGCCCCTGGTGGTGGCGCCGTCCTATACCCAGACTTCGGGGGCGCTGACGGCGACCGACGTGGTGACCGGTCTGTCGACCTTCCGGGGCCAGATCGGCTACACGCGGCGCTCCTCCGACAGCGGCATCAACAATATCAGCGGTGCCACGGGCGAGTTGGATTACCAGCGAACACTCACCGGTAAGACTTCAGTCGAGGCTGACCTGACCCGGCAGATCAATGCCTACCTGACCAACGACGCCTCGGAGATCGACAGCGCCGCGGCGCTGACCGCAACCTGGCAGGCCACCTATAGGATCGGCGTTGTGCTCGGCTACACCTTCACCTACCGGCAACTGCCGCATCAGGGCAATACCCTGGTGGACGGCGTCACCGTGGGCAACGGGACGCAGCAGATGGAATACCTGAACATGCCGTCCCTGACGGTGACCTACGCACCGGTGCCCTGGCTGATACTCAAGCCGTACGTCAACTATCAGACCCGCACATCGCAGAATTTCGTGGGCGGCAATTTTGACGCGACCACAGTCGGCGTGCTGTTCACGCTGCAATGGCAGCGCGGAGTTATTCCGCCCCGCACGCCGCTCAACTATTGAGCGCGCTGATTGCACCAGCGCGCGGCCTGCTGCACGCCGTGGTCCAGCGCCGTCCATCGTAGTTGCCGCAACTGCTCGGCGCGCGTAGAAGGACCGCTTGGCTGTATTGAGCGCAGTGCGCTTCAACCCTGCAGCGCACTCTCGTCGGTGGCATCGAACTGCAATCTGCCGATAGGGTCGACACCGCCGGCGGCTCCGGGCGTCGACCGCAGGCAATCGGACTGGCCCAGCCGCTCGCGGCCAGCGAGCCCATCAGGTGATTGCCGATGAATCCATCAGCCCAGGTACCAGCACGCGCGATGTCATACCGGGGAGCCGACAGCGATGGGGTTGCGATTGCTGCCCGGTTGGGACGACTCGGCGATCGCAGTCGCCGCCCCGTCGGCCCGCACCAGCCAACACAGGTGAGCCGCCAGGCGCAACGACATGGCCACGACCGTCAACGTCGGATTGGCCTGGCTCGAGGTCGGAAATATCGCCGCACTGGCGACGAACAGATTGTCGACGCCGTGCACTCGGCAATTGGCGTCGACCACGCTGTCGCGCGGATCCGATCCCATGCGTGCCGTGCCGATGTGATGTCCGGGATAGGCGCCGTAGCGAGTCATCTCCGCCTCCACCGTATCAGGCTCGTAGTCGAGCCGGCCGACGCCGGTACGGGCGAATTCGGCGGCCAGCAGCGCGATGGCACGTTGCACGGTGTCCAAGTCCCCGGCCACGTAGCGCCAGTCGATGCGCAGACGCGGCATCCCGAGCGCATCGTGTGCGCTATCGAGCATGACGCGGCTCGCTGCGTTGGGCTGCTGTTCGGCGTGAAAATCGATACTGTATAGGTTTGCCTTGGGTGTCACGATGATCGAAGGAAACTTGCGCGCTGCCAATTTCCGGTCGCGCAGCATGTGCCAGGCAAACGCCACGGCGTCAAGCGGGTCGCGCACCACATTGCCGAGGTGCTGCAGCCAGGTGCGCAGGTTGGCGTGCTCATCGCCGTGCAGCCGTTTGCTGTATTCGTAGGGAATGAAAGGCTTGGACAGATAGAGCAACGACAGCACGGAGCTGCGGTGTGCCGGATCGGTGATGCGCGGATGATGCAGACGCGCAACGAAGTTGCCGAGCCTTTGCGCGCGCTGCGCCTCGGGCCGGAGCGCCAGGCGCCGACGGCAGTAGATTCCCTCCTCGGAAATCTCATAGCCGTGGTGCACCGTCCCGGGTGGTGTGAGGAATTTGAGCGCGCCGATGGTCCCGGCCAGATGGCACATGTAGTAGCGGCCGACGACGTCATGCAGATTACCGATGCCATTGGCTTGAACATCGCGACTTGCCAGCAGCAGGCGCGGCACCTCGAGGCCGCCCGTGGCCAGGACGAAATGCGAGGCGCGCGCCTGCAGCTGCTTGCCGCGCAGGCTGCGTACTTCCAGCGAGGCCACTCGTTCGCCACCGGCTTGCAGCCGTATCGCGGTGACGTTGGCATGCATCACAACGGTAATGTTTCGCGCTGCGCGCAGCCGATGGCCGTATCGGGCACCGAAATCCGTCGGGCAACTGAAGCGCTCGAGCGTGTCGCTGCTGAAATAACCACTGTCGAAGCCTTCGATCATCGGTCGACCGCCGTCGCGAAAGGTCGCTGCGGCCGTATAGCTGAAGTCCCCAGCCTCGCACAGGCGATTCGCCGGCGGGTAATACGGCAGCAATGCGGCGCGCGTGAGCGGCCAGCCGCTCCGTGGCACGTAGTCGCGCGTTTCGAAGTCAATCGGGTCGAACGGCATGCAGCGACCGCCCCAGATCGTGGTCGTACCGCCGAAACGCCGCTCACGATACAGATCCGGCGGGCTATGGAGTCGCTCCTCGGCGACGGCGCCGACGTAGAGCGCTTGGGTGTCTGGCTCTAGCGCGAACGCGCCTGACTCGAGCAGCAGTACCTCAATCCCGCTGCCTAGAAACTGTAACGCCATGCTGATGCCCGCGGCGCCCGCACCGACGATGCAGATGTCGGCACGTAATGTTCCATCATCAGGAAGATTGTTCGCGTCGAGAATCATGATGGTCCTGCGGATTCTAGAGCATTGCAAGGTCCGAAGCAGTGCTTATGTCACCGATGCTCCGTCTGGACGACTATGATCTCGAAGCTTTGCGGGCTCGATCTTGAAGACTATCTGCGCTATGTCCTCGAGCGCATCGCCGGCCACCCGATCAGGAGAATCGAGCAACTCTTGCCGTGGAACGTCGCTGCGGTCGGTGCGACACCGCGCCCATGCCCATACTTGCCCCTTTCAGGGGGCCAGACCGTAGACCGTCAGGGCGCCGGCTCCAGCGACGTAGACGTGACCGTTCGCCACTACCGGCACGGTGAATTTTGCGGAATTGCCGCCGGTGTCCGCCGGCAGCGTAGCGCTTGAGTACAAGGTCGTGGCGAGGTTGGTCGCGTCGTAGGCGCGCAGGATCGCCGGACCCATTGCGGCGCTGTCGTTGTCGGTACCGTTGGCATTGTTATCCAGCACCCAGACGATGGCGCCACCCGAGGGCGAAGCCGAGATCATCGGCGTCGGGCTCGGATAGCCGTAGGTCTCGGCGCTCTGCGATGCGGCGACGGCCACTTGCCCGTTGTAAGGGAACCAACCGCCCGAGAGCTGCACCGCCATCAAAGGTCCGAGTTCGACCGCGATGTAGATCGTCTCGTTCCAGTAGGCCGGCGTGGCGTAGACGCACTGCCAATCGACGTTGTTACAGGCCGCGGCATTGGGGAGCGTCAGGTACTGCACCGTATTGTCGGCGTTCGGCATAAAGCCTGACATGTGACTTCGGTCGATCATCCACAGATGGGCCTGCTTGTCGGAGCCGACCAGTACATTCGGGTGAGCCGTCGGCCCCGCGCCGTCCGGCAGCACGGTAATGCCGCCCGAAGAGAGGTCGAGGTCGTTTTCGGTCCAGAGTGCATTCTGCGATGGTGTGTAGAAGTCCTGAACCGCGAGCGTCGTCGGATTTAAGTTGATGAAGCTCTCGCCGTAGTCGTTGTTCGGAGCCGGGGGCGTCAACGTGGTCGAGGTGGCGTCGAAGCTGCCGTTACCGGTCGGGAGGAACATGTTGTCTTCGGGATCCAGCGCCGGCGCGCCGCCTGACATCCATATGCCGCCGGCGCTGCCGTTTGGCGTGTCATTGAACTTGGCGGTCTGGGCGAGCGAGGTCGCATCGTAGCGCATGATCCAGCCGTGCCACGGCCACGATAAGTTGTCACAGTGCGAGGACCAGCCGATGATGATGCCGCCGCCGGTGAGTGCCAGGCCGAGGCGCTGGTTCTGGTAAAGCGGATTGAAGGTGACGGTGCTGGTGCCGTCGCCGTCGCCGGGCAACGTCGCCTGGATCACGACCGGCGAGTTCGCCTGCTCCGCGCCGGTCGACAGGCTAAGTGCGTGCAGTCGCTGGTAGTAGGAGCCGTTCTCGGTAGTCGCGGCCACCAGGTAGATCGTCTGGGTGGCCGCGTCGATAACCGGCGTGCCGGTGATGCCGTATTGGCCCAGCACGTCGTTGCAGGTGGCGTCGGCACTCGACTGGGTCCTAATGCCGGCGCTCGGATTGATAAAGCTGACATGCCAATAGGTGACGCAGCCGGGATTGTCGGCGTCAAAGGCGTAGATCGAATCGTTCATGGTCACGACGAACAGCACGTTGTGTGTGCCGCCGTTGATCGACAGGTTCGCCACGTACAGCGGTTGCGCGTAGGCGACGCCGTCCAGCGGGCATGACCAGCGCTTGCCGAAAGCACCGCCCGACACCGTCGTCGGCGTCAATGCGTACTCCTGCAGGTTCTGGCCGGTACGGGCAACATCGTTGTGATAGGTGGTGATACCGGACAGGTCGGTGACCGCCACCGTGACGCTCACGGTGTTCGCTGAGTTGCCTGCGTTGGTCGCGGTCACCGTGTGGGTGCCGGCGCTCGCTGGCGGGGTGTAGAGCCCGCTGCTGCTGATGGTGCCGACGGTGCTGTTGCCTCCCGCCACGCCGTCCACAGTCCAATTCAGCGGCGTGCCGGCCGTGGCGTCGGTGGTGTACTGCTGCGTCTGCGACAGCGTCAGGGCGGCGTTGCGGGGCGTGATCAGCGTGAACGATTGCCCAGCCGTGACGCTAATAGCCGTGGAGAGTGCCGATACGTTGGGCGGTGTTACTTCGTCGAAGGCGGAAACCTGGTAGCTGTAGGTGGTCGCCGACGCTAGCGTAGAATCGGTGTAGCTCGTGCCACTGGTGACGGTCGCGATCTGGGTGCCGTTGCGGAAGACATAGTATCCGCCGACGCCGGTGCCACCGGGGTTCGGGAGATCCGCCGAGGTGTTCCAGGTTAGCGTGGCGGAGCTCGAAGTCACATTCGAGGCCGTCAACCCAGTTGGCACGGTCGGTGGCTGGGTGTCGGGCAACGTAGTCACACTCAGCGTCGAGGAAAGAGCGGAAACATTGGCTGGTGTTGCCTGGTCAAAGGCGGCCACTTGATAGCTGTAGCTCGTCGACGCCTTGAGCGGAGAATCGGTGTAGCTCGTGCCATAGATGACAGTCGCGATCTGGGTGCCGTTGCGGTAGACATAGTAGCCGCCGATGCCGGATCCGCCTGGATCGGTGGAAGCGGTCCAGGTGAGCGTAATGCTGCCCGTTGCGATGTTCGAGGGCGCCAAGCCGGTCGGCACGCTCGGTACCGCAATGCCACTACCGCTGCTGCTGCTGCTGGTTCCGCTGNNTGGTTCCGCTGCTGCTGCTGGTGCTGCTTCCCCCGTTGCTGCTTGACGGGTCGCCGCCGCCGCCGCAGGCTGTCAGGACCAACAGCAGCAGCATTGCTTCCAGATTCCGGGGGCGACGCGTCAACCAATGCAACCAGTGCCGCTCTGTGAATAACCGTCGAATCGATCCCAAGAGCGTCCTTCCAAATCCCATGCGAGATTTCCGGTGAGAGAGCGGAGAGGGACCAATTTAATCTAATGAGCTGCCGAGTAAGTTGACGGATATCACGAAAAAAGGCCTGTTTGGCGCGCCAATGTCAAATGATCGCAATGCCGTGCATACGAACCCGCAAATAGCGACCATCGGCGCGCGCCCCTGGCGGCGGCGGCGCCGAATCCTCGACTTGTGACTGTCCGCACCCTGTAATGTGGGGGATCATACGTGCCGCACGAGCGATCCGGGGGTTCGAGAGCAATTTACGTCATGCCATCAGGCGCCTCCGAGCCACATGCGGGCGGCCAATGGTTCAGTAGGGTGACGCAGTGCGCAATTCGCCCCGATGTGTACCGCTCTGTACAATGCCGTTCGATGAAAATGTGATCGGAAACGCACCGACTTGTCTGTTATCGACGACAATGGCAGTGCGGCCTGGGCGATCGGTGATGCCCTGTTTTCGCAGTTCGTCCGATGTCGGTCTGCACGGCAGGTAAGTTCAGACCTATCCTTAACTGGCAGCGTCGCATGATCGATGATTGTGACGGAAAAGTGTCGCTTGTGGATGGACGTCCCGCGTCACGGTCCAACCGCAACATCCGCAAGACGCATGCATCCTAGATTCGTGTCAGTTCCGCGAAGCTCGGCGGAAACGTAACCATGTCTACGCGATCGTCGCTATTGCCCGTGAACTGTTCGCCGCCGATGCTGCTTGCGGCGGTTCTATTCGTGGCGCAGATCCTATGCACACTCCCCGGCGAGCTCATCAGCGATAGCCGCGAACAATTGCAGCAGGCGATCTCTCAGCAGTATTCGGACTGGCACCCGCCGGTAATGGCTCTGGTGTGGTCGTGGCTAATCAGGCTAGGCGGCGGTACGGGTTCCCTGCTGGCACTACATCAATTCTTGCACTGGTTGGGTATTGGCCTCGTTGCGGACGGTTGCTACCGTATCGGCAGACGACGCGAGGCGTGGCTTGTTCTTGCAGCGGGCGCCTTTCCGCTGTTTCTGTTCTACGACAGAATAGTGGTGAAAGACGTGGGCATGGCCTCTGCATTAGTCGCAGCGACGGGCATGATCGTTTGGTTTGTTGTGCAAGATAAGCGAATCCCTCTGTGGGTAATCTTGCTTTCAGGTCTCTGCCTGTTGTATGGCACGTTGATCAGAACCAATGCAGTGTTTGCAATTGGCCCGCTCCTGTTGTTGTACTTTCTTGGCGGCCGCCGGCTTAGTCTTCCAAAAACAATCGCATGGTCAGTTCTTGCGACTTTGGTGGCCGTGCCGCTGTCGAATTGGATCAACCACAGACTGATCGGTGCGAGGCCCGAATATCCCGTGCAGTCACTGCAAATTTTTGACCTGATGGGGATAGCAGTAAATTCCGGCGACAACCGGGTCCTGGGCGACCATCCTCCTGCGATGACCGAGATCCGGGACTGCTACACGAATTACTGGTGGGACCCAGTCAGCCCGTGGGGAAGGTGTCAGGAGTTGCGTCTGGAGCTCGGGTATACAACGGCTCTTGATACGACGAATCCGGCGGCGACATTGAAGACCGCCCAGCTGTGGCGAGCGGCGATTCTCGAACACCCGGTGGCCTATCTGGCTCACCGGGTGCAGTATTTCAATTCTTCGCTTTACTTCGTGGTTCCCGCGTTTCAATTCAGGTATTCGAAATCCACCGAATTGGCCCCATACGGCACGCGAGTGATTACGAAGCGGGACATCTATGTCGACTATTTGAAGAACAATTTCTTGTGCTGGCCGGTGGTGTGGCTCTATATGGGCGTGTGCGCACTGGCATTGGTTGGGTTAGCGGAAGACACGCCGGTCACGGTGCTCGTTGCGAGACTGCTGATCATGTCCGGATTGCTGTTTTCCGGTGGCTACCTGCTCGTCGGCGTGGCTACGGAATTCAGGTACTACTACTGGTCGATCTTGTCGGTCTTGCTCGGAATTATTTTGGCATCACGCGAAATTGGAACTGTTGTTCGCGCGCGGCAGTGGCCGGCCAAACTTGCGTTTGGAGGTCTGTTCCTGGTTATTGTTGTGGGCTTGGCCGCGAGAATTGCCGATGTGCATTTCGTGTAGTCGAGGCTCTCAGCACGGTCAGGTCCTTGATACAGGCCAGTCCGCATGAAGAAGGCTGCCCTGTTTGGCATCGCTCGACAGATGCTGTCGTTTGGCTCTATCGGTGTGATCGGCTTTTTGGTCGACGCTGGTGTACTGTACTTCGCCCTGTATTGCGGCCTCGGTCTCTACGCGGGCCGCGCAGTATCCTACTTGGCAGCAGTAACGGCTACGTGGGTACTGAATCGGCGCTACACCTTTGAGCGAGCATCTGGCTACAACAAATTTCACGAGTGGGCGAGATTCGTTGTTTCGCAGCTCTCCGGGGCGAGCATCAATCTGGGCATGTATGCGCTGTTGGTGCACATGAGCCCGCTGGTGGCGCACAATCCGATCATTGGCGTAGCCGTGGGTTCCGTGTGCGGATTACTGGTTAACTTTTCTGTGGCCCGTGCCTATGTCTTCGATCAGTAGCAAAATATGTGACAAGCACAGTGATTTCTGGCTTTGAAGCGTGACAAAACAGTCGCATTTGCCCACACTTAAAACTGAAGACCGTTCGATTTTAAGAGATCACTGCATGCATTTCCTGGTCGTCAAGAAAGGCGCGTTGGGCGACGTTGTTCGTACTTCGTATTTTGCCGAGGCACTGAAGAGAAAGTTAGGTCCTGGCCTGCGCCTATCCTGGATTACCGCTCCGGTCAGCGCCGATCTGCTTCGTCTTAATCCCAACATCGACGACCTGTGGTTCGAATTCGAACAGGCCAAGCCGTTCCGTTTTGACCGCATTTTTTCACTGGACGACGAACTCGAGACTCTCGCGGGCGTGGCGGCACTTTCGGCGGAGTCCGTAACAGGGGCATTCTTGCAGGACGCTCGCCCGGCCTACACGTCGGATGCAACTGAATGGTTCGACATGGGGCTGCATTCTCGCTTCGGCAAGCAGCGCGCCGACGAACTCAAGAAACTCAATCAAAAGTCGCACGCACGGATCTTTTCGGCGATCTTCGGGATTGAGCATGTCGCGCCGGAGTTCTACCTGGACGAATCATGTCGGCGTTGGGCGCAGGCCAATCTTCCCAAGGCGATGCGCCGCGTCGGTATCAACCCCTATTCCGGCGGTCGCTGGCCGTCTAAGGAACTGCTCCCGCACGAATTGCAGCGGTTGATCGATTGGCTGCTCGACGGCTCCTCGCCGTTCGGGGCGGGCACCGCAGTCGTACTAATTGGAGCCGGCCAGGATTTCACCAAGAACCAAGCATTGGTCGCGCGGCGCGAGCGGGACAATCTAGTGGCCGTATGCACGGATGAATCGGTGCAGCACCTCGCCGCTGCGGTCGGTGGCCTGGATTACCTGATCTCCAGCGACAGCCTGGCCATGCACCTGGCAATCGCGCAGCATGTCCCGTTCACGGCGTTCTTCAGCCCGACATCGGCGGTGGAAATCGACGACTGGGGCATCGGCACCAAGGTCGCGTCCACGGCGCCGGACTATTGCTCCTATCGCAAGGATGCAGACAACAGCACGATCACCGCGGATCGGATCATCGAGGCGATTGGCGCGAACCCCCGCATTTCGGGCGGCCGCTCGGGAACAGAGCCGCGGGGCTGAGACTACGCTTCCTGACCAGGCCGCATAGCAGATAAATACTCAAGAGCAATAACTTGTCGGAACATGAACTAACGCCGGAACATCACGAGGCCGGCCGGGGAGACGATGTGACGGCATGGAGCGGCCTGGCGGCTGTCTGCGCGGTTGCCTCATTTGTGATGGGGCTGCTGGCAGCGTTGATCTATATGGCCGGATTCCCGGCGCTCGCCGTTTGCCCGGCACTTGTGAGCTTCGGCATGCTGCTTTACACGGTGCCAATGCTACGAGCCATCGCCTACAGATGGCAGCGGGTCAGGACTTCTCGCCGGGCCAGGAATTTGCGCTGACTTAATTACCTCCGCTGGGTTAACGCGCATTGCGTTGCCGCCCAGAAAATACCCTGATACCCTCCCACCAACGGGTGGTGCGTCTGGAGCGACGGCGGAGGCGGGCGAAAGCCGGCTGATTTACCCGCTGCCGCGGCCAGCAATCCGGTTTGGAGTGCCGACTCGGCACGAAGGTCGATATTGAACGATGGTCCATATTGAGATGGGCGCGCTGACCAACCTGGAGCCCAGTCTCCTTGTCCTCGATACGCTGCGCCTCCCCGGTTATTCCCACCGTTTGACGCGGGCCGACATCGTCGACCGTATGCTCGATCGGTTGTAATGGACTCCGGCACCGGATCGGATCGGAGTATTCCCATCGCGCCGCAGCGCACTCCGGTCGTATTTGAACTCGACGACTACGAGCTACCCGAATTCTTGTCGGTTGCGGCGAGCTTCAACCCGCAGAAATACGGCTACGTGGCCACGCCGAATGTCGACGGTTTGATTCGGTTGCACGAAAGTGCGTCGTTCCGCGCGGCGTATGCGCAAGCTGCCTATGTGCTGCTCGACAGCCGCGTCGCCGCCTTCCTGTTCCGGCTTTTCCGCGGAGTCCGAATTCCGGTGTGTCCCGGGAGCGACCTGACCAATGCGCTGTTGGAGAAGGTTATCAGGCAAGGCGATCGCGTGGTTCTCATCGGATCGACCGAGCAGCAGGCCCAGACCCTTCGCGAGCGGTTCGGGCTGAACCATCTGATTCACAATAACCCGCCGATGGGTTTTATTCGCGACCCCGTTGCGGTCGAGGCATGCCTGCAATTCATTGAATCGGCCAGCCCGTTTCGCTTCTGCTTGATCGCCGTAGGCGATCCGCAGGGGGTCATCATTGCCCATCGCCTCGTCGCGCGAGAGCGGGTTCGCGGCCTCGCCTTCATTATCGGTGCATCGATCGATTTCACCACTGGCAAACAGCAGCGTGCGCCGGTCTGGATGCAGCGCATCGGCTTTGAGTGGCTTTACCGGCTAATTCGAAATCCACGCCGCTTGGCTTGGCGGTACCTCGTGCGCGGGCCCAAGTTCTTCGTTTACCTGTGCACGAGCCGAGTCGTGCTTCGAAAGGCCGGTCCGCGAACCGATCAAGGCTGATGGATGCAATGCATGCGCGCTACCCGAGCTTTTCCCTGCAACGCTCGCGTTGCCGACGCGGCCCAGGATCACGATATTGTCGATCATGCCCCTGATGCGCCGGCCACTCGCTTCACCGTTTCGGTTGTGCTGTGTCCCGTCAACAGCTCGGCAAGGATCACCTTGCCGCCTCGCCTGAGCACGATGTCGGCACCCACGACCGTAGCTACCGTGTAGTCCGCGCCCTTGACGAGCACGTCTGGCTCCAAGGTTTCGAGCAGATGGATTGGCGTGTCTTCGGCAAAAATGACGACCGCGTCCACGGATTTTACGGCCGCGAGCACGGTCGCTCGCGCCACCTCGCCCTGCACGGGGCGGTTGGGGCCCTTAAGCCGGCGGATTGATAAATCGGCATTGAGCCCGACGATGAGCCGGTCCGCACTGCGCCGCGCCTGCTCCAGCAGGGAGATATGCCCCGGATGCAGCAAGTCGAAGCAGCCGTTGGTAAAGGCGATTTTCAAGCCCTGTTCACGCCAATCGCGCGCCAACCGCTGAACGCTCTCGAGAGAGAAGATTTTTTGAGGATCCGTGTGACCATCGAATGGCGTTAGCGCCGCGATCACTTCCCCCGTGCTAGCCGTCGCGGTACCGCGTTTGCCGACGACGATGCCGGCGGCAACGTTCGCGAGAGAGGCAGCCTGGACGACTTCCCCGCCTGCCGCGAGACCCAGTGCAATCGCGGCAACGACCGTATCGCCGGCACCGGAAACGTCGAACACCTGACGGGCGGCGGTCGGCAGGTGCACGGTCAAGGCATCGGCGCCGATCACGGACATTCCGTCCTTGCCGCGAGTAACGATCATACAATCGCAGATTTTCTGGTCCAGGAGACGCTTTGCTCCGGCGAGCACGTCCGCGTCGGTGTGGCATTCCTGCCCGCAAGCCTGTTGCAGCTCCAAACGATTTGGGGTCAGCATGGTGGCGCCCCGATAGCGCGCGAAATTCTTCGACTTGGGATCGACGATGACGATCTTGCCCGCGCCGCGCGCGGTGTCGATGGCGGCCCGTGTCACCGAATCCGACAGCACCCCCTTGGCATAGTCGGACAGCACGATGACGTGCACGTCCCGAAGCGAGGCCGCGAATACCTCGAGCAATTGCCGTTCGACTCGGGCCGAAAGCGGCGCGCGGCTCTCGCTGTCGGCGCGCATGACCTGCTGTCCATCGGCGACATAGCGCGTCTTCACCGAGGTGGGGCGTGATGCATCTGTGATGAGCTGCGCATCGATCGTCGGCGAGGCGGCTAGCTGCATGCGCAGATCAATCGCCCATGGGTCATCGCCCACCACTCCCAGCAGGGTCGCGCGGGCGCCTAGCGCAGCGATGTTGCGCGCCACATTCGCCGCACCGCCCGGCATGTCCATGAATCGTTCCACGTTGACGACGGGGATGGGAGCCTCCGGCGAGATCCGCTCCACCGACCCATAGATGAAGCGGTCGAGCATCACGTCGCCGAGTACGATCACGTGTGCCGCGTGAAAGCGATTCAGCAGCGCAGACAAGGGCGCGTCTTGCATGGCCTCTCCTATACCAATCCGAGACGCTGTTCCAAGGCCTTGCACAGCATGTGGCCGATGGTGATGTGCATTTCCTGAATTCTCGCCGTGACGGCCGAAGGTACCACGATCAGGGCATCGCAAAGCGCCGGCATTTGCCCGCCGGTTCCCCCACTAAGCCCGAGCGTATGCAGCCCGAGGGCCTTGGCTTGACGCAGGGCGCGCAGAACATTAGGGCTGTTTCCCGAGGTCGATATGCCTAGCGCGACGTCGTGTGGCCGGCCCAAGGCGTCGATTTGCCGCTCGAAAATCGCATCGAAGCCCAGATCGTTGCCGCACGCCGTGAGCGCGGAAGTGTCGGTGCTCAGCGCGATCGCCGCGATCGGCGCCCGATCGGCCTTGTAGCGGATTACGAGTTCGGCGGCGATGTGCTGCGCGTCGGCGGCGCTGCCGCCATTGCCGAACAGCAGAACCTTGCCGCCGGCACGCACTCCCTGTTCGAGCAGCCGCAGGCTTTGCACGAACGGCTCGCTCACCATCCCAGCGGTAGCCTCGAAGGCCGCGCGATGCTCCTGCAACTCGTGCTGCAGCAAGCCCTGGACGTCGGTAAGCGGCAACTCAGGTTTTCGATTCAAGGTAAGCATAGGTATTCAATCCTCGTCGATGGGGCAAGCTAACGATAGGGATCGTCCGCAGCCAAGTAACGACTGACATAGTCTGCAATGCCCTGTTCCAAAGACGTAAATGGGCGTTCGTAGCCGACGGAACGCAAGCGCTCCATTCGCGCTTGAGTGAAATACTGGTATTTCTCGATGAGCGCCGGTGGCATTTCGATGAACTCGATCGCCGGCGGCCGCCCGGCCTCGGCGAACAGGGCCTTGGCGAGGTCCAGCCAGCTGCGCGCCTGTCCCGTTCCCAAATTGAACAAGCCGGACACCTGCGGATGATCCAATAGCCAGACCACGACATCGACGCAATCGCGCACGTAGACGAAATCGCGCTGTTGGCCGCCGTCGGCATATTCCGCGCGATAACTGCGGAACAAGCGCAAGGGCTGGCCATTGCGGACGATAGCGTAATTCTTCGCGACAACGCTTTGCATAGAGCCCTTGTGGTACTCGTTCGGTCCGTAGACATTGAAGAACTTCAAACCCACGCATTGCGGCGGCAGCTTTGCCCCTTCTTCGACCAGTCGGGCGAAGCGCCGATCGACGACATGCTTGCTCCACCCGTACGCATTCAGCGGTCGAAGCTTTGCGAGCGAACTGCGCGTAAACGAGTCGTCAAATCCTTGGAAGCCGTCCCCATAAGATGCTGCGGAGGACGCGAAAACAAGCGGCACTTGTGCATCGGTACACCACTCCATCAACTCGAGAGTTGCTCGAACGTTTCGGGTGGCAATCAGATCGACGTTAGCTTCCGTGGTCGCGCTGATTGCGCCCATGTGCACGACAGCTCGTAGCCGGTCACCCTTGCGGCGTAACCATGCGAGTGCGGTTTCGGGTTCAATGACTTCCGCGATCTCGTGTTTGGCGAGATTCCGCCAACGCTCGTCATCGCGCAGCCAATCACACACGACGACTTCGTCGTTGCGTTCACTCAGCGCTGCAACGATATTGGATCCGATAAATCCGGCTCCGCCAGTCACTAAGTACATCGATGAACTTTCCTAGATTTTGGCAACTTATCATCATTGCGCCGGGATCTCTCCCCAACTGGGCAGAGTGGCTCACCGCGGTAATGAATTCCGTGAACTGTTATCAGATTCCCGAAAAGACCGACATAATTGCATGAAATATCTAGAAATCAGCCACTTGCCATTCAAATGTAAAGTATATTCGATGGCTGACAAACGCAATACTGCTCGAGGCCTTGGATTTCCTCGAGGATCGTGAAACGTGCGCCGATTTCCCGATCGTCGGTGCGGGACACACGAACTGCACGACCGCACGCAGATCTCCAATCCTCTGCACCGACCGGAGCTCGAGGTACTCGGCGCTCAGCGTGACTGTGCTTACCGGGATGCGCCGTCCAAGGCACGATGAAATGAGGGATGCTCGGTTGCTTACGTAAATACTGGCGCTATATATTGCAGAATGTCTTGACGAGGAGTTTTTGATGCGCGGCGAACAGCCCAGTATCGCGGTGATATTGCCCGCCTACAACGAAGAATTGACAATCCGTCAAACGATGCAGGTATTTCACGAGGCTCTGCCTGAAGCTCAAATTGTTGTCGTCAACAATAATTCCACCGATGCTACCTACCAGATAGCGGTTCAGGCACTCACGGACCTTAACTGCGAGGGCCAGGTAATCAACGAGAAGCGGCAAGGAAAGGGCAACGCAATGCGGCGCGCGTTCATAGATGTGGATGCGGACATCTATGTGCTATCGGACGCCGATATGACCTATCCGGCGGAGCGCGCGCGCGATTTGCTGCTGCCGATCCTCAACAATCAGGCTGACATGGTCGTCGGAGACCGCCACAGCCTTGGTCATTATGCGAAGGAAAACAGGCGTCCGCTCCACGGTTTTGGCAATCGCCTGGTGCAGGGTTTGGTGAATAGCCTCTTTCGGTCAAATCTGGTCGATATCATGAGCGGCTACCGAGTCATGAGCAGGAGGCTGGTCAAGAACTATCCCATATTGGTCGATGGATTCCAGGTTGAAACTGACCTGACATTGCATGCGTTGGACAAGCGATTTCGTATTGTTGAAATGCCGGTCGAGTACAAGGATCGGCCGGCTGGAAGCTACTCCAAGCTCAGCACATTCTCTGATGGGGCCAAGGTACTGTGGTCCATCACGCAGATCTTGCGTCATTACCGTCCGCTGCAGTTCTTTTCCTGGCTATTTCTTGCGTTTTTCCTCGCTGGTCTGCTGTGCGGCGTACCGGTCATCAGCGATTGGATTTTATACAGATATATCTATCACGTCCCACTTGCGTTGCTTGCGACCGGACTTGAGATCATCGCGGTGATGTGTATGGCGATCGGGCTAACCCTTGACTCCATTGTGCATCAGCAAAGATTGGCGTTTGAGCGTGAAATATTAAATGCCGCGGCCGCGAGACCTCAAGACCGAACCAAGGCTTGAGAGTTGAACTAGAGCCGCAGACGGCGAAACATCGCCTCGGGCACGGATCTGACGATCCACATGAGCGGCCGCCAGAACCAGGGTGTGTAGATCACGGCTTTGCCGCCATCCATGGCACGCACGATGTCAGCGGCGACGCTCGCGGGCGTCGCCCATAGCGCGCTCTTCTTGAAAGCCGCCGTCATGGGTGTGCCGACAAAGCCGGGTTTGATGGTCACGACGCGAACTCCCTGCGGGTACAGGCGCTGGCGCAGGCCGCTGGTAAATGCGGTGACCGCGGCCTTAGCCGATCCATAGACGTAGTTGGATCGCCGGCCTCGATCGCCTGCCACCGAGGAAATCACCGCGATGACGCCGTGGCCCTGCGACACGAGTTGGTTGGCGAGATCCGTGCATAGAGCCATGACTGAAAGCGCATTGATGTCGAATTGTTCGCGCAGCTGTTCGACCGAGCGCTGGCACGCAATTTGGTCTGACAGCATGCCGTGCGCGATCAGCGCGGCGTCAAGGCCGCCGAGGCATGCGGAAGCGGCCTGCAGCAGAGCTGGGAAGCGATCGAAGGCTCGAGCATCGAACACGTAGGTTGCCGCCAGGTTCGCGCCGCGCACCTTGAGATCGTCGGCGATCGCCTCCAATCGCGAGGGGCTGCGGCCGGCCAGGAACAGGGCATCGCCGCGGGACGCGAACAGCCGGGCGGTCGCTTCGGCGATGGCGGATGTCGCACCGACGATCAGAATGCGCTGCATCACCAACTCCTTGTCACGCGTCGCCAGAAAGAAGAAGAGAACTTCGGATCAATATAGTCCTGCAGCCGCTTCCAGGCGGGAAAGTACTGCTGAAAGGATTGCGCCGACATGCGCGCGTCCTTGGCCGGGTAGACCGCACCGCCCACAGAGCGGGTGATCGCATCGAGCGATTCGAGTAGTTGCAGTGTCGGCTCGCCGCGGTTGGGGAAGTCGAGCGCCAAGGTGACGCCCGGCCGCGGAAACGACAGCAGTCCCAGCGAGGGCAGATTGCCGAACTGCTTCAGCACCACAAGCAACGACCCCTGGCGCGAGCGGGCAATGCGCCGCAGCATCTCGGGCAACGCCGAGGCAGCTTCGGCTCCAGGCAGCACGCATTGGTACTGGAAAAAGCCGCGTGGACCATACAGTCGATTCCAGTCCAGCAGGCGGTCGAGCGGAAACAGGAACCGCTGGTAGTGCCATATTGCGTGCGGGTGCTGCGACGCCGGTCGACGGAAATAGAGCTCATTGAACAATCGCACCGAGAGGCGCGTCACGGGCGAGATTGGCGGAGTCAGTGGAAAGCGCAGTGAACGCTCGCGTGCGGGCGGGGCGTCGTGCTGCAGGTGATTGCCGCGCATGAACACGCCGCGCCCAAGCTTGTCGCCGCTCGCGGCACTGTCGAGCCAACCAACGGTGTATTCGTAGGCGACATCCGATTGCGCCGCCAACGCGAAGAATTCCGGCAGGTTGTGAAAGCGCTGACTATCGCCCGCGATCCACTCACCGGGTACGCGTCGCAACTGCAGGCGAGCCGTGCTGATCATGCCGGTCAGTCCCAGGCCGCCGATGGTGGCACCGAACCAGTCAGCATGCTGATCCGGCGCGCAGCGCAATGTCTCACCGCTCGAGCGCCGCAGTTCGAAGCTGAGCAGATGATGACCAAAGCTGCCCGCACGATGGTGATTCTTGCCATGCACGTCGTTGGCGATGGCGCCGCCGACGGTGACAAGCGCCGTGCCCGGCGGTACTGGCAGAAACCAGCCGCGCGGCAGCGTTAAGGCAATGATCTCACTGAGCAGGACGCCGGCTTCGCACTCGAGAACACCGCTCGTGGCATCAAAGCTGATAAAACGATCGAGGCTTCGTGTGGCCAATAACGTGCCTCCGGCGTTCAGGCACACGTCGCCATAACTGCGGCCGTTGCCGAAAACCAGCATCGGCGCGGCTTGCGGCAGCGGGTCGAAGCGGTTCGTTACCGGGATGATGCGCTGTTCATAACGCGGCCAAAGGCCCCAGGAAACACCAGTGGACATCGCGGCGCCTCAGATCGACAATAGCAAGACCAGTCCGAGCGCAGCCAGCAGCAGCAGGCTCGTCCGATCGTGCAAAGCAAACACGACTGGATCGTCATGCATGTCGCCGCGCGCCGTCAGCATCCAGGTGCGGCTGATCCAGAACAGCATCAGCGGGCAGATCAGCCATATCATCTTATGGTGGTGGTACAGGGCAATCGAATCCGCGCTGTTGATATACAGTGCTATGACTACGACGGCACAGTAGCCCGAAGACGTGCCGAGGCTCATGATCAGCGACAAGTCGCCGGCCCCGTAGCCGCGTGCGTGGCCCGCCACTGCGCCAGTCTTGCGCGCATCGTAGAGTTCGGCGTAGCGCTTGACGAACCCCAGACTCAGGAACAGGAACACCGAGCACGCCAGCAGCCAAAAAGACAGCGCGATGTGCGTGGCCGCCGAGCCGGCGATGATGCGCAGCGTATAGAGCCCTGCGAGCGTCAACACATCCAGCATCGCGATGCGCTTCAGGCGCAGCGAATAGGCCCAGGTTACGACGTAGTAGCAGGCCAGCACCAGTGCATACAGCCAGCCGATGACTGCGGCGAGCAGCATCGCGCACAGAAGTAGAATGACGGCTGCGTAGATGCCGCTGCGCACGGACAGCAGTGCGGCGGCGAATGGCCGGTAGCGTTTGCGATTGTGCTCGCGATCGGCGGCAAGATCGAATAAATCGTTGGTGACATAGACGCTCGAGGCACAGCATCCAAAGGCGACAAAAGCCATCATCGCCTGCAACAGCACCGCCGGTTCAGCGATACGGTGTGCCAGCAACGGCGGCAGGAACACCAATGCATTCTTGACCCACTGGTGAAGCCGGATTGCCTTGAGCCAGGTGCGTAGTGTCGGCTTGGTCGCCGGGAAAACCCGCAGCACCGGGGTCTTGAGACCGACGCGATCGCCCAGGCTGCGATTGCCGACGACCAACGCAGCCCGCGAGGCTTCCCATACGATCATGTCTGAGGCGTTGCTGCCGCCATAGTCGAAGCCGTGTTCGCCGAAGCGCTCGACCAGCGCGCGACGCTTGCGCTCTGCCGCGGTGCCCGCGCCCTCGGTGCGAGCGACTTCGTCGAAGAGCCCCAGATGGGCCGCTATCTGCTGGGCCAGTTGCGGATTGCCGTCGGCAACCAATACGAGTCGCCGTCCGCCAGCGTGCTGCTCGCGCAGCCACTGCAGCAACTCCGCACGCAAAGGCGGGATCTTGGCCTCGGCGTGTTCGGGCCGGGGCCGTCGCGAAGCTGCGCCCTTGTTTGCGCGCCGGCGACGAAACAGCCAGCGCAGGGGTGGCGATTCCTTGAAAGCGGTGATCGAGCGTTCGTGCCGGACGTGGGCCTGCGTCAGCGTGCCGATAATGTCCAGACACAGCGGCACGTCGAATTGGTTCATGGCGCGGGCTCCAGCCGGGCGTCTTGCGGGCTCATTTCAACTGCTACCGCGGCGGCGACGGTGAGAGAATTCTTACACTGCGGCTACCACCGCCAGCGCATAGATGCCGATGGCGCTGAGCCGTGGGGTCTGCAGGTGCAGCCTGGCACACCAGATAATAGCCGACTCCCTCGGCGCCCCACGATACCATACCGGCGACGGTCCCCAGGGTGAGCGCCGAATCTGCGCTGGTACGACGATCGAACTGCTTTTCCGGGGTTGGCGGGCCTGACGGTGAATGCAAAGCCTCTCAGGCAGTAGAGCAGGTGGCCGCAAGAGGGCAGCCGATGACCAAGTCCGGTCAGCGATGTCCGCCGCCGTTCACATCGGACTGCGTGATTGGCGCCCGAGAGCGCGAGTACCAGACCGCAAGCGAGCTATGCATGCTGATCGCCCGCGAATGCGGCCCTGGGGAAAGCGGCGTCGGAGGTGCTGCGATTGCAATAAATGCCTGCTGCTTGCTTGGCGTCGCAATGCCCGCTTGCAGCGCCAAATCTGCGCGCTGTTGCGCTCTTCACGTACTCCTGTGGTATCGCGGAAGCAGCGCCTACGCTATTATCAGCCGCAGAGTGAATTGGTGCGCAACGTCACACGCTGCGGCAGACAATTCGACTAATCTTGGCTGACGATGGATATCGTATCGTCCAGTCACAGATGTGACATAAACGAAATTTATCGCACTTGATTATGCGGCGTGTAGAAAATCGTCCATCACAGCGCGCTCCACGGGCCGACGATATTGCCAGGCCTGTGGTCGCCGGTACAGAGCGGGGTTGGCTGGTAGACAGCAAGTACCAGCCCGCAATGACGCTGGTGATGTACACACTGCTGCTGTGCACGACGGTACCGTTCTCGGTGTTGAATCCGGAGGCCAACGATGCGGTGCCGGAGCCCAATCTGTTCCTCCGAATCCTGAAGCTGTTACTGCTTGCTTCAGGGGTGTTGGTGCTGATCTGGCGACACTCGTTTGCCGCGCTGCTGACGCGTGAAGTCAATAAATTCTTCATTGCCTTCGTGGTGCTGGCGTTGCTGAGCACCATGTGGTCGATTGAGCCGGCCATTACCATGACGCGATTCATTTCCATGCTCACCATCTGTCTGGTGTGCGGGGCCTGTGTCATGGTCGGTTGGCATGAGCAGCGGTTCCAGACAATCCTGCGGTCGTTCTTGACGGCACTTATGGTCGGGTCATTGATCTTCGGCATGATCGCGCCGGATCTTGCCATGGAACACGGGACCGACATCTCGTTGGCAGGCGCCTGGCGTGGATTGATGGGGCAGAAGAACGCGCTCGGTCACGCGGCTAGCATCACTGTGTTCCTCTGGGTACACGGCTTGCTGACAAAGCAAGTCAAATTCTGGCAGTTTGCGTTTGGCTTCAGCGCCGCGATGGCCTGCTTGATTCTATCCCACAGCTCGACCTCGATATTTGGCGCATTGTTCTCCGTCATGCTGTTGTTGCTGCTACTACTGGGCCCGAAAGGCAAGCGTCGTTATATGGCATCCGTCGTAGTGGTCTTCGCGGTCATGATCCTGCTGTACTCGCTGGTGGTGTTGAATATATTTCCGAGTCTGGATTTTCTGCTGCAGCCCGTCGTCGCGCTGACGGGCAAGGATGCGACATTTTCCGGCCGCACGCAGATATGGGCCGTGATTCGTGAACATATCAGCCAGCGGCCGCTGCTGGGCACCGGCTTCGGGGCCTATTGGATCGGTCGGGTGCCTACTTCGCCGTCCTACGTGTTCATCACCAGGAAATCCAATTTCTATCCGACCGAAGCGCATAACGGCTACCTCGATATCATTAATGATCTGGGCTACGTCGGTCTGGTGTGCCTGCTCGGGTATCTGCTGGTGTTCCTGCGGCAATCGCTGGCATTGCTGAAGATCGAGTACAATCAGGCCACGCTGTATCTGGTGCTGCTGTTCGAGGAATTGATTAACAACCTAAGCGAAAGTGACTGGTTGTCGTCGGGCGGCGTCGCTATGCCAATAGTGACGCTCGCAACCTTTGCCTTGGCCCGGGCGTTGATGGAACAACGCTTGCGCACGCAATCGCCGCAGCTGCCATTGCCGGCCGTGTGGCCGGGCAGACGCAGGCGTGCCCAATTCACCAGTAATGCAAGATAGTGAGTTCGCTCGAAGCGCACACGGCCGGATCATCGGATACCGTGGAGTCATTCTGCTGTCATCGGTGGCAACCGGAGCGGCGCTGCTGGTAAGCCCACGCTTGTCCTGGCGACATCTCCGTGTGCGCGTGGTTGGCAGATTCAGGATCTGACGCCGGCGACACGACATCGACATAATTCGCGGTTGATATACTGAGCCGAACCCGGTCCAAGGTGCCTCGTGCTGCTGTTGGGATTCGACTCTGCAAAGATCGGCACAATCTCGGCTGCCGTCCATTCGATGGACGTTCAGCTTCCGTTAGGCGTGCCTCGATGAGTGCCGGCGCCTTGCGCCGCCTTGCGCAGCATTTTGGCACCGGCGTGCTGGATCAAGTCCTGCTATCCGGCGCCAATTTCGTCGTCGGCTTCATGATGATCCGCTACACGAGCGACGCTGACTATGGCCGGTTCGTGCTCGCTCAATCCACCGTGCTGCTGCTCGTCAGTGCCCAGGGTGCCTGGCTTACCGGTCCACTGACCATGGTCGCGCCCGGAAAATCTGCGGATGCCAAACGCACCATGATTGGCGTAATCAAGATCAGCCAGGGGCGCTTTCTGCGTTACGCGTCAGGCGTGGCGCTGTTGATTTCGGTTGTGGGCTATCTGCTGCGTTCCTGGAACAGCGTTATTGCGCTGACGGTTGCTGCCGCCATTTTCGCCAGCTGGAGCGCATTGCACCGCGAGTATCTTCGCAGCGTGCTGCTGATCTATTCCAGGCCTCACACCGTGCTGGGTGCCGACCTGTTTTACATCGCTGTGCTGCTGGCCGGAATTATGCTCGCAACGTTAGCGCGCGTGCCCGACGCTGGAGTGTGCGCTGTGGTAACGCTTGCTTTGGCCGGGTGGGCGGGGTATTGGGCTGCACGTCGAGCGCTGGGTCACGATCCGGGCTGGAAGTCTAGCGATCCTAAGCCTTTTTGGCGTGAGCTCCGTCCGCTCGGTCTATGGTCGACTGTCGGTGCGGTGACCTACTGGCTGTTCGCGCAAAGCTACAACTACGTGCTGGCAACGCGCCTCGATCTGACCGCGGTAACCAACGTGAACGCGGCGCGCCTGGTGCTGATGCCGGTGTTTGTGTTCACGCTTGGAGTGAACAATCTGTTGTTGCCCATGGCCGCGAACTGGCTTGCGGAGTTTGGACTGCAGCGGCTGCTGCGACGACTTGCGCTTCTGGTCGCGGCCATCGCTGCACTGGATTTCCTCTATCTTGTGCCGGCATGGTTCATGCGCGGCTGGTTGATTCAAGACTTAATGCATAAGACGATTGGCGGTCAGGATCGATTGCTGGTCTTGTGGGCCACGGTCGCGGTCA
The DNA here is from genome assembly GCA_003132025.1 of Gammaproteobacteria bacterium. Taxonomy (GTDB): domain Bacteria; phylum Pseudomonadota; class Gammaproteobacteria; order Steroidobacterales; family Steroidobacteraceae; genus FEN-1191. The sequence continues at coordinate 82,777 of PKWJ01000042.1, forward strand.
TCTTCCTGTTGCGCGAGGTATTGCAGGCCGCGCTGTTCGCGATGGGGCGCGTAAAATCGTTGGCGCGGCTTATAGGCGTGAGCGCGGCAATCTCCCTCTCGCTGACCTGGTTCGGCATTAGCTGGTGGGGCGCGGCGGCGGCGCTCATCGGCCAAGTCGCGGGCGAGTGCTTCAACCTGCTCGGTCTTGCGTTACTGCTGTCGCGGCAGGTATACCTGGGTCGTCGTGCACACTAGTGGCTAAAATCTGCCGACCCTCGCGCGCGGTTCGTACGCGGAACAATTCGGGCACCACGCCTGCGACGGCGCAGGAAATGGAATCATTCAAGGTGCGGCGCGAGCCACACCACCACGCGATGAGGCTCAAGCCGCGGGCGCCTCACATCATCCGGTGGCCCCCGGGCAAACGCTCGGCCGTCGCACTGAAAAGGCCGCCACTCATCGCTGCGCCGACAGCAGCTCGGTGCAGAGCCTGCGAGCCTGGGGATGTTGAGCGCATCACCAGCAGTTCTGGGCTCCGGTGACCGCGCAGGCGAGGCCGGCCCGGTAGTAGGCGCCGGCTGTGGTCGGGGTGGCGCAGCCCCCCGCAGCAAGCCGGAAGGCGCCGGAAGCGCTGCAAGAGGCCCTGACGTCAAGATCGTCGGTCGGGGAGTATGGCGTCCAACTCCACCAAAGATAACCGACGTCCTGGGCATCCGCCCAGTTGAATAGCTGATTGTCTATGTTGTTGCCGCCCTTGGCGGCCAGCTTCCCGTTGGTCTCGGTGATGACGATCGGATAGCCATGGTTAAGCACCTGCTGTGCGGCGCTCATATTGTGGTTGCCGTAGACATGCCAGGCGACCGCCAGCTGCCCGGCGGGGTCAGTGGGCTTGAACTGTTCCCAGGCCTGGATCTCTCCGGCCCAGCCAATCGGCGAGGCCAGAACGACGTTGGTAGCGCCGGCCGCGCGGATTGCGGCGATCAGCGAGTTATAGCCCCCGACGCTGGCCGTAGTGTCAAGGTAGTTGTTTTTGCCCGTGTTGGAGTTCTGTTGCTGCCAAGCACTAAAGGAACCGCCGTCGCGCAGCAACACGGCATCGCTTCTAAACCAGTTGGCCCAGACGTCGTCGCCGAAAGGTTCGTTGAACAGCTCGAACATCACGGCCGGATTGCCCTTGAATGCATTGGCTACTGACGCCCAAAAGGCCACGGAATGATCCGCGTCGGCGAAGGAGGGCTGGCCGCTCGGACAGAAATTGCCAGGAGCTGCCCAGTGCAGGTCAAGAATGACATACATGCCTGCGGCGTTTGCATCCGCCACGGCCTTTGCGACCGCAGCCTGGTAGGTGCCCTGCGGGTCCAGGTGCACACCGGGCCCGCAGGTCTCGCGCAGCCAATCGCCCTCGTTGAGCGCGAAGCGCACGACGTTCATGTGCCAGGCGGTCATTGAGGCGAAGATCGGCTCCCCGCCCAGGCCGAACGTCGGCCACGCGTTGCTGCCGGTCTCCATCTGGGCCAGATCGGCCACGTTGGCCCCGCGCAGCTGCACCACATGCTCAGAGCCGTCGACTAACTTTGCGCCTTTGACACGAATCGACAGGGCACCGGCCGGCGCCTGCTGGGCGGCGCTGCTGCTCGGCGGCGCGGCGCTGGCGCAACTTAGCGCCGCGATGACACCGACTGTGCCAGCCAGTGCATAGAGTCGTGACAGCCGCCGTGTATGGCTCTTTTTCGACACCGACGGAACGCCCTCAGACCGTTACCTCTTTTTTTATCTTATTAGAGGAATCGAAAGGGGGCCACCTATTGATCGTTAACAGGGGCTTGGGCGCCCCATCCATGCGCGCATGGTTGCGAGCCAAAGGTTCGATGCCTTGCGACAGTGCGCCGGTTGTGTTGTTACCGGCCGTTCTGGGCTCCGGTGACCGCGCAGGCGCGGGCGGCCTTGTGGTACGTGCCGACCCGTGGTCGGGGGGTACCGGCCCCCATTACCTCAATTCGATCCGGTCGGCGTCGGTGCGCCGTTATTCGTCCACGGCGGATTGTTCGCCATGACAGCAGCAATCTGATCTGGAGTCTGGCTGCAATAGTTGTCCCACTGCCCGCAGGCACTACCAGACCACCATGTGGTGCCGGCCCGAGGATGACTGCATCCATCTCGGCCAGAAAATGCTCGGGCCGCACGATCTCGCCCTTTGGGCTGCAACGCCAGCGGTGCAAGACTGTTCTGCTCGAGTAGGCTTTGTGACGCTCGTTCCACACCGATGAGCCTGTTCTGCTTACAGAGGCCCATCCGCATCCGATGGGCGGGGGGCTTTGGCGAGCCGGATTGCACCTGGAGGTTTATCTCCAGTCTGCCGCAATACCGGCCGCCTTTCACTCTGCCAGACCCCTCACCGCCCAGCGCTTAGGTTCACCCCGTTCAGATACCGGCCGGCAAGTCCGCGAGACTGATAACCGCCGAGTCGGTCATGAATGCTTCGTCTCCCTGTTGTTCAGACAAAGACAGGTTTTGACACCAGACTACGACGGCCACTACCTTCGGGAAGTTAGCCTTCACCACTCCCAATATGTCGTCATTGTTGTAAGTATAGGGCTCAACAGAGCTAGCGTTCGAGCTGGCTCCGGTCTCGGCGAGGATGATTGGCTTGCCAAGGCCGACCAGGGCGTTGTACCACGGCGCATCGCTCGCGCTCGGGGGGTAGCTGTCCCAGCTCACGATATCGACGTAAGCGCTGCCCGGATAATAGGCGGTGTAGTTGCCGCTCCAGGCATTGACGTTGTAGACCCACAGCGCATTGGTCACGCCGTCGGTCTGCACAAGGCGCGTCCAGGTGTACTGCCACAATGCGGTAAACTGCGCGGTCGGCAGTCCGCCCCACCAGGACCAGTTACCGTTCAGCTCGACAAACGGACGGAACAGGAACGGACCGTTAATCCCCTTGAGCTTCGCGGCGATGCCGTCCAGGTACGTGTTCCACGCTGCGTTGGCCGCAGTGCCGGGCGTGTAGATGTCGCTCACGCTGATACTTCTGTCGTTGTCGTCCGCGCCGGTCACCGGATCGGTCGGCCACAACGACACCATCGCGATGCCGCCCTGCGCGAGCCAGGAGTTTGACAGCCCGACCACATCCTCGGTGCTTCCCGACTGGCCGACCGTGGTTCCCAGGATGGCCGGATTGGTCCCGGTCTGGCTGTAGAGCGCGCTGATGTTGTCCATCGGATTCGAATCCCAGTAGCTAGAGTGCTGGCCGGTGAGTATGTGTCTGCTGTCGCTGGCGAGCCCTGTCAGGTAATTCAATAGAGCTTGCGCTGATACCGAGGCCGTGCCTGAGCCACTCGAACCCGTCGAGCCGCCGGAACTGCTGGAGCTGCTGGAGCTGGTGGACGTGCCACCCGAGCTGCTCGAGCTCGTGCTGGCCGCCCCGCTTGAGCTGCCGCTCGATGTCGAGGTGGCCGCAGCCGTGACCTGAATGGAGAAGGCCGGCAGCGCGCTCGTGTTGGTGCCGTCGGTGGCGCTGATGACGATATTGGAGTACGAGCCCGCATCGGGGACGCTCGGAGTGCCCGAGAGGCCCCCGGTGGTCACGGCGAAGGTGGCCCAGGCGGGCTTGTTCTGGATGCTGAAAGTCAGGGGCGTGCCGTTGGGGTTGGTCACCGTCGGCGTGAAGCTGTAACGATTATCGGCGACCACCATTTTGGTTGGAGTTCCCGAGACGGTCGGGCTCGCCTCTGCGGCGCTCGTCCCCGAGGAGGCTGCAGCTGTACTGCCGCTGGAGCTTGCGTCGCTTGAGCCACCGCAGGCCGCCAGGGCCGCGCTGAGGGTCAGAACGATCAGGCCCAGGCCGGTCAGTCGCCAATTTTTCTCGGTACGCATTGTCAAATTGCCTCGCTGTCAGGTGGAAAGCCTTGAAGCTCTCCGGCGAGGTACGTACCGATAGGCGAGAAGCGGGTATTGACGGTTGAGAGCCGATGCGCCTGCATCGCTTCCTGGCCGGCAACCCCGCTATCTCATGTCCCTATCGGACCTAAGACCGGAGGCTTTGCGTCCCCGCCTTACGGCGGGTTTGCCCTTACATTGCGAAGCCAGTTAATACCGAAAAGAACACTCTGGCAAAGTGTCCGCTCCAGCGCACGTCGCCAGACCGCGACGCCTCGACGCGCCGGACGTTCGCGGCGCGTGCAGCGAATCTTGCAGCACCGACAGTTTCGCCGCGACAAGCTCGGGTGGACCCTGGTCGACGGTAAGACCGTCGACACTCCGTTGCTTGGCGATCGGTAGATTGGTGCTACGTGGACGGCGCTGCGGAAAGAGCGTGCCGAGCGCGTTCGCGGGGCTCTGCGGCTGGCACGTCCAGCGCTAAACCTGATCGAGGTGGGCTGCGCTGCTAGACCGACATGACTGCTGGACGTGCGCTCGAAGTGAACTGGCGTCGACTGCCCGCACCCCGGTCGGCACTTGGTGCGTCAGCGCCTGCAGTCGTTAGCGACGGCGAGCGATCTGCCGATTTCCGACCGCTCGTTACTCGCTCCGTTTGGCGATGTGCTCGTGAGTTCCGGTGACCGCGTAGGCGCGGGCGGCCTCGTGGTACGTGCCGAGCCGTGGTCGGGGGGTACGGGCCCCCATTACCTCAATTCGATCCGGTCGGCGTCGGTGCGCCGTTATTCGTCCACGGAGGATTGTTCGCCATGACAGCAGCAATCTGATCTGGAGTCTGGCTGCAATAGTTGTCCCACTGCCCGCAGCCACTACCAGACCACCATGTGTATCCGATACCGTTTTCTCTGAATTGCACATAGCTTGACGGGATATTGGCAAGCGTTCCCAGTTCGGTAGCTAAAATCGGATATCCCGCAGCTTGTACAGTCTGGAAGGCTGCAAACCCGCCTTTGTAGCCATAGCCATGAAAAGTTGCGCCAAGCTCATGGGTGGGGTCAGTGAGACCCATCTGTAGCCACATGTTTATGTTGCCCGAATACCAGGGAGGACCGGCCCAGATGATATTGGTCGAACCTGTAGCCCTGATTGCATTGATCAATGACTGCAAGCCTGTTGCTAGACACTGTACACCGCCGCCCAATATGGGAGCCGGCGCACTGGCGCCACCAATGTTGTCGTATGCCGTGCAACTACCGCCGACTGCATTCGGAAGCGGTACAACTACACTTCCGCCAAGAACAGCAACTCCCGTAACACTGAGCGCGTTGTCGTAGTTACCATCGTAATAGGGCTCGTTAAACAGCTCGAACATCACCCCCAAATCACCTTTGAAGGTAGCAGCTATGGAAGCCCAAAACGCAGCGTCGCCGGTTGATGGCATCCCCATCTGTCCCGCGGGGCAAACATACTGATTACCACCGGCCTGAATCGCGATGCTCGAATTCCAGTGGAGATCAAGAACTACATATAAACCGGCGCCCCGAATGGCGGCAACCGCATTCTTTACGTCATTCTGATAGGTGGTCGGGTCACCCAGTGCATATAACCCACCGCCAACAGAGGTAAAAGAGCTAGCGTCATCGGCGAACGGCACCACGCAGTGATACCCCATCCAAGGCAGAGAGCTCACCGGCAGCCTTATAAAATTAATCTTTCCATACGGCTTGCCCGCGGTCGATAGAGTGTTGTAGACGCTATTGAGTGCGGTGGTGTATTGCGCCGAACTCAGACCCGCGATACCGGCCCATCGAGAACCGTTACCCTGCGAATCTCCCATCCCCACCATCGCTGTGCCGATCAAGTTGACCTGCGAGCCGTCCACAGTGCTAACGACTTTGCCGCCGGGGCCAACAATTAACCCAGCGGACCCGCCGCCGCCGCTGGACGAACTGCTTGCCGACGCCGGCGAACTCGAGCAGGCTGGAGTGATGCTGGGGGCCGGATTGCTGCTGGCGACCCAGGCGCTGCCACTCCAGGACCACCACAGGCAGCTGGTGGTCTGCTGGTAGACCGTGTCGCCGTAGTAGAGCAGCAGCGATACGTTGGCCGTATACCCCGCAGCCGCGCCATTCTCGCTGACCACACCGTCGGCGACGCTCCAGACGTTATTAGCACTGTCCACGATCTGGCTGGCCGAGGGGATCATGGTGCCACTGGCTGACACGGTCGAGCCGGAGGAGCTGGTACCACCGGGAGTGAGTGCGACCGCGACTGTGGCCGCAGTCGGTGAACCGAAGTTCGCCTGTCCCTGAATGCTGGTGAGCGCGACAGCGAAGTCCTTGCCGGCGGCGCGGCTCGTGACGGGTACCGCGACGGTCTTGGCGGCCGTTTCGCCGTCGCTCCAGGTTACGGTTCCGCTGGTGGTGCTGTAATCGGCTCCGGCTACAGCCGTGCCGTTGACGGTGGTATAGCCGACGGTGGTCGCCCCCGTTGAGTTGCCGCTTCGATAGATCGTCACGATGGCAGTCGAAGATGGCGCGGCGGTATAGTTGGATGACGTGAGCGCGATCAGGGAAGACCCCGTACTCGATCCGCTGGCGGCGGAGGAACTACTACTGGTCGGCGTACTGGTGGATGCACCCGTGGTGCTGGCCGAATCATTTGAGTTTGAACCGCCGCATGCTGCCAGCATGCCTAGCAAAGCGCACAAAGCGCCCGCCCGTCCCGCCGTTTTCGTCATGGCGTCCCCGTCTAAATGAAAACTGCTGTGATCGCAGTTTCAACGCGATGTCTATAGGCGGCAATCTGTCTGCGCGCTGCGACGTGTCGCAAAATCGTGACAGATTATTCCTACACGCGATCTACAGAAATTGCGGCGTTGGTCACGAAAAATTCGAGAAATGCCGCCTGTTATTCGAAAAAAAGTGAACTGCGTGCACGCCCAGCCGGATTGTCGGTTTGCGGCGCGACCGAGCTACACGCTGCCGCACGGCAGCGGAACGCGAGAGCCGGAGTGCACCCAGGAATCTTTGCTTTTGGGATTCCGACGTCGTTTGCGGATCCGCGTAACCCGAGATCTGGGGAGATCTGCGGCTGATGCTGCAGACTAGGGCGTGTTAACACTAC
>PKWJ01000060.1 GCA_003132025.1 Gammaproteobacteria bacterium
AGTAGTGTTAACACGCCCTAGGCGTTGACCGCCAGCCGCTCCGATTCGTAGATCCGCCTGACCAGCAGGAATGCCGCGATCGCAGCCACTATCGTGACCAGGCCGCTTAGCGCCGGCGGCAGCGCCGCTACCGCCTCGCCGCGCAGCAGGCGCATCATCGTCAACTGCTGGCCGATCAGCGGCAGCGCATACATCCACAGCTGCGGTGTCACCGGCGAGATGCTCAACGCCACCGATGGAATCAGCGGCAACAGCTGCAGCAGACCGACGTAGGTTTGCGCCTCGCGATAGCTTCTGGCGTACGCCGCCACCAGCATCTGCGAGATCACGATCAGGAACACCACCGGCAGCATCAGCAGCAGGATGGTACCGATGACCCGGGGTTCGACATTCAGGCTCATCTCGAAATGCCGCGACGGCAGCAGCCGCGCCGCGAGCGCGAATGCCAACAACCCGAGCGTCAGGCTGATAAAGCTGAACCCGGCGGCGGCGTACAACTTGCCCAGCAGGATCTGTGCACGCGGCACCGGATTTATCAGCAGCGGCTCGAGCGACAGGCGCTCGCGTTCGCCGGCGGTGGAGTCGATCGCGAGCCACATGCCGCCGATGAAGCTGGACAGGATCAGGAAATAGGGCAGCATCCCGAACAGTAGCGCGCCGCGCGCCTGCGGCGTGGCCTGGTCGCGCGACGCGATCAACAAGCCGCTGGTTGACGATGGCGCCAGACCACGGGCGATCAGCCGCATGGCGCCAGTACGCGAGGAGTAACTCTGCAGCATGGCGCGCAGCCGCTGCACCTGGCCGCCGCCGTCGCGTTGCGAGGAGTCGTAGATGATGTCGACCTGCGCCGGCCGGCCGGCGCGCCAGTCCTCGGCGAAACCATCGGTGATGTGCAGCGCCAATGCGACGCGCTGCTCGCGCACCGCGGTCTCGATGTCGCCGACCGGCGGCAGAATCTCCATGCCCTGCTGTTTGAGCGCCGTCACCAGGTCGGGAGCGCGCTCGGCCCCGATCACGACCACCGGCAGCGGCTTGTCGGCCTGTTCGATTTGACGGCCGATCGTGAAGCGCAGCAGTCCGACGAACAACAGCGGGGCGAACAGCGGGCCTAACACCAGGGCATTGAGCAGCACGCGCTTATCGCGCAGGCTTTCGCGGCACTCCTTTATAAACACCGCCAGCGTCGGACTCATGCCAGTCCTTCGACGGCCGCCGCGCCGATGATCTTTACAAAGGCATCTTCCAGGCTGCTCTCCCCGGCCTGCTCGCGCAATGCTTCCGGTGAGCCATCCGCCACCACCCGGCCGGCGGCGATGACGACGATACGGTCGCACAGTGCCGCCACCTCCTGCATGATGTGAGTCGAGAACAGCACGCAGCGGCCCTCGGACCGCAGCTGCCGCAGGAAATCGCGCAGGCTGCGCGTGGCGATGACGTCCAGGCCGTTGCTCGGCTCATCGAGAACGATATGGCGCGGATCGTGCACCAGGGCACGCGCGATCGCAGTCTTGACGCGCTCGCCCTGCGAGAATCCCTCAACGCGACGCTCGGCGATGTCGTGCATCGCCAGGGTGTCGATCAAGGCATCGGTGCGGTGGCGAATCAGCGCCGCGTCCATACCGTGCAGCTGTGCGAAATAGGCAATGTTCTCGCGCGCGGTGAGTCGCTTGTACAGTCCACGTGCGTCCGGCAGAACACCGAGGCGACGGCGCACCTCGAGCGGCTGTGATGCCGCGTCCACGCCGTCGACGCTGATGCGTCCGTGGTCTGCTTTCAACAGTGTATACAGCATGCGCAGCGTCGTGGTCTTGCCGGCCCCATTGGGCCCGAGCAGTCCGGTGATCTGTCCGTCGCGCGCACTGAACGTGACCTCTTGCACCGCGACCTTGGCCCCAAAGGATTTATGCAGCTGTTCGACGTCGATCACGGTGATGCACCATTGAAGTCGATGAACGCGGGAATATCACCGAGCTGCAGCAGGCAGCGGTCATCGAGCGCGCGCGGCCTAAGTTCCTGGACGAATTCCACCACCAGGCGCGGCATGCAGCCGGCACCGATCACGCCATGGCCCTGCCCGGGTGCCAGCAGCAGTCGCGCGTTCGGCAGCGTGGAGAGCATCTGCTCGGCATAGGCTGGCGGGGTCACTGGATCGCGCTGACCTGCGAGCAGCAGCACCGGCAGCGTCGATGCCAATGGCTGGTGGAAGTCCGCCGGCCGGTTGCCGCGAGGCCATACGGCGCAGGCCGCCTGAATCCTGGCGATCTGATCGTTGCCAAGCAATGTGGCGGCATCCTCGGGCCGCGCCGCCAGCAGATCGGCGTCTTCAGCGCAGATCACTGACAGTTCCATGCCGTTATCGATATGGCTGCCGAGGTCATCCGCGATCCATTTCTTCTGGCTGGCGAGCGGCGTGTAGTTGCCTTGGTCGGCCTCGTGCAGCGTCAACGGCAGCAACGCCGCCGTAAGCGGACTGTAGGCATTGATGCGCACGATCGTTGCCAGGTCCGCGGCGCTGAAGTTCAAGTGCAACGGCTCGAAAGTGGACGGATCACGTAACGACAGGGCCTGCGGCTGCGCGCGCAGCCGATCGCGTACGCGGTACAGCGTCGCATAGGAGTCGCCGAAGCTGTCCTTGCAGCGCTCATCGGCACTGCAGCGCGCAAACAGTGACCGCAGCACTTGTTCCAGATTGCGCGCGTGCTCGCTGCCCAGCACGAGAGAATTCGGCACCACGCTGTCCAGGATCACACTGCGCACCGAGTGTGGATAGCGTGCGGTGTATTGCTGCGCGACGCGCGTGCCGTAGGAGATGCCCAGCAGGTCGAGCTGCGGAGCGCCGAGTGCCACCCGGATTGACTCCAGATCGCGAATGGCGTCGGTGGTCGTGTAGTGCTCGGGCGCCGCGTGGCTGCGTACCTCGGTAAGGCATTGCTGCAGCAGCTGCTGCAGGCGTGCCAGGTCGTGGGATTCGGCGAGTGCCGGCGACTCCCGGCCGGCAGCCTCGATCCTGGGGCAGGCGAGTGCATTGGAGCCGCCGGTGCCACGCTGATCGACCAGCAGGATATCGCGCCGTTCGAGCAGGGCTTGCAGGGCCGGCGCAATTTCCGGGTAATCGTCGGTTGCGCCGCCGCCGGGACCGCCGTCCAGAAAGACCACTAGATCAGTGTCGCTGTGCACGGCGGCGCTGCGCACGATGGCCACCCGCAGCTGGATATGGCGGCCGGCGGGGGAATCCCAATCCTCGGGCACGTCGAAGGCACCGCAAAACGCGTCCAGGGTACCGACCCCGCCGACGCCGCGGCGACCGACTTCGCAGCGGTGCAGCAGCAGCGTGCCAACGCGTAGCTGTTCAGGCGCCGAGGTCGCTGCCGGTGGAGCTGCGCTGGAATGCGATCCACGAGGCGACGGCTGGCGCGCGTAATGCACGGCGACCAGCAGCGCCACGATTACCACCAGCGCAATGCGGCGCGCCGTCGGCCTCATCCGATACGCACTGACAGCATCGAGATTGAGCCGCCATCAAATCCTGCCACCGGAAAGCTTACCGGCTCATGCTGCTGCCGCTGCGCAATCACATAGAGCAGCGGCAGGTAGTGATCGGGCGTCGGAGCCGATAGCAGTGCATCCGGGCCCAGTGACTCATAGTCCACGAGCGGCGCGAAATCTCCGTGAGCCAGCAATTGGCGCGCCTCGCCTTCGAATCTGAGCGCCCAGTCGTAGGCCGCAGCGCTGTGATCACCCCAGGCATAGGCATGCAGGTTGTGCACCATATTACCGCTGCCGAGGATCAGCACGCCGTCGTCGCGCAGCGGGGCCAGGCGGCTGGCAATCTGGTAATGAACGGCCGCTTCCCTGGTCTCGTCGATGCTCAGTTGGATTACCGGGATCTCCGCATCTGGATACACATGGGTCAGCACCGACCAGGTGCCGTGGTCCAGTCCCCAACTGTAGTCAAGCGCAACGGAAAGCGGCGCCAGCATGCGCGCAACACGCTGCGCCAGTTCGGGCGATCCGGGCGCCGGATAGGCAACCGCATACAGTTCGTGCGGAAAGCCGCCGAAGTCGTGGATGGTGCGCGGTTGCTGCATGGCCGTTACCGCGAGGCTCGGCACGTACCAGTGCGCCGAGATACACAGAATCGCGCTCGGTTTCGGCAGGCTCCGGCCAAGTTGTCGCCAGCCGTCGGTGTACTGGTTGCGAGCCAGCGCATTCATCGGGTTGCCGTGGCCGACGAACAGAGCCGGCATGCGCGACGACTGGGTCATGCGGGCTTATACCGCCTCACAACCGGCTTTGCACCCAGCGCACAATGTCGGCGGCGCCCAGAGCACCGGACTGGCGGGCCACTTCACGCCCGCCTTTGAACAGCACCATGGTCGGGATGCTGCGGATAGCAAACTGCGCGCCCAGTTGCGGCTCGCTCTGGGTATCTATCTTGGCCAGCCGCACCCGCGGTTCCAGCAGCCCTGCCGCCTGCGCATACTGCGGTGCCATCGCCAGGCACGGACCGCACCAGGGTGCCCAGAAATCCACTACCAGTGGGATGTCATTACGATCGACATAGGTGTGGAAGCTGGCGGAAGTGAGGGCAATGGGATGTCCGGTAAACAGCGCCTGGTGGCACTTGCCGCACTTCGGCCCCTGAGCGAGGCGCTCCTCCGGCAGTCGATTCACCGCACTACAATGCGGACACACCAGGTGTAGCGCTGCACTCATGTCAGATTAATCCCGATTTCGACAGTTGCGATCGCGCACGGCTAATCGTTGCGCCCACTCCTTTCAATAAGGCCGCCGCGCCGTTCTTACAAGGGCTCGCGCGGCGCTACCGATCCAGCATGGCAAAGGCGCGCACCGGGAAGGTACCGAAGCCCTTGACCTTGACCGGCATGGCGAAGAACCGGGCGCCGTGCTCTGGAACCGCGGCCAGTCCGCACAGGTGCTCGACCATCGGAATATCGTACCGCAGCAGCACCGAGTGCACCGGCCGTTCGCCGCCATCGGTGCAATCGATGTTGTGCGAATCGATGCCCACGAGCAGGGCACCGGCATCGAGCAACCACTGAGCCAGTGCCCCGGTCAGGTAGGGATGGCCTTCGAGGTACTGGTCGGTGCGCCAGTGTTGATCCCAACCGGTGTGCACCAGGACCGCCCGGCCGCGCACCTGCTGCGCCGACAGCGGCAGCGAACCGATCGCTCGCGGGAGCTCCGGGGTCGATGCGTGCCACGACGCATGGCAGTGCGGCGACCGCGTCCAGGGGCAGTTGCGAGAGATCCTTGCCGTCGGCGTAACGATGGAACGGACTGTCAAGGTACGTGCCGGTGTTGGCTACCATCTCGATCCTGCCGATGTGAAACTCGGTTCCCGGCGCGTACAGCCGGCGCGAGGCCTCGCGCGACAGGTAGTCGCAGATGAGCGGTGCCGGCATCCCCTTGTAGGTGATCATGCCGTGCTCGACCGTGTGACTGACGTCAATCAGCCGTGGTTGCGGAGTCATAGTCGATAATCCCAGGCAGTCGGTTCCGACTGCCTATTCCGGAAAGTTAGCCGCCGCAATCCGCTGTTCAACCGAGTCCGCTTCCACTCCGGTCGCGTGCACGCGGCACACGCCTTCGAGCCACGTGGCGTGCTGTGAATTCGGTTTGCGCTCGCAATGCGCGATCAGCAGCGAAGTGAATCGCTGCTTGAATTGCCGGCGCGGGAATGCCGCCAGAACTTCGGCAATCTGCCGGGCCTCGAGTTCCTCGGGATCGGGGCCATCGACATCGGTTCCGGCGCCCAGGGACACCAGCATGGCCTCGGGGCCCTGGCGTGCGGTAAGCGCCCATTTGCCGTCGTGCATTTCTACCGCGTGCCACACCCGATCGGCGTCGGCGGCCGAGCGTTGTCGCTGCAGCATGAATTTTTCAGCGGCATCGGCACCATCGATCTCGAACGAGCCGTGCGCGGACTCAAACTGCGGCAACAGACCGAGGTCGTGCAGGGCCGCGGCCACGAAGGCAGTATCGGCATCAAATGCCAGCCGCCGCCGCTGCAGCAGCAGTACGCCAAAGGTGAAAGTGCGCATGCAATGATTGAACAGGAAGTCCGGGCAACTCTGCCGGGCAAATGTGGCAGCGGCGAGCGCCAGATCGGACTGCGGCAGGCGGACACCGGCCACCTCGGCGGGCAGATCTGCCCGTTGAGCGGAATCCGCAGGCAGGCTGATGCGCGGCAGCAATGCTGCGGCGGCCGACATCCTCAGTAGCGTTCGTCGGTTCACGGCGTCTCCTGCATAAGCTCGGCTGAAAATAGGCCAATCAGGTCGCCAGCGCCAAGGCTTTACCTAACGTCGCGACCAGCAGGGCATCGGGTGGTAAAATCCGCAGGTGCAGCACGCGCCGACCGGCGTAGCATTATGCGGCCGGCCTGGGCCTGAACTGCAGCTCAAACGCGGGATATCGATGCGGATCGTTATCGTCATCGCAGTGTGCATCGCCACTGTCGCGGGCTGCGCGACCGCCCGGCCGCGCCCGACCGCGCAGGCCGCTGTGATCCATAGTGCACAGCCTCCGTTCGACGATGCGCCGATTTCATTCGTGATCGCGGCGCCTCGTTTCTCGGCCGGTGAAGTGGCCATCGTCAAGGTCTGCCTTGCTGCGGACCGTAGCATCCTCAGTGCCGCAGTCATGGAGTCGTCCGGCGATCGGCGCTTTGACGATCTGGCGCTGACCTGGGCGCGCCAGGTCAGGCTGCGATCGCCACCAGTCGATGGCACGCCGGTGCAGGCATGCGGGGAAGTGCGGGTGGAAATCAGGACTCCGACCGAGCCGCGCATCATCTCGGGGCCGGACAGCTCGCTCAGTTAGAGCTGCAGCCGGACTGCCAGCTGCAGTTCGCGCTCGACCGCCGCTACCGGCTCGCCGATCTGAACGCGAGCCGCAAGGCTGCTGTCGATCTGCAGCGCTTCCAACACCAGGCTCCAGGATTTGTTCAACTCGCGCTCATAGGCGAGGGTCCAGGCATGGCCGCGATCGTTGTTGAACAGGTCATCCGACTGGGTCTGGTGCATCTCGAAGATATCGTAGCGTGCCGACAGGCGATCGGGTCCGCGTTGCCAGCTGANNTCGTATGCGTAGTAGTCAGTCAATTGCGCAGTGTTGAACCCCGAGTCGCCCTCGACCGTCGTGCCGCCAAGCCACTGAGCGATCACGGTCCAATCACCGTCAGGCGTCCAGCGCAGTCCGGCGCTGTCGAATTTGGTGCGCCAGGCGAAATCGTTCAGTCCATATGAGAACGTATTCGGATTGGCGCGGTTGTCGTAGTGCAATACCCGTAGTTCCAGCGCATCGAGATACTTGGCGCTGCCGCCAGCGTAGTAGCCGAGGCGCTGGTCGGCATCCCGATGAAACTCGCGCAGGCCCGGGACCGGACCCACACCGGGTTCGCCGATACGTCCGAACAGCGTTGTCTGGCGGTCGGTGATGGACCAGCCGCTGGTCGAGATGAGCTCGCCGGAGTAATCGTTCCAGCCATAGCCGGCGGCGGTCAGGCCGAGTTCCCAGTCATGCCCGCGCTGGCGGCCGAGCCAGTCGAGATCGTACTCGGCCCCGATGGTGCGTAATTCCTCGCCGATCCAGCTGTTGATGGCCGAGGGTGACAGCGAGTACGCGCTGCGCCAGCCCGGCAGGCGGTTCTCGAGCGAAATCGGTGCATAGAACACCCCGAGTTTCAGGCGCGAGCGCCAGCTGTCCCACGGGTACGGCCGCACCTCGGCATAAAACTCGGTGAGGTCGAGCGGACTGCGGTCGTGGTCGCCATAGGCGACCGCGTCCGCGGNNCGAGCGACACACTGCCCAGCCGCAGGCCCTCGTGCTGGTCGTCGTATCGCAGCTCGCCGAGTCCGCCGTTCAGAAACGAGCGCTCGCCGTCCGATGCGACGGCGCGCAGGTCGATCACGGCGTAGAAATCGTCCGCCGCCACCGGCGTCGCAACCAGCGGCGCCACCAGCAACGCCGCCGCCAGCGCGCCCGACAGCGCACTGCCGATCAGTAATCGGTCCACCGACTGTCCCCCGAGTGTATCGATTCCACCCGCAATGGACGGCTCAAATGGAACACCTGAGCTGGCCCGCCGTTATCGGCCACCGCCACGTGCAGCTGCAGCGAGCTGCCGCCGGGTTCCTGGAACTGTGGATGCCATGCCGTCAGGGTGTAGTTGCCGGCCGGCAAGCCATGCAGGCGCAGCACACCTGCGTCGTCGCTGCGACCGAAAAACGCCGAGTCGGTGACATAGATGTAGCCGATCATGCCGTCGTGGATATTGCAGCCGAGCGTCACCAACCCCGGACGATCGAACACGACCGGCGGGTATTTATGCCCGGCGTACAGCGACAGCTTGAATCTCTTGGGCTCTGAAAATGAATACACCTGGTGTTGAATCTGGTCGCTGTTGGGGAAGTCNNCCAGGCCGATGCCGTTGGTCGTCAGCGAGATCTCCGGACGCGGCCGCAGCGCTGCTGTGCGCGCCACGATGCCGGCCAGGCCGCGGCCGGCGCTGTCGAGCACCGACACGCTAAGATCGCCCGCGAGCGCGCGGCCGCTCCAGCCGGCCATGAGCGTGCACAGCGCTACCGCGGCACGGCCGGCCAAGCGAGCAGCTGGGTTGATGCGCATATTTGGGGTCCGGGCGGCGGGTGCCGGTTTACAGATGCACCACTCGATCAGCGTTGCGCAGCGCCAAGCGGTGCGCGACGCCGCAGTTCACACTCTGGTGCCGGGGCGGACGTCTGCGCTGACGAACGTGACCGGTTTTGCATTACCCACGCGCTTGATCCACCACTGGCACGCATGCGCCAATGGCGGTGAGTGCCGCCGACGAGGCTGCAGGTTGTACTAGCGGCGCGAGATTGTCGCCGCGCGCCTTAGCCTGCGTGCGCGGCCGTCAGGGAGCAGCCGCTTCGATCACGATCTCCAGGGTCACTTCGTCACTGACCAGCGGCACCGCCTTGGACATGTTGAAATCCGAGCGCTTGATCTTGGCGGTAGCGTCGGCACCGATCGCGTCCTTCTTCTGCATGTTCGGCGCATGCTTGAAAGAGGTGATGGTCAGCGTTACCGGCTTGGTCACGCCCTTGACGGTCAGATTGCCTTCGATGCTGACCGGCTTGTCGCCGTCGAACTTGACCGAGGTGGATTTGAAGGTCGCGGTGGCGAACTGTGCCGTGTCCAGGTAGTCGGGGCCCTGGATGTGCCCATTGAACAGATCCGAGCCGGTATCGACCGATTTGGTGTCAATGTTGACGTCCACTGAGGCCTTGTTGGCCGCCGGGTCGTACGTGACCGTAGCGTTGACCTTGTTGAAGCGCGATTCCTGCGTGCTAAATCCCAAATGGCTGTATGAGAAACGCACGAAGGTGTGATTGGCGTCGCTGGTGTAGGTCGTCGGGGCCGCGAATGCCGCCGTCGCGAGGGCCACGGACATGAAAGAGGCCGTGGCCGCCAGTTTCAAGGGATGCATCGGGAATACTCCGGGGGTCTTGGGGATGCGCATCTTAGGGCGCCGGCCGCAGCCGCACAATCTGCGCGGTTTAGAACGCCAGCGAGAAATTGCCAGCCTCGGCGGCCAGCGATGCGGGGCGGGCCCCCTCGATGGCGAGCAGCCGCAGCTTGGTGGTTACGCCGCCGTTGGCGGAAAAACCGCCGCTCTTGCCACCGGCGGCCAGTACCCGGTGACAGGGCACGATGATCGGACACGGATTGCGCGCCATCGCCTGGCCGACCGCCCGCGCCGCGTGACGGTCGCCGCACAGCGCTGCGACTTCGCCGTAGGAGCGGGTCCGGCCGGGCGCAATATTGCGCACGATCGCGTACACGCTCTGATGAAATGGCGGCACCTGCGTCAAATCCAGCCGCGCGTGCAGCAGATCGCGCGGCTCGCCGGCCAGCAACGCCACGATGTCGTCGACGATGCGCTGGATGTCGAACGCGGGGTGCCGGGAACCGGCTCCGCTGTGCATGCGCAGCAAGCGCGCCAGCGTGGCCGACTCGTTGGCTTCCGGCAGCTGCACCGCCACCACGCCGCGTGCGCCCCAGGCGATGCCGCAGGTGCCGATGGCTGTGCGAAACAGTGTGTAGGCCAAATCGTGCATGGTGAACCAATCCGGTCCCTGGGCCGGATCAGTATAACGCCGCGGCGTGCCGCAGGCCGTCAGCGGGGGTAGAATCACCCCATGCCCCTTGAGAATTTCCACCCAGCGGTCGCCAGCTGGTTCGCGAAACAGTTCGCATCGCCGACAGCGCCGCAACTTGCCGCCTGGCCGGCCATCGCCAGCGGCCGTCACGCGCTGATCGCGGCGCCCACCGGCTCGGGCAAGACACTGGCGGCATTTCTGGCGGCGATCGACGCCCTGGTGCGCCAGGCACTGGCAGGGTCACTGGCGGACGCGACGCAGGTGGTCTACGTCTCGCCGCTCAAGGCGCTGTCGAACGATATCCGGCGCAACCTCGAGCTGCCGCTCGACGGCATCGCCGCCGAACTCAAAGCAATGGGCCGGCCTGCTGCCGCCATTCGCGCCCAGGTGCGTACCGGTGATACGCCGCAGGGCGAGCGCGCCGCCATGCGCCGCCTGCCGCCGCACATCCTGGTGACCACGCCCGAGTCGCTGTACCTGCTGCTCACCAGCGAATCCGGTCGCCGGATGCTGGCCACGACGCGCACGGTGATCGTCGATGAAATCCACGCCGTGGCGCCGAGCAAGCGCGGGGCGCACCTGGCGCTGTCGCTGGAGCGGCTCGCGGGCCTGTGCGCGCCACCGCTGCAGCGCATTGGGCTGTCGGCCACGCAAAAGCCAATCCAAGACGTGGCCCGATTCCTGGTCGGTGTCGGGGTGCCCGGTGCGCCGGCCGACTGCGTCATCATCGACAGCGGTCACGTGCGCTCGCGCGATCTGGCGCTGGTGCTGCCGGACGCACCGCTCGAGGCGATCATGTCGAACGAGGTGTGGGAAAACCTCTACGACCAGCTGGCCGGGCTGATCCGGCAGCACCGTACCACGCTGATCTTCGCCAACACGCGGCGCATGGTGGAGCGTGTCACCCGCCACTTGAGCGAACGCATCGGCGAGGAACACATCGCCGCCCATCACGGCAGCCTGGCCAAGGAGCAGCGGCTGCATGCCGAGCAGCGGTTGAAGGCCGGCACGCTGCGCGCGCTGGTGGCCACGGCATCGCTCGAGCTGGGCATCGATATCGGCGACGTCGAGCTGGTGTGCCAGCTCGGCACCACGCGTTCGATCTCGACCTTCGTGCAGCGTGTCGGCCGTGCCAATCACGCGGTCAGCGGCGTGCCTAAGGGCCGACTGTTTCCGCTCAGCCGTGACGATCTGGTGGAATGCGCCGCGCTGCTGCATGCGGTGCGGGCGGGCGAACTCGATGCGCTGAACATTCCGCCGCAGCCGCTGGACGTGCTGTCGCAGCAGCTGGTGGCCGAGGTCAGCGCACGCGAATATGGCGAGGATGAACTGTACGCGCTGGTGCAGCGGGCGTGGCCGTACCGCTCGCTGCAGCGGCACGACTTCGATGCGCTGCTGCGCATGCTGGCGGACGGCGTCAGTACCCGCCGCGGGCGCCAAAGCGCCTATCTGCACCGCGACGCGGTGAATCATCGGCTGCGCGCGCGCCGCGGCGCGCGCCTGACCGCGATCACCTGCGGCGGCGCGATTCCGGACAACGCCGATTACCAGGTGGTGCTCGAGCCGGCCGGCACGTTCATCGGTACCCTGAACGAGGATTTCGCCGTCGAGAGTCTCGCCGGCGATGTGTTCCAGCTCGGCAATTGCTCCTATCGCATCCTGCGGGTCGAGGCCGGGCGGGTGCGGGTCGAGGACGCCCGGGGGCAGCCGCCGACGATGCCGTTCTGGCTGGGCGAGGCTCCGGCCCGCAGCGCCGAACTGTCGGCTGCGGTATCGCTGCTGCGCGCGCAGGTGGAGGGCTGGCTGCCGGTGATCGACGCGGCCGCGATTTCGCACTGCATCGAGCAGGTGAAGCACTGCTATCAGCTGGAACAAGCCGCGGCACGCCAGCTGGTCGAGTACCTGGCCGCGGCCAAGGCGGTGCTGGGACAGCTGCCGACCCAGCGGCGCGTGATCTTCGAGCGCTTCTTCGACGAAGCCGGCGACATGCACCTGGTGATTCATGCGCCGTTCGGCGCCCGCATCAACCGCGCCTTCGGCCTGGCGCTGCGCAAGCGATTCTGCCGCGCGTTCAATTTCGAGCTGCAGGCGGCGGCCACCGAGGACGCGATCGTGCTGTCGCTGGGCGAGACCCACAGTTTCGAGCTGCAGCAGGTGAGCGGCTACCTCGGCAGCGGCAGCGTTACGCCGCTGTTGATCCAGGCGCTGCTCGACGCACCGCTGTTCATCACGCGCTGGCGCTGGAACGCGACCATCTCGCTGGCCGTCAAACGCGCGCGTGCCGGCAAGAAGACGCCGGCGCCGCTGCAACGCATGGCGGCCGAGGATCTGATCGCGGTGGTGTTCCCGGATCAGCTGGCGTGCGCCGAGAACCTGAACGGTGAGCGCGAGATCCCCGATCATCCGCTGGTGCGCCAGACGATATTCGACAGCCTGCACGAAGCGATGGACATCGATGGGCTGGTGGCGCTGTTGCGTGCGATGGAACACGGCGAGGTGCAGGTGATCACGCGCGATCTGCCGCAGCCCTCGCCACTGGCGCAGGAGATCCTCAGCGCGCGGCCCTACGCCTATCTGGACGACGCACCGCTGGAAGAGCGGCGCACCCAGGCGGTCGCATCGCGGCGCTGGCTTGATCCGGAGAGTGCGGCGCAGTTCGCGGCGCTCGATGCGGCGGCGATCGAGCTGGTGCGGCACGAGGCCCGACCGGCACCCGAGAGTGCCGATGAGCTGCACGATGCGCTGATGCTGCTGGGCGTGATGGATCCAAATGCGAATGCGAATGCGGTCGCGGGCGCCGCTGGCGCTCTGGGCGCAGCATTCGCCGAGCTGGTGCAGGCGGGTCGGGCCTGCGAGCTCGCGGCATCGGAGCGTCGCTTCTGGGTAGCAGTGGAACAGTTGCCGCTGCTGGCGGTGCTGTATACGCCCGGCGTCTTGTCGCCGCCGCTGCCGGTACCGGCGGAGTATGCGAGCCGGGCGTGGGAGCCAGAGCAGGCATTACGCGAGCTGCTGCGCGGGCGGCTGCAAGCGGCAGGACCGACCAGCGCCGGTGCGCTGGCGAGCGATCTGGCGCTGCCGCGCGCCGCGATCGACAGCGCGCTGTGCGCGCTCGAGAGCGAGGGCTTCGTACTGCGCGGCCAGTTCACCGCCGGTGGTCAGCTCACCGCCGGTGGCCAGGAACCCGAGTGGTGCGAGCGGCGACTGCTGGCGCGCATCCACCGCTACACCATCCAGTCGCTGCGCGCCGAAATCGAGCCGGTCGCCAGCGCCGACTTCATGCGTTTCCTGCTCGTTTGGCAGGGCGTGACGGTGCTGCCGCGACCGCAGGGCGTGGCGAGTCTGGCGCGCGTCATTGAGCAGCTGGAAGGTTTCGAGATTGCGGCGATTGCCTGGGAGAGCGACGTGCTGCCGGCGCGGTTGCAGGAATACGACGGCGGCTGGCTCGACAGCCTGTGTCTTTCGGGACGCGCGTTCTGGGCCCGTCTGGTGCCGCCGGACAGTGCAACGGCAGCGCCGGTGCGCGCCACGCCGATGGCATTGCTCACCCGGGCGAATCGGGTGTTGTGGCAGCAGTTGTCGGCCGCGTGCCGGCAGCAGACGCAGCTTTCGGCCAACGCCCAGGCCATGGCCGATTTTCTGCAGCTCCATGGGGCCTCGTTTTTCGACGAGCTGATGCACGGCGCCGGCCTGCTTGCGGCACAGGCGGAAACCGCGCTGGCAGAACTCGTGGCCGCGGGCGTTGCCAGTGCCGACAGCTTCGGCGGTCTGCGCGCCCTGCTGCTGCCGATGCAGCGCAAACGTCCGGCGCGCGCACGGCGCGCGGGATTGTTCGGACTGGAAGAGGCCGGGCGCTGGAGTCTGGTGCGCCGGGGGACATCGGCGCTCGAGGCGCAGCCGCCGCCGATCGGCGCGGCGCCGTCGATCGGCGCTGCGTCGTCGATCGCCACGGCGCCGTCGATTGCCGCTGCGGAGCAATCAGGCGAGGCGGTGGAGGCGCTGGCGTGGCTGCTGCTGCGGCGTTATGGCGTGGTATTCCGGCGCCTGCTGGCGCGCGAAGCCGAATGGTTGCCGCCCTGGCACCAGCTGTTGCGCGCCTACCGGCGACTCGAGGCACAAGGCCTGATCCGTGGCGGGCGTTTTGTCGCCGGCATGAGCGGCGAGCAATACGCACTGCCGGATGCCGTGGGAGCGCTACGGGCGGTGCGCAAGCGCGCGCGCGATGGCGCCTGGGTGTCCTTGAGCGGTGCCGATCCGCTGAATCTTGCGGGTATCGTGACACCGGGTGTGCGATTGCCTGCGCTGCCGGGCAATCGCCTGTTGTTGCAGGATGGCGTCACGGTGGCCACCTATGCCGCCGGTGAAGTGCAGTTCCATCAGGACTTGCCGCCGCACCAGCAATGGCAGGCGCGCAACGCGCTGCTGCGCAAACCCGCGCGCAGCGGTCTGGCCCGAGCCGGCTGAAGCTGCACGCCTGCCGCCGCTGCGCGGCCTTACGGCCGCGCCAGCAGGTACATGTGTTCCGCCTTGTACTGTGTCTTGGTGCGCAGGCGCCTGCGAGCGACCGTAAGGTTTACGGCCGTGAACGCCTGCTCGAGTTCGCCTTCCGGCAGCGAGATGTCGACCATCTCCACTCCAGTGCCGTTGAAGTTGGGATAGCGGGCGATGGTTTTCTCGGTCGCGGTCAGTGGCGTGAACAACGTGATCACGGCACGCTGGGTGAAGCTGGCGAGAACGTTGCGCAGGATGTCGCGCCACGCCGGGTTGTGTTCCAGCACGTGACGGATATGTATCGCGTCCGCGGTCGAGCGGTAAGTCGACAGATCAGCGATGGTGGTGGCGAAACGCGACTTGGAGCCGTCGATACCGATGTAGCTCTGGTGGGGTCCGACATAGTGCTGGAAGCCACCGAATCCGCAGCCCCAGTCTTCAACCGTCTTGATCGACGGAATGTTGAGCCATTCGCCGGCGAGCCGGGCCGTGGTTGCCTCGCCGTACATTCGCGGCGCGCCGGCTTCGGCTTCGTACCACGCATCCCACAGACCCGCCCGCGAGTCGATCTCCGATGCCATCGCCGCCTCCCGTATCCCTGATCAGCAGCTTATCAAATCGCCGGCGCTACGCCGCCGCGCACCAGGTCCGATTCCCATTGCCGCGACTGGTGACGCAGTACCGCGGCCTGCAGCACCGCGGCGGGGATCTGGCCATCCAGGTCCACGCCCACTCCCCGGGGCAGCAGCTGCGCCGGCGCCGTCGCCAGTCGCTGCAATGCGGTGCCGGTCGGATTGCCCGGCTTGTCGCGCTGCCCGTCGTAATCGCCCTGTGAATAGACGCCTTGGGGATGCAGGTACAGATTCGGCATGAACCACAGATAGGGCGAATCCGACAGAAACGCCGCCAGCGTACTAAAGGAAGATACCGAACACACCAGCAGGTCGGCGCTCGCCAGCGCCAGTATGTCCGAACAGTCGCCCGGAGCAAGATCGTTGGTGGTGATGCAGCGCCAGCGCTCGGTCAGGGGCTTGAGCTGCTGCTCGCTGCCGTCGGTGATCAGCAGCAGTTGCCAGCCATCACCCAGGGCGCGATCCAGCGATTCCCCCAGCGCGATCAACCATTCGATCGGCAGTGAAATATTGGACGCGCGATGGTAGTCGCGCATCGCGCCCGGGGCCGAGAAGTCGCCGAGGCGCACGTGCATTCCAACCAGCAGCTTGTGCGGATCGATGCGCGCACGCAGCTGCAGCAGGTTGTGCGCGGCGTAGCGGCTTTGATAGAGCGTGCAGCGGATGAAGTCGCGCGCCGCCTGGACATGGTGGTAGCCGCCCCATAGCCCTTGCGTCACCAGCAGGTAGGCGCGGCGCTGGTGCAACCGGTGCGCGGCGGCGAAGCGCTGGAGTGCCGTCACCACATCGCCGCCGCCGTGCGCCAGGTAGTCCGACTCGGTGAACTCGACCACCGGCAGCAGATATTCGAGCGCGCGGTGATAAATCCAGTCATCCGGTGCGGTGTGGAAGTGCCACCAGTAGGCGCGTCGGTTCATTCCGAACGCCGGCGGCAGCAGCTTGGCGTTCATCACCTGCGAGGCGAGGAAGGCGCGCGCCCAGGGCAGCATCTCATTGCCCAGGCCGTAGCCGCGATTTTTCACCCGCGACAGGCAATAACGAACATGCAGGCCCTGCCAGCGCAAGTTCATGAAGCCCGCGCGGCCGGCAGCGACGCGCCGCTCTGCGGCGGCGGCACGTCGATACGGTGCAGAACATTCCACGCTGGCGGCGTAAGACTGCAGGGCATGCAGCTGGCGATGAATTCCGCGCGCTCGCCTGAATTTCGCACCACCGCCTCGAGCATGGCGTCGGCGTCATAGATTGTGTCGGTCAGCAACTGCACGCGCTGCTCGATCGATTGCCCGGCGCCGGCGGGATGGGTGAAATTGTGCCAGCCGCCGCGCGCGCCGAAGAACCCGGAATGAAAGGCGCGCGGCACGCACGGCCATGCGATCGGCAACGGCGAGCGTTCCTGGATGCGTCGTATCAGGCCGTCCTGCTCGACATACCCCAGGCCGATGGTGCTGGCGGGAAAATTTCGGCGAATGTATTTCTTCGGTTGGCGCAGGTATGCCATGTTCACGTGCGGTGCGACCAGGCTTTGCAGCACCTGCCTGTCGAAGCACATGCCGTTGGAGCACGAATCGCCGCTGCTCAGGTAATACGCTGCCGGGTCATCCGGCAGGCTGAGGCTGCGGTTGGGATTTTTCACCGGAATCGAGCAGAACAGCGGATCCGCCGCGGCATGCACTGCCCGGTGCCAGCGAAAGAAATCGCGTGCCACCATGATGTCTTCCTCCACCAGGAACACCAGCCGCCGGGTGGTGGCTGCCGCATGCAGCATTCCCAGCAGGAAGTTGGCGCTCGGCTTGGTACGGCGAAACGGACAGGGGTCGGCCGGCTGGATCTCGAAACTGGACAACCGGTCGGAGTACGAGCGGATGACGTCGAGGTTATCGGGCGAGAATCCGGTGTCGGGCCGGAACAGCAGGTGCACGCTGTCGATGCCGTCGGCGCGCGTCAGGTTGTCCAGGCAATGCCACAGGAATTCCGGACGCCGCCAGCAGGGCAGCACCACCACGTCGCGCTCGCCGGCGGGGTGCGTCAGATCCACGTGCGAGGCGTCGTGCACCGCCTGTCGGAAATTCCACCAGTCGCGCAGCCGTCTCAACATGAGGACGCGGGTGCACCGCCGGGGCGCAAGGCAGAGGTATCCATGGCGCGGAAATCATACCTAGAAGCCGCGATTGCCGGGCGATGCCGGCTCTGCGATCGTCAGACGTCATGGCCGGCCACCCGTCGCGCGCGGGTGGCCGGCCGCAGCCGCGAGCAGACCGTGACCGGTTCTAGCGCTCCCAGTGCCCGGGCACGAAATGATAGTGCGGGCCGTTGCCTACCCAGTTCTCAGGCACCCAGTGATAGCCGTGACGCTCCCTGAGCCAACGGCCACCCACCCACACATGCTCATGACCTTGCCATCGCCAATAGCCCGGTGCCCAGACGTAACCCACGCGTGCTGCCGGCACCACCTCCACTCGGGGCGGTGGCGGCGCCACGTCGATGTCAATGCTTACCCCGGCCCCGGCCGAACTCACCGCGGGGGCCATGCTTGCCGCCGCGGCCAGCCACAACGTGGCGAGCAATAGTTTGCGTGTAGCCATTATCAATGCTCCTTGATGCGATACTGATTTCGGTTCGACCGCGAAATCCGCGGCCCCAAACCGCACAACGTCGCGCTGGATTTTACAACGCCGCGTGGACGCTTTGGGTTGACTGTGGCAAGTAGCCCTGCAGCGCCAACCGATCGCGCCTACGCAGAAATTTCAAGCCGGCTGTTCGCAAGCGAGCACGCAGGCACGCTTCAGTTTGTGTTCATCGGCCTGCGCGCACACTGCCATCACGTGAGGTGGCTGCGATGATCTTCCGGGTTGCGATTCCACTGCTGCTGTTGCCTTTGCTGGCTGTCACACTGCCGCTGATGTTCGCGCTGGCCTGGTTGCATGAGGCCCTCAGCGATCTGGCGCCGGCGCGGCAGGTGCGGGATGAATCATACGAATCGCCAGATATTAATTCATTAAAGAAACAGTAGCGGTTTATAGGCAGATATTGGCTCGTGTTCGGGCCAATGGCTGCCGTTCGCTCAGCGCTCGGGCGTGGGAAATGCCGCCGCCTCGCCCCGGATCCAATCCGCAAAAGCCCGCACTGTGGGCAGCGACTGCGCCCGTTGGGGACACACCAGCCAGTAGCTTTCCTCCTGCCGCGGCGCCCGATCGCTGGCACGCACCAGAACACCGCTGGCGATTTCATCAGCGACCAGACTCCATCGCGTCAGCACCAGTCCGGCGCCCTGTACCGCCATACGTACCACCGCCAACGAGGCGTCGAACACCGCGCCGCGCAGGCATTCCACCTCCGGGCTGCTGCGGCTGTCGAACAGCCATGTGGTCCAGGGTTCGCTCAGGCTGTGCAGCAGCGGGTAGCGCCGCAGGTCGTCCACCGAGCGCAGCGGACCGAACTTCTGATACAGCGCCGGCGTGCACACCGGCACCACCCACTCATCGATAATTTTTTCGCAATGCAGGTTCGGGTAATGGCCTTTGCCAAAACGAATCCCGGCGTGAAAATCCTGGCGCACGAAATCCACCAGCTCGTTGGAGGTATGCAGATGCAGATCGATCTGCGGGCAGGCGACCCGAAAGCGTTCCAGGCGCGGTAGCAGCCACTGCTGCAGAAACGAGCCCAGCGTGCTGATGCGCAGCGGGCCGGCGCTGCGGTCGCGGCGCACGTCATCGACGGCGCGCTCGAGCTGCTCCAGAGCCTGACGTACGCGTGGCAACAGTGCTGCGCCCTCGTCGGTGAGGTGAACCTGGCGGCCATCGCGGCGGAACAGGGCGCGCGCCAGGTATTCCTCGAGCGAACGGATCTGCAGGCTGGCAGCGCTGGCGGTGACGCCCAGCGCGTCGGCCGCGCGCGTGAAACTCAGATGGTGAGCGACCGCTATAAAGACCCGCAGGCTGCCCAGGGGCAGCCTGCGTACCGAGGGGGCCGACGACCGGTCCGGCGTGGCGCGCCTGCGGACCGGTCTTAGGTGTTTCTGGGTTGCGATGGTGTTACGTCAGGCCGCAGGCGACAGCGCCAACTGTCGCTGATGGTATGCGCTGAGCGCGGGCCGATCCACCTGGCCGACGGCCCTGCCGATGGCGTCATTGACGCACCGCTGCCACGCCGGATTCAGCCAGAAGTCATAGGCCAGATCGCGCTCGCCACAGACGCTCTCGGCAGCGCCCCTGATGCGGCTATAGAGGCGGCCTACATCGGCGGGCCGGTCCAGATTCAGGTCCGTATAGCGCACCGTGGCCGACTGCGGCAGCTCCGCCGCGGAGGTGGCCTCCGCAAACAGGGCGGCCTCGCCGACGCATACCAACCCTGCGATCAGGGCGCTGATCAATATCCGCTTGATGGTGTACATGTGAGTCTCCTGCTGTGCCTGAAAGTGCTGACAGCAAGGATGCGCGGGGCGGCGGGCGTCGAATTTCAAACTGCTCATGCGGCATTGAGTTTTGCTCAACCACCCCGGCTCACCCGGCGCCCCGGCTCACCCGGCGCCCCGGGGCGGCCCAGGGCGCCTTTGGCGGCGGCAGGCCCATGCGCCTATCATCGGCGCGCCATGCACGAGCAGCCACCGACGCAGCCTAAGCGCCGTATAGCGCACCTGGACATGGACGCGTTCTATGCGTCGGTGGAGCTGCTGCGCTACCCGGAACTGCGCGGCCTGCCGGTGGTGATAGGCGGCAGCCGCCGCAGCCTGCCGCCGGCCGGCGCGGGACCTGCGGGACATGCGCTGGTGCGCGACTACGTCGGTCGCGGCGTGGTGACCACGGCGACCTATGCAGCGCGCGAGTTCGGGGTGCATTCGGCGATGGGACTGATGAACGCGGCACGGCTGTGCCCGCAGGCGGTGCTGCTGCCGGTGGACTTCGATGAGTACCGCCGCTATTCACGACTGTTCAAGGCCGTGATCGCGGAACTGGCGCCGGTGGTCGAGGACCGCGGTGTCGACGAGGTCTATATCGACTTTGGCGCGGCCGAAGGCGGACAGGCGCAGGGCGGCAGGGACCTCGCGCTCAGGATCCAGGCCGCCATCCACCAGCGCACCGGCCTGACCTGTTCGATCGGCGTGGCGCCCAACAAGCTCATCGCCAAGATGGCGAGCGAGTTTCACAAACCGAACGGTATATCCATCGTGTTCGAGTCGGAGCTGGCCGAACTCATCTGGCCGCTGCCGTGCCGCAGGATCCACGGCATCGGTCCGCGCATGAGTGCGCGGCTGGAACAGCTTGGCATCAGGAGCATCGGCGAGCTGGCGCGCTGCGAACGCGACTGGCTGGTGCAACAGTTCGGCCGCAACCACGGCAGCTGGATGTACCAGGCCGCCTGGGGTTGGGACGATCGCCCGGTGGTGACCGAGAGCGAGCCGGTGTCGATGAGCCGTGAGACCACGTTCGAGCGCGATCTGCACGCGGTACGGGATCGGGCGCAGCTGCGCGAACTGTTCACCACGCTGTGCGAGCAACTGGCCGACGATCTGCAACGCCACGGCTACGTCGGCAAGACCATCGGGGTGAAGCTGCGCTATGACAATTTTCAACGCGCCACGCGCGATACGACCATCGATGGCTACACCAATGACGCCGCGCTGATCCGGCGCACCGCCGGCCTGTGCCTGAAGCGCGCGCCGCTCGAGCGGCGGCTGCGGCTGCTGGGGGTCAAGGTCGCGGGCCTGGTGCGCAGCGATTCGCCGGCGCACGGGCGCGCGCCGCCGCAGCCGGCGGAGCTATCGCTGTTCTAGGGCGGCGGTGCGAACACCGGCTCGACGCGCACCTGCGAGCTTACCGAATTGGCGATATAGCACTCCGTGTGCGCGCTGTGGTGCATCTCCTCGATCTGCTGTGGGGTCGGCAGCAGCTCGCCCGAGAACTGCACTTCCGGATGCAGCGTCACGACGCTGACCCACAACTTGCCGGCGGCATTCTTTTCCAATATCCCGCTGGCCTGGTCGCGGTATTGGTCGACGCGGAACTTGCGTTTGCCGGCGATCGCCAGGAACCACAGCATGTGACAACTGGATAAGGAGGCGATGAAGGCTTCCTCCGGGTCGACCGCGGCCGGGTCCGACATCGGCACCGGCACCGATTGCGGCGCGGATGAACCCGGCACTTCCAGCCCGCCGTCGAAGCGCCAGCGGTGGCGGCGCGAGTAACGATTGTCGCTGAACACCGCATCGCCCCGTTCCCAGATGATTTCGGCTGAATACTGATGAGCCATAACTGCCTCCTGGATACGAACCTTAGCTTATCAACGCGGCGTGGCGAATTCCTGCACCCAGTAGACGCGCGGCGTACCGCTGTTATTGGCCGCGTAAGCGACACCGGATTCACTGAAGCGCGCATCCATGATGTTCTCGCAATGCCCCGGGCTCGCGAGCCAACCGGCGACCGCCTCCGCCGCGCTCTCCGGTCCCGAGGCGAGGTTCTCGCCGACCAGCTGGTAGCGATAGCCGGTGGCGGCGACGCGCTGCGCCGGAGTGCTGCCGTCGTAACCTTCATGCGCAAAGTAATTGTGGCTCACCATGTCGTGGCTGTGCGCCTCGGCCGCGCGGCGCAGCCGGGCACTCGGTTGCAGCGGCGGTGCCGCGGGAAAGTCCTTGCTGCCGCAGCGTCGCGGCTGGGCACGCGCGCGGTTGATACGCAGCAGCAGGTCAGCGGCGATTTCATCGGCATTGGCCGCGGCGGGCGGGGCGAACGGCGCCGCGATGACGATCCAGGTGTCATGGCCGCGCTGCACACTGCCAAGATCGGTAAAGTTGCGGTCGGTGAGTTGCGCGCACAGCCCGGAACCCAGCGCCTGCTGCAGCGGCGAGGCGTCGCCGCTGATGTGCAGCGCGGCCGACTGCTCCTCGCGATAGCCTGATTGCCCGATCGCGCCCTTCAGGTCCGCTCCGCGCGACCATTGCAATGCGGCCGAATCCAGTACGCCACTGTCGCGCAGCGCAACGCGTATGCCGGGGTGGCCTCCGCAGCCCTGCAGGCGCAGATTGCGCGCCGCGGTCAGCACCGTACCGACGCCGCCGGCGGCGGCCGCGCTGGTGGTGGCCATGACGCCGATGGCCATCAGCACCAGGGCGGCGAGACGATCAGCGTCCGTAGTGCGCGGTCACGCTGGCCTTGGCCAGCGAGTTGGCGTGAATCATGTAGCCGACCATGGCCGCGCTGGCTTCATCCGGCACGTCAATCCGGTCGGTCTTGAGTGCATATACGGAAAAGATGTAGCGATGCGGCTTGGCGCCGACGGGCGGGCAGGCGCCGCCAAAACCCGGTGTGCCGAAATCGGTGTGGCCCTGCAGTGCGCCGGCGGGCAGTTTGCCGCCGGCATTACCGGCGCCCACCGGCAGGCCGCTGACCGTGGCCGGTATGTTGTAGACCACCCAATGCCACCAGCCCGAACCGGTGGGGGCATCCGGATCATAGACCGTGACCGCAAAACTCTTGGTGCCGCTCGGCGCGCCGCTCCAGGACAGCGCCGGCGATATGTTCTTGCCGCTGCAGCCAAAGCCGCTATAGACCTGATCATTGGACAACGTGCTGTTCGGCGCTACCGTGGGGCTTTGCAGCCGAAAAGCGCTGCCGGCGGCCTGCGCCCCGCTGGTAACCGTGAGCGCGAGTAGCGCGATACCGAGCCGCCGCAGCGATGAGGGAGCAGGATTCGTGTCGGCCATGAGTTGTCTCCAATCGATGCTCAATGTTATCACTTCAATCGGACAATTCGATCGCCGCAAGGCGCATCATAGGCAGAGGGTGTCATGATGCTGATGTTGATTGTCGGGTTGATCCTGTTCTTCGGACCGCATTCGATCGCCGTAATCGCCCCCGGCTGGCGCAACCGCGCGGTGATGCATCTGCGCGAGCAGTCGTGGAAGGGGGCGTATTCGCTGCTCAGTGCCGCCGGGCTGATCTTGATCGTGCTCGGGTTTGCTCACGCGCGGCACGCGCCGCTGGTGTTGTACACCTCACCGGCATGGCTGCAGGACGTCACCTGGGTGCTGATGCTGCCGGTATTCCCGCTGCTGCTCGCGGCCTACCTGCCCGGGCGAATTCAAAGGGCGGCGAAGCATCCGATGCTGGCGGCGGTCAAGCTATGGGCTACGGCGCACCTGTTGGTCAACGGCACGCTGGCCGATGTGCTGCTGTTCGGCAGCTTTCTGATCTGGGCGGTCGCGGTGCGCATATCGCTCAAGCGCCGCGTGCCGGCGCCGGTGCGCGGCGCGCCGCCGGGTCGCTACAATGACCTGATCGCGCTGCTGCTGGGGCTGGCACTGTACGCATTGTTCATCTGGCGGCTGCATGCGCTGCTGATCGGCATTCCGCTGCTGGGCTCGCAGGGACTGCTCAGGTGACATCGACCACCAGTTCAGTGCCGGCGTCGCGCCGGCTCGGCAGCACAGGTCCGCTGGTGTTTCCGCTGGCGCTGGGCTGCATGGGCATGTCCGGGATGTACGGCGCGGCCAATGAGGTTGAAAGCATTGCCACCATCCAGGCGGCGCTGGATGGCGGCGTCACGCTGCTCGACACCGGCGATTTCTATGGCAGCGGTCACAACGAGCTGCTGATCGCCCGTGCGATCGCGGGCCGGCGCGAGCGCGTGCTGCTGTCGGTCAAGTTCGGTGCGCTGCGTACCCCGGACGGCGGCTGGGGCGGCTACGATGCGCGCCCGATCGCGATCAGGAATTTCCTCGCCTACAGCCTCAAGCGCCTGAAGGTCGAGCATATCGATGTCTACCGGCCGGCCCGCCTGGATCCGCAGGTGCCGATCGAAGAGGTCATCGGCGCGATGGCCGATCTGGTGAAGGCCGGGTACGTGCGCTACATCGGACTGTCGGAAGTCGGCGCAGCCACCATTCGCCGCGCTCATGCGGTGCATCCCATCTGCGATCTGCAGATCGAATATTCGCTGTTCAGCCGCGCCCCCGAGAGCGAAATATTTCCGGTGCTGCAGCAGCTCGGAATCGGCATTACCGCGTATGGCGTACTGTCGCGGGGACTGATCAGCGGTTCACTGCCGGGCAATGCCGGCGACCTGCGTGCCCATCTACCGCGCTTCAGCGCCGATAACCTGCAGCGTAACCGCGCACTGTTGGCACCGCTGCAGCAGCTGGCGGCCGAGCAAGGGCTGTCGGTCGCGCAGCTGGCGATCGCCTGGGTGCTGTCGCGAACGCCGTCGATGATCGCGGTGATCGGCGCCCGCACGCGCAGCCAGCTGGCGCAATCGCTGGCTGCGACACAACTGCAGCTCGGTGCCGCCGACCTGCAGCGCATCACCGCGGCGGTGCCGGCCGATGCCGTGGCCGGCGAGCGTTACGGGGAACAGCAGATGCGCATGCTCGACAGTGAACGGGGCAAGAGCGCCTGATGGCGCATGCCGCTGCAGCGGCGCGGCTGCTTCTAGAATAGAAACGGTATCAGCGCTGCCGTGTGCTCGCGGTAGCGGCGGTAGTCATCGCCGAAGGTTTCGATCATCCAGCGCTCCTCCAGCCGCAGCTTGCGCCACAGGGCCGCGCACGCGATCAGCACCGCCAGCACACCGCGCCACTCGCCGCGTACGATCGCGGATCCGATCAGGGCGAGCAGCAGGCCGGTGTAGATCGGGTGGCGCAGGTGCGCGTACGGGCCGCTACGGATCAGCTCGTGCTCCTGCTTCACCGTTACCGTTCCGCTCCAGTTACGCCCCAGGTGGATTCGAGCCCAGACGCTGAACGCCAGTCCCAGCGCCACCAGCGCCGTGCCACTCCAGTAGGTGGCGTAGCTCCGGGGCAGGAAGCGCTCGAACAGTACGCCGCCGCCCGGAATGTCCCGCATCCACAGCAGAATGCCGGTGATCACCAGCGGCACGATGTGCGCCGCCCGCGACGCCGGCGATTCACGCCGCTGCACCGCCTTGACCCCGGAGGCCGAAATGCGCCAGTAGATGAGCCAGGCGAGCCACAGGGCCGGGATCAGTTCCCGGTAAAATAAATACATGCCTGCCCCGCCGCGATCAGGCCGGTCGGGCGACCGGCGGCGCCATTCTAATACGCGCGATTAATACGCGTCGTATGGGCCGACCGTGCCGCCGGCCGTCATGCCCTCAATGGCTACGTAGACCGATTGGCCGTAGAAGAAGGGCAGCCCCCAGTCGAAATAGCTGCCCAGCATGGCGTTGACCGTTGCAGGGCCGCCGATGGTGGACAAGGCATAGAAATTATCGTTGAACGAGTTCAGGCTCATGATCTCGAACGGCACCGTGCTCATCGCACCGTTCAGGCCCTGATTGAGTGCCGTCTCCGACACCGGGCTGGCCGGGCAATAGAAATCGCTGGCGCTCGAGTTGGACTGGGTGTTGGGACACACGGTAATCGAGCTGTCGGGGAAGTAGAGCCCGTTGGAGCCCGAGTCGATGAAGCTGCCGGTGAGCGGCTGGCCCTTGTAAGTGGTAGTGAAATTCCCGTAACCGTCGAGCGTGAGGATCGTCTGGTTGCCCAGAGCATTATTGGCCTCGGTCGCAATGCCAAAGGTCAGCGTGCCGCTGGCGTCGGTCTGCCCGGCCGGGGGGACACTCGGCAGTGCCAGGATCACGCCGTTGTTGTCGACGGCGAACAGCGCCACCGGATTTCGCACCTGCAAGGTCAACGCCACCGGCGTGGAGCCGCAGCTCTTGGTGGCTAGGTCGCAAGTGTAGTAGATGTCGTTGCTGGAGTTGCAGGCGCCGCCGCCACTGCCGACGCTGCACTCGGCGCACGATGCGCCGCAGTCCTGGTCGAACACGCCGACACCGAGTACGCCGTTGGCGTCAAAGGCGGCGACTGAGTTGAGCGAGTTGTTGTTGCCCATGGTGACGCAACCGGATGGCGCCGCCGGAGCGAAGGTTCCGTTGTCGTCGATGATATTGACCGAGGCGCCGGGCGCGCGCTCACCGCCGATGCTGACGTCGAGCCCCATCAGCGGCCCCCAGGTATAGCCATCGGCGAACGGCAGGCATTCGGCCAGCGTATTGCCGGGGTTGTTGGGATCCGCCAGGTCGGCCTGCGTCAGTCCTGCTAGCGCCAATGCCGAGGCCATGATGCGTAGCCCGTAAGAGCCGGTGTCGACCAGCACGTCGTTGATGGTGGCGCAAGTGGTGGTGCCCGGCTGGCACACCGTGACGCTGGTGTAGGGAATATTGAACGTGCCGCCATCGGCCGCCGGCGGTCCTTGGTTGACGGTGACGGTGACGACATTGCTTCCGCTCGAGCTGCTGACGCCGGAGCTGCTGCTCGAACTACTGCTGGTCGAGCTGCCGCTGGAACCGGTGGAGCCGCTGGGACTGCTACCGCTACCGCCACCGCAGCCGGCCAGGACGCACAGGCCGAGCAACACCGTCCAACGAAAATGCGCACTCATGCCCCTCATGCCGCGGCCTCGCTATTGAAGATCGGCGACGGAAACGCCGGTCGGTACGAGACTCGGGACATACGCCACACCGCGAAAACTGCGCAGCCGTCCGGTCGACGCGGCGACAAAATCCGGGTTCGCAACGTTCAGCTGCCGGTGCATGCCGGGCCGCGAGTGCGCCGCTGCCGCGTCCTGGTACTGCTTGTAATAGTTACCAAACAGCTGCGCCAGGTTCGGCGGCAGCGGAGCTTGCCAGCTCACCGCGAACACCGTGCCCTGGCGCGTGGTGTACTCATGTATCAACGCGCCGGCGGGGGTCGTGATTTCGTGCATGTTGTAGAGCTGCATTGGGGTGCTGCGCAGCTGGGCATGCATTGCGTCGCGGTCAGCGCTGACCGAGTCCGCGTCGCCGCCCAGATGCGCTATTGCAGGCGCCTGCAGCACCAGCACGCCAAACAGGCTGAAAGTGCACACGGCGAGTATGCGGCGCGGATGATGGAGTTTCACTGAGGCCTCAAGGCTCCCGATGTTCGACGGCCGATAGCTTGACAGAATCGCACCGACTGTCCTGAGACGGAACTCACTGTGCCAAAGTTCCGCGCGGCTGCGGCCGCCATAATGAGCTTGTCATGGCGTCATAATGCATCCTGCGTCGCCCGGAAGCATCATTTCAGTCGTCTATCCTGATCACCGATTTGCCGCGCGTGTGGCCGGCCTGGCTGTATTGCCAGGCCTGGAGTACTTCGCTTAACGCAAAGCTGCGATCGACGTTGACCTTGAATCTACCCGCCTGCGACCAGTCGGCGATTTGCTGGAGCACCAGATGAACCGGCGTGCCGTTCCGGCTGCGGTCCGCGCAGGTGACGACGCGTGCCGCGCACTGGCCGGCGGCGGGCAGTCCGACCGATGACAGCAGATAGCCGCCGCGCCTGACCACGGCGAGCGCGCGATAGGCGTCGTCGACGTCCACGGTGTTGATCGCGATATCGATATTGCGCAGCTGATCCTCGAAATGCTGTGTCGTGTAGTCGAACACCGTGTCCGCCCCCAGGGACTTGAGGTAGTCGGCGTTGCGCGCTGATGCGGTCGCAATAACCCTCGCGCCTTTGAGCTTTGCGATCTGCACCGCCGCCGAGCCGACCCCGCCGGCGCCCCCGAGCACCAGCACGCTCTGGCCCGCGCGCACCCCGGCTTGATCGATCAGCATATTCCAGGCCGCAAGGCCGGCATGCGCCACGCCTGCGGCCTCGGCAAACGACAGGCTGTCGGGTTTGTGGGCGATGCTGTCGGTAGCTACGGCGACATACTGCGCGTAGGTGCCCCCGGTCGGTGACCAGACGATCACCGGGTCGCCGATTTTGTAACCCACGACACCGCGTCCCAGCGCGGCGATGACGCCGGAGCCGTCTACTCCCGGGATCGCCTCCGGCGCGCGTGCCATCGGCTCCTCCGGCTTACCTCCAGCACTTTTCCAGTCGGCCGGATTGACGCCGGCGTAGCGGATCCGCACCAGCACCTGTCCGGGACCTGCGACCGGTTGGGCGACCTCGCGCACGCGGATGGTGGCGGCGCTGACCAGCGCCGCTCGCATCGTGGCCTTATCGGCCGCTACCCGGGCGCCAGCCGATGCAGCCAGCAACACGAGCACCGCCAACGGATAACTGCGCATGGCGTAAATTATCATTTAACATGGGGCGCGTATGACCCGGCGCCGCGCGGAATTCTGGAGCCTCTGGCTGCTGTCGAACTATGCGCTTTAGACACGCGCTCGTTACCGCCTGCGTGCTCGGCCTGAGCAGTGCAAGCGGCGCACAGGACGTACCGGCGATGCAGATCCGGAACGCCTGGGTACGCTGGCTGCCCGGGAATCTGCCCGCCGGCGGCTATGTCACGCTGGTCAACAACAGCGACCAGCCGATCAGCCTGATCGCGGCGTCCAGCCCGGACTACGCACTGGTGTCGATACATCGCAGCCGGACCACGGGCGGCATCAGTCAGATGCTGCCGGTGAATAAAATCACCGTCGGGGCGCATTCCACTGTCGAGTTCGCCGCCCAGGGCTATCATCTGATGCTGGAGCGTCCGACGAGAGCGCTGCGGCCGGGAGACCGGGTGTCGGTCACGCTGCAGTTTGCCGGCAGTGCTGCTGTGACAGCGTCACTGGCAGTTCGAGGGCCCGGTGCGGGTACCGAAATGCCGGCCATGCCGGGGATGCCGGACATGACGCACTGAAGCTGAAGCTGGAGCTGGCAGCATGCGAATTGTAATGGCGGCAGTGAGATCGATCCTATCGGCGCTGCTGGCGCTGGCATTGGTCCTGCCGGCGGCGGCGGCGGATCGATCGGCGCCGATCCACGGACTGTGGGTGTGGAAGAGCAGCTCGGTGCTGCAGGCGTCGTCCGCGGTGCAGGCGCTGGGCGAGTTCTGCCGCTCGTCCGCCATCACCGAGATCTACATCTCGGTGCCCTCGCAGTACAGCGCGCTGGAGGGGCTGAATCTGGCGCAGCTCATCACGCAGCTGCACGCTTCGGGAGTGCGGGTTGAAGCGCTGCTCTCCAGCACCAACGCCGATGAGCCGGGCGCTGCACGGACGAAATTACTGGACCATGTGCAGTCGATTCTGCAATTCAATCGGCAGCACCCGGCGCAGCGCTTCGATGGCGTGCACCTCGATATCGAACCGCAGCAGCGGCCCGAGAACAAGGGGCCGGGCAATCTTGCGTTCCTGCCCGGGTTGGTGCAGGCCTATCGCGCGGTGCGGGTGCTCACCGATCGCGCCGGCCTCACGCTCAACGCCGATATCCAGAACAAGCTGCTGAAAGGGGATCTCGAGCAGCGCCGATTACTGCTGACCTCGGTGCCGCGGCTCACGCTGATGCTGTATGAATTGAGCGCTGCGGATGACGGCACCAGCGCCGCCGAGAAGAAGGACAAACTCCTGCAAAGCAGCGCGAATTTTCTCAAACTGGCCTACCAGGACCTGCCGGGACAGGACCTGGCCAGGATGGCAATCGCACTACGCACCCCCGACTACGGTGCGCTGCTGCCGCAGATGCTGGCCGCGCTGGATGCGGCCAATGTTGGCAATCCGCATTACCTCGGGTGGGCCCGGCACTCGTACAACGACGTGCTCAAGGGGCAGTAGCGGCGTCAGCGGCGCTCCGGCCCGGCAGGTTGCGGAAATATCCCGCGCGCGATACGCACGTGAATGCCCTTGCGGCCATCGACCACCTGCGTGACGCCGAAGTCGGCGGCTACGCTCATCAGCGAATAGGCGTCGTTTCTTGACAGGTGCTGATGCTCGGTGAGCAGATGCAGCATGTCGAGTGCGGCATGGCGCATGGCTTGGTTCAGATCCTCGTCGAAGCCGTGCACGATCCAGCAATCCGGTGACTCCAGCAACGGCGATGGAAAGCTGAAGTCCTTGCGCAGGATGATCTGGAACAGCACGTTCAGCGAGGCTTCGATCGCGGTTCCGGACAGCTCGCCGTCGCCCTGGGAGATGTGCGGATCGCCGACCGAGAACAGCCCACCGTCCACGGCGACCGGGTAGTACATGGTGCTGCCGGCACCGATGCGCCAGTTGTCGATATTGCCGCCGTGCCTGCCGGGCGGAATGGTGCTCACCCGGCCCGGCACGTTAGGCGCGACACCGGCGGTTCCCAGATGCGGGCGCATCGGCACCCGCACGCCTTCCAGGGCGGGCTGGCGATTGCATTCCGGGCAGTGTGTGATCGTCCCGGGCACCTGGTATTTTCCCGGGAAATCATAGGCGTATAGCGCCGAGGCCTGGTTGCTGCGCCGGTCGATGCCATAGATGGTCACACGCTCCCGGGCGTCGAACTCCTGATAGAGGTAGCCCCAGCTGGCGGCCAGATTGGAGCCGTAATCCACCCTGGGCGCCATCTGCAGGTAGCGCACCTCCAGCATGTCGCCGGGCTTCGCGCCTTCGACGAAGATCGGACCGGTCATGATGTGCACGCCGGGCCGGCGGTCCGCGACTGGTATCTCGCGAAACAGGCGCTGGATCGGCTCATCCATCATCAGCTCGGGCGCGTCACCGGCGTGGTGCGTGATGGCCTCGGCCCGGATCAGATCGCCGCTACGCACACGCAGCGCAGGCGCGAGCGCGGGATCGAAATATCCCCAATGAACCGTCTTCGATGTGGCCGGCAGCTGATGCAGCGCCGTGGGAACGATGTCATCTCGCGCCATGGTCTTGCTCCCGCTAGAAACTGAACGCCCCCGCGCGCACCGTCTCAGCGATCGGCCGCCGGTCGTTGGGCTGCTCGCGCGCGCGCATGTTTTCAGGCAACTGCTGTACGTCTCCCGGCTTGCCGACTACGGCCAGCGAGCCCTGCAGCGCGAAATTTTCCCAGGCCGCACCGGTGTCGAACAGCTGCGTGCGGCTCACACGGCCGTCATCCAGCGTGATCTTGGAGATGAACAGCACCAGCGCTCCGCCCCGGTGCGCCCAGCGATCGATGAAGATCGAGTCGATCGCGTGCGCGGCCCGACGCGCCTGGCTGCCTTTGACCATGGCCTGCAAACCTTGTCGTGGGGAAAACGAGCGGCTAATGTGAAGCCAGCAGTAGCGCCCGTCAATGTCGCGCTAAAGGATTCGATCGATGGCGAAGACGCAATCGCGCATGCTGGCGCTGGGCACGCCGGCGCCGGATTTTTCGCTGCCTGACCCGGCCGGCGAGCTTCACGGGCTGGGCGACTTTGCCGGCGCCAGGGCACTGGTGGTCGCGTTTATCTGCAACCACTGTCCCTACGTGAAACACATGATCGACGGCCTGGTGCAGTTCGCGCGCGACTACAGCGCGCAGGGCCTGTCAGTGGTGGCGATCAACCCCAACGACGCCAGCCGCTACCCGGACGACAGCCCGGCGAACATGGCGCAGCTCGCGGCGCAGAAGGGCTTCGGGTTTCCGTACCTGTACGATGCGTCGCAGGCGGTGGCGAAAGCCTATGAGGCCGTCTGCACGCCCGACCTGTATCTGTTCGATCAGTCGCGCCGGCTGGCCTATCGCGGGCAATTCGATGGCAGCCGTCCGGCCAGCAGGCAGCCGGTAACCGGCGCGGATCTGCGCGCCGCCGCCGATGCGGTGCTGGCAGCGCGGCAGATAAAGCAGCAGATTCCGAGCGTCGGCTGCAGCATCAAATGGAAAGCGGGCCAGGAACCCGGGTGGGTCTAGAGGTCCTGGCAAGCGTCAGACCGGCGCGCCTGCCGCTGGCGTGGCGGGCGCACCCGGGGCGCCGCTAGCGCCAGTGGCGGAATACTCGGCCGGCCAGGTCGCATACACCAGATCGATACTCTCCTTGCGTACCAGCGCCAGGATGCGCTCGGCATCGGATTCGCTGACGATAAATTCAGCCACCACCGGTAATTCGCCGGACAGCTCGAAGTAGTTCTGTTCGTGCAGCACGCCGTGGCGGCCATAGCCGGCGATGGCGCGAAATGCCGAACCGCCATGCACGCCGAGCTTGCGGGCGTGCTCGAGCAACCACTCATAGAGCAGCATGCCGCGATAGCGCCGGCTCTCGTGCATGTACAGTCGCAGCACCGTTGCCTTCACGCGATCCCCTTCAGGCCCAGCACCACCCGTACACAATATACGCCGGCAATGGTCAGCAGCACCGATCCGATCAGGTGCGCGCCGATGATGGCGGCGGACCACGGGAAATCGCGGCGCAGCAGCAGTACCGTGGTCTCGGCCGAGAAGGTCGAAAAAGTGGTCAGCCCGCCGAGAAAGCCGGTGGTCGCCGCCAGCCGCAGCTCGGGCGGTAGCGCCACGGTGCGGGAGAAATACTCCATGCACAGGCCCATGATGAAGCCGCCGATCAGATTCGAGGCCAGGGTGCCGAAGGGAATCGTGGGGAACACGGGATTGAGCCAGGCGCCGAGGCGCCAGCGCACTAACGCACCCAACGCCGCGCCGATGCCGATCGCCAGGCCCTGCCAGATCATGGGTTGATGCTCAGGGATTTCGGTGCCGCTTGGCAAGCGGTCAATTCGCCGGCACACCCCGATCGCGTTGATCGAGTTGCGCGGCGTCCCAGCCGCCGCCCAGCTGCGAGATCAGGTCGACGCTCGACACCAGCCGCTGGCTCTGAACGCTCAGCAGATTGATCTCGTCCACCAATCGAGTGGTCTGTGCCGTGATCACGCTGGAATAGACCACGATGCCCGACTTGTACTGATTGAGAGTCAGCTCCTCAGACAGGCGCGCGTCCTTGACGGCCGCTTCCTGCAATTGTCCCTGCTGCTCGAGCACGCGCAGAGTCACCAGGTCGTCCTCGACCGACTGAAACGCCGACAGTACGGTCTGGCGATAGGTCGCAACCGCCTCATCGTAATTGTCGCGTGCCTGGTGATTTAGGGCCAGCGTGGCGCCGCCATTGAAGACGTTCTCGGCCAGCGACGGGCCGAACGACCACAGCGCATTCTTGGCCCTGAGCAGTCCGGGCAGAACCCCGGCACTAAAGCCATACGACCCATTTAATGTCACGCTCGGGAACCAGGCGGCTTCGGCGACGCCAATCAGTGCATTGGCGCTCGCCACGCTGCGCTCGGCGGCCGCTATATCGGGTCGGCGCTCGAGCAGCGCCGAGGGAATGCCGGCCGGCACCACCGGCACCCTGGTGGTGAAGTCACCCTGGTCGATGGCGAGCTCGGCGGGCGGCTTGCCGATCAGTACCGCGATCGCATGTTCAAATTTGGCGCGCGTGAGCTGCACACCGACCGCCGACGCCTCGGTGCTCTCGAGCTGCGTCTCGGCGGCATAGACGTCCGCCAGCGTCGTGGTGCCGGCCTTGACCTGGTTCTGCGTGATCGACAGAGCGTTCTTGAAGTCGTCAATCTCGGTCTGGTAGAGACGTACCTGCTCATCGGCGGCGCGCAGCTGGAAATAGTCTTCGGCGAGCGTGATCTGTGCCGACAGGAGTGCCGCGGCGACGTCGGCGGCGCTCGCCTGCGCTTTGGTGACGTCCGACTCGACCAGGCGCC
>PKWJ01000023.1 GCA_003132025.1 Gammaproteobacteria bacterium
TGATCGGCTGGAAGCGCATCGTGGTCACGGTAGGCGAGAAGATCGGCAAGGCGCATCTGACCTACGCGCAGGGCGCCTGCGCCGAGCTGGTCGCGTTCGGCACCATCGAGGCCGCAGATGTGCTTGGACTGCCGGTCAGCACCACCCACGTATTGTCCTCAGGTATCGCCGGCACGATGGTCGCCAACGGCTCCGGGATCCAGAAAGAGACGGTGCGCAACATCATCCTGGCCTGGGTGCTCACCTTGCCGGTGTGCGTGTTGCTGGGCGCGGCGCTGTTTGCGGCCGGCCTGTTCTTCGTGCTGCGCGTGGCCGGTGTGCCGTAGGCCGGTTCCGATCGGCGGCTTCAGGGCAGCCGCACACTGACCGCGGCGTTGTTCCTGGGCGGGTAGAAGCGCTTTAGCGCCACGACCGTGAACCCTGCAAAAGCCAGCAGCACCAGTGCCTGGGCGATAGCGAACGGCGGCTCGGTTCCGGTTGGCGCCAGCGGTTGCAGCAGCGGCAGCTTCTGGAACGCCTGCACCACGCCCACGAACACGTTGAAATACAGCGCGAGCATGGCAGTGACGACGTAGATCCAGCGCCAGGATCCGGCGAGGTGATAGGAGTAGCGCGCAAGAATTGCCAGCACCAGCAGCAGTAGCGAGATCAGGCCGATCACGTGCGGCGGTCCAAAGCTTGCGGAGTGAAACAGGAAACCGGTCACGCTCGTCGCCACGGTGGTGGCCAGGAACAGCGCAGTCCAGCCGTCGAGTCTGTTGCCTGCCCACATGCCGACCATGACGATCAGTCCGGCGGCAATTCCGAGCAGACTCAATACCACGTGGAACAGCGTGAACGAGGCGATCGATAATCCCAGTATCATCGCAGCGACCTCCGGTCGGTTATGCTCCCCCTGCAACGCCGCGCCCTCAGGATCTCAAGCCGCCTGCCGGCCTGATATCCAACTGCATCGTATCATCGGGTGATGCACATGAGAAAATTGCCGCCGTGGTGCCTCGGGCTGTGTTCGCCGGTTTTCTACGCGGCGTTGCATCCGTGCGCTGCGGCGACACTGAACGCGGTATCGCGCTCGGATCTGTGCGTCACCGAAGGCAGCCTCGAGGCGGCCCCGGATCGAAAACTGTCGGTCAAAGTTCCCAAGCTGCGCGCCGAGGATGCCTGCAACCTGGTCTACGTGATGTGGCGCATCGAGCCCCAGTCCAGGCTGGTGGTGTCGGTGAAGCGCAATCCGGGCCAGCATGCCAGGCGATGAGCTCACGGCAGCGATCGACGACAGGCTGGTGTGGCAGGGTGCGCTCGGGGCCGCGCCGGCCTGTAGATCCGGGCCGCAGGAATCCGAGTAGGCGCGGCGTGCTGGTTGAACAAATCGCCGGTCGACGCCACACTGATACTTAGACTCAGTCTAGACCGTGGCGACTCACCATGCCGACGATTCGAACTGCTGGCG
Organism: Gammaproteobacteria bacterium; assembly: GCA_003132025.1. Classification (GTDB taxonomy): domain Bacteria; phylum Pseudomonadota; class Gammaproteobacteria; order Steroidobacterales; family Steroidobacteraceae; genus FEN-1191. The sequence goes on from PKWJ01000023.1 coordinate 1,451, forward strand.
CGGCCGCGGTCAGTGCCGCGCTAATGCTGGTATGCGCGAGCGCTCGCGCCGCGACGACGGCTGACAACGCGGCGGCGCCAGTGGCCGCGGGGACCGCAGCTACCGCGGCGACGGTTGACGGCGCGGTGAGCGCCGCCTTCAGCCTCGAGCCGGTCGTCATCACGGCGACGCGCGTGCCGACGTCCAGTGCGGATCTGCCGATGTCCATCGACCTCATCGGCCAGCAACAGATCAGGGAAGGCCAGTTGCTGGTGAACCTGTCCGAGCCGCTGATCGGTGTGCCAGGCGTGAATGCGCAGAATCGCCAGAACTATGCGCAGGATCTGCAGATCTCGGTGCGCGGCTTTGGCGCCCGCTCGAGCTTCGGGGTGCGCGGAGTGCGCCTGTATGCCGACGGCATCCCCGGCACGATGCCGGATGGCCAGGGCCAGTTCTCCAATTTTGACCTCGGCTCCGCCGGCCGGGTCGAAGTGTTGCGCGGGCCGTTCTCGGCGCTCTATGGCAATTCCTCCGGCGGTGTGATCTCGATATTTACGCAGGATGCGCCCCCGGGTACGCGCGTCGATGCGACCGCCGAGTACGGCAGCTTTGACATGCAACGCTACGCGCTGGAACTGATGCACGCGGCCGGCCCGCTCAATCTGGTGGTGGACGGGTATCACTTTTCCACCGACGGCTATCGCGATCACAGCGCGGCCGAGCGCAGTGTCTTCAATGCCAAGGCCGCCTGGCGGCTGGATGATGCCTCCACCCTGACGCTGATCGCCAATGCGATCGATATGCCGAGTGCGCAGGATCCGCTGGGAGTCACCAGAGCGCAGCTCGCCGGCGATCGCGAGCAGGCCGGTACCAATGCCATCGCCTACAACACGCGCAAGTCGGTGCAGCAGGAGCAGATCGGTGCCCACTACGAGCGCACCTTGAGCGAGAACGATCAGCTCAGCGCCATGATCTATGGCGGTGGCCGCGACACCACGCAGTATCAGGCGATCCCAAAATCCACGGAAGGGTCGCCCACGAACCCCGGCGGCGTGATCGCGCTGGTACACGGCTACTATGGCGCCGACGTGCACCTGACCGATGAGCGCCGCGTGGCCGACACGCCGTTGCAGATCACCGCCGGCGCGAGCTACGACGATCTGACCGAGGGACGCCGTGGCTATCTGAATTTCATCGGCGATGAGCTCGGGGTCGAGGGCGATCTGCGCCGGGACCAGACCAATACGGTCTATGACCTGGACGAATACCTGCAGCTGCAGTGGGACCCGAGTCGGCGCTGGCGGCTGGAAGCCGGCGTGCGAAACAGCGTGGTCGATGTCGCCTCCGACGACCATCTGATCGAAGCCGGCGCGCCCACCGAAAGCGGCGTGCGCTATGACAGCACCAACCCGGTCGCCGGGCTGACCTACCGGGCCGGCTCGCACCTGGATCTGTACGGTTCCTACGGCAAGGGTTTTGAAACGCCGACGCTCGACGAGCTGGCGTACCGCTCCACCAACGGCAGCCTGCCGGGCCTGAACTTTGCGCTCAAGGCCGCCCGCAGCGACAACTACGAGCTTGGGCTGAAGGCCGGCACGACCAGCATGCGCGGCACACTGGCCGGGTTTTACATCCATACCGACGATGAGCTGGCGATACAGTCGGATGCCGCCGGCCGTTCGGTCTACCAGAACATTCCGTCGACGCAGCGCCGGGGCGTGGAAGCCGAACTCCAAAGTGACTGGGGCCACGGACTGAGCAGTCAGTTGGCCTATACCTACATTCAGGCGCTGACGCTACAGTCATACACCACCTGCATCGTCGTGCCCTGCGTGCCGGTGGAGGTCGGTGCCGGCCATCGGATCCCGGCCGTTCCGGCCGATTCGCTCTATGCCGGCCTGACCTGGCGGCGTGCGCCGCACGACTTCTGGGTCACGCTGGAGGCGATCGGCCGCGCCCAGCTGTACGCCAATGACCTCGACAGTCAGGCCGCCTCCGGCTACTGGCTGGCCAATCTACAGGCCGGCCTCGAGCAGCAGCGACCGGAATGGGATTTCACTGAATCGCTGCGCCTGGACAACATCGGCAACCGCAGTTACGTTGGCTCGGTCATCGTCAATGAAACCAACATGCGCTACTTCGAGCCGGAACCCGGCCGCACGGTGTACCTGATGCTCACCGTGTCGCGTCGTTAACCCATGAAGTTACTGCGCTACGGTCCTGCGGGTCAGGAGCGCCCCGGCGTCATGGGGCCCGATGGAGTGATCCGCGATCTGTCGGGCCGACTGCCCGACCTGACTCCCGAGCAGCTTGCTCCCGACGCGCTGCGAAGGCTGTCGGGGCTCGACTGCAGCACGCTGCCGGCGGTCAGCGGGCGACCGCGCCTGGGTGCTCCGATGGCCGGAATTCGCAAGTTCATCGCGGTCGGGCTCAATTACGCCGATCACGCCGCGGAGACCGGCCAACCGATCCCGACCGAACCGGTGCTGTTCACCAAGGCCATCAGTTGCCTGAATGGGCCGAACGACGACGTGCTGTTGCCGGAAGGGTCCCGCAAGTCGGACTGGGAGGTCGAACTCGGCGTCGTCATCGGAACGCTGGCGCGGTATGTGGACCAGTCCGATGCGCTCAATCATGTGGCCGGATACTGCGTCGTCAACGACATCAGCGAGCGCGAATACCAGTTCGAACGCGGCGGCAGCTGGGACAAGGGTAAGGGCTGCGATACGTTCGGACCGGTCGGCCCGTGGCTGGTGACCGCCGATGAAGTGCCTGAGCCGCAGAATCTGCAGCTATGGCTCGAGCTCAACGGACAGCGCCGCCAGAGCGGCAATACGCGCACCATGATCGTCAGCGTCGCCGCGCTGGTGTCCTATATCAGCCGCTTCATGACGCTCGAGCCCGGCGACCTCATTACCACCGGCACGCCGCCGGGGGTCGGCATGGGAGTCAAGCCCGCGCCGGTCTATCTGCAGGCCGGCGACGTGATGCGCCTTGGAATCGAACGACTCGGCGAGCAGACCCAGCGAGTCGTCGTCCGAGCCGCGCACTAGCGCGAAGGCGGGCGCTTCCCGCGCCGAGCCTACAATCGCCCGCATGACGGTCCTGTGGCAATTCTTCAAGCTGTCTTCGCCGCTGTACGGCCTGGTGGCTGCCGGCTATCTGGTGGCGTGTCTGCCGTGGTGGCGGCCGGAGTGGAGCCATCGCATCTCGGGCCTGGTATTCGCGATCGCGCTGCCGGCGATGCTGTTTCAGCTGATGAGCCACCAGGCCTCGCTGCCGGCCGCGCACGGCCGCGTTCTGATCGCCTATTTCGGCAGCTGCCTGATCGTGTTCCTGATCGGCCGCGCGGCGGCGGCATGGCTGTTCAGGCTCGATGGCACCTCGCAGTCGGTGTTCGGGCTCGGCGGGGTGTTCTCCAATATTGTCCTGACCGGCCTGCCGATCGCGAAGCTTGCGCTGGGCGCGAGCGCGGTCCCGGTGGTGGCGCTGCTGCTGGTGTTCAATGCGCTGATCCTGTGGACGCTGGTCAGCGTATCGGTCGAGTTGTCGCGTCACGGTTCCTTCAGTGCTTCCGGCTTCGCGAAGACCGCGTGGAACCTCCTGAGGAATCCGATCATCGTCGCGATCGTGGTTGGTTCCGCAGTCGGCAGATTGGGCCTGCAGCTGCCGGCGCTGCTCGACGGCACACTGCTGGCGGTCGGCAACGTTGCCGCACCCGCCGCGCTGCTGGCCTTAGGGTTGGGTTTGGCCGCGTTCCCGATCAAGCAGCAATGGGCCTCCAGCCTGACGGTCTGCGCGCTCAAGCTGCTGGTGCAGCCACTGGTGGTGTGGTTGCTCGCGATCGTACTGGCACTGCCGGCGGTGGAGATGCGGGCCGTAGTGCTGGTGGCCTCGATGGCGGTTGGCGTCAATGTTTACCTGATGTCGGTGCAGTTTCGGGCGATTCAGGGCACGATCGCCAGCAGCATTGTGCTGTCGAATGTGTTTGCGGCATTTACGACGCCGCTGCTGCTGGCGGCCGTGCATGCCACGACGTGAGCAGCGCGAGACTTTTATGGGATTGTAATATATGTAATTACAATATGTTACAAGATATTAATGACTTCATTTATACCTCAATGACGAAGCTGCATGCCAGACGCTGAGCGGCCGAAGCCGGTGCCGTGCGAGCCGCAGTCTGCGGTCAAGCCGCCGTCGGCTGCAGCAACTCACCGGCGTGCCCTGGGCGGTGGCGCATTGCTGGGTCTGTCGGCGCTGGGCATCGTGTTTGGCGATATCGGCACCAGCCCCCTGTACACGCTCAAGACGGTGCTCAATCTCACCGGCGACCATCCGGCGCCGGCGGCCGTCCTGGGTGTGCTGTCGCTGATTCTCTGGACGCTCGTCGTCATCACCACAGTGAAATACGTGATCATTGCGATGAGCATCGACAACGACGGCGAAGGCGGCATTCTGGCGCTGATGTCGCTGCTGGCGCTGAAGAAGCATCGCCGGCCGGCGATTGTTGCCGTAGGGCTGTTTGGCGCCGCTCTGATCTACGGCGACGGTGCGATCACCCCCGCCATTTCCGTGTTGTCGGCGGTGGAAGGCTTGGACATTGCACTGCCGGCGCTGCACCCGTACATCCTGCCGGCGGCGGCGGTGATCCTGATCGCGCTGTTTGCCCTGCAGCCGACTGGCACCTCGAGCATCGGACGCGCCTTCGGCCCGATAATGATGCTGTGGTTCTTATCGATTGCCGCGCTAGGCGTATGGGGCATCGCCCAGCATCCGGCGGTGCTGGTGGCCGTCAATCCACTGTATGGCCTGCGATATCTGTTTTCGCATGGCTACGCCAGCTTCCTGGTCCTGGGCGCAGTGTTCCTGTGCGTGACCGGGGCCGAGGCTCTGTATGCGGACATGGGACATTTCGGAGCGCGGCCGATCCGCCTGGCCTGGTCCGCGATCGTGTTTCCGAGCCTGGTGCTGAACTACGCGGGGCAGGCGGCCATCGTTCTTGCCGGTGCGTCCACTAGCGACAACATCTTTTTCCGGCTCTGCCCGCCGTCATTGCTGCTGCCGCTGGTGGTGCTGGCGACGCTGGCGACCATCATCGCCAGCCAGGCGATCATCACCGGCGCGTTCTCGATGACGCGCCAGGCGATCCAGCTCGGATGGCTGCCGCGCCTGCGCATCAAACAGACCTCCGAAGTAGGCTACGGCCAGATCTATGTCGGAGCCATCAACTGGCTGCTGATGGTGGTGACGATCGCCCTCGCGGTCGGCTTCGGCAAGTCGGACAACCTCGCCGCCGCCTACGGCATTGCGGTCTCGCTGACGATGCTGCTGACCACGCTGCTGCTGTTCATCGCGATGCGCGAGATCTGGCATTGGGGCCTGCCGCGCGCCGCCGCGGTCGCCGGCGCGCTCGCGGTGGTGGACGCCGGCTTCGTTTCGTCGAACATGATGAAGATCGCCAACGGCGGCTACGTCCCGCTGCTGCTGGCCGCCGCGGTCTACGGCGTGATGCTGGTGTGGCACCTGGGCGTTGCGGCGGTGGCCGCGCGGGTGCGCGATTACGTGATGCCGATCGAGGCGTTCCTGGCGCAGATCGCGGCGCAAGGCGTGCCGCGCGTACCCGGGACGGCGGTGTTCCTGACGCGTACCGATCGCGACGTGCCACCTGTCATGGTTTGGCACGTCCGCTACAGCCGCGCGCTGCATGAGCGCATATTCATTCTGAGTGTAGCCACACGGTTGGTGCCCTACGTGGCGGCGTCGCAGCGGTTGAGTTTCGAGCAGATCGCCCCGGGCATCTGGCGCGGTGCCGCGCTCCACGGCTTCATGCAGCGTCCGGATATCCCCGGGTTGCTGGCGCAGGCGCATGCTGCGGGCTGCAGCATCGACCTCGACGACCTGATCTATTTCGTCGGTCATGAAACGGTGGTGCCACGCCGGGACGGGAAGGGCCTGCCGCGCTGGCTCGAGGCGATGTTCGCCTTCATGCAGCGCAATTCGCTGCACGTAACGGACTACCTTGGTCTGCCCGCCGAATCGGTGGTGGAACTCGGCCGCGAGGTCGCGATCTGAGTACCCGAAAGTAGCTGATCGATTGGGCGGCTTGCTTGACACCGACCACCTCGGGTCACGCATCGCCAGCAAGCAAGTTTTTCAACACCGAGGACACCGAGAAGACAGCAAGGGTACAGAAAGCAAGAATTTGGGGGCTTCG
>PKWJ01000036.1:0-166 GCA_003132025.1 Gammaproteobacteria bacterium
TGTTCCTGCCGCAGGTGGTCAAATCGGCGCGTGTGATGAAAAAGGCGGTCGCCCACCTGATCCCATATATAGAGAAGGAGAAGGCCGCCGGCGGCGGCGAGCATCGCAGCAACGGCCTGATCGTGATGGCTACCGTCAAGGGCGATGTGCACGACATCGGCAAGAA
>PKWJ01000036.1:246-17505 GCA_003132025.1 Gammaproteobacteria bacterium
GCCGCTGCTGATCGGCGGCGCGACCACCTCCCCGGCGCACACCTCGGTGCGCATCGACCCGCAATACGAAGGGCCGGTGGTGTACGTCAAGGACGCTTCGCGCTCGGTCGGCGTGTGCCAGCAGCTGGTGACGCCCGCCACCCGCGAGGCCTACAGCGCGCGCATCAAGTCCGAGCATGGGCTGCGCCGCAGCCAGCACGGTGCCCGACGCACCAAGTCGCCGCAGTTTACGCTGGCGCAGGCGCGCGCCAACCGCACGCGCATCGACTGGTCGACCTACGCGCCGCCGGTGCCGCGCATGCTCGGGGTACGCACTTTCGAGCACTATTCGATCGAGGAGCTGGCGCGCTACATCGACTGGACACCGTTCTTCCAGGCCTGGGAGCTGCGCGGCAAGTTTCCGGATATCCTCACCGACGCGCAGTTCGGCGAGCAGGCCAGCAGCCTGTATGCCGATGCCCGCAAGATGCTGCGCTCGGTGATTCGCGAGGGCTGGCTGCAGGCGCGGGCCGTGATCGGATTTTTCCCTGCCAACTCGATTGACGAGGACGTGGAGCTGTATCGGGACGACGCGCGCACCCAGGTGCTGGAACGGGTGCACTTCCTGCGCCAGCAAAAGGACCTGCCGGAAGGCAAGCCGCACGGTGCGCTGGCCGATTTCATCGCGCCCAAGGGCAGCGGGCGCGATTACTTCGGTGCCTTCGCGCTCACCGCCGGTATCGGCATCGAACCGCACCTGCAGCGCTTCGAGGCCGCCCACGACGACTACTCGAGCATCATGCTCAAGGTGCTGGCCGACCGCCTGGCGGAAGCCTTCGCCGAACGGCTGCACGAGCGCGTACGGCGGGAATTCTGGGGCTACGCGCCGGACGAAAAGCTCGGCAACGAGCAGATGATCCGCGAGGAGTACCGGGGCATCCGGCCGGCGCCGGGCTACCCGGCCTGTCCGGATCACACCGAGAAGGCGACGCTGTGGCGGCTGCTGGAGGTCGATCACAATGCCGGCATCGCGCTGACCGAGTCGTACGCGATGTATCCGACCGCGGCCGTCAGCGGTTGGTACTTCTCGCATCCGCAATCGCGTTATCTTGCGGTCGGGCGCATCGACCGCGACCAGGTCGAGGACTACGCGCTGCGCAAGGGCATGAGCGTGGATGAGGTCGAGCGCTGGCTCGCACCCAACCTCGGCTACGAACCCGAACCGGTGGAGGCGCTATTGACGGCGTGAATCCGCACGGTGGGCGATCGGCCGGCGCTGCGACGGCGCCGGCGGCCAACCGCGAGGTGCTGCTGGGCTTCTTCGGGGTGTTTCGCTACAGCCGCCGTGCCGTACAGCTGGTGTGGGAGACCAATCGCGCGCTGCTGCTGGCGATGGCGCTGCTGACGCTGGCGGCCGGCCTGTTGCCGGCGGCGGTGGCCTGGATCGGCGCGCAGATCGTCGACGCTGTGGTCTATGCCCGCAATGCCGCCGGGCACAACGCCGTGCGGGTGCTGCGGCTGGTGCTGCTGGAGGGCTGCCTGGTGGCGGGGGTCGCCGGCGCACAGCGTGGACTGTCGCTGTGCCAGGCGTTGCTGCGCGCGCAGCTCGGCCAGCGCGTGAACGTCATGATCCTCGAGAAGGCGCTCACGCTCGAGCTGCAGCACTTCGAGGATTCCGAATTCTACGACAAGCTCACGCGCGCGCGGCGCGAGGCTTCCAGCCGCCCGCTGAGCCTGGTGATGCGTACCTTCGGCCTGACGCAGAACGCGATATCGCTGTTGAGTTACGCCGTGCTGCTGGTGCGTTTCTCCCCCTGGACCATGCTGGTGCTGCTGGTGGCGGGGCTGCCGGCGTTCGTCGCGGAGGCCAAGTTCTCGGGCGATGCGTTCCGGCTGTTCCGCTGGCGTTCACCCGAGACACGCATGCAGGTCTACCTCGAGACGGTGCTGGCACGCGAGGATCACGTCAAGGAAGTCAAGCTGTTCGGCCTGGGGCCACGGCTGCTGCAGCGTTATCGGGACATCTTCACCCGGCTGTATCGCGAGGATCGCGCGCTGGCGATCCGACGCGACAGCTGGGGTTTCGCCCTGAGCCTGCTGGCGACCGCGACCCTGTACGGCGCCTACGCCTGGATCGCGCTGTCGACCATACGCGAGCGCATCACGCTCGGTCAGATGACGATGTACCTGCTGCTGTTTCGGCAGGGGCAGGGCGCCGTGTCGGCCATCCTGTCGGCGGTGGGCGGCATGTATGAAGACAACCTGTACCTGTCGACGCTGTATGAATACCTCGAGACACCGGTGACGACGCCGGTCGGCAGCGCGCCGCGTGGACCATTGCCGTCCGACGGTGTGCGCTTCGAGCATGTGAGCTTTACATATCCCGGCGCGGCGGAGCCGGCGCTGAGCGATATCGACCTGCACCTTACGCCTGGCTGCAGCCTGGCGCTGGTGGGGGAGAACGGTTCGGGCAAGACCACCCTGATCAAGTTGCTGACGCGGCTCTATAGCCCCGATTCGGGCCGCATCCTGATCGACGGGCTGCCGCTGCCGGAATGGAGCGAGGACGCGCTGCGCGCGCGCATCGGGGTGATCTTCCAGGATTTCACCCGCTACCAGATGCTGGTCGGCGAGAATGTCGGTGCCGGCGACGAGCGCTACTTCGAAGACGAGCAGCGCTGGCACGACGCGGCCGAGAAGGGCCGCGCCGCGGATTTCATCCAGCAGTTGCCGCGTGGCTACCGCACGCAATTGGGAAAATGGTTCAAGGACGGTCAGGAACTATCCGGCGGCCAGTGGCAGAAGATCGCGCTGGCGCGAGCTTTCATGCGAATTGACGCGGATATTCTGGTGCTCGACGAGCCGACCGCGGCCATGGACGCGCGCGCCGAAGCGGAGATTTTCGAACATTTTCGCACGCTGGCGCGCGATCGCATCACGATACTGATATCGCACCGTTTCTCCACCGTGCGCATGGCCGACCAGATCGCGGTGCTCAATTACGGCCGCATCATCGAAAAGGGCAGCCATGAGCAGCTCATGGCCGAAGGCGGGCATTATGCTCAGCTGTTCGCGCTTCAGGCGCGCGGCTATCGCTGACGGGCGGACGCGGTACAATAGAGCCACGTATGGAAGAAGCCGCTGATACTTTTGATGCCGCGTTCTCCAAAGCGGTCGATCTCGGCAATCGACTCGCCGGCAAGGACAAGGAAGCCGATCTCTGGGACATCGCCGACGGCCTGCTGGCCGGTGCGGTGCAGTACTGGCTGTATTCGCGCCAGCCGTGCGGCGATCCGCGCTGCGAGGACTGCGTGCCGATCAGTACCGCCGAGGCGCGCATGACGGAACTGAAACGGCTGATCGACCAGCTGGCGGCGGAGAGCGAGTACTTTCACGCGCCGACCGACGCCAATGCCGGCCGAGCCTAGAGGCCGAATCGGCTAATCGGATATCACGCAGGGCGGTGTTGCTACATGCGAGGNNCCTCGCATGTAGCAACACCGCCTTTCGGTTTAAGCGAATAGCCGTTCCCGGCTCTTGTCTCAGGCCGTAGCGGCGGCGGCGGCCGGGGCGTGCGTGACTTCGGCGAACGCCGCATCCAGTCGATCGAGGCCCTCAGCCAGCAGCGCGTCGCTGATGGTCAGCGGCGTGAGGAAGCGAATCACGTTGCCATTGACGCCACACGACAGGATGATCAGTCCATGGCGCGCCGCAGCCTGGACCAGGGCGCGCGTCAGCTCGGCATCGGGCTGTTCGGCGTTGCCGTTCTTCACCAGCTCCATCGCCACCATGGCACCGAGGCCGCGTACCTCGCCGATCGCAGCGTATTTGGCCTGCAACGTCTTCAGTCGTGCGCCAAGCTTCGCCCCTAGCTGCTGCGCGCGTTCGATCAGGCGCTCCTCGGCGATGACATCCAGCACCGCGAGCGCCGCGGCGCAGGCTACCGGGGATCCGGCGTAGGTGCCGCCGAGTCCGCCCGCCGGCGGCGCGTCCATGATCTCGGCCTTGCCGACCACCGCCGACAGCGGCAATCCGCCGCCGATGCTCTTGGCCACCGTCATCAGGTCCGGTTCGACACCGGCGTGTTCGATCGCGAACATGCGCCCGGTGCGCGCCATGCCGGACTGTATTTCATCGGCGATCAGCACCATGCCGTGCCGATCGCACAGCGCGCGCAGGCCGCGCAGGAATTCCGGCGGCGCGACGTAGAAGCCGCCTTCACCCTGCACCGGCTCGATGATAATGGCGGCGACGCGCGCCGGATCGACATCGGCCTTGAACAGCTGCTCGATTGCCGCCAGGCTCATCGCCGGCGTCACGCCGTGATAGGCCATGGGAAACGGCGCGTGATACACGTCCGGCAGCAGCGGACCGAAGCCGGCCTTGTACGGCTGCACCTTGCCGGTCAGCGTCATGGTGGCGAGCGTGCGGCCATGAAAGGCACCGTCGAAGGCGATGACTGCCGAACGGCGCGTGTGGTAGCGCGCGATCTTCAGCGCGTTCTCCACCGCCTCGGCCCCGGTCGAAAACAGGATCGACTTCTTGGGAGTCGTGCCGGGGGCGAGCGCGTTGAGGCGCTCGGCCAGCGCGATATAGCTCTCGTAGGGCGTGACCTGGAAACAGGCATGCGCCACCTGCTGTATCTGCCGCTCGACCGCCGCCACCACACGCGGATGCAGGTGACCGATGTTGAGCACCGAGATGCCGCTGGCGAAATCGATGTAGCGCCGGCCCTCGACGTCCCACAGCTCCGCATTCTTCGCATGGTCGACGTAGACCGCGAGCGAATTGGATACGCCGCGAGGCACCGCGCTGGTACGACGGCGATGCAGGTCGGTATTGCTGCCCATATCGGGATCTCCTCCAGTTTGGCAGACTATAAGCCGAAGGCATGAAGCCCTGAACCGGTTTTTGATTGCCCTGGGCGCAGCCGCGTCGCTAGAATTTCGCGGCCTCATCCAATCTGTGAGCGTATCCCATTGAGCGACAACGACATCACCACGGAAGTGGTCATTATCGGCGCCGGTCCGGCCGGCCTGTTCCAGGTATTCGAACTCGGCCTGCTCGGCATCAAGTCGCACGTGGTGGATACGCTAAAACAGCCCGGCGGCCAGTGCACCGAGTTGTATCCGGACAAGCCGATCTACGACATCCCGGCGCTGCCGTACTGCGGTGCACAGGAACTGATCGACCGGCTGATGCAGCAGATCAAGCCCTTCGGCGCCGAGTTGCACCTGGGCGAGGAAGCGGTGCAACTCAATAAACAGGAAAACGGCCGTTTCCGTGTCGTCACCGCTGCCGGCACGGCGTTCGACGCCGGCGCCGTAGTGATTGCCGGAGGGGTCGGCTCGTTTCAGCCGCGCCGGCTGTCGGTTGAGGGGGTCGAGACCTTCGAAGGCAAGCAGGTTCACTACAAGATCCAGAACGTCGCCGACTTCCACGGCCGTAACCTGGTGATCTTCGGCGGCGGCGATTCGGCGCTCGACTGGGCGCTGGCACTGGCGCCGAAGGCGTCGAGCCTGGCGCTGGTGCATCGCCGTGCGGAATTTCGCGGCGCTCCCGCCACGGTCGCGCGCATGCGCGAGCTGCAGACAGCCGGCAAGCTGCGTTTCATCGAGGGTCTGGCGCAGTCGGTGCACAGCGAGGACGGCAAACTCAAGGGCGTGCACGTGAAGGATGGCGTCGGTGAGCTGCATCGCCTGGATGCCGAGCACCTGCTGGTGTTCTTCGGGCTGGCGCCCAAGCTCGGGCCGATCGCCGACTGGGGACTGGAGCTCGACAAGCGCGCCATCAAGGTGGACACGGAGAAATTCCAGTCGAACATCCCGGGCGTGTTCGCCATCGGCGATATCAACACCTACCCGGGCAAGAAAAAGCTGATCCTGTCGGCGTTCCACGAAGCGGCGCTGACCGCGTTCGCGATCCAGCATCACCTGTACCCGGCCAAGAAGCAGTTCCTGCAGTACACCACCACCAGTCCGGCGATGCAGAAACGCCTGGGCGTCGCGACCGCCTGATGCACCCCGGCCTTGCCGAGCTGCTGCGGCTGCTGGAGCTGGAACGGCTCGAGATCAACCTGTTTCGCGGAGTGAGCCGCGACATCGGCAGTCCGCAGGTATTCGGCGGCCAGGTGCTGGGGCAAAGTCTGCGGGCTGCCTACGGCACCGTGGAACCGGATCGCATCGTGCATTCATTACACGCCTATTTTCTCAGACGTGGGGATTTCAACGCGCCGATCGTCTACTTCGTCGACCGCAGTCGCGACGGTGCCAGTTTTACCAGCCGGCGCGTGACCGCGATCCAGCACGGCGAGCAGATCTTTAATATGTCGGCGTCGTTCCAGGTATCGCAGCCCGGTGTCGAGCACCAGATACCAATGCCCGACGTGCCGCCGCCTGAAGAGCTGAAGGAGTCCGACCCGGTGCCGAAGGCGGTGCTGGAGGCGATGCCGGAGAAGACACGGCGGCTGTATGCCTCCGCGCGGCCGTTTGAATTTCGCATGGTCGAGCGCGGCGACCCGGCGCACCCGAAGAATGCGCCGCCGCTGCAGCACATCTGGATGCGCGCGATCGACCGGCTGCCGGACGACGATGTGCTGCATCGCTGCCTGCTGGCGTATGTGTCGGATTTCTACCTGCTCGCCACCGCCACGCTGCCGCACGTCGAGGAGCTGATGAGCGGCAAGCGCTTCCTGGCGAGCATCGACCATGCGATGTGGCTGCACTGGCCGATGCGGGTCGACGAGTGGTTCCTGTGCTCGTATGACAGTCCGAGCGCCGCGGGTTCGCGCGGATTTTCCCGCGGCAGCATATTCACCCGCGACGGCCGCCTGGTCGCCAACACCGCCCAGGAAGGCCTGATGCGTATCGGCGCACCTGCGGCCACCTAGCTGCTACGCGGACGCTAGGCGGCAAAGCGCCCGCTGCGATAATCCTCTACCGCCTGCTCGATTTCCTGGCGCGTGTTCATCACGAACGGGCCGTATTGCACCACCGGCTCCCTTAAGGGTCGCGCGGCCAGCAGCAGCAGCTGCGCACCGCGCTCGCCGCCCTGCACGCGTACGCTGTCACCGTCGGATAGCACGCCGGCGGCGCGATAGGGCAGTGTCTGGGCGTCGTGCGGCGCCCCGACCCTGGCCTCACCCTCGTAGACGTATAGAAAGGTGTTGTGCCCGCGAGTGACCGGCACCTCGAGCGCGACGCCGGCGGGCAGCTTCAAGTCCAGATAAAGTGGATCGGTAGTCAACGGCGCATCCGGAGCGTTGACCGGACCGCTGACGCTCTGGCCGTCAAGCCGCACGCTGCCCGCGATCACCTTCGCGCTTACCGCCGATGACAGCTGCAGCACCGGGATCTGCTGCGCGGGAATGTCCCGGTAATGCGCCGGCTTCATCTTCTCCTTCGACGGCAGGTTGAGCCACAGCTGGAAGCCGCGCATGCGGCCCTCGCTCTGCTGCGGCATTTCCGAATGGATGATGCCGCGCGCGGCGGTCATCCACTGCACGTCACCGGGTGAAAGGTCGCCGCGGTTGCCGAGGTGATCCTCGTGCCGCATGTGACCGTCTAGCATGTAGGTGACGGTCTCGAAGCCGCGATGCGGGTGGGCCGGAAAGCCGGCGATGTAATCCTTCGGATCGTCCGAGTAGAACTCATCGAGCATCAGGAACGGATCGACCTGAAAACCGCGCTGGCTGCCCAGGCTGCGGCGCAGCTTGACGCCGGCGCCGTCCGAGGTCGGCACCGATGGAATGATCTGTGTCAGGGTACGCATTGGTTCTCCTAGGCCGCCGGGCTAAGCCGCCAGGCGTTCAATGTCTGCCGCGGCGCGGGCTAATCCTGCCGCCTTGGTGTCCGCACCCAGGTGCAGGCCCTCGGCGTAGACGAACTCGATGTCCTCGATGCCCACGAAGCGCAGGAAATCGCGCACGTAACTGGTCTGTGTATCAAGCGTAGTGCCGGCGTACAAGCCCCCGCGGGCGGCGAACACATAGACCTTCTTTCCCGTCAGCAGTCCCACCGGTCCGTTGGCGGTGTAGCGGAAGGTCTCGCCGGCGCGCGCGATGTGATCGAAATAGGCCTTGAGCTGTGACGGCACACCGAAGTTATACATCGGCAGTCCGAGCACGATGACGTCGGCCTGTTTGAGTTCACGGATCAGCGCGTCCGAATACGCCACGACGTCGCGCTGCGCGACGCTGCGCTGGCCCGGGTCAGTCACGAAGGCGGCAAATCGCTCGGCGCTCAGGTGCGGAACCGTATCTCCCGCCAGGTCGCGCAGCACCACACGTGAATCCGGGTGGCTGCGGCTGAAGGCCTGAACGAACTGCGTCGCGAGCTGGCTCGACTGGCCATGGTCGGCGTGGATGCTGGCATTGATCTGAAGCAAGGTAGTCATGGTGTGCTCCTCACGAATGGGTTGGCTCAAGTGGGGTGTAGTTAACTATTGAATTAGGAGATAAAAAAGTAGAATATTTGGCTCAAATCAATCCAATTACCAGATAGGTTATGGCTCAACCGCCCCGCATATCGCTCGAACAGTGGCGCGCGCTGCAGGCGGTGGTCGATGCGGGCGGCTATGCGCAGGCGGCGGCCAGACTGCACAAGAGTCAGTCGGCGATCACCTATGCGGTGCAGAAAATCGAGGCGCTGCTGCAGGTCAAGATATTCGAGATCAGTGGCCGCAGGGCGCGGCTGACCGCCAGCGGCGAAGTGCTCTACCGGCGGGCCAAGGGGCTGCTGGAGGAGGCCGAGTCGCTCGAAAGTGCCGGCCGTACCCTGGCGGCCGGGTGGGAGAGCGAACTCAAGCTTGCGGTGGAAATCATCTTTCCGACCTGGCTGCTGCTGCGCTGCTTCGAGCTGTTCGCCGGGGAACGGCCCGATACCCGCATCGAACTGTACGAGACCGTGCTCAGCGGCACCGACGAGGCGCTGATCCAGCGGCGGGTGGATCTGGCGATCTGCTCGCAGATCCCGCCGGGGTTCATGGGCGATGCGCTGATGCGGATGCAATTCATACCGGCAGCGCATCCCGAGCATGCGCTGCATAAACTCGGCCGCAAGATTACCGCCCAGGACCTGCGCAAGTACCGCCAGCTGGTGATTCGCGACTCTGGCAGCCTGCGCAGCCGCAACGCGCCGTGGCTGGGGGCCGGTCAGCGCTGGACCTTCAGCCACAAGGCGACCCAGATCCAGGCCGCAGTCATGGGCTTGGGGTTCGCCTGGTTCGCACAGGACACGATCCGCGCGGAACTTGCGCAGGGGCGGCTCAAGGCGCTGCCGCTGCGTGAAGGTGCGGAGTTGTCCGGCGAGCTGTACCTGGTGTACGCCGATCGCGACTATGCCGGACCGGGTGCGCAGCGGCTGGCCGCGATCCTGCGCGAGCAGGTCAAAGCAGCTTGCCAGGGTTCATGATGCCGTTCGGATCCAGTGCCTGCTTGATGGCGCGCATCGCGCCCAGTGCTACCGGGGATGCGTAGTGCGCCAGCTCGTCGCGCTTGAGGCGGCCGATGCCGTGCTCGGCGCTGATGCTGCCGGAGAATTTTGCCACCAGATCGTGGATCGCCCGGCGCAGCTGCGGCTCCTGCGCCAGGAACGCCTCGTTCCGGGATGCATCGATACAGCTGACGTTGAAATGCAGATTGCCGTCGCCCGCATGCCCATAGCACACCAGCACGCCGTCGCTGACGTGTGTCTGCACCCAGAGCGAAGCCTCGCTGATGAACGCCGGCAGCGAGGTGACCGGTACGCTGATATCGTGCTTGAGGCTGGGGCCCGCACGGCGCTGCGCCTCCGGCACGCTTTCTCGCAGCCGCCAGAAGGCGGCACGCACGCGCTCGCTGCTGGCTAGCGCCGCATCGAGCAGCAGTGAGCGTTCCGCAGCGTCGGCCAGGATCTGCTGCAGCAGCTCGGACAACGGCTCGACCGCGGCCGAGGTCAACTCGCACAGGATGTACCAGGGATAGACCGTCGTCAGCGGGTCGATGACACCCTCGACGTGGCGCGTCGTGAGCTCGATCGCGATGCGCGGCAGCAGCTCGAATGAGCTCAGGCGTTCGCCGGCCTGCGCTTTCAGGACCCCGAGCAGTCTGATGGCATCGGCCGGCGTCGCGATGGCGAGGATGGCGGTGGCGCTGCTGCGCATCTTCGGCCATAGCTTCAGGGTTGCCGCGGTGATGACGCCGAGCGTGCCTTCCGATCCCACCAGCAGCGACTTGAGGTCGTAACCGGTGTTGTCCTTGCGCAGCGATTTCAATCCGTCGAACACCTGACCGTCCGGCAGCACCGCCTCGATGCCCAGCACCTGGTCACGCGCCATGCCATAGCGCACGACATTCAGCCCGCCGGCGTTGGTCGCGAGATTACCGCCGATCTGGCAGCTGCCCTCCGAGCCCAGGCTCAGCGGGAACAAGCGTTCGGCCGCATCGGCCGCCTGTTGCACGTTGGCGAGCACACAGCCGGCCTCGGCGGTGAGCGAAAAGTTATCGGCGTCGATGCTGCGGATGCGATTCAGCCTTCGCAGCGATAGCAGCAGTTGCCGCCCCGATTCATCCGGCGTGGCGCCGCCGCAGTAGCCGGTGTTGCCCCCTTGCGGCACCACGCCGATACGCTGCTGGTTGCACCAGCCGACGATGCACGCCACCTGGCCGACATCGTGCGGCACGGCGACCGCCAGCGCGCTGCCGCGGTACAGGCGTCGCTGATCCACCAGGAAAGACGCCGTATCGGCGTCGGCGGTGAGCACGCTGTCGGCCCCGATCAGGGCGCGCAACTGCGAACGCAGCTCTTCGCCGTCGCTCATGCGAAGCGCGTCCTCGGACGCAACTTCATGTTTTTTTAAGTTAATTTGCTTCCAACCTGCGAAGCGCGGCGATGCGTTCCTCGAGCGGCGGGTGGCTCATGAACAGGCGCTGCAAGCCGCCGCCCTCGCCGCCGGAGATGCCGAACGCGCTCAGCTGCGCGGGCAGCGGGGCGTCGTGCGCGAGCCGCAGCCGCTCCAGTGCGGCGATCATCCGCTCGCGACCGGCCAGCCGCGCACCGCCGGCATCGGCGCGAAATTCACGCTGCCGCGAAAACCACATGACGATGATGGTAGCGAGGATGCCGAGCACCAGCTGCGACACCAGCACGGTGATGAAATATGCCGGGCCACGGCCGTTGCTGTCGCGTGACATCGAGCGATCAACGATGTTGCCGATGATGCGCGACAGGAAGATCACGAAGGTGTTGACCACGCCCTGGATCAGCGCGAGGGTGACCATGTCGCCATTGGCGACGTGCGTGATTTCATGACCCAGTACCGCCTGCACCGCATCCTTGTCCATCGAGGCGAGCAGTCCGCTGCTGACCGCGACCAGCGCGCTGTCGCGCCGCGGCCCGGTGGCAAACGCGTTCGGCTGCGGTGAGTCGAAGATACCGACGTCGGGCATGCCGACACCGGCTTTATCCGCCAGCGAGCGTACCGTAGCGAGTAGCCACTGCTCGGTGTCCGACTCGGGCTGATGGATGATGCGCACCCCCATCGCACGCACCGCCATCCAT
Source organism: Gammaproteobacteria bacterium (assembly GCA_003132025.1). GTDB lineage: Bacteria > Pseudomonadota > Gammaproteobacteria > Steroidobacterales > Steroidobacteraceae > FEN-1191. The sequence goes on from PKWJ01000036.1 coordinate 11,763, forward strand.
TTTGAGATCGCCAGCGAAATCAGCGCGCCGCCGAATCCGAACAGCGCCGCGAACACCAGCAGGCCTTCGAGACTGCCGCCCTGCTGGGTCAGCCAGCCATCGAGGCCGGTGACCTGGGCGACGATGGACAGCACCAGCACGATCGCCAGGTTCGTCACGACGAAAAGAAATATGCGCTTCATGGCAATTACCGACGGGACTCCCGTGAAGTTGAACGCGCCACACCGGCGCTCAGGCTCTTCATGCGTTAGATGCCGGCGAATCGCAGGAATTCAACTCCTGGCAGGAACTCAGCCGCCGGCAAGGCTTTCTTTTGAAATCAAGGACATACTATTCTGCCGCCGCGGCTGCCGCGCACTCAATAGTTGTCGCTTTCCTTCTCTTCTTCGTCCCAGTCGTCGTCGTCTTCATCTTCGTCGTCGTCCCAGGTCTCGTCGAGGTCGTCCTTCTCGTCCTTTTCTTCTTCCTCTTCGTCCTCATCCTCCGCGCTGCCGGCCCACCCTTCGGGCTCGGTGATCTTCTCCAGGTCGAGTTCGTGCCAGGTCTCCAGATCGATTTCCTCGAGGTCACCATCGAGGTATTCGAGCTCGACCAGCTCGGCATCCTCATCCACCGAGAGCACGCGAAAGCTCTCATTCTCGTCGATGTTCTCGTACCACTGGCCGACTGCGGGCTCGTATTCTCTGGACACCTGGATGATTCCTTGACGGCTGTGTGACGCACCATGCGTTGCGCAAGGATATTAGGGCGCCTGCCGCAGTGAGGCAATCGGGCGACCGCGCCGCCAGTTGCTCTACAATGGCGCGGCCGCTCATGATCGATCGCAGAACAAACCGATCACCCACGCCGCTGACGGCCGCAAGGCGCATTGTGGTCAAGGTCGGTTCGGCGCTGCTGGTCGATGCCAGGACCGGGCGTCTTAACCGCTCATGGCTTAAAACGCTGGTCGACGACCTGCTGCGCCTGCACCGTCGCGGCCAGCAGGTCATTCTGGTGTCCTCGGGCGCCATCGCCTTAGGAAGGCGGCACCTGGGGTTGGCCCCGGGAGCGCTGCGGCTGGAGGAGAGCCAGGCCGCTGCCGCGGTCGGCCAGATCCGGCTGGCGCACGCCTACAAGGAGCTGCTCGAAGCCGGCGATGTGACCGTGGCGCAGGTGCTGCTGACGCTGGAGGACAGCGAGCAGCGTACGCGCTACTTGAATGCGCGCGCGACGCTGGAGGCTCTACTGGCGCTTAAGGCCATCCCGGTCATCAACGAAAACGACACCGTGGCTACCGCCGAGATCCGCTACGGCGACAACGACCGGCTGGCCGCCCGCGTAGCGCAGATGGCCAGCGCCGATTGTCTGGTGCTGCTGTCGGATATCGACGGCCTGTATACCGCTGATCCGCATCGCGACCCGCGCGCACAGTTCATCGAGCGCGTCATGCGCGTCACGCCGGAAATCGAGGCTATGGCCGGGCGCGCCAACTCCGAGGTCGGCTCGGGCGGCATGGTGACCAAGATCGCGGCGGCCCGCATCGCGGTGAATGCCGGTTGCCACATGTGCATTGCGTCCGGGCACCAGCGACATCCACTGCGGCGCCTGGAGTCCGGGGCGCGCTGTACCTGGTTCATGCCGGCCTCGACGCCGCTGGCGGCGCGCAAGCAATGGATCGCAGGCACGCTCAGGCCGGCGGGCGCGATTAATATCGATGCCGGTGCGCTGCGGGCGCTGCACGGCGGCAAAAGCCTGCTGGCGGCCGGCGTTACCGGAACGCTTGGGCGCTTCGAAAGCGGCGAGACCGTCAGCGTACTGGCGCCCGACGGCGTGGAAGTCGCGCGCGGCATCGCCGCATATTCCGACAGCGACGCCAGTCGCATCATGGGCCGCAGGAGCAGCGAGATCGAGGCTATCCTCGGGTTTCGCGGTCGCGAGGAGCTGATACATCGTGACGATCTGGTCATTCTGCAGCATGATCATCGGCCCCAGGAACACAGGCCCACGGCGCATGCTGCGCCCGGCAGCGTGACCGAGATGAAACCATGACCGGTGTCGTCACATCGATCGCGGAGCGCGCCGACGCGTCCGATCTGCATACGTTGATGCAGAACATCGGACGCGGCGCGGTCCAGGCCGCGGAGCGGCTGGCGCTGGCCGATGGCAAGGTCAAGAACCAGGCGCTGCTTGCGGCTGCCGCTGCGATTCGCGTACAGGCGGCCGCGATCCTCGCCGCCAATGCCGAGGACATGCGTGAAGCGCAGGACGCGGCCTTAAGCGCCGCGCTGCTCGATCGCCTGCAACTCGACGCCGAACGTGTCGAGGCCATGGCGCGCGGGCTGCAGGAGGTGGCGGCACTGGCCGATCCGATCGGCGTGACGATCGCCGAGTGGACGCGCCCGAACGGCCTGCGCATCAGCCGTGTGCGCGTACCGCTGGGGGTGATCGGCATCATCTATGAGAGCCGGCCCAATGTGACCGCCGACGCCGGTGCGTTGTGCCTGAAATCCGGCAACGCCGCGATTCTGCGCGGTGGCTCGGACAGCCGCCGCTCCAGCGCCGCCATCCATGCCTGCCTGGTCGAGGGACTTACGGCGGCGGCATTGCCGCCCGGCGCCATCCAGCTGGTGCCCACTGCCGATCGGGCCGCGGTCGGCGAGATGCTCTCGGGCATGCAGCAGTTCATCGACGTGCTGGTGCCGCGCGGCGGCAAGAGCCTGGTTGCGCGTGTCCAGGCCGAGGCCCGGGTGCCGGTCATCGGCCATCTCGAGGGTAACTGTCACGTCTATGTGGATCGCGACGCGGAACTCGATATGGCTTGCAGGATTGTGACCAACGCCAAGATGCGCCGCACCGGCGTGTGTGGCGCGGCCGAGACGCTGCTGGTTGATCGCGCCTGTCCGCCCTGGCATCTGACATCGTTGATCAGTGAGCTGATCGCCGCCGGTTGCGAGGTGCGTGGCGACGAGGGCGCGCGCGAGGTCGATGATCGCGTCAAGCCTGCGACCGAAGCCGACTGGTCGACCGAATACCTGGATGCGATCATCGCGGTGCGCATCGTCGACGGCGTCGACGAGGCCATCGCTCACATCGCCCGCTATGGCTCGTCGCACACCGATGCCATCGTGACGTCCAATCTGGCCACCGCGGAATATTTCCTGCAGCACGTGGACAGCGCGATCGTGTTGCACAATGCGTCTACGCAGTTTGCCGACGGCGCTGAGTTTGGCATGGGAGCGGAGATCGGCATTTCGACCGATCGCTTCCACGCCCGCGGGCCGGTCGGGGTGGAGCAGCTCACCAGCTACAAGTACGTGGTCCACGGCGCCGGGCAGATACGGCCCTGAGCCTGTCCTGATCGCGGATAGCCCGATGCCACTTAGGGCTAGGGCGATACTCGGTCGCGCTGCGGCTCGGGCCCGGCGCAGCGTTCGCAATTGACCCAGCCCGAGTCGCCGCCCTGGTAGTACTCCTTCTTCCAGATCGGTACCCGATGCTTGACCTCGTCGATGATGTAGCGGCAGGCGTCGAAGGCCTCGCCCCGATGAGCCGCGCTGACCCCGACCCAGACCGCCAGCTCGCCAACCGCCAGCGGTCCGACGCGATGCGCGCAGCGCGCGTGCTCGACACCGAATCGGTGTCGAGCTTCGGCGAGTATGCGCTCGCCTTCGCGCACCGCGAGCGGCTCGAAGCTTTCGTATTCCAGCCTGAGTACCGCGCGACCGTCGTTATGGTCGCGTACCCAGCCCTCGAACGCGGCATAGCCGCCGCAGGCGGGGTTCTGCAGCTCGGTGCGCAGCCGCTCCGGCTGCAATGGCGTCTCGTGCAGGCTGAAGCGGTTCATGGGTGCCTGAATTGGCAGGGACTCGGCGGCTCAGCCGCCCGCGACCGGCGGCAGGAAAACCACGGTGTCGCCGTCGGCCAGCAGCGAGCGCCAGTCGCCGAATTCGTCGTTCACGGCCACACGCAGGAACTCAGGGGCCACAGTCAGCCCGCGCCGGCGGCGCAGCTCCTCATACAGTTCGCCCGGCGTGGCGGCCTGCGTCTCGAGTTCCTCGGTGCTGCGGCCCGCCTGTTCGCGCAGCACCGCAAAGTACCGCACACGCAGGCGCCGTAGCGTTGCGGTGCTGGCGGGCACCGGCGCCGGAGTCGGCGCGGCGCCGAGTGCCGCAGTCGCCGCGGCATACTCCTCGCCGGTGTTGATGTTATCGAGCGCCTGCGGGTTTGGCAGATCCAGTAGTTTTACGTCGGAACGCGACAGCAGCCCGCGCGGGCATTGCTGATCCTGGGCGAGCGACTGCTCGATGATCTGCAGACTGCGCGGTTCGAAGATGGCACACAGCGGCTCGGGCTGCCCGTCGAACCTGCTGCGATACGCGGTAGCCACCCGCGTGCTCGCGCGCTGCGCAATCAGGTGCTGCAGCGTTGCACGGTCGAGGAACGGCAGGTCGCATGCGAGGATCAGCCACGCGTGATCGGGGTAGGAGTGCAGTGCGGCGTGAATGCCGCCCATCGGGCCGAGATCGGGCTTGATATCGGTGATGGTGTCGTACGCGGTGCGCTGCGGGTCGTTGAGCTGGTCAGGCCGGACCGACACGAAACAGCGTGTCACCAGCGGCGTGAGCAATTCCATGGCGCGTTCGAGCTGCGACTTGCCGGCGTATTCCAGGCCTGCTTTGTCGCGCTGCATGCGACGGCTGCGTCCGCCGGTGAGCACCAGTCCGTAGAGATCCGGCGCGCTCATGCGCCCGCCCGCGCACGCAACGTGCGTTTGCCGCCGCTCTTGGACAGCAGCCGCACGCCCGAAATGCGGATGTTGTGCGACAAGGCTTTGCACATGTCGTAAATGGTCAGCGCCGCGACGCTGGCGCCGGTCAGGGCTTCCATCTCGACCCCGGTCTTGTGGCGTACCTCCACCCGGCAATGCACCACTATGACGGGGCTGCCGGGCGCGAAGCCGATATCGATCCGGCATTGCTCCAGCGCCAGCGGATGGCAGAACGGGATCAGCTCCGAGGTGCGCTTGGCCGCCATGACACCGGCGACGATCGCAGTGTCGAACACCGGGCCTTTCTTCGTGCGGTGGCCGCTGCGCTTCAGGGCGCGAGCCACCGCCGCAGGCAGACGTACGCGCGCTTCCGCCTCGGCGATCCGGTGGGTAATGGCCTTTGCGCCGACGTCGACCATCGTGGGTCGGGAGCGCGCATCCAGATGCGACAGCCCGGTGTTGCGAGCGCGGCGTGGCATGCGGCGGCTAGCCCCCGACGTAATTCATCTCGACGTGCTGCACGCCGCGGGCGCGCAGTTTGTCGCGCAGTTCACTGTAGCGGTCCGAACGCCGCTCCCACACCGCGCGCATCAGCTGCAGCAGCTCCTCGTCGCTGGCACCGCCGCGCAGCGGCGCCCGCAGATCGGTGCCCTCGGCCGCGAACAGGCAGGTGTAGAACTTGCCGTCCGAGGACAGGCGCGCGCGCGAGCAGTCGCCGCAGAACGGTTGCGTAACCGAGGAGATGAACCCGACCTCCCCGCCGCCATCGTCGAACGCGTAACGGCGGGCGACCTCGCCGGGATACGCCGGATCGAGCGCGGCCAGCGGCCAGCGCGCGTGGATGCGTTCGAACAGCTGCTGCGAGGGCACGACTCGCTCGCGATTCCAGTCGTTGCGATTGCCGACATCCATGTACTCGATCAGGCGCACGATGACGCCGGAGCCGCGGAAGTGTTCGACCAGGTCGAGCACCGTGTGGTCGTTGACGCCGCGTTC
>PKWJ01000036.1:17644-18188 GCA_003132025.1 Gammaproteobacteria bacterium
AGCAGCGGCTCGCCGCCGGTGACGCGCAGCTTCACCACGCCGAGCTGCACGAACAGCCTGGTCAGCCGCAGCAGCTCGTTGAAATCCAGGCGCTCGCTGGATTTGAGAAACCGGTACTGATCATGAAAATGCTCGCGTGGCATGCAGTACGGGCAACGAAAGTTGCAGCGATCGATGANNTGCCAAGGCTACCAGATCGAGCGCGTCGCCCCATCACGGCACAGTCACAGGGGCGTACTTTTACCAGCGAAACAAGCGTGTTACGTAGCCTTTGGCGAAGTCGGCGGGTCCGGGGGGCAGCTCCACGAAACCGTCGGTCAGCGCCAGCGAGGCGAAATCTCCGGAGCCGTTGGTAGGGGAGGGCGTGGCCCACGGCCGCGCCCAGTCGTCGTTCGTCACCCGCACCGGCACGAATCCGGTCAGCTGCGTCTCCCAGTGAATCGGCGCCGACAGTGCTACGCGCTCGCGTGAGGCCGCGGGCATCCCCATCGCGGCGTACAACGCCGGTATCACGTAACGCACCAGGCACACCAGCGTCGACACC
>PKWJ01000015.1 GCA_003132025.1 Gammaproteobacteria bacterium
CCGGCAGCGCTCGCCGGCGGCGCCGGAGCAGTCCCGCCAGCGCTGCTGCCACCCGCGCTGCTGGCGCCCGTGCCCGCCGCGGCCGGCGCCTCGGCGTGCGGCTGATAATCCCAGCGAAATTTCCCCGGCCGCTGCACCTCCAGCGTGCCGCTGCCGGATTCGGTCTCGGTGCCGCGCGCATCGGTGACCGTCTGGGTGAACGCGGTGCGCAGGCTTTTCAGTCCGTCCAGGTAGCGATCCAGGGCCGTGCCGCTCGCGGCCGATTGAGCAGCAAGCGCCGTGCCGCCGGCAACCAGAACTACCGCCGCCCATGCCGCCAGGCTGAACTTCTGCTGCGACATCGGTGCCTAGCTCGGAGGCGGCGCCAGCACTTCGCGGCCGCCATTGGACTGCAGCGGCCCGACGATGCCCGCCAGCTCCATCGCCTCGAGCATGCGCGNNGCGCGGTTGTAGCCGATCTTCAGCCGTCGCTGCACGTAGGAAATCGAGGGCTTGCGCTCGCTGGTGACGATCCTGACCGCCTCATCGTAGAGCGCGTCCTGTTCCGGATCGCCCTCGGCACCGCCGTTATCGTCATCCTCGCCCGAAATTCCAGGGATCGGCATCGACGGACCGCGCAGCACCTCCTCGATGTAGTTCGGGCGCGCCGAGTGCTTCAGGCCCTCCACCACGCGATGCACCTCGGCGTCGGACACGAACGCGCCGTGGATGCGGGTCGGCATCGAGGTGCCGGGCGGCAGATACAGCATATCGCNNAGCCTCAGCGCCGTTGGTGTCGAGGATGGTGCGCGAGTCGACCTTGGCCGAAACCTGGAACGCGATGCGCGTGGGTATGTTGGCTTTGATCAGCCCGGTGATCACATCGACTGACGGCCGCTGCGTGGCCAGGATCAGATGTATGCCCGAGGCGCGCGCCTTCTGCGCCAGGCGCGCGATCAGCTCCTCGACCTTCTTGCCGACGATCATCATCAGATCGGCCAGCTCATCGATGATCACCACCACGAACGGCAGCGGCTCCAGGTTGGGGATCGCGCTCTGATCGATGCTCGGATCGTTGGCGGCACGCTGCAGCATCACCGGATCGCGGATCGGTTTGTTCTCGGCGATCGAGTCCTTGACGCGGCGGTTGTAGCCCGCGATGTTGCGCACCCCGAGCGCCGACATCAGCTGATAGCGCCGCTCCATTTCGGCCACGCACCAGCGCAGCGCATTCGCCGCCTGTTTCATGTCGGTCACCACCGGCGACAACAGGTGCGGAATCCCCTCGTATACCGACAGCTCGAGCATCTTGGGATCGATCATGATCAGCCGAACGTGCTCGGCGGTCGACTTATACAGCAGGCTCAGCACCATGGCATTGATGGCGACCGACTTGCCCGATCCGGTGGTGCCGGCGATCAGCAGGTGCGGCATGCGCGCCAGGTCGGCCACCATCGGCACACCGCCGATGTCCTTGCCAAGCGCCAGCGTGAGCGGTGAGGCGACATCCTCGTAGGCCTTGGAGCGGATGATCTCACCCAGCGTGACCACTTCGCGCTTCTCGTTGGGGATCTCCAGCCCCATCACCGATTTGCCGGGAATCACCTCGACCACGCGCACGCTGATGGTCGACAAGGCGCGCGCCAGGTCCTTCGACAGGCCGCTGATCTGGCTCGCCTTGACGCCCGGCGCCGGCCGCATCTCAAAGCGCGTGACCACCGGGCCCGGATGCACCGCCACCACGTCGACGTCGACGCCGAAGTCCTTGAGCTTGATTTCCACCAGGCGCGACATCGCCTCGAGCGCCTCGGACGAATACGATGGTTCGCGGTCACGCGGATTATCCAGCAGATCCAGCGGCGGCAGTTCACGCGCCGATGGCGGATCGAACAGCGGCACCTGGCGTTCCTTTTCAACGCGCTCGCTCCTGACCGGAGCCGGCGCCGGGGCGGATATGGCCGGCGCGATGCGCGGCGGGGCACGGCGCTGTTCGGCCTGCAGCGCTTCCTTGCGCGTCAGCTTGGCGCTGCGCCCGGCGTTGACCTCGCGGCTGGTGAACCAGCGTTCGCGCATCCAGTGCACACCGGACCAGGTCCAGGCCCCGATACGATCCATCACGGTGAACCAGGAGACGCCGAAGGCGACCGCCGCGCCGCCCATCCAGGCCGCAAGCAACAGCAGCGTCGCGCCCAGAAGATTGAGGCCCGAGGACAGGCTGCCGCCGGCGGCCTTGCCGACGATGCCGCCGGCGCCCTGCGGCAGGCTGCCGGGATTCCAGTGCAGCGCTGCCAGTGCGCAGCTCGCCACCAGCACCACGAGAAAGCCGGCGCTGCGGATCGCGACATTCAGCCGCGAGTGCTGCTCAGCGCCGCTGCGCGCGCGCGCCAATCTCGACGCCGCGACGCCGAGCATCAGCGGCAGCAGGTACGCGGGGCGGCCGAACAGGAACAGCAGCACATCGGCCAGCCAGGCGCCGATCGGCCCGACGCGGTTGTGAACCGCCGCGCCCTCGCCGGTGAATGAAAACCCGGGGTCGCGCGCGTCGAAGCTCAGCAGTGCTACCAGCAGCACCAGCGACAGCACCGCCAGCGCAATAGCCGCGCCCTCGCGCAATCCGCGCGCGACGGCGGCGGAAAAACGCAACGGTGCTCGGCTCTGGGCAGTGGATTCGGCCACGGAATAACAATCCTCGCTTAAGGATATGACTTGGCCTGCGGGTCCGGCTTACTTACCATGCATCATTCAACTTGCCACGCATCATTCAACTTTGGATTTCGGCGCGCCGCGCGCGACCATGAAAGGAAATTGTACATGACTCCGCCGCTGCACCGCCGCCTGATCGTCCTCGGTTCGGGGCCGGCCGGCTATACCGCCGCGGTATACGCGGCGCGCGCCAATCGTGCGCCGATGCTGATCAGCGGCCTCGAGCAGGGCGGCCAGCTCATGACCACCACCGACGTGGACAACTGGCCCGGCGATGTCGAAGGGCTGCAGGGGCCGGCGCTGATGCAGCGCATGCTCGAGCACGCCCAGCGCTTCGCCACCGAGATCGTGGTCGATCACATCGAGCGGGCCGATCTGTCCGTGCGCCCGTTTGTCCTCGCCGGCGGCACGGCGCGCTACAGCTGCGACGCGCTGATCATCGCCACCGGTGCCTCGGCACGCTACCTCGGCTTGCCCTCGGAGGAGAAATTTCGCGGTCGCGGCGTGTCCGCCTGCGCTACCTGCGACGGCTTTTTCTTCCGCGGCCACCGCGTCGCGGTAGTCGGCGGCGGCAATACCGCGGTGGAGGAAACCCTGTATCTGTCGAACCTGGCCGAACATGTGACGCTGATCCATCGGCGCGACAAGCTGCGCGCGGAGAGGATCCTGCAGGATCGCCTGCTGGAGCGCGCGCGCGCCGGCAAGGTGAGTCTGATCTGGCACCATAGCGTCGACGAGATCCTCGGTGATGAATCCGGCGTCCACGGCGTGCGCATCCGCTCCACCCAGGACGACAGCACGCGTGACATCGCCGTGAGCGGAATCTTCATCGCCATCGGTCACACGCCCAATACCGAACTGTTTCGCAGTCAGCTCGAGATGCGCGGCGGCTACCTGAGCGTGCACGGCGGCAGCGAGGGCAATGCCACCGCGACCAGCCTGCCCGGCGTGTTCGCGGCCGGCGATGTCGCCGACCACGTCTACCGGCAGGCGATCACCTCGGCCGGCTCGGGTTGCATGGCCGCGCTCGATGCCGACCGCTTCCTCGAGCAGTTCGACCCCGGCGCGGCCTAGGGAGTTCGGTCGCGCGTGCAATGCCGGATACTCAACCGCGTCAGCGAACTGCCGGCTGAGCAGTGGAACGCGCTGGCGGGTGGTTACCCGTTCCTGCGCCACGAATTTCTGGCGGCGATCGAGGACAGCGGCTGTGCCAGTGCGCGCAGCGGCTGGAGCCCGCGACATCTGCTGCTGAGCGATGCGCACGGGCTGGCGGCGGCAGCGCCGCTGTACGAGAAGAGCCATTCCTGGGGCGAGTTCGTGTTCGATTTCGCCTGGGCGCGCGCCGCTGAACAGGGCGGCCTGCCCTATTACCCCAAGCTGGTGTGCGCCATACCGTTCACGCCTGCCACCGGCCCGCGGCTGCTGTGCCGGGACGATGTTTCCGCCCCGCAGCTGCGCCTGGGACTGCTGCGGGCGATGCGCGAGTGCCTGGCAGCCGGCGGGCGGTCCTCGGTACACGCGCTGTTTCTCGATCCAGCCGCACGCGCCGCCTGCGAGCACGACGGCTGGCTGTTGCGGCGCGACTGCCACTTCCAGTGGCACAATCGCGGCTACCGCGACTTCGATGATTTTCTCGACGGCTTCTCGGCCGAGAAGCGCAAGAAGGCGCGGCGCGAACGCCGGCGCGTGCACGAGCAGGGCATCGTATTTCAAACCCTGCGTGGCGATCAGCTCAGCGACGCGCTCATCGAGCGCGTCTACCGGCTGCACGAGATCACCTTCATCCGCCACGGCCACACGCCGTATCTGAATCGTGCGTTCTTCGGCCGCATAGCGCGCTCGATGGCCGACAGCTTTTTCGTCAAGCTGGCGATGCGCGATGGCGCCGCCGTGGCCACGGCAGTGTTCTTCCGCTCCGCCGACACCCTCTATGGGCGCTACTGGGGTGCGGACGCCGACTATCACAGCCTGCATTTCGAGGCCTGCTACTACCAGGGCATCGATTACTGCATCGCGCACGGCCTGAGCACCTTCGAACCGGGCACGCAGGGCGAACACAAGATCGCGCGCGGCTTCGAGCCGGCCCTGACCTGGTCGGCGCACTGGATCGCGGACCTGTCGCTGCGACGCGCCATCGGCGCTTACCTGGCGCGCGAGGGCCGTGCGATCGACGCCTATGCCAGCGAGGCGGATGCGCACGCGCCGTTTCGCAAAGGCGAGCCGACCGCGCCACCGCGATGATCACCTGGCTGTCGCCCGACGATCCGCCCGAGCGCTTCCCACCGCACGAGACGGCGCTGCGCGATCCGCCCGGGCTGCTCGCGGCCGGCGGCGATCTGAAATTCGAGCGCCTGATTGCCGCCTACGAGCGCGGCATCTTCCCGTGGTACTCACCCGGCCAGCCGGTGCTGTGGTGGTCGCCCGACCCGCGCGAAGTGCTGCTGCCGCGTGATTTCCATAACTCGCGCCGCCTGCAGCGCAGCCTGCGTACCCGCGGCTTCGAGTGGCAGGTGGATCGCGACTTTGCCGCCGTCGTCGCCGCCTGCGCCGCGCCGCGCGCTCGCAGCCCGGGCACCTGGATCACCGCCGAAATGTCGGCCGCCTATTGCGGCCTGCATCAGCGCGGACTGGCTCACAGTTATGAAACCTGGCGGGACAATCGCCTCGTGGGCGGCGTCTACGGCGTGCAGCTGGGTCGCGTGTTCTTCGGCGAGTCCATGTTCAGCCGCGAACGCGATGCCTCAAAGGCCGCTCTGGCAGGGCTGGTCGCGCGCTGTGGCGCACTGGGCATCGAGCTGATCGACTGCCAGCTGCCTTCGGCCCATCTGCGCAGCCTGGGTAGCCACGCCATGCCGCGCTGGCAGTTCTTGCGCTACCTGCAGCCCGCCTAGGCGACGGACGCGACGCGCATTGCATTGCCCCTGTGCTTTATGCGTAAATTCGCGCCCCTTAGGTTACGCAGCGCAGCATGCCCAAAGAAGACGCCATCCAAATGGAAGGTGAGGTCGTCGAGACCCTGCCCAACACCACTTTTCGCGTGAAGCTGAAGAACGGCCATCTCGTGACCGCGCATATCTCGGGCAAAATGCGCAAGAACTACATCCGCATCCTGACTGGCGATGCGGTGACGGTCGAGATGACGCCTTACGATCTGTCGAAGGGCCGCATCGTCTATCGCGGCCGCTAGCGCGCCTGCCGCTAGGCGGTCACTTCCGGCTGCGCCGATGGCGCGTATTCCAGCTGCAGCGCGCTCTCATCCGCCGCCACCGACACCCGCACCTGACCGCCGCCGACCAGCTTGCCGAACAGCAGCTCTTCGGCCAGCGGCCGCTTGATGTGTTCCTGGATCACGCGCGCCATCGGGCGCGCGCCCATCTTCGGGTCGTAGCCTTTCTGCGCGATCCAGCGCCGCGCGGCCTCCTCGATGTTGAGCACGACGCCCTTGGGCTCGAGCTGCGCTTCCACCTCGATCAGCAGCTTGTCCACCACGCGCTCTATGGTCGCCTCATCGAGCGCGGCAAACTGGATCACCGCATCCAGGCGGTTGCGAAACTCGGGTGAGAACAAGCGCCGGATGGCTTCCATACCATCGGTGGCGTTGTCGGCGTGGGTGAAACCGATCGACGGCCGGCTCATCTCCTGGGCGCCGGCATTGGTGGTCATGACGATGATGACGTGACGGAAGTCGGCCTTGCGGCCGTTGTTGTCGGTCAGCGTGCCATGATCCATCACCTGCAGCAGCAGGTTGAATACGTCCGAGTGCGCCTTCTCGATCTCATCCAGCAGCAGCACGCAGTGCGGGTGCTTGGCGATCGCCTCGGTCAGCAGGCCGCCCTGATCGAAGCCGACGTAGCCCGGCGGGGCACCGATCAGCCGCGACACCGTGTGGCGCTCCATGTATTCGGACATGTCGAAACGGATGAATTCGATGCCAAGGGCGATCGCCAGCTGGCGCGTCACCTCGGTCTTGCCGACCCCGGTCGGCCCGGCGAACAGCAGGCTGCCGACCGGCTTGCGCTGGTCGCCGAGGCCCGAGCGCGCCATCTTGATCGCCGCCGACAGGGTCTCGATGGCCTGATTCTGTCCGAAAATCACCAGCTTGAGATTGCGCTCGAGGTTCTTCAGCAGGTCGCGGTCCGAGGCCGAGACGTTCTTGGCCGGGATGCGCGCCATGCGCGCCACCACATCCTCGATCTGCGCCACTTCCACCCGCGCCTCGCGCTCGCCCACCGGTCGCAGCCGCAGCCGCGCGCCGGCCTCATCCACCACGTCGATGGCCTTGTCGGGCAGGTGACGCTCATTAATGTGGCGATCGGCCAGTTCGGCCGCCGCCCGCAACGCATCATCGGCGTATTCGACGCCGTGATGCTCCTCGAATTTCGGCTTCAGACCCATGAGGATCTCGACCGTCTCGGCCACCGACGGCTCGGCCACATCGATCTTCTGAAAGCGCCGCGCCAACGCGTGATCTTTCTCGAAGATACCGCGGTATTCCTGGTAGGTGGTCGAGCCAATACAGCGGATCTCGCCGTTGGCCAGCACCGGCTTGATCAGATTGGACGCATCCATCACGCCGCCCGAGGCCGCGCCGGCGCCGATGACGGTATGGATTTCGTCGATGAACAGGATCGCGCCCGGCTGCTTCTTGAGCTCGTTGACCACGGACTTCAGCCGTTTCTCGAAATCGCCGCGGTATTTGGTGCCGGCGATGAGAGCGCCCATGTCGAGCGCGAAGATGGTGCAGTCGGCCAGTACCTCGGGCACACGTCCCTCGACGATCAGCCGCGCCAGCCCTTCCGCGATCGCCGTCTTGCCGACTCCGGCCTCGCCGACGTACAGCGGATTGTTCTTGCGGCGGCGGCACAGGATTTCGATAGTGCGCTCGATCTCGAGCTTGCGGCCGATGAGCGGATCGATGCGCCCCTCCTGGGCCTGGGCGTTGAGATTGACCGCGTATTTCTCCAGCGCGCTGCCCGATTCATTATCGCGCTCGCCTTCCACGCCGGCGTCGTCGCGCTCCTTGTCGGCCTTCGACTCGCCGGTGCGCGACAGGCCGTGGGAGATGAAATTCACCACATCGAGCCGGGTAACCTGCGCGCGCGCCAGCAGGAACACCGCATGGCTCTGCTTCTCGCTGAAGATCGCGACCAGCACATTGACGACGCCGACCTCCTTCTTGCCGCTCGACTGCACGTGGAATACCGCGCGTTGCAATACCCGCTGAAAGCCGAGCGTCGGCTGCACCTCGCGCTCCTCGCTCGGTGCCAGCCGCGGCGTATTGCTCTCCACGTGCTGTTTGAGGTCGGCGCTCAGGCGCTCGATGTCCGCGCCGCAGCCCTCGAGTACCTCCCGCACCTTGGGTGCGTCGAGGATTGCGAGCAGCAGGTGCTCGACGGTAAGGAATTCGTGGCGCGCGCTACGCGCCTGGTGAAAGGCCTGGTTGAGGCAAAATTCGAGCTCGCTCGACAACACTGCTCCGTCTCTCCCGCAGCTGGTTCAGGCTTCCTCTAGCGTACACAGCAGCGGGTGCTGATGCTCGCGTGAGTAACCGGTCACTTGTGACACTTTGGTCTCTGCGATTTCGTATGTAAAGACTCCACACACACCTTTGCCACGGGTATGCACCTCCAGCATCACCCGCGTAGCCATCGGCCGATCCATGGCGAAGAACCGCTCAAGCACTTCGACGACGAATTCCATCGGCGTGTAGTCATCGTTGAGCAGTATGACGCGGAACAGCGGGGGCTGCGCCGTCTCGGGCGGGGCCTCCTCGACAATTACACCATGCTCAGGGCGATTAGATGCTCTGTGCTCCGTCACGTGAAAGTCGCCCCGTCACAAAATCGCAGCGGATCTGCAGCGCGTCTGCAACGGAAGTCTAATCCACTGTGACGCATCAAGGTATCTCCGCCGGGAGTGCCCGAGGGTGTCGGCATTGAGCGACGCACGGATCTAAAAGAAATTAACCGAAACAAACACTTGAGAGCGTCAACACCTGCGCCGTATCATGTCATACTTAAGGCGCTGCCCGGAGCTAGCAGTTGGCCAGTGCGACAATTTGGATCGATGATCTTAAGTCTGTTCAGGGACTGACGCGGTTATTCGTTGACCGCGGCGCGCAGCTCATTGTTTTGGTGCTGCTCCTGGCCCTGGGGCTGGACAGCGCGCTGATCCTGACCCGTGCCCTGGGACACGGACCCGATCTGCCTGCGCCGGGCGTGGGAGCTGCGCCAGTGCTGCCCCGGGTGAGCGTCAATCCGACGCTGCAGCTGGCAACCATCGTCAACGCTCACCTGTTTGGCGCCGGTGCCGTGGCCGCCGGCGGCGGCGATGCCCCGGCCACCAGCATGCCGCTGATCCTCGCCGGTGTGATCGCCGATCCCGATCCGGGCAAGGGCGTGGCCATCATCGGCGAGAATGCGGCTGCCGGAAAATTGTATGCGGTCGGCGCGGCGATGCCCGGCGGCGTTCGCCTGCACGCCGTCTACGCCGATCGGGTGCTGCTCGAGCGTAATGGCAGCCTGGAAACGCTGATGCTGCCGCGTACGCCAATGACCGGCAAAGGGGCGGCAGCGCCCAGTATTTCCAGAGCGGCGGGGCCACCCGGACCGGCCAACCGCGAGTCTGCAGCGCTGCTGGCCGGCCTGGTGCGCGTGCAACCGGTGTTCAATCAGGGCAAGCTTCAGGGCTACCGGATCTTCCCGGGGGCCAATCACGGCGCCAGCGCCTTCAGCCAACTCGGGCTTCGGGCCGGGGACCTGATCGAAGCGGTCAACGGCACACCGCTCGATGATGCCGCACGGGCGATGGAGGTGCTCCAGACCTTGTCCTCATCGGCCACCGCGACCGTCACTGTATCTCGCAACGGCGCGCCGCAGGAGGTCAATCTTAATATTGCCAACCTGAATCTTGATGCCGATTCAGGTGACAATGCAGCGGGCGAGCAGGCTACCGGCGCACAAGCCGCGGCCGCGGCCAGGGGGGGCCATGTGGTCTCGCCACCGAATCTGAGCACTGCGCCCGGCGCCCCCACCTGGTCTGGCGGCACTATAAACACCCCGGCGCCGGGTGCCGATACCCCGGCTGCGCCCGCCGGCGGCGGCGATCAGGCCCGATAGCACTTGTCAGTCCCTGAGCGGTCGAACGATTACAGGAATGACCACTGATGCCCCATAGACTACCGATCGTCCGTGCAGCGCGCCTCCAGCGCCACATCGCGATCGCGCTCGCCGCACTGGCCCTGAGCGCGCTGGCGGTCGGCCAGCAGCAGGCGTCGCCACCGGCCGGCCCGGCCCGCGAGCGTGCGGACTCGCAGCGCATCACCCCGAACTTCAAGGACGCGGACATCACGCAGATCATTGAAGCGGTCAGCATGGCCACCGGCAAGAACTTTATCATCGACCCGCGGGTACGCGCCCAGGTGACGATGCTCTCACAGACCCCGATGACCCCCGATCAGTTTTACCAGGCGTTCCTGGCCATCCTGCAGGTACACGGCTTTGTCGCCATCCCCGCCGGCAATGTCATCAAGATCGTCCCTGACGCCAACATGCGCCAGTACGCGGCCGACGATCTGCCCGACCGAGTCAGCTCGACCTCTGATGAAATGGTGACGCAAGTGCTGGCGGTCAAGAACGTCAACGCCGCGCAGCTGGTCCCGGTGCTGCGGCCGCTGATGCCGCAGAACGCTCAGCTCTCGGCGGTGACCGGCGCCAACATACTGATCATCTCCGACCGCGCCAGTAATGTGAACCGCATGATGCGCATCATCGCGCGCATCGATGAGGTCGGGAATCCGGATGTCGACGTGATCACGCTGCACAGCGCCGTGGCCGCCGACACCGCCCGGGTGCTCAATTCACTGCTGGCGCAGAGCGGTGAGAGCGCCGGCGCCATCAAGATCGTCGCCGACGATCGCTCCAACAGTATCCTGCTGAGCGGGGAAGACAACGTACGGGCGCGCGTCAGGGCGCTGGTGGTGCATCTCGATACGCCGGTGGATACCGGCAGCGAGACCCAGGTGCGATACCTGCGTTTCTCCGATGCTGAGGATCTGGCGACGCGGCTCAAGGAGCAGATGTCGGGTACCAGCAGCGGCGGCTCGTCCACGGCCATGGCCGCCCTGCTCAATCGCCAACCGACGAACCAACCGCAACCGAACGCTCAGGGCAATACACCACGCCCGGATGCAGCCGCGGCGGCCGGGGCCGCCGCCGCCAGCGGGCCGACCACCCTCTCCTTGGCCGGCGGCACCGCCACCATCTGGGCCGACAAGGCCAACAACGCCCTGGTCATCACCGCCGGCCAGCGCAGCATGAAGGCGCTCAACGCGGTGATCGACAAGCTCGACATCCGGCGTCCCCAGGTCTATGTGGAGGCCATCATCGCCGCGGTGTCGGTCGACAAGACCGCCGATCTGGGCGTGAACTGGGCTCTGGACGGCTCCGCCAATAGCGTCGGCCTCGGCGGTTTTGTCTCCCCGGTCGCCGGCAGTTCGATCGTCGATCTGGTGGAAGGCGCCCTCGGCAGTAGCACCGCTGCATCGACAACGACGGGTACCACTGCCACCACGACGACCGGCTCGGGACTGTCGGACACCACCCTCAACGGCGCCACCATCGGCATCGGCCGGCTCAAGGCAACCGGGATCAACTTTGCGATGATGCTGCGGGCGCTGCAGGCCGATTCGCGCACCAACATCCTGGGTACTCCGTCAGTGGTCACGCGCGACAATCAGGAGGCGAAGATGGAAGTGGCGCAGGAAGTGCCGTTCCTGACCGGCCAGTACTCCACGACTAACGGCACCGGCAGCGCCTTCCAGACCATTCAGCGCGAGGAGGTCGGCACGATCCTGACCGTGACGCCGACCATCAATGAGGGCGACACCGTGTTGCTGAAGCTCCAGGTGGAGAGTTCGAGCCTGGCCGCAAGCTCCCAGGGCGCGGTGGACCTGATCACCAACAAAAACGAGATCACCACCAGTGTGCTCATCAAAGACGGCGGGACCCTGGTGCTCGGCGGCCTGATCCAGGACAGCGTGACCAACAGCGAGGAGTCGGTGCCGNNGACGCCAAATACGACTACATCCGCGACCAGCAGCGCATCCTCAACAAGGACTCGCGAAAGATACCGATGCAGCCTTATGAGCCCGCGGACCCGCTGCCGCCGATGGAAAATGGACGCACCAACGGCGGCGCGCTCAGCCCGGACCAGACCAGCACCGACCTCGAGCACTTGCAGAAGCAGTCCGACACGGGCGCCACGGCTTCGGGCGTTGGCCGCACTACGCCCGTGCCGCCGACGCCGTACACCGGCGCCAGCACCTCGCCCGACACCAGCGCCCCGCCGGCCGGCTCGCCGCCGCCCGCAGGCAACGGCGCAGCACCGCCATGAGCGAGGTTGCCGAGCGCGTCGGCAACGATAACCGGCTGCCATTTACCTTTGCCCGGCGCCACGGCGTCCTGGTGCGCGGCATCGAGGCTGGGGTCGCGGACTGCGTCTACCGCGCGCCGGCGTCGCCGGTAGCGCTCGCCGAGGCCAGACGCTACCTGCGCCTGCCGGTGAAACTCACGATGGTGGACAGCGAAGCGTTCGACGAACTGCTGCGCAAGACCTATGAAGGCGGCGGCGAGTCGATGCAGATCGGCCTCGAGGACAGCACCGACCTGGGACAACTGGCCCAGGAACTGCCCGAGCAGGCCGATCTGCTCGAGAGCAACGACGATGCGCCGATCATCCGCCTGATCAACGCCGTGCTGACGCAGGCGATTCGCGAGAACGCCTCCGATATCCACATCGAGCCGTTCGAAAACCGCCTGGTGGTGCGCTTTCGCGTCGACGGCATCCTGCGCGAGGTGCTGCAGTCCAAGCGCGGCGTCGCGCCCCTGGTGGTGTCGCGCATCAAGGTGATGTCCAAGCTCGACATCGCCGAAAAACGCCTGCCGCAGGATGGCCGCATCGGCCTGCGTATCGCAGGAAGAGCGGTCGACGTGCGCGTGTCGACCATACCGTCGGGCCACGGCGAGCGCGTGGTGCTGCGACTGCTCGACAAGCAGGCTGGGCGGCTTGATCTCGACTCATTGGGCATGGGCGACCATACCCAGCAGCTGATCGACGAGCTGATCCACAAGCCGCACGGCATCCTGCTGGTCACCGGCCCGACCGGCTCGGGCAAGACCACCACGTTGTACGCGGCGCTGGAACAGCTCAACGACAATACCCAGAACATCATGACGGTCGAGGATCCGATCGAGTACTACATCGACGGCATCGGCCAGACGCAGGTCAACACCAAGGTCGAGATGACTTTCGCGCGCGGCCTGCGTGCCATCCTGCGCCAGGATCCAGACGTGGTGCTGGTCGGGGAAATCCGCGACCTGGAGACCGCGCAGATTGCGGTGCAGGCCAGCCTCACCGGACACCTGGTGCTGTCGACGTTGCACACCAACACCGCCGCCGGCGCCCTGACCCGGCTGCGCGACATGGGGATCGAGCCGTTCCTGCTGTCCTCGAGCCTGATCGGCGTGCTCGCCCAGCGCCTGGTGCGTGTGCTCAATCCCGATACACGGCAGGCCTTTCCGGCCGGCGAATACGAGCGGCGCCTGCTAGGCCTGGCCCCCGGCGATCCGTCGCCGACGCTGTATCGGCCCGGCCGCGATGCCGGCGGCGGCTACCGCGGCCGCACCGGCATCTATGAGCTGATCCTGATCGACGATACGCTGCGCACCATGATCCACGACGGTGTCGGCGAGCACGAACTGGAACGCTACGCACGCAAGTTCACCCCTTCGATCCGCGATGACGGCCTGGCGCGCGTGCTCAAGGGCGAGACCACGATCGAAGAAGTCCTGCGCGTGACGCGCGAGGACTAGACTTAAGCCTCCATGGGCGCATTTGAATACACTGCCCTCGATGCCGGCGGGCGCTCGCGCAAGGGCGTCATCGAGGGTGACACTCCGCGGCACGTGCGCACGCTGCTACGCGAACGGCAGCTCATGCCGGTCACGGTCGAGGAAGTCGCGGCGCGCGAATCGCGCCGCCAGCGCGGCAGCCGCTTTGGCTTTGCACGCGGGGTATCGGCCGCCGATCTGTCGCTGATGACACGCCAGCTGTCAACGCTGGTGCGCGCCGGCCTGCCGCTGGAAGAGGCGCTGCTCGCGGTGTCGCAACAAACCGAGAAGCCGCGCGTACAGAGCATCCTGCTCGGTGTGCGTGCCAAGGTGGTGGAAGGCCACACGCTCGCCACCGGCCTGGGCGAGTTTCCGCGCGTGTTCCCCGAGATCTATCGCGCCACGGTGTCGGCTGGAGAGCAGTCGGGCCACCTCGATGCGGTGCTGGAGCGGCTGGCGGAATACACCGAATCGCGCGAGCAGATGCGCCAGAACATCCTGGGCGCAATGCTGTATCCGCTGGTGCTGACGATCATGTGCTTCACGATCGTCTCCATCCTGCTGACTTATGTCGTGCCCAAGGTGGTCGACGTATTCGAAGCCAATCACGCCAAGCTGCCGCTCGCCACGCGCGTGCTGGTCGGGGTCAGCAGCTTCATGCGCAATTACGGCCTGTGGCTGGTGATGGCCATAGGCGTGGCTGCATTCGTGTTCTGGCGCGCGCTGAAGTCGCGCGAGACGCGGCGGCGGGTACACCAGACCTTGCTGAACCTGCCGCTGATGGGGCGCATCGTACGCGGCGTAAACACCGCGCAGTTCACGCGCACTCTGAGTATCCTCACTGCAAGCGCCGTGCCGGTTCTCGATGCGCTGCGCATTTCCAGCGAAGTCATCATCAACCTGCCGATGCGCGACGCGGTCACCGAGGCAGCCGCGCGCGTGCGCGAGGGCGCGCCGATCGGCCGCTCGCTCGCCGCCAGCCGGCTGTTTCCGCCGATGACGGTGCATCTGATCTCCAGCGGCGAGTCCAGCGGCCAGCTGCAAACCATGCTGGAGCGGGCGGCCACCAACCAGGAACGCGAACTCGAGGGCCTGCTGGCGGCGCTGGTCGGCCTTTTGGGGCCGCTGCTGATCGTGGGCATGGGCCTGTTCGTGATGGGCATCGTATTTGCGATGCTGTTACCAATTTTTGAAATGAATTCCTTGATCCGCTAAACCGACCGTTGCATCGCCATTTGAATCGCATTATTTTCGGATCGCGACTGCCATAACGACGCGGCTACATGTAGATCGAGGCCATGGGCGGAAATACGGATTCCGACGAATTCGAGGAAGATGACGCCGACGAGGTCGCGGGCGACGACGATCTCGATTTGGACCGCGCCATCAAGGACATGGAGATTGCCAAGCGGCGTAACGTCAAGGTCGGCGAGCCGGCGTGGCGGCGGCTCGAGCAGCGGCTGGAGCAGAAGCGCACCGCGGAGCTGATCAGCGACTTCGAGGACTACGATATCGGCGACCCGGGAACGCGCGGCGGTCCGGCAGCGTCCGATGCCAGCGCCAAGTCGCGACGCTAGCTTGCCCGCCCCACGGCGCCGGCCGGCGCCACCGGGACACTTCGCCGCAGCACGCCGACGACGATGCCCTCGATCAACATCGACTCCTGCCTCAGATCAACCCGAATGGGCTCGAAATCGGGGTTTTCCGGCAGCAACCAGACGATGCTGCCTTCCTGCTTATAGCGCTTCACGGTCACTTCGTTTTCAAGCCGTGCGACGATGATCTGCCGATTGCGCACTTCACTGGTGCGATGCACCGCCACCAGGTCGCCGTCGAGAATGCCGGCGTCCTTCATACTCATCCCGACCACCGTAAGCAGATAGTGCGGCCGCGGATGAAACACCGCGGGGTCGAGCTGCAGGTGCTCGAGGATGTTCTCTTCCGCCAGCATCGGCCGGCCGGCGGCCACCCGCCCCACCAGCGGCAATGCCAGTTGCTCGCGCATCGTGTCGCGCAGTTGTATGCCGCGCGAGGCGCCCGGCAGCAACTGGATGACGCCCTTGCGCGCCAGGGCACGCAGATGCTCCTCCGCCGCATTGGGCGAACGAAATCCAAGCTCGGTCGCGATTTCGGCGCGTGTCGGCGGCATCCCGGTCTCGAGCAGGCAGCGCTGGATGACGCGTAGCACATTGGCCTGGCGTGGGGTCAGATCGGACATACTGTAATTATATACAGTACCCCCAATGACCCGCAACCGCACGGTCGCAAAGTGGCCGCGGCGTTATCGCCTGTCCAGCCGACGCTCCAGGCGTCACCGCCCCCGCCGCTGCACTGGAATGGCGCGGCCCCGCTCGGGTGCTGTTGCCGGTCGGCCTGCGATCGATCCATGAGCCCAGCCAGGACCCAGCGCTCATCGCGTCGATCCCCGCGCCGGCAGGGTCTTAATCACTGAGCCTGTGCGCTGGCGCGTTCGATCGGCGAGCGCACCCAAGTGCCGGCGCTTGCGACAACGCTCCTAAGTTACCTGCCGCACTTAGGTGCTTGCCCTGCAGCTATTCGACGCAGGCGTTGCGCGAAAGCATCGCGCGCCCTCGCATGCGTTCATGCTGCATTCATTATTTGCCGGATATCCTAGTAAACTGTCGGCGCCCGCTGACAGACGGATTTCGATGTTGCTATTGCTTTCGCAGGTCAAATTTGGTCAAGTTGTGGCCCGCAAAATCGTGCCGCCGCGCAAACGTTCGGTACGATGCGGTTTGTTTCAGTGCATAAAGGGGATTTAGATGAACAATTCAATCGTAGTGAAGCTGGCCGCTGCCGCTCTGGTAGTCGGACTTGCCGGCTGCACCGACCTCAAGCCGCTGCAGGCCGAAGTCGACACCTTGAAGCAGCAGGTCGGCCAGCTGCGAACTGATGTGGATGCGGCCAAGGCGTCGGCTGACGCTGCTTCGCGCGCTGCCAGCGCTGCGCAAAGCTCCGCCAATCAGGCTGCCACCGCGGCGAGCGGCGCGCAGAGCACGGCCAACCAGGCGCTGTCTGCGGCCCAAGCGGCGCAGGCTTCGTGCGATGCGACCAACGAGAAGATTGACCGCATGTTCAAGAAGTCGGTTTCGAAATAATTTCGACCGGCCCTTGACGAGAAAACGCCGCGATTCCAGCGGCGTTTTTTATTGAGCGAATCGCCGGCAGCTGCCGCGCCGCGGCCTGCCGGCGGTTACGCCGTGGCGGCGGACAATGGTCCGCTAGCGTGCCGCATCATCCGGTGCCAGCCAGCGCCCAGCAGCGCATGAATCAATAGCGCACCAGTGCCGAACCCCAGGTGACGCCGCCGCCCAGCGCCTCGAGCAGCAGCAGATCCCCGCGTTTGATGCGCCCGTCACGCACCCCGACATCCAGCGCCAGCGGCACTGAGGCGGTTGACGTGTTGCCGTGCTCCTGCACCGTCACAATGACGCGCTCCATCGGCAGGTCGAGTTTCTTCGCCACCGCCTGGATGATGCGCAAATTGGCCTGGTGCGGCACCAGCCAGTCGATTGCGGATTTATCGAGGCTGTTCGCTGCCAGCGTCTCATCGACCACGCGGCCCAGCAGTGTCACGGCGAGCTTGAACACTTCACTGCCGGCCATGCGCACGAAGTCCCCGGGCGCCATGTTGCCGGGAGCCGCGCCCCGCGACGGGCCGCCAGTGCAATACATCAGGTGCTTGTAGCTGCCGTCGGCGTGCAGGTGGGTCGAGATGATCCCGGGGTGTTCCGCAGGGGCCAGCACCACGGCGCCGGCGCCATCGCCGAACAGAATCGCGGTACTGCGATCGCCCTGATCGACGATGCGTGACAGTACCTCCGAACCAACCACCAGCGCGCGGCGCGCCGCGCCGGTGCGCACGAACATGTCGGCCACCGCCAGCGCGTAGATGAAGCCGCTGCAGGCGGCCTCCAGGGCGAACGCCGCCCCACCGCGACAGCCGAGGCGATCCTGCAGCAGCACACCGGCGTTCGGAAAAATCAGATCCGGCGTGGTGGTGCCGTAGGAAATCAGATCGATTTCGCCCGGCGCAAGGCCGGCCGCGGCGATGGCCGCGCGCGAGGCGTGCTCGGCCATATCCACGTTCGATTGCCCGGGGGGCAGGATGTGGCGGCGCTCTATTCCGGTACGCTCACGGATCCAGGAATCACTGGTATCCATGCGGAGCTCGAGATCAAGGTTGGTAACGACCGTGTCCGGCAAATAGCTGCCGGTGCCGATGATGCGCGAAAACACGCTCGGAGCCCGCTTCGACGCCGCGGCCTGGCTCTACTCCCCGCTGTCCGGTTCGGCCTTCTTTTCGATGACGCGCCGGCCGCGGTAAAAACCATCGGGCGTCACGCAATGCCGCAGGTGCTGCTCCCCCGACTGCGGATCGGTCGACAATGCCGGTGTCGCCAGTCCATCGTGCGAACGGTGCATGCCGCGCTTCGACGGTGTCTTGCGGCTTTTTTGTACGGCCATGATCCAAACTCCTGCAGCAAATCCTGACTATTTTTTCGTTTTCGCGCCGCCATCCAGCAGCGCACGTAAATCCGCGAACGGTCGCACCGTCGCCTGCTCGCCCGCACTCTGCGGCTGCGAAACCGGCGCCGCAGTGCGCGCCTCGAGCGCGCGGCCGGCAGCCGCCTCGCAGGCGCTGCTATCGGCGTGCAGCGGCACTACCGGCAGTGCCAGCAGCAGTTCCTCGGCCGCCAGCGCCGCCAGGCTCAGGCGCCCTTCCGCCGCCAGATACGTTTCCCATTCGACCGGCGCGGCTTCGGCATCCGCCTCGGACTCAATCAGCAACACTGGCGAACTGGTCTCGATGGGCACGGGCATCGGCCCCATGCAGCGCTGACAAACCAGCTCCAGCTGCGCCCGCAGCGCGACCTGCGCCACCATGAATCCCTGCTCGCGCCCAAACTGCAGATGCGCATGCACGTTACCGGAGCCGCAGATCAACTCGCCCGGAAGGCCCGGCAGCTCCGCTACTGGGATATCCAAGTCTAAGGTCGCGCGAGCGTCCGCTAGCTTTCTGACGTCGCGTAGCTTCGAGGCGCCGCCCGGCATGGGCCGCGTATAATAGGTTCAGTGCCGCGGCAAGTCAAAAAACCCTGGGCATC
>PKWJ01000011.1 GCA_003132025.1 Gammaproteobacteria bacterium
GGCAGCGCCGCCGCGGGCGCGGCCGCCGTCGCTCCGCCAGCCGCAACCCCGGGCGCTGCCGCCACTACCGAGGGCGCCGACGCCACCGACCGCGGCCGCGAGCGGGGGGATCGCTGATGGGCGCGCGGATGCTGATCGCGCTGGGCGTCGCGCTGGTGCTGCTGCTGCTGTGGCGCTCGGTGTTCGTCGTGGACGAAAGCGAGGTCGCGTTGGCTACGCGCTTCGGCCAGGTGCACGGCGCGCCGTACGGCCCCGGACTGCACCTCAAATCGCCGCTGGATGAGGTGCATGTGTTCGATCGCCGCATACTGACGCGCGCCTATCCCGGCGAGAGCTTCCTGACCCGGGACCAGAAGGCGCTGAGCGTGGATTTCTACGTCAAGTGGCAGCTGCTCGACGCCGCGCGTTTCATGCAGGCCAGCGGCGGTGATGCGGATATGGCCGGATTGCGGTTGGCGGACATCGTGCGCGACAAACTCAAGAGCGCGGTCGCCGGCCAGCCGCTGAGCAAAGTGCTGGCCGATGCGCGCGGAACGCTGAGCGACACCGCTTTCAACGACATCGCCGCAGCCGCCAGGGAATTCGGCCTCAAGTTGATCGACCTGCAGCTGCAGCGCATCGATCTGCCCGACGACGTGGCCACCGCCGTGTACCAGCGCATGCAGCAGAGCCAGATTGCCCAGGCACAGCAGCTGCGCGCCAGCGGCATGGCGGACGCCGAGAAGATCCGGGCCGATGCCGAGCGCAAGCGCGCCGATGTTCTGGCTGATGCAACCCGCGAGGCGCAGCACATACGCGGTGCGGCGGATGCAGGCGCTGCCGCCGCGTACGCGCGCGCCTATGCCCGCAATCCCGAGTTCGCCGCCTTCTATCACAGCATGCAGGCCTACAAGAATACTCTGGGACTCGAGGGCGATATTCTGGTCATAGCGCCGGAGGGCGAATTCTTCAAGTACCTGCACGGCGCCGGCGGGCGCTGATATCGCCTCAGGCCCAGACGTGGGGTTCGATTGGAGCGATTTGTTGGCGGCGCTGGCGATCGTGTGCGTCATCGAGGGTGTCATGCCGTTCGTCAATCCGGCCGGCATGAAGCGGCTGCTGAACAGAATGGCCTCGATGGAAGAGCGTGAGATGCGGATCGTCGGCCTGGTGAGCATGCTGGTCGGGGTGGCGATCCTGTACCTGGTGCGCTCCTGATGGGCCGCTTCGTCATCGTGATCGGCACGCAGTGGGGCGATGAAGGCAAGGGCAAGATCGTCGATCTGCTGACCGAACGCGCGGTCGCCGTGGCACGCTTTCAAGGCGGTCACAACGCCGGGCACACACTGGTGATCGACGGCCGCAAGACCGTGCTGTCACTGATCCCCTCGGGTATCCTGCGCGACGGCGTGCAGTGCTTCATTGGCAATGGCGTCGTGCTGTCGCTGCCGGCCCTGTTCGAGGAGTCGGCGATGCTCATGGAGCAGGGCGTGCCGGTGTTCGAGCGGCTGCGCATCTCCCCGGCCTGCCCGCTGATACTGCCTTCCCACGCGGCGCTGGATCGAGCGCGCGAGTCCGCTCGCGGCGTCAATGCCATCGGCACCACCGGGCGCGGCATCGGCCCGGCCTACGAGGACAAGGTGGCCCGGCGCGCGGTGCGCGTCGCCGACCTGTTCCAGCGCGACCGGTTCGCCGCCAAGCTGGGTGAGGTGCTCGACTTTCACAACTTCGTGCTGCAGCGCTATTTCGCCCAGCCGCCGGTGGAATTCCAGCGCACGCTCGACCAGCAGCTGGAATATGCCGAGCGTCTGCGGCCGCTGCTGGTGGACGTCACCGAGGCACTGGCACGGCTGAGAAGTCAGGGCGCCAACGTCATGTTCGAAGGCGCGCAGGGTGCGATGCTCGACGTCGACGTCGGCACCTATCCGTTCGTCACCNNGCATCGTGAAGGCCTACACCACTCGGGTCGGCGCCGGGCCGTTCCCGACCGAGTTGTTCGATGAGTCCGGCGAGCACCTGTCGCGCGTCGGACGCGAATTCGGCTCGGTGACCGGCCGGCGCCGGCGCTGCGGCTGGTTCGACGCCGTCGCGCTGCGCCGCTCGATCGTGCACTCGAGCGTCTCGGGCCTGTGCGTGACCAAGCTCGACGTGCTCGACGGACTGGATACGATCCGGATCTGTGTCGGCTATCGCGTCGGCGGCGAGACCACCTCCCAGCCGCCGTTGTTCGCCGATGCCTATGCCGATATCGAGCCGGTGTACGAGGAACTGCCGGGCTGGAAAGTCAGTACCGTGGGACTGACCACGCACAGCGCGCTGCCGCCGAGCGCCCGACGCTATCTGGAGCGCATCGAGGCGCTGGTGGGGGTGCCGCTCGACCTGATCTCCACCGGCCCTGATCGCGACGAGACCATAGTGCTGCGCCATCCGTTCGACGGTTGATACGGGATCCCGGGGCTTGCCGCCGTGTGCATCCGATCGGCGGCGGCCGACGTACTATTTTGCGTATGCAGCACTCTTACGCCTCCATCGCCGCACTGGTCGCGACCGGCGTATCGGCTGCCTGCGTGGCCGGCCAGTACTACCAGGGCGACGCCTACGCGGCCGATGACGGGCGCCTGCTATACCGCGAGGCACACTGGCTCTACAGCGATGACGGTGTCGACTACCGGCTGGTGGTCTACAGCTGTCCCGACGGCGAGCCGTTCGTGCGCACGCGCGACGGACATCGGGAAGTATTCGCGCAGGCCGACGCGCGCTCGCCGGAGCACAGCGCACAGCTGCCGTTGCCGACGCCGCCCAACGCGGTGATCGATGCCGGCTTCGACGTCTTCGTGCGCGAGCATTGGGACACGCTCAGCGGCAGCGGCATCTCGCCGGTGCTGTTTCTGGTGCCGAGCGAGCTGCGCTACCTGGATTTCAGTGCGCGCGTGCTGCGTGACAGCCAGGCCGAGGGCGCCGAGCTGCGCTGGTTCCGACTGTCGCTTGCGAACTGGTACGGCTTTGCCCTGCCGCACATCGACGTCGCCTACGACGTGCAGACACACGAGTTGCGCGAATACAGCGGACTGAGCAATATTCGCGACGGCAACGGCCGCAATGTGCACGTCAACATCCGCTTTCCGCCGTCCGAGCGGCGCACGGATGTTGCGGCAGCGGAGGTCGAGCGCGCGGCTGCCGTGCGCCTGACCGGGCGCTGCATGCTGCGATGAGCCGGATGATTACAGCAGGTGCGCCAAAGTGAGTGCACCGCAAGCAAGAATAAAGTGCAGGGAAGCAACGATGGAGACGACCCCCGCGCTGTCGCAGCGCATCGGCACGGCGCTGGCCCGCTGGCTCGACTCCAGTGCCGGCGACGCGAGCGATAACGACGACCGGCACATCGACTGGTTGCGCACGCTGCCTTTCATCGCACTGCACCTGGCGTGCGTGGCGGTGATCTGGGTCGGCGTGTCCTGGGTTGCGGTCGCCAGCGCCGTCTTTCTCTACGTCGTACGCATGTTCGCGATCACCGGGTTCTATCACCGCTATTTTTCGCACCGCGCATTCCGCGCATCGCGCGCGGTACAGTTTCTGTTCGCGGCGATCGGGGCCAGCAGCGTGCAGCGCGGGCCGCTGTGGTGGGCGGCGCATCACCGTAATCATCATCGCCATGCGGACGATGAGCTCGATCCGCATTCGCCGGTGCGCCGCGGCTTTCTTTGGAGCCACGTGGGCTGGTTCCTGACACCGCGTGGTTTTCGCACCGACTGGAGCATGATTCGCGACCTGGCGCGCTACCCGGAGCTGCGGCTGCTCGACCGATTCGATATCCTGATGCCGGTGGCGCTGGCGTTCGCGCTCTACGCGTTCGGACGCTATCTGAGCATCGCGCAGCCGTGGTTGGGAACCAGCGCTTTGCAGCTGGTGGTGTGGGGATTCTGCATCTCCACGGTGGCGCTGTTCCATGCCACCTTCATGATCAACTCGCTGGCGCACCGCTTCGGCACCCGGCGCTTCGGCACCCGCGACGACAGCCGCAACAACTGGCTGCTGGCGCTGATCACCTTCGGCGAAGGCTGGCACAACAATCACCACCGTTTCCCCGGGGCCGCTCGCCAGGGTCTCAAGTGGTGGGAATTCGACATGACCTATTACGGCCTGAGCCTGCTGTCGTGGCTTGGCCTGGTACACGATTTGAGGCCGTATCCCGCGGGTCTGCGTGCCCCTGGCCGGCAGGACGTGGGCGGGGTGCTGCCATGACGGACGCCGGTGCTGCCACACTGGCGCGGCTGCCGCGGCGTTCGAGCTGGGTCGATCGCCTGTTGCGCGAACGGGTACTGCAGCTGGTGCGCGGGCTGCAGCACGGTGCCTTGGTGATACGGGAAGGCGGGCAGGCGATCGCGAGCGCGCCCATGGAGGCTTCGGCACAGACGCTGCGCGCCTGCGTGCGCGTGCACGATCCGGCGTTCTATCGCCGCGTGGCGCTGAACGGTAGTGTCGGCGCGGCGGAAGCCTACATGGATGGCCTGTGGGACTGCGACGATCTGGTGGCGCTGGTGCGCATCCTGGTGCGCAATCGGGAACGCCTGGATGCGATGGAGCGTGGGACGGCACGGCTCGGCGCTGCCGTGATGCGCGCCTGGGCCGCGCTGCGGCGTAATACCCAGGCCGGCAGCCGGCGCAATATCGCGGCGCATTACGACCTGGGCAACGACTTCTTCGGGCTGTTCCTCGACGACAACCTGATGTACTCATCGGCGTTGTTCGCCGACCCGCAGGAATCGCTGGAGGTCGCCTCGAGGCGCAAACTGGAGCGCATCTGCGACAAGCTGCAGCTGTCGGCGCGCACGCGCGTCATCGAGATCGGCAGCGGCTGGGGCGGTTTTGCACTGCACGCCGCGCGCCACCACGGCTGCTACGTGACCACGACCACGATATCGCGCGAGCAGTACCAGCTGGCGCGCTCGCGCGTCGCCGCTGCGGGCCTTGCGGATCGGGTGGAGGTGCTGCTGGCCGACTATCGAAGCTTGAACGGTCGCTACGACCGGCTGGTGTCGATCGAAATGATCGAGGCCATCGGACATCAGTACCTCGATACCTATTTCCGCAAAGTCGGCGAACTGCTCGCGCCTGACGGCATGGCGCTGATCCAGGCAATCACCATCGAGGACTACCGTTACGCGCAAGCCCTGCGCTCGGTGGATTTCATCAAGCGGCATGTGTTTCCCGGCAGTTTCATCCCGTCGATCAGCGCCATGCTGGATGCGGTCGCACGGGCAAGCGACCTGAAGCTGTTCAACCTGGAGGATATCGGGCCGAGCTATGCCCTGACGCTGCACGCCTGGCGCGAGCGTTTCCTGCGCCAGCGCGACCGGGTGCGCTCGCTGGGATATCCGGAGCGCCTGGTGCGGATGTGGGATTACTACCTGGCCTACTGCGAAGGCGGCTTCATCGAACGCGCGACCGGCGACGTGCAGATGCTACTGAGCAAACCTGGCGCGCGCCGCAGCCAGTTTGTGCCGTTATAGCGCCGTCGCCGTGGTAACCGTCGTGGCTGCAGGCCCGATCTGCAGCGGCTGCAATTCCAGCTGCCGCGATTCGTCGTCGGTATAAAGGCGCGAGCGCGTCAGGAATCGCACCCCTTCCGGGCCTTCCAGCGAGAACATGCCGCCGCGTCCCGGCACCACGTCGATGATCAAGTGGGTATGGCGCCAGTACTCGAACTGCGCGCCGCCGATGTAGAACGGCTGGCCACCGATGTCTCCCAGCAGCACGTCCTGGTCACCGACCAGGAATTCGCCGCGCGGGAAGCACATCGGCGTGCTGCCGTCGCAGCAGCCGCCGGACTGGTGAAACATCACCGGTCCGTGCTTCTGCTGCAGGCGGCTGATCAGCGCCAGCGCCGCCTCGGTCGCGCTGACGCGTGCGACTTCGGCCATGCGCCGCCCTAGAAGAACCCGAGCGCTTTGGGCGAGTAGCTCACCAGCAGGTTCTTGGTCTGCTGATAATGATCCAGCATCATCTTGTGGTTCTCGCGCCCGACGCCCGACTGCTTGTAGCCGCCAAACGCGGCATGCGCCGGGTAGGCGTGGTAGCAGTTGGTCCATACGCGTCCGGCCTGGATGCCGCGTCCCATGCGATAGCAGGTGTTGATGTCGCGCGACCAGACGCCGGCGCCAAGCCCGTAGAGTGTGTCGTTGGCAATCGCCAGCGCCTCGTCCTGATCCTTGAACGTCGCTACCGACACCACCGGGCCGAAAATCTCCTCCTGGAACACCCGCATCTTGTTGTTACCCTTGAGCACGGTCGGCTGCACGTAGAAGCCTTCGCCCAGATCGCCCGCAAGCTTGGCCTGCGCGCCGCCTGCCAGCACCTGGGCGCCTTCCTGGCGCGCGATGTCGAGGTACGAGAGGATCTTCTGCAGCTGCTCGCTCGAGGCCTGCGCGCCGATCATTGTGTTCGGGCTGAGCGGGTCGCCCTGCTTGATGTCAGCGACGCGCTTCAGCGCGCGCTCCATGAAACGCTCGTAGATCGATTCCTGGATCAGCGCGCGCGACGGGCAGGTGCAGACCTCGCCCTGGTTGAGCGCGAACATCGCAAAACCCTCGAGCGCCTTGTCGAAGAACGCATCGTCCTGGTCGCAGACATCGGCGAAAAATATGTTGGGTGACTTGCCGCCCAGCTCCAGCGTCACCGGGATCAGGTTCTGCGATGCGTACTGCATGATCAGCCGGCCGGTGGTGGTCTCGCCGGTGAAGGCAATCTTGGCGATGCGCTTGCTCGAGGCCAGCGGCTTGCCGGCTTCGACCCCGAAGCCGTTGACCACGTTGATCACTCCCGGGGGCAGCAGGTCGCCAATCAACTCCATCAGCACCAGGATCGAGGCCGGGGTCTGTTCGGCCGGCTTGATGACCACGCAGTTGCCGGCCGCCAGCGCCGGCGCCAGTTTCCACACTGCCATCAGGATCGGGAAATTCCACGGAATGATCTGGCCGACCACGCCCAGCGGCTCGTGGTAGTGATAGGCCACGGTGTCGTCATCCAGCTGCGACAGTGCGCCTTCCTGCGCGCGAATGGCTCCGGCGAAGTAGCGGAAGTGATCGATGGCCAGCGGCAGGTCGGCCGCCATGGTCTCGCGGATCGGCTTGCCGTTGTCCCAGGTTTCCGCATGCGCCAGCATGCTCAGATTGGTCTCCATGCGGTCGGCGATCTTGTTGAGGATCAGGGCGCGCTCGGTGCCCGAGGTCTTGCCCCAGGCGGCCTTGGCCGCGTGCGCCGCGTCCAGCGCCAGTTCGATGTCCTCGGCGCCGGAGCGTGGGATCTGGCAGATCGGCTGGCCTGTCACCGGCGTGATGTTCTCGAAGTACTCGCCTTTGACCGGCGCGACCCACTTGCCGCCGATGAAGTTGCCATAGCGGGTCTTGAAGGCAATTTTCAGACTGCCGTGCGTGCTGGGTGCGATAGTCACGTGATTACTCCTTGACAGAGCGTCGCCTGGACGAGCGCCATGAATGGCTGCGTGGTGCCGGAGATGAGGTTCCCCCCTTCGGCCCTGTGGCGCGGATTATCCGCCTATGCCGGTGGTGATTCCACCGCCACCGCCGGTATCACCAGCGTTGAATGCGGCGCTGGTGTGCCTCGCCCCGGTTATGATTTCTTCTTTATCCGGTGGCATTCACCGCGGCAGCGTGCACAGTTGGTCGACATCATGGCGCTTGCTCGCCAGGTGCCAGCCTCAGCGTCAACGACGGATCGCAATTTATCTAAAACAATACTATAATGATTAAATTCAACTCTTTGATTTCATTGGTGCCCAGGAGAGGACTCGAACCTCCACGGGTTGCCCCGCTAGTACCTGAAACTAGTGCGTCTACCAATTCCGCCACCTGGGCATTGCAGGGGGGCGGCGCAATGTACGGAAGGGGTCGGGGACTGTCAATTGAGGCGTAGCGGAAAGCAGCGGCCATCGAAATCCGGCGGCCAGCGCAAGACGGCCGCGCCGGCGCATCTGCGCACGCGTCGCGCCGGCAAGCAGGCCGACAGCGGCCAGAATGTGCTGATGCAGACCGAAGGTCTGCTCAGCGCCAATCGCAACGGCTATGGCTTTGTCCGTACCGAAGCGCTGGTGGACTCGGTGTTCCTGCCGCCACCGGAAATGAAAGGCCTGATGCATGGCGACCGCGTGCGCATCGAGGTGCGCAGCGACGGCCAGGGACGCTACATCGGCCAGGTGCTCGGCGTGGTCGAGCGCGGCGTGCAGGCGTTCCTCGGAACCGTCGAAACCGCGTACCGCGGTCTTGCCGTGCGCTCGGCCGATCAGCGCCTGGGCCTGACGTGTGCCGTGACGGAGAATCCGGCCACCGCCCGCGCCGGGGACTGGGTGATCGCGCGGGTGCTGAAGTATCCGAAGGATTCGCAGCAGGGTGAAGCCCGCATCGAGCAGCGCCTGGATCCGGAGCGGCCGGTGCAGATGGCCACCGAGGCGGCGATTGCGCGCTTCGGTCTGCCGGTGGATTTTTCCGCTGCCGCGCTGCGCGAGGCGGCGCAATGGGGCAAGAGTGTCGATCCGGCTGAAGTCGCGCAACGCGTCGACCTGCGGCCGCTGCCGTTGGTGACGATCGACGGCGAGGATGCCAAGGACTTCGATGACGCGGTCTACGGCGAGCGGCTCGAGGGCGGCGGTTTTCGTCTGCTGGTGGCGATCGCCGACGTCAGTCACTACGTGCGTCCCGGCAGCGCGCTGGACAGCGACGCGCGCGCACGCGGCACCTCGGTCTATTTCCCAACGCGCGTGCTGCCGATGCTGCCGACCGCGCTCTCGAACCACCTGTGCTCGCTGGAACCGCACGTCGATCGCTTGTGCATGGTTGCCGATATGCGGATTTCCAAGCGGGGGCTGCTGGAAGGCAGCAAGTTCTACCCGGCGGCGATGCGCTCGGCGGCGCGCCTGACCTACCGCCAGGCGCATGACGCGCTGTTCCTCGGCGTACCGGCGGCGCGCGCCGCCTTAGGGCCGGTGTTCGAATCGCTGCTGCCGCTGGTAGACATTTATCACGCGCTGGTGGCCGCGCGGCGCAAGCGCGGCGCGCTGGAGTTCGACGCACCGGAAGCTGAGTTTGTGATCGAGAACGCCGAGCGGGTGCGCGCCATCGAATTCGTATCGCGTAACGATGCGCACAAGCTGATCGAAGAGTGCATGGTGCTGGCCAATGTCGCGGTGGCGCAGGAACTGCGCACCCAGCGCCAGCCTGCACTGTTTCGCGTTCACGCCCCGCCGGATGAGAAAAAGCTCGACCAGTTGCGCACCACGCTGCGTGTGCTCGGCATCGAGCTGCAGCTGCCCGACCCGGTCAAGCCGGGCGACCTGGCGGCCATCGCGCCGCGCTTGCGCGACGCGGAGAGCCGGCCGTTCGTCGAATCGCTGATCGTGCGTTCGATGATGCAGGCGCTGTACCAGCCGGAGAATATCGGCCACTTCGGACTGGCGCTGAAGGATTACGCGCATTTCACTTCGCCGATACGAAGGTATCCGGACCTGATGATTCACCGTGCGCTGCGCGCCCGCCTCGGGTTGCTCGACCCGGGCTCACTGCCGCAATCGCAGCAGCTGGGGGCGCAGGGTGTGGATCTGTCGCGCCTCGAGCGGCGTGCCGACGAGGCCGATCGCTACGTCGGCACCTTCCTCAAATGCGTGTATCTGCGCGATCGGGTGGGGCAGACCTTCGACGGCTTGATCACCACGGTTATGGAATTCGGCTGTTTCGTGCAGCTGCTGGCGCTCGGAGTCGACGGCCTGCTGCCGCTGGCCGCGCTGCGCGATGACGATTATCAGATGGCGCGCGATGGCGGTCAGTGGATCGGCCAGCGCAGCCAGCGCCGCCTGGCGCCAGGCGAGCGGTTGCGTGTGGTGGTCGCCGCGGTGAAGCCGGTGGAAGGACTGATCGACCTTGAACTCGCAGCGGACTGAAGTCATCTATGGACTGCACGCGGTGCGTGCGCTGCTGACGCGGCACCCGGAGCGCGTGGCGCACGTTTACCTGCAGCAGGGCCGGCACGACGCCCGGGCCGATGAGATCGAGCAGCTGGCGCGTGCCGCGGGCCGCGACGTGACCCGCGTGGACGCCAGGCAGCTGCAGGCGCGGCTGGGCGAGGCGGTGCACCAGGGGATCGTGGCCGAAGTGGCGCCGCTGGCGGCATGGAGTGAAGAGCAGCTGCTGGAAGCGGTGACCGCGAGCGCGCAACCACTGCTGCTGGCGCTCGATGGCGTGCAGGATCCGCACAATCTGGGCGCCTGCCTGCGCACTGCCGACGCCTGCGGCGTACTCGCCGTCATCGTGCCGCGCGATCGAGCGGCGCCGCTCAATGCCACCGCGCGCAAGGTGGCCGCGGGTGCCGCCGAGAGCACGCCGGTGGTCACGGTGACCAATCTGGCACGCACACTCGCGCTGCTCAAGGGTGCCGGGCTGTGGATCGCAGGCGCCGACGCGCAGGCGACGCTGCCGGCGCACGAGGTTGACCTGACCGGTCCCCGGGTGCTGGTCATGGGCGCGGAAGGCTCCGGCCTGCGCCAGCTCACACGCCGGCATTGCGACTGGCTGGTCCGACTGCCGAACCTGGGGGCGGTGCAGAGCCTGAATGTGTCGGTGGCGACCGGGATGCTGCTGTACGAGGCGCTGCGCCAGCGGGGTGCGCCGGCCTGATTGCCGATGTTCGTTGCTTCATGGGGCCGGTTTTTGTATCCTTGCGCCCCTTTTTCGACTACCCGGCGACCGCACAACTGTTAGTCTGCCGGCTCTCCTTGCCGCACCGCTCGTTAAGTGAAGCCTCGGGTGGGCGGCATTACCCCGTGAGGAGGATACATGAGGCATTATGAAATCGTATTTCTGGTCCATCCGGACCAGAGCGAGCAGGTTCCGGCCATGATCGACCGCTACAAGGGCATGATCGCGGCCGGCAACGGCAAGGTGCATCGGCTCGAGGACTGGGGCCGGCGTCAGCTCGCGTACCCAATCGCCAAAGTGCACAAGGCACACTACGTGCTGCTCAATATCGAGTGCGACCAGAAGACGCTCGACGAGCTGATCGGAGCGTTCCGTTTCAGCGATGCGGTGCTGCGCCACCTGGTCACGAAGGTCGAGACCGCGCTGACCGAGCCCTCGCCGATGGCGAAGGCGGAGGAGGAAGGCGAGGTGCGTCGCGATCGTGACGATGAGATGGAAGATGAACCAATTGCGATGGGTGTCTGATGTCTGAACCTAGAGTCTCCCGCTTTACGCGACGCAAGAAATTCTGTCGCTTCACTGCCGACGGTGTCACCTCGATCGACTACAAGGATCTGGCGACGCTGAAGAACTACGTGACCGAGACCGGCAAGATCGTGCCGAGCCGCATCACCGGCACCAAGAGCTTCTTCCAGCGCCAGCTGGCCACGGCGATCAAGCGCGCGCGCTTCCTGGCGCTGCTGCCGTACACCGATCAGCACTGAGGTCGTACGCCATGGAACTCATACTGCTGCAGAAGGTGGCCAACCTCGGCAACATCGGCGACCGGGTGAAGGTGAAGTCGGGTTACGGGCGCAATTTTCTGCTGCCCAAGGGCAAGGCGACGCTCGCGACCGCTGCAAATGTCGCGCGCTTCGAAGCCCGTCGCGCCGAACTGGAGCGCGTGGCNNCGCAGCGAAGTGCGGCTGCCGGGCGGTCCATTGCGGGCCGTGGGCGAGCACGTGGTGCAGCTGCACCTGCATGCCGATGTCGAGGTCGAGCTGCCGGTGATCATCGTCGCCGAAGAAGCCGGCTGAGGCCGGCGGGTCCGGGCGCGTGAGTACTCCTCTGCGCTCACGTCGCGATGGCGGCAGCGCGGGCGCCGAAGGGCTGGTTCCACCGCATTCGATCGAGGCCGAGCAATCGGTACTGGGCGCGCTGCTGATCGACAAGACGGCCTGGGACCAGGTGGCCGACATTGTCACCACCGAAGATTTCTATCGCCCGGACCATCGGCTGATATTCGAAGCGCTGGGTGAACTGGTTGCGGCCGGACGACCGGCGGACGTGGTGACCGTGTCCGAGCAGCTCGAGCGGCGCGGCCGTCTCACCGACGCCGGCGGGCTGGCCTACCTCGGGACCCTGGCGGGCGATACGCCGACCGCCGCCAACGCCCGCAGCTATGCCCAGATCGTGCGCGAGCGGGCGCTGCTGCGCCGCCTGATCGAGGCCGGGCGCGAGATCACCTCGTCGGTGTTCAGCGATGACGGGCTGTCGGCACGCGACCTGGTCGATCGCGCCGAGGGCCTGGTGTTCGAGATCGCCGAGCAGGGCCTGCGCACCGGCTCGGGCGCGGTACGGGTCAGCGCGCTGTTGCCGGCGCTGATCGACAAGATCGACGAGTGGCACAGCCATCCGGACAAGCTGCGCGGCCTGGCGACCGGGTTCACCGATTTTGACAACAAGACCGGCGGACTGCGCGCCGGCGACCTCGTCATCGTCGCCGGCCGGCCCTCGATGGGCAAGACCACGCTGGCGGTGAACATGGCGGAATATGCCGCCGTGAGCCCGGACAGCAGGTCCTCGGTGGCGATCTTCAGCATGGAAATGCCGGCCGAGCAACTGGTTACGCGCATGCTGGCCTCGATCGGCCACGTGCCGCTCAACAGCATCCGTTCCGGGCGTATTTCCGACGATGACTGGGTGCGCATCACCGCGGCCACCAGCCAGCTGTCCGAGGCACGAATTTTCATCGACGAGTCGCCGGCGCTGACGCCGACCGATCTGCGCGCGCGCGCGCGGCGCCTGAAACGCGAGCATGGACTGGATCTGGTGGTGGTGGATTACCTGCAGCTGATGCAGGTGCCGGGCACCAAGGAGAATCGCGCCACCGAGATCGCCGAGATCTCACGCGGCCTCAAGGCGCTGGCGAAGGAACTCGCGGTGCCGGTGATTGCGCTGTCGCAGCTCAACCGCGCGGTCGAGCAGCGCAACGAGAAGAAGCCGGTGATGTCGGATCTTCGGGAGTGCGTCACCGGCGATACGCTGGTTTGCCTGACCGACGGCAGGCGCGTTCCGATACGAGAACTGGCAGGCACAGCGCCCGAGGTGTGGTCGTTCGATGAAGCGCACCGGCTTCATGCCGCCCGCGCGGACAAGGTCTGGCACGTGGGCCGCAAACCGGTGTTTCGTGTCAATCTTGCGAGTGGCCGCAGCATCCGGGCAACGGCGGAACACCGCCTGCTCGCCGGGGCCGGATGGACGACAGTCGGCAAACTTGCTCAGGGCGATCGGTTGGCAGTGGCGCGACGCCTGCCAGCGCCGCCCGAGCCCAAGCGCTGGCCTGAGCATTGGCTGATTCTGCTCGGCCATCTTGTGGGTGATGGCAGCTACCCCGTGCATCAGCCGCTGCGCTACACCACGATCGATGAGGAGAACAGCGCGCTGGTGCGGACGTGCGCCGAAAAGTTCGGAAGTACGGTGACAAGGCATGAAGGTCCCACCGGTACCTGGCATCAACTCGTCATCAGCGGCAATGGAAATCGCTGGCATCCGGCGGGCGTCGGCGCGTGGCTTAAACAGCTGGGGATTTTCGGCCAACGATCCCATCAGAAGCACTTGCCAGCGGAAGTTTTCAGTCTTGCCGATGATCAGATTGCCTGCCTGTTACGCCATTTGTGGGCTACGGACGGCTCGATTACGGTTCCCAACAAAGGCAAGCACCCAGCGCCCCAGATACATTTTTCGACGTGCAGTCGCCGGCTCGCGTTCGACGTTGCCGCATTGCTGCTGCGCTTAGGCGTCGTCGCGCGTATCTATACTGTGCGATCCGCAGGGACACGCCCGATGTATTCGGTTTACATCAGTGGTGTCGATTCGATGCGCCGCTTCGTCATGCAGGTCGGGGCCCACGGACCGCGCTTGGACGCGATGACGCGACTGCAGCGCTATCTGATCGAAACCAACGAAAACACCAACGTCGATACATTGCCGGTTGAAATGCTCGACCAAGCGCGCGCCATGGTTAACTCACTCGCCGCGACCGATGGTCGGCTTGCCCGTATGCGCGGCTCATCTATGACAAATTCGCGCGTTCGTTTCGCGCCGTCTCGTAATTACTTACGGCGATATGCCGACTTGCTTGACGACGAATCGCTTCGAGCTGCGTGCGAGACCGACATCTTCTGGGACCGCGTGACAGCGGTGTTGCCCGATGGCGAGGAAGATGTGTACGACCTCACCGTCCCGGGCCCCGCAAACTGGCTCGCAGATGGCGTGGCGACTCACAACTCGGGCAGCTTGGAACAAGACGCTGACATGATCCTGCTGATCTACCGCGACGAGGTCTACGATAAAAACACTACAAAAAAAGGCATGGCGGAGATTGATCTGGCCAAGCATCGCAACGGCGAGACCGGCACCTTCCTGCTGACGTTCCAGGGTCAGTACACGCGCTTCGTCAATTACGCACCCGACACCTATGCCGAGGGTGTATTGCGGTGACGCGGCTGATTCGCGCGCGCATCGACAGCGCCGCGCTGCGCGCCAACCTGCAGGCGATTCGCGCCCGCGCGCCGCGCAGCCGCGTGATGGCGGTGGTCAAGGCCAATGCCTACGGCCACGGCCTGGTGCCGGCCGCGCTGGCGCTGGCCGATGCCGACGCATTTGCGGTCGCGCGACTTGAGGAGGCGGTGGCGCTGCGCGAAGCCGGATTGAAGCGGCGCATCGTGCTGCTCGAGGGCGTGCTCGATGCCACCCAACTGGCGCAGGCCGCGGCACTGGAACTTGATCTGGTCGTGCACCAGCTCGAGCAGATCGAGCTGCTGGAGCAGTTTCGCGGTGCGCGGCCGTTTCCGCTGTGGCTCAAGGTGGATACCGGCATGAACCGGCTGGGTTTTCGGCCGCAGGATTTTCGCGCCGCCTGGGAGCGGCTGCGTAATCTCAAGCCGGCCCCGCAGCAGCTGCGCGTGCTCACGCACCTGGCTTGCGCCGACGACGCCGACGGCGGCTACACCGCCGAGCAACTGGCGCGCCTGCGACCGCTGGTCGCCGGCCTCGAGGTTGAACTGAGCATCGCCAATTCAGCGGCAATCCTGGCGCAGCCCTCGACCCATGCTGCCTGGGTGCGGCCCGGCCTGGCGCTGTACGGAGTGTCACCGTTCGCGGCACAGCGCGGAGCGCAGCTCGGCCTGCGGCCGGCAATGACGCTCGAAAGCACGGTGATCGCGCTGCGCGAAGTCGCGCCCGGCGAGCGCGCCGGATACGGGGGTGTGTGGCGCGCGCAGCGCCCCTCGCGCCTGGCGATTGTGGCCGCCGGCTATGGCGATGGCCTGCCGCGCAGCATTCCCGACGGCGCACCGGTGTTGATCG
This sequence comes from Gammaproteobacteria bacterium, assembly GCA_003132025.1. Classification (GTDB taxonomy): domain Bacteria; phylum Pseudomonadota; class Gammaproteobacteria; order Steroidobacterales; family Steroidobacteraceae; genus FEN-1191. The sequence goes on from PKWJ01000011.1 coordinate 15,312, forward strand.
GCGGACGGCGCGCGCCGCTGGCCGGCCACGTCTCGATGGACATGATCGCGGTCGACATCACCGACCTGCCTCCGGTGACGGTCGGCGATCGGGTCGAGCTCTGGGGCGCGCACCTGCCGGTCGAGGAGCTGGCCGCCGCTGCCGGCACCATAGCCTACGAACTGCTATGCGCCGTGAGCCAGCGCGTGCCGATCGAGCTGGTCTAGAGCAGACGTCCAGCCACCGCAGCGTTCGCAGGTAATATTCAATGGTGGAGGCCATCGTCCAATTCGGTACGCGCCTGTTCGGCCGCGCCGACCGGCTGCTGCGCGCTACCCTGGTCGCAGCCAAGCACGAGCAGCTCAGCGGCATTGTGTTCTGGGCCGCCCTGATCGGCGTCTGCGGTGCCTTCACCGGCGTCGCATTCCGGGCCGGTGTGCGGCTGGTACAGCACCTCTTGACCGGCTCATCGGCCGGCCTGGTCGAGACTGCGGAGCTGCTCCCCTGGTGGGCGCGCATCGCAGTGCCGACCGTGGGCGGGGTGATTGCCGGCACCTTGCTGTGGGCGGGACAGCGGGTGCTGCGCCAGACGCGCCGCGTCGATTACATGGAAGCAGTCGCGGTCGGCAACGGCCAGCTCAGCAGCCGCGTCGCGATGCTGCAGGCGGCGTCCTCGTTCTTCAGCATCGGGTCGGGGGCTTCGATCGGCCGCGAGGGCCCGTTGGTTCAGATGGCAGCGACCGTTGCCTCGAAGATCGGTCAATGGACCCAGGCGCCGGTGCCCAGGCTGCGGTTGCTGGTCGCCTGCGGCGCGGCCGCCGGTGTGGCCGCGGCCTACAACGCGCCGATCGCCGGCGCCCTGTTCGTCGCGGAAGTGGTCCTGGGCTCGATTGCGATGGAGAGTTTCGGCCCGTTGATCGTCGCCTCGGTGGTCTCGGATGCGACCACGCGCCACTTTCTGGGCTACGGGCCCGTCTACCAGGTCCCACACATCAATTTCGGCGCCTCCTGGGAGCTGGCGCTGTACGGCCTGCTCGGCGTGCTGCTCGGACATGGCGCGCCGCCGTACCTGGCGCTGCTGGAGCGCGCGCGGTTGTCATTCGGCCGCCTGCATTGGCCGTTGCCGGTCACGCTCGCCATCGGCGGACTGGTCGTCGGCGTGATCTCGGTCGGGGTGCCCCAGGTCTGGGGCAACGGCTACAGCGTGGTCAACGATATGCTCAACGACAAGCTGACCCTCAAGTTGCTGGCCCTGGCGCTGGTCGCCAAGCTGGTCAGTACCGCGGCCTCGGTGGGATCGGGCGCCAACGGCGGCATCCTGACGCCGACCCTGTTCATGGGTGCTGCATTCGGCGCGCTGTTCGCCGACATCCTGCACGTCATTGACCCGCATCTGACCTCGCAGCTGGCGGCCTACGCCGTGGTCGGCATGGGAGCGTTCCTGGCAGCCACCACGCATGCGCCATTGACGTCGATTCTCTTGATATTCGAAATGACCCTGGACTATGAGGTGGTACTGCCGCTGATGCTGGCCTGTGTGACCGCCCACTACGTCGCCAGCATCTACCGGCGCGGGGAATCGGTTTACACGCGTGCACTCAAGGCTGGCGGCCCCGGCGATGAAGCCGAGTGGCGGCTGCGCCAGATCACGGCGCTGATCCGGCCGCCGGCGCTGGTGCTGCAGCGGGACCAGCGTCTGGCCACGGCACTCGAGCAACTGCCGCCGCGCGGTGACCACCCGGTATATATCGTGGATTCGCAGAACCAGCTGGTGGGCCAGGTCGCCGCCCAGGAATTGCGGCGCCAGTCGCGATCGCAGCCCGCCGATCCGCATCTGACGGTCGCGGTGCTGATGCATCCGGCGCCACCGGTGCTGATACCCGAGATGCTGCTTGGGGACGCGCTCGACGCCTTTATTGCGCACCGCTCCAAGGCGTTGCCGGTGGTGTCCGGACACTGGAGTCCGGTGCTGCTGGGCGAGGTGTGGCGCCACGACCTGCTGCTGGCCCTGCAGGATCGCATGGCGGAGCGGCCTGAGCCCCGCTCACCAGCGGCGCGCTAGCCCTCGAAAAAGCCCATCTTCACGCCCGCGAGCTGGATCACGTCGTTGTCCGCCAGCTTGCGGGCCTGCTCGCCGATCGGCGCACCGTTGACCAGAGGCGGATTGTTCGACGAGTCGGAATCCACGTGCACGATGAAGTAGCCCTCTGAGCGGCGCGTGATGGCGGCAACCTGCACGCCAGGACGCCCGAGCGTCGTGAGCGCCTTGGTGAGTTCCAGTTCGCGGCCGGCGAATGCTCCCGACAACACCTGCAGTTTGGCTTTCTTGAGCACCGGCGGACCGGTGCCCAGTGCGCGGCGGCTGGCCGTGGTGCTGGAAGTATCCGGCACGGCGGCGCGGATCTTTTCCACCGGCCGCGCCGAGGGCTGGATCACCATGGTCTTTTCGAATTCGTCCTGGTGTGCATCGTCGTCTTCGACGAAACGCAGCTGGTGATGGCCGACGGTGACGACGTCGCCGTGCTGCAATGCATGTTTCTTGATCAGCTTGCCGTTGACGTATGTGCCGTTGGTGCTGTTCAGATCCTCGAGAAATGAATCGTTGAGGATATTGATGATCAGCGAATGGTGTCCGCTGACCGCCGGGTTATCGATCCGGATGTCATTGTCAGGGAGGCGTCCGATGGTGTAACGCTCCTTGTTCATGTTGTATTCCGCGAGCACGGAACCATCCAGACTCAGTATCAACCTAGCCATGTTCTTTTAGCCTCAGGTCGAGCTGAACCAGCCCAACATCTTGTCGAGTATTCCACGTGGCGCGGGGAACGATTCCAGGATCTCCGCTGCCACCACCGAGATATTGTCCTTGCCACCATTATCGTTACCCAACTGAATCAGTTGCTTAGTGGCGGTCTCAAGGTTAGCACCAAAGGTGCTTATGGTTAAGTGAATGTCGTCGTCCTCGACCATATCCGACAGGCCGTCCGAGCATATGAGATACAGGTCACCTTTCTGGACCGGGTGCTCCTGTACCTCGACGTCGACATTGGACTCCACCCCCAGGGCACGGGTCACGTAGTTCTTGTTGGCGGCCCGCTGCGCCTCCTCCGGGGAATAGAAACCCCGGTCCACCAGCTCCTGCAGCAGCGAGTGGTCCATGGTCATCTGTTCCAGGCCGGCGGCGCGCAGGCGATACAGCCGCGAATCCCCGACGTGGGCGATCGACACCTTGTTGTCGAAGAACAGGGCCCCCACCACGGTGGTGCCCATGCCCTCGCACTGTGGCTGGGTGCGCGCGGTCTGAAAGATGATCTTGTTGGCTCGCAGGATCGCATCTCGCAGGATGATCGAGGCACGCGTCAGGCCGGCGGTGGAGTCGTTGATGCGCAGATCTTCGCGCTCCACCGCATCTTTCACCAGACCGACGATGGTCTTGACGGCGATGCCGCTCGCGACCTCGCCGGCGTTGTAGCCGCCCATGCCGTCGGCCAGCACCAGAAGGCCGATGTCGGCGTCGTATGCGATGGTGTCTTCGTTGTGGTCGCGAACCCGACCGGTGTCGGTCTGGCCCACACAACGTAACTTCCCTTTGAGGCTTACCCGGCCTCGTGCGCGCGGCATAATTCCTTTTTTCATCAAAACTTGAACTGCGTCACACTCTATAGCTATCGGTGCTCTGATGCCCAACCCGAACCCAAGCTAGTTGCACGGCGCCCAAGCCGCGCCGTCCGGGGGCATTGATCGGAATGCATAACTTAGCATCGTGGCACATGCAATGCGCGGCCCTGATCACAGTTGCCGGCGCTCCGGTGTAGCATTCACCCCCGTGGCGCGAACCCAAACCCTCTATGTGTGCCGGGCCTGCGGCGGCGAAGCGCTCAAATGGCAGGGCCAGTGCGCACACTGCAGGGAATGGGACTCGCTCGAGGCGGTGACGGCGGTACGCGGGACGCGCGAGCGGGCCGGCCTCTCGGCCGCCTCATCCGCCTCATCCGGGCTGGCCGAAGGCGCCGCCGATGCCGGTGCGCAGACGCGCCTGACCTTCGGCATGGCGGAGCTGGATCGGGCTTTCGGCGGCGGACTGGTAGCCGGTTCGGTGACGCTGCTGGGCGGCGAGCCGGGTATCGGCAAATCAACTCTGCTGCTGCAGGTGGCGGCAGCGCTGGCCGCGGAGCAGGTCATCGTCTATGCCAGCGGCGAGGAATCGGTGCCGCAGATCGGACTGCGGGCCCGGCGCCTGGGCCTCGCCGGCGCCCAGTTGCTGCTGGTTAGCGATGGCTCACTCGATGCCATCCTTGCACTGGCAGCCGAACGCGAACCGGCGTTGCTGGTGATCGACTCCATCCAGACCATGCGCCTGGCAGCGAGCGAGTCGAGTCCAGGTTCGCCGCTGCAGCTGCGCGACTGCACCGCCGCGCTGGTGCGCTACGCGAAGGGCAGCGGTTGCGCGGTCATCCTGGTCGGCCACGTCACCAAGGACGGCAGCATCGCGGGACCTAAGCTGCTCGAGCACCTGGTCGATACCGTGCTGTATTTTGAGAGCGACGCCGGTAGCCGTTATCGCATGCTGCGGGCGACCAAGAACCGCTTTGGTCCGGTCAACGAGCTGGGTTTCTTCGCCATGAGCGAGACCGGCCTCAAGGAGGTGCGCAACCCGTCGGCGATTTTTCTATCGCGCCACCCGCAGCCGGTGCCGGGCAGTGTGGTCATGGTGGCGCGCGACGGCGGGCGACCGCTGCTGATCGAAGTGCAGGCGCTGGTGGACCGCAGTCGCTTCGCCGCTCCGCGCCGCGTGGCCCAGGGCGTGGACGCCAATCGGCTGTCGATGCTGCTGGCGATCATGAGCCGCCACGCCGAGCTGCCGCTTGCGGACTACGACGTATTCGTCAACCTGGTCGGCGGCATCGAGATCAGCGAGACCTCGACCGATCTGCCGCTGGCACTGGCACTGGCCTCGAGCCTGCGCGGGCGCGCGTTGTCGGACGCGCCGGTGGTGTTCGGCGAGCTCGGGTTGACCGGGGAGGTGCGGCCGGTGGCGCATGGCGAGGAACGGCTGCGCGAACTGATTAAACTCGGCTACAAGCGCGCAATTGTGCCGCGTGACAACCTGCCGCGCAGCCCGCCGGCCGGGCTGGCGTTGCATCCGGTCGCGAGCCTGGGCGAGGCTCTCGCCGCCGCTTTCGCCGCGAGCTAAAGCTCCTCGCCCGGTGCGCTGCCGGGAATGGACCGCACCCGTACCGTGCGAATCGCGTTGTCGGCGATCTGCAGCACCTCGAAGTCATGGTTACCGATGCGTAGTGCGGTGCCGGGCGTCGGAATGGCCTCGAGCTTCTCCAGCAGCAGGCCGTTGAGCGTGCGCGGTCCGAGTTCCGGCAGCTGCCAGCCGAGGGCGCGATTGAGCGCCCGGATGGTGGCGCTGGCATTCACCAGCCAGTTGCCGGCGGCATCGCGCTGCACGTCCTTGTGTGTCACCGTGGCCGGATCGCTGGTGAACTCGCCGACGATTTCCTCCAGGATATCCTCCAGCGTCACCAGCCCGGCGATGTCGCCGTACTCGTTGACGACGAACGCCAGGCGGCGGCGCGTGCGCTGAAACTGCGCCAGCTGCTGCGTCAGCGGTGTGCCCTCGGGGACGAAGTAGGGTTCGCGTGCGGCCGAGATCTCGGTCAGCCGCTCGCGCGACAGCGTGCCGCGCGCCAGCTCCTGCGCCACGCGCTTCATGTGCAGGATGCCGATCAGCTTGTCGAGTTCGCCATCGTAGACCGGCAGGCGCGAGTGCGGCGTCTGGCGCAACCGATTGAGAATATCGTCCCAGCTTACCGAGATGTCGATGGCGGAGATCTCCTGCCGCGGAATCATGATGTCGTTTACCGTGATGCGCTCCAGGTCCAGGATCGACAGCAGCATCTGCCGGTGGCGTTGTGGGATCAGTGCGCCGGCTTCGGTGACCACGGTGCGCAATTCGTCCGCCGACAGCGCCTGGCTGGCGGAACCGCCGCGCCGCACCCCAAATACGCGCAGGAAGCCGCGGGCAGCATTGTTCGCCAGCCAGATGATCGGCCACGTGGCCCACAGCAGCAGGCGGTAGACGAAGGCGCAGTTGAGCGCAACGCTTTCGGCGTGTGCTGCCGCGAAGATCTTCGGTGCCAGCTCGCAGAACACGATCACCACCAGCGTCAGCAGGACGATCATGACGGAGATTGCGTGCTTTTCGCCGGTGCGCAGTGCCAGCAGCGTTGCCACGGTGGACGCGGCGACGCTGGCGAGCCCAAGGATCACGAGGTTAGCGCCGAGCCAGCGATCCGGTTGCGCCAGCAGGCGCTCCAGCAGGCGCGCGCGCCGCTCACCCAGGCTCGCGCGATGGCGGATGCGGTAGCGGTTCACGGACAGCATTGCCACTTCCGTGCCCGAGGAGAAGGCGATCACCAGCAGCAGCGCAAGCAGGATCAGGATCAGGATGATCGTCGGCACGTTATCCACGTGGTCTCTTATAATCGGTAGCCTGACAGCTGTATAGGTCGGCTCCGCCGTACTCGCACCATGTTCGATAAGTTGACCGAGCGCCTCGGGCGCGCCGTGCAAACGCTGCGCGGCCGCGGCCGTGTGACCGAAGATAACGTGGCGGAAACGCTGCGCGAAGTGCGCATGGCGCTGCTGGAAGCCGACGTCGCGCTGCCGGTGGTCAAGAGTTTCATCGACGGCGTCAGAACCGAGGCGCTGGGCGCGGAGGTGGCCGCGAGCCTGACGCCGGGCCAGGCGTTCATCGGCATCCTGCACCGCGAGCTGACCCGGGTGCTGGGCACATCCGCAGCAGGTTTCGCCTTCAATGTGCAGCCGCCGCAGGTGGTGCTGCTGGCCGGGCTGCAGGGGGCGGGAAAGACCACTACCGCCGCCAAGCTGGCGCGCTGGCTGCAGCAGGAGCAGCGCCGCCGGGTGCTGCTCGTGAGCACCGACGTGCGCCGGCCGGCGGCCATACTGCAGCTGCAGCGCCTGGCCGAGAGCGTGGCGGTCGACTTCTTTCCAAGCGCGGCCGGTGAGCAGCCGGCGGCGATCGCGCTCGCGGCGCTCGAAGCGGCGCGTCGCGGCGTGTATGACACACTGATCATCGATACCGCTGGCCGCCTCCACATCGACGCTGAACTGATGCAGGAGATGCGCACCATCGACCAGACAGTGACGCCGCACCAGCGCCTGTTCGTGGTCGATGCCATGGCCGGCCAGGATGCGGTGAATGCCGCGCGCGCCTTTGCCGATGCGCTCGATCTGACCGGTATCATCCTCACCAAGGCCGATGGTGATGCCCGCGGCGGCGCGGCGCTGTCGGTGCGCTACGTGACCGGCAAGCCAATCATTTTTCTGGGTGTCGGCGAAAAGGTCGAGGCGCTGCAGCCGTTCGATCCGGAGCGCATGGCGTCGCGCATCCTGGGCATGGGCGACGTGGTGTCGCTGGTCGAGCAGGTGCAGCGCCAGGTCGATGTCGAGCAGGCCGAGAAACTCGCACGCAAGGTGGTGCAGGGCAAGGGCTTCAGCCTGAACGATCTGCGCTCGCAGCTGGAGCAGGTACGCAAGCTTGGCGGCCTGGCCGCGGTGATGGACAAGCTGCCCACCCAGCTGGCCGGCCGCGCCGCGATGAAGGGCGACCAGGCCGATCGCGATCTGCGGCATCAGCTGGCGATCATCGATTCCATGACGCTCCAGGAGCGCCGGCAATCTGGCATCATCGATGGTTCACGCCGGCGTCGCATCGCCGCCGGCGCCGGCGTGCAGGTGCAGGACGTCAACCGTCTGCTCAAGCAATTCATGGACATGCAGCGGCTTATGAAGGGCATGAAGGGTTTGAAGGGCGGCCAGCTTGGGCGCCTGATGTCGGGTCTTGCCGGTAAGCTCCCGCCCGGCGTGCCGCGACGGCGCTAGGCCGGGCGCCGCAAGGCGGCATTGCCCGGCGCGCGCCGGCGCCATAAGCCTTTCTTCCTACGGCAATTTTGCGTAGAATCCGCGCTCTTTTTTGGCCCTTACTGAAGTTCGACTATGGTCACAATCCGTTTGACGCGCCGCGGCGCCAAGAATCAGCCTTTCTATCATGTCGTGGTGACCGATAGCCGCAAGCGCCAGGGTGGCTCGAGCCTGGAGCAGGTGGGTTATTTCAACCCGGTGGCACGCGGCAAGGACACGCGATTGAAGCTAGATCTTGCGCGCATCGATCATTGGCTCAAGATCGGAGCGCATGAGTCCGACCGGGTGCGCCAGCTCGTGTCCGGTTATCGCAAGGAAGCCAGCAAGCAGGTTGCGGCCGCCTGAGCCGCTATTTCGTACTCGGTCGCATCCTCGCGCCGCATGGCCTGCGCGGCGGTTTGAAGGTCTGGTCCTATGCCGATCCACCGCAATCGCTGCTGCAGCATCGCCGCTGGCGCCTGCGCCGCCCGCAGGGCGGCGAGGTCACGTACCAGGTGCTGCAGGGGCAGTGGGATGGACACGCGATGCGCGTCGAGCTCGAGGGTGTAGTCGATCGCGACAGCGCGGCCAGCCTGCGCGACTGCGAGATTCTGATCGAGCGCGACGAGTTGCCGACGGCGGCGCCGGGCGAGTACTACCGTGAGGACCTGGAAGGCTTCACGGTGCGCAATTCCGAAGGTGCGCTGCTCGGAGTGTTGCAGCACTTCCTCGAGGCGCCGGCCGGTGCGTTGATGGTGGTGAAGGACCAAGGCGAGCGCGAGCGCTGGCTGCCGGCGAGCGCACCGCACTTGAAACGCGTGGATCTTGAGCGGCGCGAAATCGAGATCGACTGGCCGGCGGAGTTTTAGGCGTGCGTATCGAGGTGGTCACGCTGTTTCCGGCCCTGATCGAGGATGCGCTGCGCCATGGCGTGCTCGGCCGCGCATTGGAGCGCGGGCTGCTGAGCGTGGGCACGGAGGATCCGCGGGCGCACACGCAGGACCTGCACCGCACGGTCGACGACCGTCCATACGGCGGCGGCCCCGGCATGGTGTTGAAGCCTGAGCCGCTGTGCGCGGCGATCGCCGCCGCCTGCGGGCGCCTGCCTGCCGGCAGTGCGCGCATCGCGCTGTCGCCCCAGGGGCAGCTGCTCACGCAGGCGCACGTGGCGCGGTTGGCGAGCCTGCCCGGCATGGTGCTGATCGCCGGGCGCTACGAGGGCATCGATGAGCGGGTGCTGGAGCTCGCGGTCGACCAGGAACTGTCGATCGGCGATTATGTGGTGTCAGGTGGCGAGTTGCCGGCGCTGGTGCTGATCGATGCGCTGGCGCGACTGCTGCCGGGAGCGCTGGGCGACGAACGCTCGAGCGTCGATGAGTCGTTCGGCGATGGTCTGCTGGACTGGCCGCACTACACGCGGCCGGAACTGTACCAGGGCCGACGGGTGCCGGCGGTGCTCAGCTCGGGCGACCATGCCGCGATCCGGCGCTGGCGCAGCATCCAGAGCGTGGGCCGCACTTGGATGCGACGGCCGGAATTGATTGGCCGCGCGCCGCTGGATGCGGAGCGCACTGGCCTGTTGGAGGAATTTTTGCAGCGGCCGCGCGACAGCGCGGGCGAGACTTGAGGAGACGACGATGAATATTATTCAGACTCTCGAAGCCGAGCGCATGACCCGCAAGGTCCCGGCGTTCAAGCCCGGCGATACGGTCGTGGTGCAGATCAAAGTGGTCGAAGGCGATCGCGAGCGGGTCCAGGCCTACGAAGGCGTGGTCATCGCGCGCAGCAACCGCGGCTTCAATTCCTCGTTCACGGTGCGCAAGATATCGCACGGCGAGGGTGTCGAGCGCACCTTCCCGATCTACAGCCCGAGCATCACCGAGATTGCAGTCAAGCGCCGCGGCAGTGTGCGCCGCGCCAAGCTGTACTACCTGCGCGATCTGGCCGGCAAAGCCGCGCGCATCGAGGAAAAGGTCTAGTCCTCGAACCCGGTTGTGTGCGCGCCGGGAAGCAACACCGGTGCGCCTCAGGAGCCGCTCGGATGGATCACACTATAGAGAGAATTTTTAATAATAAAAATTCTCTCTATAGTGTGATCCATCCAGGTGATGCCGCTCGTACAGTGATTTGCTTCCCGATGACGCGCCCCACCGCTTAAAGCCAGACCTTTTCCTCGTATGCACTACTTAGGCAGATTCATGTACGGCATCTGGCGCGGCCTCGACGTGCTGCGCCGCTGCCTGCATCTGCTGCTGCTGCTGGCGCTGTTCGGCATCGTCATCGGGGCGCTGCGGCAGTCCACGCCGCGCATCCCGGACAAAGCCGCGCTGGTGGTACGTCCTTCCGGCGATATCGTCGAGCAGCTCAGTGGCGAGCCGATCGAGCGCGCCCTGAATGAGGCGCAGGGTGAAGGCGTGCCGCAGACGCTGCTGTGGGACCTGACCACCGCGATTCGCGCCGCCGCTGCCGATCCGCGCATCCCGGTGCTGGTGATCGACACCGATGACATGGGCAGCGTCGGCCAGGCCAAGCTCGAGGAACTGGCCGCCGCGATCGGCGTCTTCCGGCACAGTGGCAAGAGGATCATTGCCCGCGGCACCTACTTCCTGCAGGCCCAGTATTACCTCGCGGCCCAGGCCGATGAGGTGTACCTGGATCCGTTCGGGTTCGTGCTGCTCGACGGCTACGACCGCTATCGCATGTTCTTCAGGGATGCACTCGACAAACTCAGCATCGACATGCACCTGTTTCGTGCCGGCAAGTTCAAGAGTGCGGCTGAGACCTTCACCCGGCGCGACATGTCGCCCGAGGATCGGGAGGAGAGCGATGTCTACCTGCAGGCGCTCTGGCGTGGCTACCGCACTTCGGTCGCCAACGCGCGCAGCCTGAAGGCCGAAGCGATCGCGCAGTACGCCGACGGTTACGTGACCGCGGTGGGTGCCGCCGGCGGCGATACCGCCAAGGTGGCCAAGGACAGCGGACTGGTCAGTGGGCTGAAGACGCAGCAGGAGGTCGAGGACCGCCTGATCGATCTGGTCGGCGCCGATGCCGGCGGTAAATCCTACCGACAGGTCGGCGTCGCGGATTACCTGCGCGCCACGCACGCCGAAGACAAGCAGCGCGGCAAGGGCCAGGCGGTAGGTGTGGTCATCGCCAGCGGCGAGATCCTCGATGGCAAGCAGCCGCCCGGTACCGTGGGCGGAGAGTCAACCTCGCAGCTGCTGCGCGAAGCGCGCCAGGACGATGACATCCGCGCCGTGGTGCTGCGTATCGACAGTCCCGGCGGCAGCGTGCTTGCTTCCGAGCAGATCTATCGCGAGGTGCTGGCACTGAAGAAGGACGGCAAACCCGTGGTGGCGTCGATGAGCGATGTCGCGGCCTCGGGCGGCTACTACATCGCCGCGGGCGCCGATCAGATCATCGCCAGTCCCAATACCATCACCGGCTCCATTGGCGTGTTTGCCGGCATTCCGACCTTCAGCCGCAGCCTGGCGAAGCTTGGCATCAACGTGGATGGCATCGGCACCACAGCGTTGTCCGGCTCGACACAATTGGATCGTCCGATGTCGGCCGATGCCGGCAGGCTGATACAGATCACGGTCGACCATGCCTACGAGGAATTTCTCGCGCGGGTGGCCAAAGGCCGCGGCAAGACTCGCGAGGCCATCGACGCCATCGCCCAGGGCCGGGTGTGGGCCGGCGGCGATGCCAGGCAGCAGGGCCTGGTGGATCGCCTCGGCAACTACGAGGATGCGGTGACCGAGGCTGCGACGCGCGCCGGACTCAAGGCCGGCTACGGCGTACGGCGCATCGAGCCGGAGTTGAGCTGGGCGCAGCAACTGCTGTTCCAGCTGCGCTCGACCGGAGATCGGATGCTGGAGCGAATCGGCATGGCGCGCAGCGGTGCAGCGCAGCTGGTACAGCGGCTCAAACCGCTGGATCTGGAACTGGCGCGTTGGGCGCGTCTGTCGTCGCCTAATTCGATCTACGCCTACTGTTTCTGCACCATCGAATGAGGGCGCATGGCGGCTTGGGCGCCTTCAGCTCGGCCGCACCCGTTCGATGGCCAGCCAGGCGCATAGCGCGCTGAGCAGCGCGGCGGCCGCGGCTATCAGCGTGACCACGCGAAAGCTGTAGACGAATGACTCGTCAAGCGCGTGCCGCAATGCCTGCCGGCTCGCGCCTTCGATCTGCGGCGGCAGCTGCGCCTCCGCCAGCTTCTGCACCTCGGGCTGCAGCGCTTGCCGAACACTGACCGGAGCGTGCAGGGCCTGCAGGCGCGCATCGAGCGCCGTTCTGAATACGCCCACGGCAATGGCACCCAGCAGTGCCACCGCCAGCATGCCGGCAATGCGCGCGGTCGCGTTGTTGATGCCGGAGGCGGCGCCTGCATTGCTGTCTCCGGCCGCGCGCATCACCGTGGTGGTCAACGGTGCGACGATCAACGTCATGCCGAATCCCCACACCACCATGGCCGGAAAAACCGTGCTCCAGTAGGATCCGCCGCGAGCCGGGGCGGCGAACAATGCCAGGCCGGCCGCGACCACGACCGACCCGACCACCAGCAGCGCGCGCGAACCATAGCGCTCGTTCAGGCCGCCCGACCAGCGCGACAATCCGCCCATGATCAGCGTCAGCGGCAGGAACGCCGCGCCCGCGGCGGTGGCCGAGTAGCCCCGGATATCGATCAGATCGAACGGCAGGAAGAACATTTCCCCGCTCAATGCAAAATACAGCAGCAGCGTGATCACATTGGCGCCGCTGAAGGTGGGCGAGCGAAATAAAGTCAGCGGCAGCATCGGCGCCGGGGCGCGCCGCTCCCACCAGATCAGCATGAAAAGCGAAACGCCGCTGCCAGCCAGGCAGCCAAGGACCGGCAGCTGCGACCAGCCGGCGCTGGAGGCCGCCGTCACTCCATACGCCAGCAGGCCAAATCCGATTATCGCCAGCGCGCCACCGGTCCAATCCACGCCGCTGGCGGATTGATTGCGGCTTTCCGGTACCCAGCGCACGGCCAGCAGCAGTGCCACCAGCGCCAGCGGCACGTTGATGAAAAAAATCGCACGCCATGACAGCGTGTCGACCAACCAGCCGCCCGCGATCGGCCCCAAGGCGGTGGTGAGCGCGGACGCGCCGGCCCATGTGCCTATCGCCCGGCCACGCTGCTGGCCGGGAAACGAGGCGCTGATGATGGCCAGGCTGCTCGGCACCAGCAGCGCGCCACCGATGCCTTGCGCAGCGCGCGCGACGACCAGCATCGACGAGCTCAGGGCCAGCCCGCACCACACTGAAGCCGCAGTGAACAGCAGTAACCCCGCTATGCACACCCGACGGTGCCCGAAGCGATCGCCGGCCGCACCGCCGACCAGGATCAGCGCACCGAGCGTCAGTACGTAGGCATTGACGATCCATTGCGCCTGGCTGACCGGCGCATCCAGATTCGCCTGGATCGATGGCAGGGCGACATTGACCACCGAGCCGTCGATGAACACCATGCTCGAAGCGACGATCGTGGCCGCGAGCACCCACGGCTGGGCACGTGTGACGTCCCCGGGTGTAGGTGCGGCGGCGCCGGGCACCGATGCGTCATTACCAGGGGCAGACATCGGGCCGGGTTGTACAGGTCATGGCACCAGCGCCAGAAACAGGAAGGCGCCCAAGATCAGCAGGTGCACCGCAGCCATCATCACGTGACCACGCCCGGAGACGAAGGTGATCAGCGTGATGAAGAACGTCAACAGCAGCAATACCAGGTCCTTGGCGTCCAGGCCCAGTACCAGTGGCACGCCGATCAGCATCGAGGTGAGTGCGACCGCGGGGATCGTCAGGCCGATGCTGGCCAGCGCCGATCCCAGAGCCAGGTTCAGGCTGGTCTGCAGGCGGTCGGCCCAGGCCGCGCGCAGTGCGGCCGAGGTTTCGGGCAACAGTACCAGCAGCGCGATGGCGACGCTGATCACGCCTTTGGGTGCGCCCGCGGCCGCAACCGCAGTCTCGATGCTCGGGGACAGCAGCTTGGCCAATCCAACCACCGCCGTCAGGGCAACGAACAACAAGCCAAAGCTGATCCAGGCCGTGGCCGCCGATGGGGTTGCCGCATGCGTCTGTTCGTCCGACCGGTTCTCGATCGGCAGAAAATGGTCTCGATGCCGCACCGTCTGCACGAATACGAACGTGCCCCACAGCAGCAGTGACGCCAGGGCGGCGAACGAAAGTTGGGCACTGGTATAGGTTGCGCCGGCGGAGCTGGTGGTGAATGTCGGCAGCACCAGCGACAGCGTGGTCAGGGCGACCAGCGCCGCCAATGCCGCATTGTTGCCGACCACGCGAAATTCCTGCTCCTGGTGACGCAGCGCGCCGACCAGCAGGCACAGACCGATGACGCCGTTGCAGGCGATCATGATGGCGGAGAAAATCGTGTCCCTGGGCAGCGTGGCCTGGTCCGGGCCGCCGGTGAGCATCAAGGTGACGATCAGCGCCACTTCGATCGTGGTAATCGACACCGCCAGCACCAGGGCACCAAACGGTTCACCCAGACGATGCGCGATCACCTCGGCGTGATGCACGGCGGCGATTACCGCGCCGAGCAGTGCGGCCACGCAGGCGATGGCGAGGGCGAGGCTGCCGGGCAACAGGAGTGCGGCGATCAGCAGCGCCGCGGCCACGATCGGTGTCAAGGAAGCCCACAACGGCATTGGTATCTCCGCTTCTTAAGGCTGCGGGGCGCTGCAGAATACCCGATGCATCGCAGGCGGGGCGAGCATCGGTATACTGGGCGGCGGGGCGTGCCGCGAATTTATCAACTGACCAGCCACTCATGACACGAATACACCGTTTTCTGTTGATCGCCGCGGCGCTGGCGTCGCTGCCCGTGTCCGCCCGTAGTCCGTTGGTGCTATTGACCGACTTCGGCACGCAGGATGGCGCCGTATCGGAGATGAAAGGTGTCGCCTACGGCGTGTCGCAGGACCTGCTGATCTCGGACCTGAGCCATGACAACCCGGACATCTTTACCGGCGCCTATCGTCTCTATCAGACGGAGGAATTCTGGCCCAAGGGCACGGTGTTCGTCGCGGTGGTCGATCCGGGCGTCGGTACCGCGCGCCTGTCGGTGGTGCTCAAGACCCGCACCGGACGCTATTTCGTTGCTCCCAACAATGGGCTGCTGACGCTGGTGGCGGAGCGCGATGGCATCGAAGCACTGCGTCAGATCGACGAGAAGGTCAACCGCCGTCCCGGATCGGAGCAGTCACATACCTTCCATGGCCGCGATGTATATGGCTATACCGGCGCGCGCCTGGCGGCCGGGGTCATCAGCTTCGAGCAGGTTGGACCGATGCTACCCCCATCGGCGCTGGTGTCGATCGCCTATCGCAAGCCGGAGCGGGTCGGCGCTACAGTGACCGGCATCATTCCGGTGCTGGACATCCAGTTCGGTAATGTCTGGACCAATATCCCAAAGGACCTGTTCGACCAGCTGCATGTGCAGCTTGGCCAACCGCTGCGCGTTCGCATCACGCACAATGGCGCGCTGGTGGACGACACGGTTGCACCCTATCAGCGCACCTTCGGCGAGGTGCCTCCAGGCAAGCCGCTGGTGTACATCAACAGCCTGCTGAACGTGGCCGTGGCGCTCAACCTGGGCAATTACGCGGCCGCTCACAAGGTGGGATCCGGCGTCGACTGGCTGGTCGAAGTCAGCAAGCCGTGATAACGCCGGCCTGTTGCAGCGAACGCTGCGCCTCGTGCGCGCCGCGCACCAGATGCGCACGCATGCCGATACGGCGTGCGGCTTCGACGTTCAGTATGTTGTCGTCGAGAAACAGTATCTGCGCGGCCCGACAGTCGAGCGATGCGAGCACGTGCTCGAATGCCTCGGCGTCGGGCTTTATCTTTCCCATCAGATGCGAGGCGAACTGGTGCTCGAACAGCGCCCCGAGGCCAAGTTCGTCCAGCAACCGCCGCCAGTGCAGTAGGTTGCTGTTGGATAACAGCGCGCGCCGACAGTGCGACGGAATACGCGCGATCATATCCAGGGCGCCGGGGTACAGTGCGCTCGGCCAGCAGGCAAACGACTCCAGGAATAATCCCGCATCGACGTCCAGCCGCAACTCGCCAAGCACACCGGCCGCGAATTGTCCGGCGTCGATGCGCCCGGTCTCGAACGCGCGCACCGAGGGTGAGCGCAGCCACAGCGACCACAGCTCCGGGAGCGTGATCCTGTTCCCGAGCCAGCCCAGTAGAGTCGCCGCTCCGCCCAGTTCGACCAGCACGCCGCCGACATCGAACAGCACCACCCGAATGTCATGCCGGTTGTCCGGGGCAACGTTTAAGGGCTGTGCCCCTAGCGTAGTATCGTGCACGCCACGGCGAGCTCAGCCCGCACCTGCTGCCAGGAGGTGTGCTCGAACTGGATGCGACACAGGCCGGCGGGCCGCAGCTCGATGCGCTGGCTGCCGCCCATGAACTGTTGCGCCAGCGCGCTCAGCCCGGGATTGTGACCAACCATCAGCACCGTCTGGGCGTCGGCAGCACAGCGCCGCACCGGCGCCAGCAGCTCATCGGGGGTGCCGAGGTAGAGCGCCGGTTCGAAGCGCAGCTCATCGGTGATATCCAGTTCGGCGGCGACGATGATGGCGGTTTCGCGGGTGCGCAGCGCCGGACTGACGAGCATCGCATCGATACGCAATTCGGCGGCCGCGATGCAATCGGCGGCATCGAGCGCCTCGGTGCGGCCGCGTACGCTCAATGGTCGGTCGATGTCCGCCAGCCCGGATTCTGCCGCGTCGGCCTTTGCATGTCGCAGCAGCAACAGGGTCAGTGGCTTCATCCAACGACGACGGCTACCAGGTCATCCCGGTTTGCAGGCGCGCCGCCTCCGACATCATGGTCTGGTTCCAGGGAGGATCAAATGTCAGGTTCACGTTCACATTGCGTACCGTGGGAATGGCGCTGAGCTTGTCCTTGACGTCCTCAACCAGGACATCGCCCATGCCGCAGCCCGGGGCGGTAAGCGTCATGGTGACGCCGATATCGCGCGTCTGGTCCTCGTTCGGCTCGACCTTGCATTCATACACCAGCCCCAGGTCGACGATATTGATCGGGATCTCCGGATCGAAGCAGGCGCGCATCTGCTCCCATGCCAGGTCACGCACATCCTCCTCGGTGGCGTTGGGCGGCAGCTGCGGTGGGTGCGCGACTTCCTTGCCGATGGCGTCGGCCTGCTCGCCGGATATGCGATATAGATTGCCCTCGACATACAGCGTAAAGCTGCCGCCGAGCGCCTGCGTGATGTAGCCGGCCAGCCCCAGTTTGAGCGTTATCGGCTGGCCTGAAGGCACCATGATGGCTTCGACGTCGCGCTGGATCACCACCGGTTCGTTTTCATGGGCCCGCATCGTTCACTCCGTCGATACCGGCGTCGGTGTCCGTTCCAGGGCCGCATTCAGCGTGTGCCAGCACAGGCTGGCGCATTTTACGCGCGCGGGAAATTCGGCCACTCCGGCCAGCGCCAGCAGCTTGCCGAGCTCAGGGGCCGGCTCGCCGGTCGGCGCCGTCAGCAGCGCATGCACCTCGCCATACAGCCGCGCGATCTCCTGGCGGCTGCGGCCCTTGACCGCCTCGGTCATCAGCGAAGCCGACGCCGTGGAAATGGCGCAGCCCTGACCCTCGAATCGCAGATCCTCTACCCGATCGCCCTGCATGCGCAGCGTGAGCGTGAGCTTGTCGCCGCACAGGGGATTGTGACCGGCAGCCTGCGCATCGGCCGGTTGCAGGCGGCCGAAATTCCGCGGGCTGCGGTTGTGATCCAGAATCACGTCGCGATACAGCTCTTTTAAATGCATGTCTGCGCCACCCACGCTCTCAACCGAACAGCTTGCGCACTTTCTGCAAGCCCTCGACCAGCCGGTCGACGTCCTCGGCATTGTTGTAGCAGCCGAAGGAGGCACGTGCGGTGGCCGCAAGGCCGAATGCTTCCATGATCGGCATCGCACAATGATGGCCGGTGCGGATGGCGATGCCCTCGCTGTCGAGAATGGTGCCGATATCGTGCGGATGCACACCATCCATGACAAACGACACCACCGCGGCCTTGGCGCTCGCGGTACCGATCAGTTTGAGCCGCGGCAACGCCGACAGGCGCTCGGTCGCCAGTTCGAGCAGCGTATGTTCATGCGCGGCTATCGCTGTGCGTCCCAGTGATTCAACGTACTCGAGCGCGGCTCCGAGCCCGACCGCGCCGGAAATGTTCGGCGTACCGGCCTCGAATCGCCACGGCAGTTCGTTGTAGGTGCTGCTCTCGATGCCGACCGACAGGATCATGTCGCCGCCGCCTTGCCAGGGAGGCATCGCGGCGAGCAGCGATTCGCGCGCATACAGCGCGCCGATGCCGGTCGGACCGTAGACCTTGTGGCCGGAGAAGGCATAGAAGTCGCAGTCGATCGCCTGCACGTCCACCGTCTGATGCGGCACCGCCTGCGCGCCGTCGAGCAGCACCGGCACGCCGCGCGCATGCGCCAGGTGCACGATTTCCTGCACCGGCAGGATGGTACCGAGCGCGTTGGAGACATGTGCCACCGCCACCAGCCGGGTGCGCGCCGACAGCAGCTCGCGAAATGCCTCCAGGTCGAGCTCGCCATTGGGCCGGACAGGCGCGGCGCGCAGCTGCGCGCCGGTTGCCGCGCACAGCATCTGCCAGGGCACGATGTTCGCGTGGTGCTCCAGGTAGGTGATCAGGATCTCATCGCCGGGCCCGACATGGCTGCGTCCCCAGCTGTTCGCGACCAGGTTGATGGCCTCGGTGGTGCCGCGCACGAACACGATCTCGCGCGCGGAGCGCGCGTTGAGAAAGCGGCGCACGATCTCGCGCGCATTCTCGAACGCCTCGGTGGCCGTCTGGCTCAGCGTATGTACGCCACGATGCACGTTGGCGTGCATCGTGGTCTCGTAAAGTTCGATGGCGCGCAATACCGTGAGCGGCCGCTGCGAGGATGCGGCGCTGTCGAGATACACCAGCGGCTTGCCGTTGATCTGGCGCGCCAGAATCGGGAACTCGCTACGCACCCGGGCGACGTCGTAGGTCGGCTTGGGCGACAACGCAGATCGGGCCACGGCCGCATTGGTACTCATGTCAGGGCTCCGATTGCCATGATGTCCGGCAGCTGGCCGGCCGCCCCGTGCTCGGCGGCGCTGCGCAGCTGCGGCAGTTCGATGGCGCGCAGCACATCGCCCAGGAATGCCCACTTGAGCAGCGCGCGGGCGGTACTGCGATCGATGCCGCGGGCCAGCAGGTAAAACATCAGATTCTCATCGAGCGCCCCGGTGGTCGCGCCGTGCTGTGCCTTCACCTGATCGGTATTGATTTCCAGCCGCGGCCGCAGGTCGATCTCCGCGCCGGCGCCCTCGATCAGTCCGCGCAGCGACTGGCGCGCGTCGGCACCCGGGGCCGCGGCGGCGATATGAATATGGCCGCTGAACGCGATGCGGGCATGCTCATCGGCAATGCCGCGAAACACCTCATCGGTACGGGTGTCGGGGGCGCGGTGCTCGACCTTGAGGGCGGTGTCGTGTACCTGCTGAGCGCGGCCAACGGCGATCGCCTGCCAGCTGAAAGCGGCGCCGCGGCCTGCAAGCTGCACCTGGGCGCTGGTACGCGCGCTGGCCGCTCCGATCGCGACCTGGCGCACGCTGTAGCTCGCCTCATCGGTCAGCTGCGCCGACAGCGTGTCGGCGAACACGGTATGAACGCCGCACTGCTGCAGTCGGTAGTGCGTCAGCTGGGCGCCACGACCGAGTTCGATGGCAACATTGGCGCACACCAGGGTCGGGATCTCCGGGGCGCCGAGGTGGCGTTCAACCAGCTGCAGCTGGCTGCCCGGCTCGAGCGCCAGCTGCAGTCGCGGATAGCAGGCGGCGCCCGCGGCGGCGGCGCTGGTCACGAACAGCACCTCGATCGCGCTGCTGCCACGGATTCGGAGCGAGGCAACGTCGGTGGCGAACATGTCGCACAGCAGCCCGAGGCGCTGCTCTGCCGACCAGACCGTTTCCGGCACGATGGTGTCTCGCGTGGGCGCGCGCGCGGCGGCGACGTCACGCACGCCGTCGATGTACAGCAGCCGCTCAAAGCCGGGCAGGGCCGGCGGTAGTTCGAGCGCGGCCGTGTCGCCGCTCGCAGGCGTCAGCACCCTGGGGGCGAATTCCGCCACGCGCTCGAAGGCGCGCAGATTGGTGTAGCGCCACTGCTCGTCGCGGGTTGTAGGCCAGCCCAGCCGTGCCAGCTCGTGCATGGAGCGACCGCGCGCCGCGCGCGTCACGGCGGCGTCCGGCAAACGGGCGGCCACGGCGTCATAGTCGCGCATGATGCGATCGACGATGCCGCTGCGATGTGTGGTGGTGGGCGTCGCCATCGACTTAAGTCTTCAGGCCGCAGCCTGCTCGCTGATCCAGTCATAGCCACGCTTCTCGAGTTCCAGCGCCAGCGTGCGGTCGCCGCTGCGCGCGATACGGCCGCGTGCCAGCACATGCACGTAATCCGGCACCACGTAATCGAGCATGCGTTGATAGTGCGTTACCAGCACGATGGCGCGCTCGGCCGCGCGCATGGTGTTGATGCCATGAGCGACGACCTTGAGCGCGTCGATATCCAGGCCGGAGTCGGTCTCATCCAGCAGCGCCAGTTTCGGCTCCAGCACCAGCATCTGCAGAATCTCGTTACGCTTCTTTTCTCCGCCCGAAAATCCTTCATTCACGCCGCGGCTGAGGAAACTCTCGTCGATCTGCATCAGCTTGATCTTGGCGCGCACTACAGCGAGGAACTCGAATGCGTCGAGTTCGGCCACGCCACGTTCGCGCCGCGCCGCGTTGACCGCGGCCTTGAGCAGATAGGCGTTGTTGACGCCCGGGATCTCGACCGGGTACTGAAAGCCCAGGAACAACCCGGCGCGTGCGCGCTGTTCCGGCGTCAACGCCAGCAGGTCGCGGCCCTCGAAACTGGCGGTACCCGATACGATCTCATAACCGGGTCGGCCCGCCAGCACGTGCGCCAGCGTGCTCTTGCCCGAGCCGTTGGGTCCCATGATGGCATGCACTTCCCCGGCGCCGACCGCGAGCGAAACTCCGCGCAGCACTTCCTGTCCGGCGACCTTGACGTGCAGATCGCGTATGTCGAGCAGCGCCGATGGCGCGGCGGTGCCGGCGCCAGGGTGGGTGTCGGTACTCATCCGACCGCTCCTTCCAGGCTCACCGCCAGCAGATTCTGCGCTTCGACCGCGAACTCCATCGGCAGCTCCTTGAACACGGTGCGGCAGAAACCGCTGACGATCATGTTGACCGCATCTTCGGTACCGATACCGCGCTGCAGGCAGTAGAACAGCTGCTCCTCGCTGATGCGCGAGGTGCTGGCCTCGTGCTCGACCGTGGCCGTGGGGTTGCGCACTTCGATGTACGGAAAGGTATGGGCCCCCGAATTCTTGCCCATCAACAGCGAGTCGCACTGAGTAAAATTGCGCGCCCCGGTCGCTGACGGCAGCATTTTCACCAGACCGCGGTAGGCGTTCTGGCCGTGACCGGCCGAGATGCCCTTGGAGACGATGGTGCTGCGGGTATTGGCCCCGATGTGGACCATCTTGGTGCCGGTGTCGGCCTGCTGGTAGTTATTCACGGTCGCGACCGAGTAGAACTCGCCGACCGAATTTTCCCCGCGCAGGATGCAGCTGGGATACTTCCAGGTGATCGCCGATCCGGTCTCCACCTGGGTCCAGGAGATGCGCGCGTTGCGGCCGCGGCACTCGCCGCGCTTGGTGACGAAGTTATAGATGCCGCCGCGGCCATTCTCGTCGCCCGGGTACCAGTTCTGCACCGTCGAGTACTTGATCTGCGCATCGTCGAGCGCCACCAGCTCCACCACCGCGGCGTGCAGCTGGTTCTCATCGCGCATTGGGGCGGTGCATCCTTCCAGATAGCTCACGTACGCGCCTTTATCGGCGATGATCAGCGTGCGCTCGAACTGTCCGGTGTTGGCGGCGTTGATGCGAAAATAGGTCGACAGCTCCATCGGGCAGCGCACTCCGGGCGGCACGTAGACGAACGATCCGTCGGTGAACACCGCCGAGTTGAGCGTGGCGTAGAAGTTATCGGTGTAGGGCACGACCGAGCCGAGGTAACGCTCCAGCAGCGCCGGATGCTTCTGCACCGCCTCGGAGAACGGGCAGAAGATCACGCCCGCCGCCGACAGCCGCTCCTTGAACGTGGTCGCGACCGAGACGCTGTCGAACACCGCGTCCACCGCGACGCCGGCCAGGCGCGCCCGCTCGTGCAGTGGCACGCCGAGTTTCTCATAGGTCGCCAGCAGCTTCGGATCGACGTCGGCCAGGCTCTTGGGCCCGTCCTTGGCCTGCTTCGGCGCCGAATAATAGGAGATGGCGCCGTAGTCGATCGGCTGGTAGCGCAAATGCGCCCAATGCGGCTCGCGCATGCCCTGCCAGTGGCGCAGCGCGCGCAGCCGCCAGTCGAGCAGAAACTGCGGTTCGCCCTTCTTGCGCGAGATCAGCCGCACCACGCTCTCGTCCAGACCCGGGGCTACGGTGTCGGACTCGATATCGGTGATGAACCCGTGCCGATAGCTGCGGTTGACCAGCGCGTCGATGTCAGGCGTGCTCACAGCGGCCCCCGTTTGAGCAGCGGGAAGCCGCGATCGAGCGCGGACGGGTGGCCGCCGCTGCCGCTCAGGCCCGCCAGTTCAAGCAGCGTGATCTCCTGCAGCGAGCGCCTGATCGCCAGGTTGACCCGCTGCCAGGCACGGCCCACCAGACAGCTGCTCTCGATGCAGCAATGACTTTCGCTGCTGGCACATTCAGTCAGTGCGACCGGGCCGTCCAGTGCGTCCAGGATCTGCGCCGCCGTGATCTGGGCGGCCGGGCGCGCCAGCAGATAGCCGCCGTGCAGGCCGCGCGTGGAAAGCACCAGACCGCGCCGGTGCAGTTGCTTGAGCAGTTTCGAGACCGTCGGGACAGCCAGGCGAGTTTCCCCGGCGAGCTGCCCGGCGGTGAAGCGCCGCTCGGGCTCTGCTGCCAGGCGGGCCAGGATCACCGTGGCGTAGTCGGTCAGTTTGCTGATGCGCAACATTAGGCAGCCTCTAAACTAGGACTAGTTTAGTACTATATGGGTTGAATGAGAAGCTGGTCGCCGCTTTGGTATCCTGCGGGGCTGAATTCAGGAGGGATGGAGATTTATGAGTTCTAGCGACCTGGAAGCGGTGGCCACCGGCATGGTGGCGAAGGACAAAGGGCTGCTGGCGGCCGATGAAAGCAATGCCACGATCGCCAAACGCCTGGCCAAGATCGGCAGCGAGAACACCGAGGAGCAGCGCCGCAGCTATCGCGAGTTGCTGTTCACCACCCCGGGGATTTCGCAGTGGATCAGCGGTGCGATTCTGTACGACGAGACCATCCGGCAGAAAACCCGCGACGGCGTCGCGTTCCCGGACTATCTGGCCAAGCTGGGCATCATCCCGGGCATCAAGGTCGACACCGGCGCCAAGCCGCTGGCCGGCTTTCCCGGCGAAACCATTACCGAGGGCCTCGATGGCCTGCGTGAGCGGTTGATCGAGTACTACAAGCTCGGCGCGCGCTTTGCCAAGTGGCGCGCGGTGATCGATATCGGTGACGGCATACCGACTCGATTTGCGATCGAAGCCAATGCGCATGCGCTGGCGCGCTATGCCGCGCTGTGTCAGGAACAGAATATCGTGCCGATCGTCGAGCCCGAGGTGTTGATGGATGGGGCGCATACGCAGGAGCGTTGCGAGGCCGTTACCGACCTGGTGCTGGCCGAAGTGTTTGCGCAGCTCGGGCGTCACCGCATCCATCTGGAGGGCATGATACTGAAGCCCAACATGGTGATCTCCGGCAAGAAATGCCCCAAGCAGGCAACCCCGGACCAGGTCGCCAGCGCCACGGTGCGTTGCCTCAAGCGCCACGTGCCGGCCGCCGTCCCCGGCATCATGTTCCTGTCCGGCGGCCAGTCGCCGGCCGAGGCCGCGCTGCACCTGTCGCTGATGAATCGGCTCGGGCCGCTGCCCTGGCAGCTCTCGTTCAGCTACGGTCGCGCGCTGCAGGATGCCGCACTCAGCGCCTGGGGCGGCAAGGCCGCCAATTTTGCCGCCGGACAGAAGGAGTTTCAAAAGTGGTCGCGCCTCAATGGTCTGGCGCGCAGCGGCGGTTTCAAGGCCGGCATGGAGCAGCAGGCGGCGTGATCGATGACGACGCCGTCGTGACCGTACGCGACGTGCACTACGCCATCGGTACGCACGTCATCTTCAAGGGCCTGAACGTGCAGGTGCGCCGCGGGGCGATCACCGCGGTCATGGGCCCGAGCGGTACCGGCAAGACCACACTGCTGCGGCTGATCATGGGCCAGGTGGTAGCCAAGCGCGGCACGGTGCGCGTGTTCGGTGAGAATGTGGCGCGACTCAAGCGGCGCGAGCTCTACCGGCTGCGCCAGCGCGTCGGTCTGTTGTTTCAGAGCGGCGCCCTGCTGACCGATCTGTCGGTGTTCGAGAACGTGGCATTTCCGCTGCGCGAGCATGCCCACCTGCCCGAGCCGGTGCTGCGCGAGCTGGTGCTGATGAAACTGCAGGCGGTCGGACTGCGCGGTGCCGCGGACATGGTGCCGGCCGAACTCTCGGGCG
This sequence comes from Gammaproteobacteria bacterium, assembly GCA_003132025.1. GTDB lineage: Bacteria > Pseudomonadota > Gammaproteobacteria > Steroidobacterales > Steroidobacteraceae > FEN-1191. The sequence goes on from PKWJ01000011.1 coordinate 39,907, forward strand.
GCATGGCGCGGCGGGTTGCGTTGGCACGCGCCATCGTGATGGATCCGGAAGTGCTCATTTATGACGAGCCGTTTGTCGGCCTGGATCCGATCTCCATGGGCGTGATCGTGCGGCTGATCCAGTCGCTCAATCGTCTGCTGGGCATCACCACCATCGTGGTGTCGCACGATGTGCGGGAAATCGGCGCCATCGCCAACTACAGCTACCTGCTGTCGGAGGGCGAGGTGGTGGCCGAAGGCACGCCGGCCGAGCTCAATGCGGAACGCAAGGGGGTGGTGCGGCAGTTCATGAGCGGTACCCCGGATGGCCCGGTGCCGTTTCATTATCCGGCACGCGATTACTTCGAGCAGCTGCTCGAACGCCCGGGCACATGAGGGCGGCCGATCGCGTCGGCGCCCTGTTGCAGCACCGCTGGAAGGCGCTCGATGCACTCGCCAAGATTGGCGCCGTATCGCTGTTTCTGCTGCGTCTGCTCGGCCAATGCATTCCGTGCCTGGCGCGTCCGTGGCTAGTGGTGCAGCAGATCTACAACGCCGGCGCACGTTCACTGGTTATCATCACGCTCAGCGGCCTGTTCGTCGGCATGGTGCTGGGACTTCAGGGCTACGACCTGCTGCAGCGTTTCGGCTCGGAATCCGCGGTCGGCGTGGTGGCGGCGCTGGGGCTCATCAAGGAGCTCGGCCCGGTGCTCACGGCGCTGCTGTTTGCCGGCCGCGCGGGCACCGCGCTGTGTTCGGAGATCGGACTCATGGCGGCGACCGATCAGCTCGCGGCCATGGAGATGATGGCGGTGGACCCGGTGCGCCATGTGGTCGCGCCGCGATTTCTCGGCGGAATCATTGCGGTGCCACTGCTGGCGGCGATCTTCAACTGCATCGGCATCTACGGCGCGCAGTTGATCGGCGTGACCATGATGGGCATCCAGTCCGGTACCTTCTGGTCGCAGATGCAAAACGCGGTGCAGTTGCGCGATGTCAACGAGGGGCTGATCAAGAGCGTAGCGTTCGGGGCCGCCTGCAGTCTGCTCGCGGTGTACGAGGGTTATCACGCGGAGCCGACCGCCGAGGGGGTGGGGCTGGCCACCACGCGCACCGTGGTGAGCTCGGCGGTGCTGGTGCTGCTGCTCGATTACATCTTGACCGCGGCCTTTCTCTAAGCCCGGCACGGAGGATTACGTCATGGCGCAGGCGAATCGATCGATTGAGGTTGGCACCGGCCTGTTCGTGCTGCTGGGTTTCGTGGCACTGGGGTTTCTGACTACACAGCTACCCGGCAGTGGCTTACATCTAAAGCGGGCATCGGAGAGTTACGCTGTGACCGCAAAGTTTGATGATATCGGCGGTTTGAAAGTCGGGGCACCGGTAACGATGTCGGGAGTGCCGGTTGGCCAGGTGGGCGCGATCGGCTACGACATGTCGGTAAACCGGGCGTCGGTGACACTGACGATCGACCGTCACTTTGATCATATACCGGACGACAGCGATGCGGCGATCCAGACCTCCGGGCTGCTCGGCGCCAATTACATTGCCATCTCACCCGGCGGTTCGGAAACCTTTCTGCACGCCGGCGGTCAGCTGCAGTTCACGCAATCGGCGATCGTCATCGAGACCCTGATCAACAAGCTCTTTGCGAACTTTTCCAGCGCCAAGAATTCGGGCGACGACAACAAGGTCGCCCCGAGTAAGCCTGCGAAGTGAGGCGGTTATGCGACAACTGATGTTGGTGATGACGATTGGATTGAGCCTCGGCGTGCCGCTGGCTGGCGCGGCCGCGGCGGCGTCGCCGCCGGCAGCCGCGCCAGCCGTTTCGGGCGCGGCGACCGATCTTGCCGCCTCGGTCGACGCCAGCGGACCAGGCCAACTGGTGCAGACCGCTGCCACCGCCATGCTCAAGGACCTGGACGCCCACCGCAGCGACTACCGCGCGAATCCGGCCAAGGTGCATGAGCTGGTGGACCAGGTGCTGCTGCCGCATTTCGACACCGAGTATTCCGCGCGCCTGGTGCTCGGCAAACACTGGACCGCGGCGAGCGATACCCAGCGCCAGCGGTTCATCAAGGCGTTCTATAAGTCACTGCTGAACAACTACGGCGATGCCCTGGTAGATTTTACCGCTGACCGGCTCAAGGTGTTTCCATACACCGGTGATGCCAACGCATCATTTGCCACCGTGCGCACGCAGGTGCGCAAGAGCGATGGCTCGCAGGTTGCCGTCAACTACAGTCTGCGTCGCACCGACCAGGGCTGGAAGGCGTGGGATGTGGTCATCGAAGGCATCAGCTACGTCAAGAGTTTCCGTGATGATTTCAGTTCCGAGATCGACCAGAAGGGCCTCGATGAGGTGATCGCACGGCTGGAAGCCGGTGATACACCTGGCACCATCAAAGGTGCCGCCGCCGGCACCAAAGGCTAGCGCGTGGCCGAAAGTCGTATCGCGCCGGGCGCACCCCTCATGACCGAGGTCGCCGCGCATGCGGCGTTTGCTCCCGTCTCGGAGGACGTCTATCGGCTCGAAGCGCCGCTCACGTTCGCCACGGTCGCCGCGCTGCGTAGTCCGGGATTGGCGCTGATCGCTTCGGTCAAGACTGAACTCACGATCGATCTCGAGGCCGTTCCCCAGGTCGACAGTGCCGGCCTGGCGCTGCTGATCGACTGGCTGGGCACAGCGCGCGCGCGTTCGTGCCAACTGCGCTACGACAAGCCGGGAGAGACGCTGCTGTCGCTGGCGCGGCTGAGTGAAGTGGAACCACTGCTGAGCGGTTGCTGGCGACGACGCGGGCGCCGCTCGGGCGACGCGTAAGGGCGCCCGCGTCTACTTCGGCGGCTGGGCGTCCGGTGGGGGAAGCGCAGGGTTCGCAGCGGGCGCCGGCGACGCCGGCGGGGCCGCGCTCGGTATGGCAGGCGCGCCAGGCATGGCAGTTGCGCCGGGCACGGCAGCCGCGCCCTTGTCAGGGGCCGCAGGCGGTAAATCGCCGGTATCACCGGCATCCGGAAATTCCTCGTCCGGTGTCACGGCGCCACCATTGATGAGATAGTCACGCCGCTGCAGGTAGGCGCTGCGCACGAAGGCGTATGGATCGTAGGCGCTGTCGAGCAGCCGATCCACATCCAGCAACTGCGCCCGCAAATTCACCAGATTGATCGCGTACAGGCTCCATTCGATGTAGCCGTTGTTGTGGAACAGTTTGACCGTTTCGTACTCGTGCAGCAGCAGCCAATCCGGTACCAGGCCGATGCCATCGCGTACGGTGGATGGGCCCAGCAGCGGCAACATCAGGTAGGGCCCGCTGTGCGCACCCCATTTACCCAGTGTCTGGCCGAAGTCCGCCCCATGGCGGTCCAGACCCATACGGCTGGCGGGATCGAACAGGCCGCCGATCCCTATGCTGGTGTTGACCACGAGGCGCGCGGTATCGCTGGCGCCGTCTGTGAAATTGCCCTGCAGGAACTGATTGACAATCGTGGTCGGGTAGCCAAGGTTGCTCAGGAAATTATTGACCGCGGTTCGGATCGGTTGCGGAATTACCTTCACGTACCCCCGGGCCACTGGTCGCAGCAGGGCGTGATCGAGCTTGCTGTTAAACACGTATACCGTACGGTTGAAGCGTTCAAAGCGATCGCGCGGGTCCGGCTTGCCGCTCGGCAAAGTGGCACAACCACTCAATCCCAGGTACAGCGCCAGCAGTGCCAGCGCGGCAGGAGCGCGCGTGATGGGGCAGGGGAATGAGAGGAGCGAGCGTCGTTGTGCTTGGGCGGCAATGAGGTGACGCGGCATGGGGCGCGAGTGTAACAGCTTGCGCGCCCCCGATATTGCGCCGCGGCGTGCAGGTTCTAGCTGCCGTTCTGCCCGTGCCGCGATTGCTGTTGTTCGCGCAGCCAGCCGCGGACTTCCTCCAGGCGCGCGCGAAATCTGGCGCGCTGCACAGTGGTGAGATCAGGTGCAGCGAGCGCCAGCTCGAGCTGCTGATTGGCCAGCGCCAGCTGGCCGCCGGCCAGGTCATATTCGGCCATGTAGGCGTACGCATCGCCCGGATCTCCCGCGGCGCTGGCCGCGAGCGCCGTGAGCCGGATCTGCGGCGGTGACGGGTCCACGTTATTGAACAGATCGAGCAGCAGCTCATGCGCCTGTTTGGGCTTGCCAGCCTGCATCAGGGTCTCGGAATAGCGCATCGTGAGCGCCACGTTGCGTGGGAACAGGCGCACCGAATGCTCGAACAGCGCCAGCGACGCGTCGGTCTGACCGGCGGCGGCCAGCGCCTGACCCAAGGCCGCGTAAAGAATCGTCATCTGCGGATAGGCGCTCTGCAGCTGGCGCAGCGTCTGCACTGCGCTCGCCGCGTTGCCGTGCTGCATCTGGACCAGGGCCTCACCATAGCGTTCCGCCGGCGTCAGCGCGCGCCGATCGCGTATCGACGCGTAGTACTGATCCAGGTGAACCTCGGGCGGGGTCACCAACACGCGCACGCGCTCTTTAAAAAACCCGAAGCTCAATGATTCCGGCAGCAGCTTGACCTGCGGGAAAGTCGCGGCGCGATTGCGTGCGGCTGCAATGCGATCGCTGGTGACCGGGTGATCGACCAATAGTGCCGGAATTCCGGCCATCGCCAGGCCTTCCACGCGCGACATGGATTCAAAGAAGGAGGCCATCTCGTTGGGATCGAAGCCGGCGCCGGACAGCAGCTCGATGCCGACCGCATCGGCCTCGATTTCCTGGCCGCGGGTGTAGTTGATGCTCTGCTGCAGGGCGACCGCCTGGCTCATCGCGATCGCACCTTCCATCGCCTGGCCGCCGGCACCGCTGGCGGCGCCGATGAGGATGGCCGCCAGCAGCGCGGCGGTCGAGGCGAGCGACATGCGGCTCTGGGCCAGGTAGCCGCGGGCAATGTGGCGTTGCACTACGTGGCCGGTTTCGTGCGCCATGACGGCGGCCAGCTGCGATTCGTTGTCGGTCAGCAGGATCAGACCGCTATTGATGCACACGAAGCCGCCGAAGGTGGCGAAGGCGTTGATCACCGGCTCCCTCAGGACAGAATATGTAAAATTCTGGCCCTCGTCGTGCGCCTGGGACGCGAGCCGCATGCCCAGCTGCTGGATGTAATCGGTGGCCTCGGGGTCCTCGAGGATCATGTTCTGATCGCGCATCTCGCGCATCGCCATGCGGCCGACCTCATACTCGTCGGCCTTACTGATCATAGCGTTGGCGGGCCCGCCCAGGTCGGGCAGATCGCTGCCGATGGAGGCGGTGCTGGGTGTGAAGCTGGCATTGGCCGCAGAGTCGGCCGCCGTGGCCCAGGTGGCCGCGACAGTCAACAGACAGCCGAGCAGGGTGGCGCAGGTGCGGGGCATAAGTTCTAGGGACATCAATACCTTGTACTCTACTTCGACCTCGTCGCAGGCGCCAAGGTTCCGCGCCAGCTTAACTCGCGAGCACTATAGGGCCTCGGAGGCGAAATCCGCGAGCCGCGAGCGCTCGCCACGCACCAGCGTGATATGTCCTGAGTACGGCCAACCCTGGAAACGGTTGACGACGTAGGTGAGGCCACAGGTGGTCTCGGTCAGGTAGGGCGTATCGATCTGGGCGATATTGCCCAGGCACACCAGCTTGCTGCCCGGCCCGGCTCGCGTCACCAGCGCCTTCATCTGCTTGGGGGTCAGATTCTGCGCCTCGTCGAGAATGATGAAACGATTGAGGAATGTGCGGCCGCGCATGAAATTGAGTGAGCGGATCTTGATGCGATTGCGCAGCAGATCGTTGGTGGCTGCCCGGCCCCAGTTACCGCCTTCATCGCTGCGCGTGAGCACCTCCAGGTTGTCTATCAGCGCGCCCATCCACGGCTCCATCTTCTCCTCTTCGGTGCCGGGCAGGAAACCGATGTCCTCGCCCAGCGGCACGGTGACGCGCGTCATGATGATTTCGACAAAGCGGTTGCGCTCCAGGGTCTGCGCCAGACCGGCGGCCAGAGCCAGCAGTGTCTTGCCGCTGCCGGCCGGACCCAGCAGTGTGACGAAATCGATCTCCGGATCCATCAGCAGATTGAGCGCGAAGTTCTGCTCGCGGTTGCGCGCGCTGATGCCCCAGACGCTGTGACGTTCACTGCGAAAATCGCGCGCCAGTTCCAGTGTGGCCGCCTCGCCGTTCACGCCACGCACGATGGCTTCGATGCCCTGCGGGCCAGCTTCGTAGACGAATACGTTGGGACGCCATGCGCCGGCGGCCGGGCCGTTGACCTGATACCAGGTGCGGTCGCCTTCCTTCCAGGAGCGCATGTCCTTGCCGTGTTGCTCCCAGAAATCCTCCGGCAGCGTTTCGACTCCGGTGTAGAGCACGTCGGCGTCTTCGATGGTCTTGTCGCTGTAGTAATCCTCGGCGTGCACGCCGACGATCGCGGCCTTGATGCGCAGATTGATGTCCTTCGACACCAGCGCGACGCGTGCCCGCGGCTCCTGGCGCTGCAGCGACAGCGTCTGCCCCAGGATCAGATTGTCGACGCCGACCCCTGGCAGCCCAACCGGCAGGCCGCCCGCGAGTTCGCGGGTCTGGAAGAACAGCCGGCCGGCAGGTGGTTTCTTGCCGTGATTGCCGCTATAGGCGGAAGGGATGATCAGGCCGGCGTCGATCTGTTCCTTGGTGACGCCGCGCATCATGTCGTCGAGAAAGCGGCTGACCTGGCGCGCATTGCGCGCTGCCTCCGACAGCCCCTTCTTGTTCGCGTCCAGCTCTTCGAGCACGACCATGGGCAGGTAAATATCGTGCTCTTCGAAGCGAAAGATCGCGGTCGGATCGTGCATCAGTACGTTCGTGTCGAGCACGAACAGTCGGCGCGCAGCGGTTTTCACAACGCCTGCGCCGTTTCGAGGACCTGGAGCGCGTGGCCGTCAACCTTGAGCTTGCGCCATTGATGTCTGAGCACGCCCCGGGCGTCGAGCAGGAAAGTACTACGCTCGATCCCCATTACTTTGCGTCCGTACATGTTCTTCTCGCGGATCACATCGAACTGCTTGCACACCAGGCTATCCGCGTCCGACAGCAGCGCGAACGGAAATTTCATCTGCTCGCGGAACCTCTCGTGCGCTGCGAGGCTGTCGCGCGAAATGCCGACGATGGTGACGCCGGCGCGCTCGAAACGCGGTGCCAGCGCGGCAAACTGCTGCCCTTCAAGCGTGCAGCCCGGCGTGTTATCGCGTGGGTAGAAATACAACACCAACTTGCGTCCGCGCGCATCCTTCAGGCGCCACAGCGCGCCGCCGGTTGCCGGCAGTGAGAAGTCCGCTATTGCCTTTCCGATCGTCACCGTCGATCGAGCCGCTGCTTTGCGCTTTGATGGCGCGCGGCTCCTGCTCGCGGCGCTCATGATTTGACCGGCTCGAGAATGGCGTCGAGATTGAGTGAGTCGCAGAAGTCCATAAACTCCTCGCGCAGCTGCGCGACGTGCAGCTTTCCTGGAACGTTGATCACGATCTGCACGGCGAACATCGGCGCGCCGGTATGCGCCGCGGCATAGCTGCGGGTCGAGACCTCACAGATGTCGATGCCGCGACTGGCGAAGAACCCCGACAGGCCGGCGACGATGCCGGTCTGGTCCAGACTCACGATGTCCACCGAATAGGGCAGCATGTCGGCGCGCGCCGCCCGGGGTTCGGTGCGCTTCACATGTACGCTCAGGGCGGCAGTTTCGGCCAGTCGCACCAGCTCCGATTCGATGCGGGCCAGCGTGTGCCAGTTACCGCTGACCAGCAGCAGCATGGCGAACTCCGAACCCAGCGCCGCCATTCGGCTTTCGGCGATATTGCCCCCGCAGTCGCTGATGACGCGGGTCAGCTCATGAACCATGCCGGTACGGTCGTTGCCGATGGCGGAGACGGCGAGGTGCTGCTTCATTGGATCCGATGTCACGATGCTGAGCCGGCAGTGTACCGGTACTCGCACGGCTTGCGAACGCCGGCTTGCTTCTGGTCAGCCGAGGCCCGTAACATCGCCGGCCCCGCCATCTAATTGAGCACTGATATGTTCTCCGGCAGCCTGGTTGCGATTGTCACGCCGATGCATGCGGATGGCGGCATCGACTGGCCGGCGTGGGATCGTCTGCTCGCGTGGCATCTGGAGGCAGGTACCAGCGGCATCGTTGTCGGCGGTACCACCGGTGAATCGGCGACCCTCAGCGACTCGGAGCTCATGGCCCTGGTGGAGAGCGCGCGCGCGCGGCTCAATGGACGCGCGGCGCTGCTCGCCGGCGCCGGCACCAGCAGCACAGCAACCACAATCGAGCGTGCGCGGCTACTGTCGGCTACAGGAATCGACGGCCTGCTGGTGGTCACGCCGGCCTATAACAAGCCGACACAGGAAGGTTTGTATCGTCATTTCGAGGCAGTGGCCGCCACCGCCACGGTTCCCGTGGTGCTCTACAACGTACCGTCGCGCACCGCGGTCGACCTGCTGCCGGCGACCGTGGCGCGGTTGGCGAAACTGTCGGGCGTGGTCGCGGTCAAAGAGGCGGTGGCCTCGATCGAACGCGTGCGCGAACTGGTCGGATTGACCGGGGCGCAGTTCGCTGTGCTCTCGGGCGATGACGCGAGTGCCGGACAGGCGATGCTAAACGGCGCGCGAGGAGTAATCTCGGTGACGGCGAATGTGATGCCCAGAGCCATGGCCGAGTTGAGCGCCGCGGCGATTCGCGGCGACAAGGTCGCCGTCGAGCGTCTGGATGCGCCGTTGCGCGCGTTGCACGAGGCCCTGTTTCTGGAGCCCAATCCGATTCCGCTGAAATGGGCCATGAGTGACCAGGGCCTGATCGAACGCGGCATCCGCCTGCCGTTGACGGAGCTGTCCGAGCCGTTGCGCCCGCGTGTGCGGGCCGCCCTTGATATAGCGCGGGGCCGGCTGCCCCTGGCGCAGGCGAAGTCGGCGTGACGGCAGCGCTGTATCGCCTGCGCGCCGAGCGCGGCGCGCTGCTGGCTTGTGCGGTGATGTTGCCGCTGCTGTCAGGCTGCAGCGTGTACCAGCGGGTGTTTCATCACGGCGGCAGTAAGAATTTCGTCGGCTGCACCGAGCGCCCGTTCGCCGGCAACGCTGATTCTCGACCGGCACTCAAGGTTCCCGAGGGCATGAGCGCGCCGGATACGCGTAACGCCGTCAAGATCCCCTCACTGAGCACCCCTGATCCGCATACCGGTAAGGCCAAGACTGAACCATGTCTGGCGCAGCCGCCGAATTTCTTCGCCCAGCCGCTACCGCTGGAACAGCCGAGGTCGAAAAAGTCGCGCCATCCGGCAAACCCGCCAGCGCCAGCTCCGACTGCCACGCCAGCGCCCGCTACTGCACCTGCGCCAGCTCCGGCTGCGACGTCCTCGCCAGCGCCGGCTTTACCCGCGGCTCCGCCCGCACCTGCCGCGCCGACAACCCCGACCATACCGGCGCCCGCCGTACCGCCGGCCCCGCCGGCGACGACTGCACCCGCAACCACGGGGCCAGGTTGATGGCGCGCCCTGCGTGAGCGGGATAGGCTGTTTGCCGAGGCGGTTGCTAGAATTCACAAGGCTGCTTCCTGGGTCGAGCGAGTCGACTCACAGCACGGATGTTCGACTTTAAGTTATATCTGTAAGACATTGAATGGAGAGGTGGCCGAGCGGTCGAAGGCGCTGGACTGGAATTCCAGTAACATCTTCACGGGTGTTCGTGGGTTCGAATCCCACCCTCTCCGCCATAGGTCCACGGTGATCCGCGCCGGTTCCTTCGCGACGACTTACCGTGAACCCCGTCAGGCCCGGAAGGGAGCAGCGGTAACGGAGCGGTCGGGTGCCGAAGTTCAGGCTGGTGCGGATCACCTCCCGTTTGCCGCAGACATTCATTGGAATTGAATGACCGCTTACACCGCACTGGCTCGCAAATGGCGGCCGCACAGTTTTGCCGAAATGACCGGCCAGGAGCACGTGCTGCGTGCGCTCGCCAATGCGCTGGCCAGCGGCCGGCTGCATCACGCATTCCTGTTCGCCGGCACGCGCGGGGTCGGCAAGACCACGGTGGCGCGCATCCTGGCGAAATGCCTGAATTGCGAACGCGGGGTAAGCGCCACGCCCTGCGGTGAATGTGCGAGCTGCCGAGAGATCGATTCTGGTCGCAGTGTCGACCTGATCGAAGTCGACGCCGCCTCGCGTACCAAGGTGGACGATACGCGCGAGCTGCTCGACAACGTGCAGTACGCGCCCACCCGCAGCCGCTACAAGATCTACCTGATCGACGAAGTCCATATGCTGTCGGGGCATTCGTTCAATGCGCTGCTCAAGACCCTGGAAGAGCCGCCGCCGCACGTGAAGTTCCTGCTCGCAACCACCGAGCCGCAGAAGCTGCCGGTCACGGTGCTGTCGCGATGTCTGCAGTTCAATCTCAAGCGCCTGTCGGTGGCGCTGATCAGCTCGCGGCTGACGCATATCCTTCAGGCCGAGCAGATCGCCTTCGNNTGCGCGACGCGCTGTCGCTGCTGGATCAGCTGCTGGCATTCGGCAACGGCAAGGCACTGGAAGCCGACGCGCGCGCCATGCTCGGCACCGTGCATCGTGAGCAGGTGCAGCGCCTGGTCGACCTGCTGGCGGCGGGCGACGCGGCCGCGTTGCTCGACTACGCGCGATCGTTCGACGAGCTGTCGCCCGATTACGCACAACTGCTCGATCAGCTCGCGGCGCTGCTCGAACGCATAGCGCTCAAACAGCTGGTGCCCGGCTTCGAGGGTGATGAATTGCATCCGGCCGACTTGCTCGCGCGGCTGGCAGCGCAGATCGCCGCCGAGGATCTGCAGCTCTACTACCAGACGGCGATCCTGGGCCGGCGCGATCTGGCGCTGGCACCCGATGCCAGGACTGGGTTTCGCATGACCCTGATTCGCATGCTGGCCTTCCGGCCGGGCGGCGC
>PKWJ01000010.1 GCA_003132025.1 Gammaproteobacteria bacterium
TGGCGCGCGCCGTACCACAGGCTGAAATCCCGGATCTCGAAGGCCACCTCCTCCGGCCCCGCCGGCAGGGCGCCGGGCGCGGCGAGCGCGGCCGCAGTATCTCCTGCCGCTGCGTCCGGGGTGGGATTGGCCTTGGATTCGTGGTCGGCGCTTGCCGCGGCGCGCCGGGCGGCGGCTAGCGCCAGTTCGTCGGACGACGGCGGCAGCTGCTGTACGACCAAAGTGGACGCGTTGACTACCGACGGATCGTCACGCAGCTTGACGTAGAGCGTGCCATCGGCCGGTCGCGGCACCGGCAGCGCGTAGCCGGGGAAACCATCCGGTACCTGCACCGGATGGTCGAATTGCGGGTCGCCCGAGACAGAGTCGACCAGGAACAGGTCTGAGCCGGAAAGCTTGCACGCCAGTTCGCGCGTCGCGGGACACTTAAGATCACTCAGCATCGGCAGCCGCACCAGCGTCGCCAGGGGTTGCCAATCGCCCGCCGCATCGTGCGTAGTTACTCGAAATTGCAGCGGGCCGAATGCCGAGGACCCGAACGTCTTGGCTGGATCGAGCACCGCCACCGCCACCTGGGCGTCTTCCAGCGTGATGCCGCCGTTGTCGAAGCTCAGGATGGCGGACGACGGATTGTTGACCGTCGCAACCTCGATCTTCTCGGCATAGGTAAATGCCGCCGGCGACTGCGTTCGCAGTGAAAATGTCAGCCTGGCGTCATGCGGCAGTTCATCCTGGTCGGCAAGCCGGATGTTGCTGCCGCCACCGGCAGGCGACATCTGTACGCTCTTGCCGATCAATGTGACGCGCGGCCTGGGCGCATCGACCACGATGCTGAGGTCAAGCACACGCCCATCCTTCAGCGTGACTTTCGCACTGCCGGCGTCTCCCTGCTTCAGCGCTACCGCGGCGGATGCATCCGCCACCATCATCGGCAGTTCGTCGACTCCCTGGCTGGACGACAACTTGCCGGGTAACAGCACCATGCCCCTCACGGCTACGCTGGCGACCTCGTCCAGGCGCGTGCCACGCAGAATGCCCTCGGTATCTCCGGCGCGCAGCGTGAAACTGCTCAGGTGGCCGGCCTCGGCGAAGGCGTGCAGCTGAAGCGCTTGCGGATGGGCGGCGCCATACGGCGTTATCTGCAGCGTGAGCACGCCGGCTTGCGCCTGTTGCAGCGGCAGCTTGACCACGATGGTATCGGCGCCCAGCCGTTTCCAATCCACTTTCAGCTCCCCGGCGGCGGGATCCTGTAGTGTGACGCCGGCGACGCAGCTGTTGCTGGCCGCCTTCAGGCGCACCGTGTCCTCGCGGCCGACAACCAACGCGCTCGCGTCGTTGGGATCGAGTGCCCATTTCTGCGACGAGCCACTCGCCAGCTGTACGCTCGGGCCGTCGTAATTTTCAAAGCCCCAATAGCCGTGCAGCGAGCCGCGAGTGGCGTCGCTCAGTGCGACAGTCGCCAGGGCGGAGGTGTCGACGACAAAGCCACCGCGCCGCGCATCCGCCTGCGCGGCAAGATCGGTCACTTTCCCGTCCTTGCCGGCCAGACTCAGCGCCATGTCGTGCGCGTAGTGGGTGGAAAAGGCCAGCGGCGCGCCGTCCAGGGCGATGACGAGCGGAGTCTTTCTGGCACAGTAGATTTGCGCGGCATCGACCGCATGCAGCGGCGGCATCTGCGACTGCTCGATGGCCGGCAATGCCACGACCAGCACCGACTTCGGATTGCTGAATGAGGGCGGCGCGTTGAGTGCCAGGTCCAGGCGATTGTCCTCTTGCTTCGCCAGCGCCGGAATGTATTGATACTGCGCGGTACGGAAGGAGTCCAGGATGCGTGCAATGTCGAGCACCGATGCAACGTAGGGACTGTAAAGACCGTAGTTGAGCTGCGGCGTGGAACTGGCTTCCATGGCCAGGTCGCTGGCAGGCCCGGAGGTGAGTGCCTCGACGATCGAGGTGCTGTGCCCGTCGTTTAATATCAGCGAATTCTGCGCCTGCATCAGGCACGCGGCCTGGAACTGGGACAGGCTGTCGAGACACTTGGGGTCCACCTTGATCGCCAGGCTGCGGGCCAGCAGCGGGACGGCATCGCTCAGCGCCGCCCGATCGCTCTCATCAAGACCGTGTATCGCTGCCAGATAGGAGTCCAGACGCGAGCGATCCAGCGAGGCCTGGTTCAGGTCCTGCGATGCCCGCACGAATGCGCCAGGTCGGCCGCGAACCGCGCCGATCAGTGTCCTGATGTCGCCGCCGGTTTCCGGCGCCAGGAACAGCAGCAATTGCTGGGCATCCTGCGGCACCGTGACCTCCAGGCCCTCCTGCGTGCACTTGCGGGTCCATGCCTGGCACGGGAAAAACCAATTGGGCGGCGGCGGATTGGTTGCGCCGCGCAGGAACGCGGCCACCATCACGTAGTGCGCGGATTGCGAGGGCGGCAGGTCGGCCTTGAGCCAAAGGCGGTCGCCGACCGTGAGGTTTGGAACCTGGGAGATCGGCAATGTGGCGCCATCACGCGTGACCGTCACCTCGATTGTCGGGCCCGCCAGGTCGAACGGCGCGGGATCGACGGCACGGGCGACGGTCATGTCGGCAAGCGCAACAATAGATAGCAGCAACAGTGGTGCAACTTTAGACATCATGGCGACAGTGTAGAGCCTCTTGAACCGTGAGTGGACCACGACAGCGGCGCGGTACGCGCCGTTCGCAGGCATCACAATATTGCCGCCTAACGCCAATCACTTCCGTGACGCGGTCGCGCGATCGGTGACGCCAACTGGCGACACGAGGGGTGCGACCGCGCCGAGGCCGCGGAACATTAGAGACTAGTGACCAATTAGGTCACGCTGAGTTCCCCGCGCTTGCGGCGCAACAGCCCGATGGCCCGGTGCAACGCGAAGCCGTAACCGGTACCGAACCTGTGCTACGGTGATCCACGCTGCCCATTCGCGGTGCAACGCGCCTCGCCGGACCCTGTATTTCCCGGTGTTACGAGGCTTATCTTATGAGGGACGTCACAATTGGCGCCTAGAATTGGCTGCGATCGATTGGCACGTCACTTGCTCATCCAGGAAAGCTGATTGCTCTTTAAAAAGGATATGCGTACGCCTTCGTTACGGTTTTTGAAGACTTTTCAAATCGCAGCCAAGCGCGGTAGCTTCAAGGCTGCCGCCGACGAGCTGTGTGTCACCGCTTCGGCAATCAGTCACCAAATCAAAGTGCTCGAGGACGAACTCGGTCTGGCGCTGTTCGATCGCGGCCCGCGATCGCTCGCGCTGACGGAAGCCGGCTCGCATTATCTGGAACACATCGACTCGGTGTTTTCGCGCCTGGAGTCCGTCACCGAACAGCTGCGCGTACGATTCAGCCGCGCGGTGGTGCGTCTGCAGGTACCGTCATTTTTTGCCAGCGAACTGTTGCTGCCGCGGCTGGCGGGCTTCAGTGCGGGGCACGGCGACATCGACATCCAGATCGCCACGGACATCACGCCCAACGAGGCGCACGCCAGCGACTCGGACGTCTCGATCGTGGTGGGCACGGGCGACTGGTCCGATGTCCAGGCGACGCGGCTGTTTCCCCAGACCTACGTGCCGGCGTGTTCGCCGGAGCTGCTGCGCCATTCGAACATCCGCAGCGTGTCCGATCTGGAACAGGAACCGCTGATTGCCCATAACCACCGGCCGGACCTGTGGGATCGCTGGGCGGCCATGCTCGGGATCGATGCGTTGCGTCCGAAACAGCTCATTCGCTTCGATACCATGTCCGCGGTGGTGCATGCGGCCGAGCAGGGCGTTGGCGTCGCACTGGTATCCGCGCCGCTGTCGGCAGCGCGGTTTTCGTCGGGTTCGCTGACCCGGCTGTTCGATAGCGAGCTGGCGACCGGCGAAAGTTACTATCTTGTGACAAGGCCCGATGATGCCGATCGTCCGGCGGTGCGCTTGCTGATCGGCTGGCTGCTGCAACAATTCGGTGCTGCCGCCTGACCTGAATTGATTTTCTGCTGGCGTGAATTTTCATCGTTTGAGCAGGCGATGATGTGTGACTAGTGTCGGTCCATCGAGATCCCCACCTCGTGAATTGGAGCTGACACCATGAACAATCGTTCGATCAAGATCGCCGTCATCACGGCAGGCCTCGCAACGGCGCCCGTGCTGAGCGTCGCTGCGAATACTCCGGTAGCAATGGACAACTGCGTCAAGGCCTTCATGGCGAGCCTGTCCACCACCATGACCAAGCCCCCAAAGCTGCTGGCATCGCATTACATCGACAACAGCGGCGACAACACCGCCACGGCACTGACGATGCTGGCGCGCGACGCGCAGGACAATCACACGGTCGCGCGCGCGCAGTGCAAGGTCAACAATGCCGGCGAGGTCATCGATCTGCAGCGGGAGCCGCTGTCGACCGTGGATCCGCTGTAACAACAACCACCTGGGGCCACGCGGCGGCCGGCCGGCCGCGTGGCCCAGATTCGCCTGGCCGCCGCACCGGCTCCGGATATACCAAGACAAACGCCAAGTTGCGCTAAGCCGGCGCCGTCAGTGAGGATCTGCCCGGCCGGCCCCACCTGAACACCGGCCGCCCCACCCCGATTCGGATACCTACGTCGCGCGCGCCTGCGCTCGGGGCGGGTGACGGGATTGTGCTCGCTCGAAACCACGGCTAGAATGAACGTTCATTTACTTCGCCGGCTGGGTCGGGGACCGCAATGAAGCCAGTGCCCGTCTTTCCAGCCGAACCTCCAAGGTGTCACATGCCTGTCCATCAGACTGTACGCGGCTTTTGCATTGGTGTTAGCGCAGCCGCGGGGCTGCTCGTGGCCGGCTGCGGCAGCCAGGGCGGTGGTCCACCCGGCGGCATGACGCCGCAGGTTTCGGTCGTCACGCTCAAACCGCAGGCGGTTACGCTGACGCGCGAGCTCCCAGGACGAGTCAGCGCCTTCCTGGTGGCGGAGGTGCGGCCCCAGGTCAGCGGCATCGTAAAGCAGCGCCTGTTTACCGAAGGCGGCTCGGTCAAGGCAGGCGAACCGCTGTACCAAATAGACGACGCCATCTATCGCGCGCAGTACAACAGCGCGCGCGCAACGCTGCAGAAGGCGCAGGCGACGCTGGAGGCGGCGCGAACGACGGCGCGGCGCGCGGCCGAGATGGTCAAGATCGATGCCATCAGCGCCCAGGACAACGACAATGCAATCGCCGCCCTGGGCCAGGCAGAAGCCGATGTCGCGGCGGCGCAGGCGGCGGTGGACAGCAGCGCCGTCAATCTCGCCTACGCCCACATCGTCTCGCCTATCAGCGGACGGATCGGCAAGTCCAGCGTCACGCAAGGCGCGCTGGTCACCGGCGATCAAGCCGCGGCGCTGGCGACCGTGCAGCAGCTCGATCCGGTGTACGTGGATGTCAACCAGTCGAGCGGCGAGTGGCTGCAGCTGAAGCAGGAGATCGAGGCCGGGCGCGTCCAGGCCGGCGTCGCGGACGCACCCACCAAGATCGTGCTCGAGAACGGGGAGACCTACGCTGCGGAAGCGAAGCTGCAGTTTACCGACGTCACCGTGGATCCCACTACTGGCAATTTTTTATTACGCGCCATCGTGGCCAACCCGAACCACGTGCTGATGCCCGGCATGTATGTGCGTGCCATCGTCGGTGAAGGCACGATGCCACAGGGTCTGCTGGCGCCGCAACGCGCCATCACGCGCGACCCAAAAGGCGGTGCCACGGCGTTGGTGGTCGACCACGACGCCAAGGTCGAGGTGCGCGAGGTCAAGGTGTCGCGCACCATCGGCGATCAGTGGCTGGTCGAGGACGGACTGGCCGCGGGCGATCGCGTGATCGTGGCCGGTCTGCAGAAGGTCCAGCCCGGCATGACCGTGAAGGCGCTCGAAGTCGCGCCGGATGCGGCGGCCGAAGCCGGCAAGCCCGCGAGCGTCGGTCCGGCGGGCAGCACCGACGCCACCGGCAAATAGGCGAGCGCAGTCCATGTTGTCACGCTTCTTCATCGACCGTCCGATCTTTGCCTGGGTGGTGGCGATCATCATCATGATGTTCGGCCTGGTCGCGATCACGCGCCTGCCAATCTCGCGCTATCCGAATATTGCCCCGCCCTCGGTGGCTATCACTGCCTCGTATCCCGGTGCCTCGGCGCAGACCGTTGAGGATTCGGTGACGCAGATCATCGAGCAGAACATGACCGGGCTCGACGGCCTGATCTACATGGTGTCGACCAGCGACAACAACGGCAACGTCGCGATCATACTGACCTTTGCCAGCGGCACTAATGCCGACATCGCCCAGGTGCAGGCACAGAACAAACTGCAGCAGGCGGTGCCGCTATTGCCGCAGATCGTGCAGCAGCAGGGTATCTCCGTCAGCAAGAGCAACCGCAATTTCCTGATTGCCGTGGGTTTCGTATCCGCGGACGGTAAGATGAGCGAGGGCGACATCGGCGACTATCTGGCCACCAACGTGGTCGATCCGATGAGTCGCGTGGAAGGCGTCGGCGGCGTGCAGCTGTTCGGCGCCAAGTACGCGATGCGCATCTGGCTCGATCCGGGCAAGCTAGATACCTATCACGTTACCGCCGCGGACGTGATCGCGGCGATTCAGGCGCAGAATGCGCAGGTCGCGGTCGGCCAACTGGGCGATTTGCCCGCAGTTCCCGGCCAACAGCTCAACGCCACCATCACTGCGCTGGGCCGCATGCATAGCCCGGAAGAGTTTTCCAACATCGTCCTGCGCGGCAACACGGACGGCTCGACACTTCATTTGAGCGACGTCGCCCGGATCGAGCTTGGCCAGGCCGACTATGGCGTCGCGGTGCGGTACAACGGCAAACCGGCTTCGGGTATGGGCGTCATTCTGGCGACCGGCGCCAATGCGCTGCGCACCGTCGCCAATGTCCAGGACCTGATCCATCGGCTCGAGCCCGAATTCCCTCCCGGCCTGAAGGCGAGCTTCCCCTACGACACGACACCATTCGTGCGCAAGTCGATCGAAGAAGTCATCAAGACGCTGGCCGAAGCGATCCTGCTGGTATTCCTGGTGATGTACCTGTTCCTGCAGAATATTCGCGCGACGCTGATTCCGACTGTCGCCGTGCCGGTGGTGCTGCTCGGCACCTTTGGCGTGCTGCAGCTCGCCGGCTATTCGATCAACATGCTGACCATGTTTGCGGTGGTGCTGGCGATTGGTCTGCTGGTGGATGACGCCATCGTCGTGGTCGAGAACGTGGAGCGCAATATCGCCAACGGCCTCGCCCCGCTGGATGCGACGCGCCAGGCCATGAAAGAGGTGACCGGACCTATCATTGCCACTGCCCTGGTGCTGTGCGCGGTGTTCGTTCCGACCGCGTTCATCACCGGCCTATCGGGTCAGTTCTACAAGCAGTTCGCGCTGACGATCGCCATCAGCACCGTCATCTCGGCCTTCAATTCGCTGAGCCTGTCGCCGGCGCTATCGGCGCTGTTGCTCAAATCGCATGACGCGCCGCCTGATCGTTTTTCGCGTCTGCTCAACTCACTGTTCGGTTGGCTGTTCCGTCCCTTCAATCGATTGTTCGCGCGCGCCAGCAATGGCTATGTCAGCACCGTGGGACGCGTGCTGCGTGCCGGATCGATTGCGCTGTTCGTCTACGCCGGGCTACTCGGCTTGACATGGCTCGGTTTTGCACATACGCCGACCGGTTTTGTGCCGCCACAGGACAAACAATATCTGGTCGCCTATGCGCAGCTGCCGGATGCCGCGACACTGGATCGTACCGAGTCGGTCATCCGTCGCATGAGCAGCACGGCACTCGCCACTCCCGGGGTGGAGTCGGTGCCGGCATTTCCAGGACTGTCCATCAACGGATTCACCAACGCCACTAACGCCGGTATCGCCTTCACGCCGCTGAAACCATTCGAGCAGCGGCGCACCGCCGATCTATCGGCCAGCGCGATTGCCGCGACGCTGCGGGCGCAGTACAGCAAGATCCAGGATGCCTACATCGCCGTGTTCCCGCCGCCGCCGGTGCAGGGACTGGGTACGATCGGCGGCTTCAAGCTGCAGGTCGAGGATCGCGGCAACCTCGGGCCGGACGAGCTATATCGCCAGACCCAGAACCTGATTGCCAAGGCGCGCCAGCGGCCGGAGCTGGCGGGGCTGTTCTCCGGTTTCCAGGTCAATGTGCCGCAGGTGCAGGTGGACGTCGACCGCGAGAAAGCCAAGGCTGCAGGCGTAGCGCTGCAGGACCTGTACGACACCATGCAGGTGTATCTGGGCGCGCTCTACGTCAACGACTTCAATCGTTTCGGTCGCACCTACCAGGTCAACGCCCAGGCGGAGCCGAACTTTCGTCTCACGCCGGAGGATATCGGGCGACTGAAGACGCGCAATCTGCGCGGCGACATGATTCCACTCAGCAGCTTCGTCAGCGTGCGTGAGACCTCGGGCCCCGACCGTGTCATGCATTACAACGGCTATACGGCCGCCGACATCAACGGCGGCCCGGCACCGGGCTATAGCAGCGGTCAGGCTCAGAAGGCGATGGAGGAGGTGGCGCGGGCGGAGCTGCCGAACGGCATGACCTTTGAATGGACCGACCTGACGTTCCAGCAGATCCTGGCCGGCAACAGCATGGTGTTCGTGTTTCCGCTGGTGGTGCTGCTGGTGTTCATCGTGCTGGCGGCGCTGTATGAGTCGCTGAGCCTGCCGCTGGTCGTGATCCTGATCGTGCCGATGTGCCTGTTCAGTGCCATCGTCGGCGTGCAGCTCGCCGGCAGCGACAACAACATCTTCACCCAGATCGGGTTGATCGTGCTGGTCGGCCTGGCCTGCAAGAACGCGATCCTGATCGTCGAGTTCGCGCGCGACCGCGAGCTTGCAGGTGAGAGCACCTGGCAGGCGGTGCTCGACGCCTGCCGTCTGCGGTTGCGTCCGATCCTGATGACTTCGCTCGCATTCGTCATGGGAGTGGTGCCACTCGTGACCTCGCACGGGGCGGGCGCGGAGATGCGGCATGCGATGGGCGTGGCGGTGTTCTCCGGCATGCTCGGCGTGACGTTCTTCGGCCTGCTGCTGACGCCGGTGTTCTACCTGGCGGTCAGCAAACTCAAATCTGCGCGCCGCGGCCGCGTGGCTGGTGCGACGCTGATTCTGGCCACAGGAGACATATCGTGACAGCAGCGACGGTCATCACCGCCGCGCCGCACCGAGTCGGGGCGGCGTCACTGCTCATGGCGCTCGCCGCAGGCGTCGTTGCCAGTGGCTGCGCGGTCGGCCCTAACTATCGCCGTCCGGACCCAGCGCCGGTGGTTGCGCATAACGTCAACGCACAGCAATTCACCACCGCGGTGCCGGCTTCGGACTGGTGGCAGCAGGTTGACGATCCGGAGCTGGCAAGCCTGGAGCGCCGGGCGCTGGCTGGCGACCTCGACCTGCAGATCGCGTTGCAGCGGGTGCGCGAAGCGCGTGCGGTACTACGCGGGACCCAGCTCGACTACGCGCCGCACATTCCGCTCGATGCCGCCTACAGTCACTCCAAGGAGCAGGAGCCGGGCTTCGGGCCCGAGCGCTACGACATCGAGAGCTACAGCGTTGGTTTCGACGCCAGCTGGGAGCTGGATCTGTTCGGGCGCACGCGTCGCGAGGCGCAGGCGGCTGGTGCCGACCTTGGCGCACAGGCGGCCAACCTCGATGAGACGCGCGTGATCGTCGCGGCGGAAGTGGCGCGCAATTATTTCGAGCTGCGCGGTACCCAGCAGCAGCTCGTAGTCGCGCACGACAACATCGACAACGAGCGCGAATCCCTGCGCCTGACGCGGGTCAGATACGACGCCGGGCGCGTCACCGAACTCGACGTGGACAGTGCGCTGGCGCGGCTGAAGACCACTGAGGCCACGCTGCCGCTGCTCGAAGCGCAGGAGCGGAGCTATGGCTACCGGCTGGCGGTCCTGCTGGGCTCAAATCCCGGAGATCTGGATGCCGAGCTGGTTGCGACGCCGGCGCGCGCCTGGACCGCACCATTGCCGATCGGCGATGTGTCGGCGCTGCTGCGCCATCGCCCGGACGTGCGTATTGCCGAGCGCAACCTGGCGGCGGCTACAGCGCGTGTCGGAGTCGCGACTGCGGATCTGTTTCCGCGCGTCAGCTTCACCGGCTTCATCGGCTTTCTGACCGGTAACAGCGTCCAGCTCGGCACGGCAGGCAGCCGCGCCTGGTCGGTGGGTCCCTCGATCAGCTGGACTGCACTCGACTTCGGTTCGGCTCAGGCGCGGCTGCAGGTATCGAAGTCCGAGGCCAGCGGCGCGCTCGCCGGCTATCGGCAGGCTGTGCTGCTGGCGCTGGAGGACTTCGAAAACGCCTGCCTGAACTACGGCAAGCAACAGGCGCGGCTGGCCAGCGTCATGGAGCAGAGCGAGGCATCGCGCCGCGCCGCGCGGCTGGCAGAGGTGCAGTATCGGGAGGGCAGCATCAATTTCCTGGTGCTGCTCGATGCGCAACGCACGCTGCTGGAAGCCGAAGACGCGGTGGCGCAGGCCGAGACCGGCGTCAACACAGGCGCGGTCGCGGTCTACAAGGCGCTCGGCGGCATCGACACTCCGGAAACGGCCAAGTTGTAGGTAAGATCCGCCGCAACGCCCGATGGGAGGAGGTTGCGGCATGACGACGAGACCAGTGGCGATGCGATTTCGGATTGCGGCCTGCGCGCCCGCTGTTCTGGCGTTGAGCGCAAGCGCGGCACTTGCCGCCGGTCGTGCGTCACCGGCCGCCGAGTCACCGTCCGACGTGCTGGCACGCAGCGTAGCTAGCGACTGGCGAGCGCTCGATCCGGAAAGCACGCTGGACATGGAATTGCCGGCCGGTCGCGTCGTCATCGAACTTGCGCCGCAATTCGCGCCGGGACATGTCGCCAACATTAAGGCGCTGGTACGCGCCCACTACTTCGACGGCCTGAACATCGTCCGAGTACAGGACAACTACGTGGTGCAGTGGGGCGACCCGGACGGCAAGCGCGAAACCGGCGCGGCACTGCGTCCCACCCCGACCGAGTTCTATCGTCCGATGCAGCGCGCCCTGGCGTTTCGCCAACTGCAGGACGCCGACACCTACGCGCCGCAGGTCGGGTTCATCGACAGCTGGCCGGTCGCGCGCAATCCCAGGACAGCGCAGGAATGGCTCACCCATTGTTATTCGATGTTCGGAGTCGGCCGTGACACGGCGCCCGATAGCGGATCGGGTGTCGAGCTGTATGTGATCATCGGCCATGCCCCGCGCCAGCTGGACCGCAACGTGACGCTGACCGGCCGCGTGGTGCGCGGTATCGAGCTGCTGTCGAGCCTGCCGCGCGGTACTGGAGACCTGGGTTTTTATGAGCAACCAGAACAGTATGTGCCGATCCGCTCGATCACCGTGGCGGCGGATCTGCCGCCCGAACAGCGCATCAACCTGCAACTGCTGCGATCCGACGCGCCGATCTTTGCCGATTACCTGCACGCCCTGCGCAGCCGGACGGCGGCCTGGTTCGTCGAGCCGACCGATCGGCTGGAGATTTGCAACGCGAAAATACCAGTGCGGCTGCAGCCTTAGAATCCGGGCGCAAGGCAGCGGCCGGCCGATCGGGTAAGATTGCCCGCCTTACGGCGGGCCTGTAGCACAGCGGTTAGTGCAGGGGACTCATAATCCCTTGGTCCTTGGTTCGAATCCAAGCAGGCCCAGATTTAAGACCGGTCCGTTCCGATCACATGGGTAACGACGGCGGCACTCGGTCGCGGTGACGCTCATGTCGTGGAACGGATAGTCGTGAAAACGCGCCGCGCAGTATTCAATTGATCACGCAAGGAGGCGGCGTCTTCGAGATCCCCAGCCTCAATGGCAGACAACACTTCCTGGAAGCTCGCGACGCCATCAGCCCGCGGGCGATGTGCAGCCTCGTATGTGATGGCAATGTAACCTCGCGCAAGCCACGCCATGCCGGGTGCCCCGGCTGCGTCGTAGCGAGCTACGGCCAGCGAGAATGAGTAGACCGCTTCGTCGGTGCGGCCAAGAGCGAGTTCGTAGGCGCCGACCATCCAGTGCGCAGTTCCCTCACGCAGGGCGCCCAGGTGCAAGCGATGCACCAGCACAGACGATCGGCGCGCGAGATCCAGACCTCCCCGAAGGTCGAGACTCGGTCGAAGTTCCTTCGCCGCCGCGATTTCCCAACCCGGCCAGCAGTCCGCGGCCGCATTGAAGGTCATTGCTTGCACCGCAAGCAGCGCCGCGCGCTCGGTCTCCGTCAAGGCGGGGGCAGCAGCATCGACACGGAGTTCGATTTCGTCTGCCGCCGCGTTCGCCGCTGCGATGATTGCGTGTGGATCGGTGCCAGCGCCGCGCAGGCTCTTGAGCTGCCGACCATGGCGAGCCGCTAGCTCAGACAGCGTTTCCGCACCCGCGCTCGATGGGTGTTCCGTTTCGGTGGGCACGCGGGGTCCCTCAATTCCGTGGACGGTGCTATAACCACTGAGCAAGAATACAGCACCAGTCTGCACTCCTCCATTGTGACCAACAACCGTCAAAAGCCGACAGACTCGATTTGTGGCGTAGCGGGCCGTGCCGCGCGCCTGGGATTTTCTCGTCGGGAGTTTTTGACAACTGCCGGTACGCTTGTTACCGGAACATTGCTCGGCGGATGCGGGTCGAGTGGCTCCTCTGACGCTGCTGCGACACTGCTTCCCGCACAACCGGTTCCCTCGGGCCCCATCACGACGGCGATGATGTCAATTGCCGGTACGCAAGCGGGAACCATTCCCGCACGCTTTGTTGGTCTCAGTTACGAAAAAAGTAAACTATCGCAGCCGCTGTTCTCTGCCAGTAACGCAGACTTGATCGGGCTGTGTCAGAGGCTCGGTCCGGCGCTGCTGCGTATCGGTGGCAATAGCGTCGACGAGACGACATGGACTCCGAACGGCGCGGGACAAACCGCAGGTCAAACCGCGCCTTCTGACGTCGATGCGCTCGCGGCCTTTCTGGCGTCAGCAAACTGGCCGGTGCTCTATGGAGTGAACCTCGCGCAATCGACTCCGAGCGTGGCGGCCGCGGAAGTCGCATACGCGGCCCAGGCTCTGGGCTCCAATCTTTTCGGAATCGAGATTGGCAACGAACCCGATCTTTACGCGGGCAAGTACTTCCCGTCATCCTGGGGTTTTTCCGATTACTTCGCCCTGTGGCAGAGTTTCGCGTCCGCCATCCTGGCCGCGACACCGGGCGTTTCACTGACCGGCCCGGTGGTTGCCTATAACACCACCTGGTTCAATTCCTTCGCCCAGGCCGAGGGCAAGGACGTGATACTGCTTTCCGCGCACTATTACCGCGGCAACGGGCAGTCTCCTTCCTCAACTATCCAGGAACTCATCAGCTATCCCGACACGGCGCTGGAATCCTATCTCGCTGCACTCGAATCGGCCGCAGCCGCGACTGGCGTGCCCTTTCGACTCGCTGAGACGAATTCGTTCTACGATGGTGGCGCTCCCAACATCAGTGACTCCTATGCCTCGGCGCTGTGGGTGATTGATCATCTGTTCACTATTGCCTTGGGCGGCGGCGTTGGGGCGAATTTTCACGGTGGCGGCGATAGCACGGGCTACACTCCCATCGCCGACAACGATGGGGTCATCCTGGAGGCGCGCCCCGAGTACTATGGAATTCTGCTCGTCGCTCTAGCCGGACAAGGATCGATACTCGGCACAAGCATTACCGCCGGTGCGCTCAACACCAGCGCATACACGGTGCAGAATTCGCCGAGGCAGCTCAGCGTGATCATCGTGAACAAGGATCCGACGCAGAATCTGCAATTCACAGCAACGTGCCCCGGCACCGTTCAATCCGCGTCGATGCAGATTTTGACCGGTCCGTCCCTGTCGGCAACATCTGGCGTTACGATTCAGCGGGCAGGGATAAACGTCGACGGATCGTTTGCCCCGCAATCCTCTTATGGGCTCAGCGTCGCCGACACGACATTCGCCGGCTACGTGCCGGCCGAGAGCGCCGTGCTGGTAGTGGTTACCTTGGCTGCTTGATCCTGGCGAACATACATATTACTCATGTGAACCGGCGCCGACGGCAACCCACGCCAGATCGGCATTGGATACCGACTCGAGCTTGAATGCCTTGGCGGCAGCGGTCATGCGGGTGAGGGCCTGGCCGATTGGCATCGCGGGACTGGTGGCGCCGCGCTTCTGGATATGGAAGCGGACCGGATTGATGCGTGCCACGACGTAGTTACGCAGGTACGGCGACTTGAAGCCGCGCGCCTGCAGACCTGCCACTATCCTTTTCACTTCCGACTCAATCGCCTGCAGGCGAGCTGCGTAACCTTCGCGCTCGCGCAGGGCCGCCGGCAGCGGTCGGGTGCTGAAGCGGTCGACCTTCTTGAGCAGCGGACCGTAGGCGCCGCCGGCAAAGCGCGGCAATTTTTCGTAGATGATGCCGAGCGTGAGCAATTCGGCGGATTCGAACTGGTCGGCAAACTCGGTCTCGCGCGCGCCGGGTTGCCGGCGCGCCAGGCTGCGCGCCATGCGGATGACTTCCAGGCTGCGATCCTTGAGGTTGTGCGCCTTTTCGGTGTTGAGAGCCAGAATCCTGTAGGCGAGCGTCTCATCCGGGGATATCAGAACCGAGATCTGCTTCAGTCCGAGCACCTTGGCCGCTGCCAGCCGATGCCGTCCATTGGGCGTCCAGAACAGAGCGTCGTGGCCGAGCACGACGATCAACGGGTCGAGAAAGGCTCCCGCCTGATCGATCTTTTCCGCCAGACGCTTGGTGTGCGTCGGTGACAGATCGCGTTGAAAGGGGGTCGGCTGGATCGCTCGGATCGGCAGTGTCCCAAGCACCAGCGCGCGACCGCCCAGGGGATCCCGATAGGTGCCGATGGCCGTTCCGCCGCCCTGCCGTATGCGTTCCACCAGCGCGCCGATGTCCTGGTGATCGGCCGCCAGCGCGATGTCCGCCGCATCGAGGCCGCGCGTGCGGTCCGCGGGTTTGAGCTTGCGACGGGAGTTTGCGGACCGGGTTGCGGTTCGTTTCTTGGGCGAGCGGGTTGCTGGGTGGGTAGCCATGGACGTTGAACGAACCTGGTCGCGTCGATTGCGAGTTCTGTTCGCGCCACTCTAAACTAGAGCGAGGTCGGAAATGAAGCGTAAACGGACCGCTACCAGGAAACGCTGCCGCTGGGTGCCAGACGGTGACCCGGACTACATCCGCTATCACGACCGGGAATGGGGACGCCCGGTGCACGACGACCGGCTGCTGTTTGAAATGCTGATACTGGAAGGCGCGCAGGCCGGCCTTTCGTGGCTGACGATCCTGCGCAAGCGCGCCAACTATCAGAAGGCCTTCGCCGGGTTCGATCCGAACAAGGTGGCGCGTTTCGACGCCGCTCGAAAAGCGGCGCTGCTACTCGACCCGGGGATCGTTCGCAACCGACTGAAGATCGACTCCACAGTCAGCAACGCGCGCGCTTTCCTGGCGGTACACCGGGAGTTCGGCTCGTTCGACCACTATCTGTGGTCGTTCGTGGAGCAGCGGCCGGTCGTCAATCGCTTGCCGACCGGCCGCGGGCTGCCGGCACGCACCGAACTGAGCGACCGCATCTCGAAGGACCTGAAAAAGCGCGGCTTCCGTTTTGTCGGCACCACGATTATCTATGCGTATCTGCAGGCCGTCGGTGTCGTCAACGACCACATTCGAGGCTGTTTCCTGTACGCGGGGCGCCGGCAACGCGCGCCGCGATAAATCGGCGGCCTACAGCCCCTTACGGTAGACGATGAACCCGGAGCGCTCCGCGACGTAGTCGTACAGCCGTCGCGCCTCCAGATTGGTCTCGTGCGTGTGCCAGTACACGCGACCGCAATTGGCCGTTCTGGCGCGATCGTAGACTGCTTCAATCAGGGCGCGTCCTATGCCCTGGCCGCGCACCGCAGCGCTGGTGTAGAGATCCTGCAGATAGCAGGTCGGCGCTATCTGGATCGTGCTGCGGTGAAATATGTAGTGCGCCAGCCCGACCAGCACTCCGTCGCGCGCGCCGACTAGGCAATTAACCGGCTCATAGGCGTCAAAGAAACGCTGCCACGTCGAGCGTGTGATCAGGGCGGGTAGAGCGGTGGCACCATGGCGGCCGTAGAACGCATTGTATCCGTCCCAGAGCCGTGCCCAAGCGTCGAACTCATCGGGCTGGACGGGTCGTACCACCAGAGAATTTTGCACAAGGCATGATAGCAAGAGTGCTTTGAGGAAGGATGCCTCGCCGACGGCATCCAGCGCCAGCAGCTGTCAGGTGGGCAGGCGTTCCCTGACCGGGTGGGCGGTATTGATGCGCGAGCCCACGCCCAGACGGCATGCCACCAGATTGCTCTCGAACTCGTGCGTACAGGCATCCCAGCTGGACTGCAGCGCACGCTCGCGGCAGGCGCGCGGGTCGATTCGAAGCGCGCGCTCGGCCGCCCGCGCCAGATCGGTATCGAGAGCGCCGGTGACGCCGTCCTGCACGACGTCGATCGGACCGGTGACCGGAAACGCCGCCACTGGGACACCGCAGGCCATCGCCTCCAGGTTCACCAGTCCGAAAGTGTCGGTGAGGCTGGGGAACACCAGCACATCGGCCGCAGCGATGTGGGCCGCCAGATCCTCGCCGAAGCGAAAGCCGGCATACACGGCCGCAGGGTACTGCGACTGCAATCGTTGCCGTTCCGGCCCGTCGCCGATCACCAGTTTGGTGCCGCTCCAAGGCATGCGCAGGAAAGCGGCGACATTCTTCTCCACCGCCACGCGTCCAACGTAGGCCGCAATCGGCCGCGGCAGGTCCAGGAAATCCTTGGGCTGCGGCCGGAACAATTGCGTATCGACACCACGCCGCCAGCGCGCCAGGTTGGTAAAGCCGCGGCGCGCAAGCTCGCGCTGCACGCCCTGGGTGCTGACCATGCAGCTCTGCGCGGCGCCGTGAAACCAGCGCAACAGCGCATAGGACGCCATGAGCGGCACGGGTAGCCGGGAGCGCAGATATTGCGGAAACTGGGTGTGGTAGGAGGTCGTGAATCGCAGCCCATGCCTGACGCAGTAGCTGCGCGCGGAAAAACCCAGCGGGCCCTCGGTCGCAATGTGCAGCGCCTGCGGGCGAAACGCCGCGATACTGCGTGCGAGTTTTCGCTGCGGCAGAAAGGCAACACGGATCTCCGGGTAGGTCGGGCAGGGGAAGGTGCGAAAATCGCGTGGCGTCACCAGCCGGACCTCGTGTCCGAATCGGCCGAGCCATGCTGCGGTCTGACCTAGAGTATTGACGACGCCGTTGGTCTGGGGAAACCACGCATCGCTGACGATCATGATCCTCATGCGGTGCGTTCTAAAGACCGTGTGCCGTACGCCAATGCTCCTCCGAGGGTGCGATGACGCGGTGGATCATTACCGCGCCATGTGACGATGGCATGAACGAATTGCAAAGATTTTCTTGCGTACGCCGTGCTGAGAGGCGATTGCGAACCGGCACAGCGGCACTATGCTGTCGGCGGATCGGGCCACTATTCCGGCGACATCGGTCACACAACGCGAAGTTCGCCGGCGCCTGTCATGTTCCGGTCATCATTTTCCTATATTTGCTTCATGCCCATGCTCGATCGCTGTCAACTTTAGAGGAATCAGAATGCAAAGCTTCCTTGAAGCGCTCAAGACCCAACGTTGGGACGATCACCGCTACTATCACCACAGCCGCATCAACCAGTCCCTGCACCTGGTGAGCGCGCTGAGCTTCCTGACCGCGTATTTCACCATCTTCACCAATCCGGTCGCCTCGGCATTGATCGGCTGGCTCGGAGCGATGGTGAGTCGCCAGGTGGGGCATTTCTTCTTTGAACCAAAGGGCTACGACGCAATAAACGAGGCGACACATGAACACAAGGAGGACATCAAGGTTGGCTACAACCTGAAGAGAAAGATCATCCTGCTGTCGCTTTGGGCGCTATCACCCCTGGTCCTGTGGCTTGACCCGACGCTGCTCGGAATATTTCCGCCGCCGGTGGATGCGACGCAATTCCTGCGTCACGTCGGCCAGGTCTGGCTGACACTGGGGTTGGGCGCGCTGCTGTTCCGCACCGTTCAGCTGTTCTTTCTGCAGGATGTACAGACCGGTCTGGTCTGGCTCACCAAGATCATCACCGATCCGTTCCACGACATCATGCTGTATTACCGGGCGCCGCTGTACCTGCTGCGCGGCGAGCTGATCGACCCGATGGAGGACGTAGTCCACCGTGCCTGAAGCAGTTCGCGCAGTACGCGCCGTTTGATCGCTTTGTTGGTGAGTGCCTCGCCCTCCCACCACCAGCCGTCGTGCAGCATTGCCGTGGCCGCTGACACTATCCGCTCCGTGACCGCGGCAAAGTCGGCATCCGTGTAGTCGAGGCTGAAGATAAGCCGCCCGGTGCCCACCCAGCTCAGCGCCACGCCTGCTGCGCGCAGGTAGTACTGGAACATCCAGTTGTAGCGTGAAGGCCGCAGGTAGTTGATGGTCCAGATGGACGAGAGATGTGACACTTGAACCGGCACTCCTGCCGCACGCAGGCTATCGTTGAGCCGCAGTGCGCGCCGATCCCATACCTGGTCCAGATCGCGGTAGATCGCGCGCACCGGCTCGCTCTCCAGGCGCCGCAGAAACTCATACATGGCGCCCATGACGTAGGGATGCGAGTTGAAGGTGCCACGCGCAAAGCAGATGTCCGCCGGCCGCTCGTCGCGGTAGCGCTTCATCAGGTCGGCACGGCCACAAACCGCTCCAACCGGCAGGCCGCCGCCGAGCGTCTTACCGTAGGTCACCATGTCGGCGCGCACACCGAAGTACTCCTGCGCGCCTCCGGCGGCCAGCCGAAAACCCACGAACACTTCATCGAAGATCAGAACGATGTTCCGCTGCGAGCACACGCTACGCAGCTCCGCCAGCCATGCGGCGTAGGCCGCGCGATCGAAGGCGGCGCTGCGTCCGCTGTCGATCAGCCCGGAGTCGCCCGGCGCGCTGGCATTGGGATGCAGTGCCTGCAGCGGATTCACCAGCACACAGGCGATGTCGCTTCGGGTGCGCAATACGTGCAGCGACGCCTTATCCATGTCCTTCAGGGTGTAGGTCTCGCGCGCCGCGACCGGGTTGCCGACTCCCGGCTGAACGTCGCCCCACCAACCGTGGTAAGCGCCGCAAAAGCGCACCAGGTACTTGCGCCGCGTGTGATATCGCGCCAGGCGCACGGCCTGCATCACCGCTTCGGTGCCGGACATATGCAGCGATACCTCGTCGAGCCCGGAAATCTCGCGCAGCCGCATCACGTTGTAGACCATGACCGGATGGTAGGCGCCGAGCACCGGTCCGAGCTCGCGCACCCGCTCGCTGCCGTGCGCGATGCACTCCTTATAGAAGTCGTAGCCGAAGACATTCACGCCGTAGGAGCCGGTCAGGTCGTAGAAGGTATTGCCGTCGACGTCGGTCACAGTGGTGCCGGAAGAGGACTGCAGGAAAGTGCCGCTCTGCAGGTGCTCGCGCACCATGCGGCTGAACTGGAACGGAACCCGGTAGCGGGCCGTGAACTGCAGGTCGGACAGGGTGTCCTGCACCTCCTCGGTCAGCGCCACACTCCTGGGAAAGCGCTTGGCAAACAGGGTGGAGAGCCGCTTGAAGCCGGCGCGCCGCTGCGCTGCCACTTCCAGCGGCGCCCCATCGGCGTTGAAGAACTCGGCACCGGTGAACTCGTAATACGGTATCAGTGCGGCGATGCGCCGCGCCATACGCGAATGCCCGGCAACCGAGCCGTGCTTGGCTCGCGACAACGCCAGCCGCAACTGCGCTTTGCGCAGCAAAATCGCCAATATCAACGCGCTGGCTACGTACCACAACATCTCAGTGCTCGCTTGTCGGGCTGGGTGGCCCGGCTGGCAAACTATTGCGGTTCAGTGACAGTTCGATGACGCCGCGATCGGTCATCGCCCGGCTCACCCAACAGGAGGACCTGAACTTCCTGCTCACCAATCGTCTCCCGCGTCGCTACCTGACGCTGTTTACCGGCTGGCTGAGCCGGCTTGAACAGCCGTTGGTACGCGATTTCTGCATTGCCATATGGCGCTTGTTCTCGGATCCGGATCTGAGCGACGCGCGGGCCACCCATTTCAAGAGTCTGCACGAGTGCTTCACGCGCGCACTGAAGGACGGAGCCCGACGTGTCGATCCGGACCCCGCCGTCGTCGTGAGTCCATGTGATGCCATTATCGGCGCCATGGGTCAAGTTACCGCCGGATCGGTGCTGCAGGCCAAGGGGTTTCCTTACACGCTGAAGGATCTGTTGGCCGACGACGAACTGGTGCGCAGTTACCTCAACGGATCTTATGTCACGTTGCGGCTGTCTTCCGGCATGTATCACCGCTTTCACGCTCCTCACGACTGTCGTGTCGAGCAGGTCACCTACATATCCGGCGACACGTGGAACGTGAATCCGATTGCGCTCAAGCGGATCGAAAAATTGTTCTGCAAGAACGAGCGCGCCGTTATCCGCTGCCGGCTGGTACCAGCGGGCCAGCTGATCACGCTGGTCCCGGTGGCCGCGATCCTGGTGGCGAGCGTGCGACTGCATTTTCTGGATGTGCTGCTGCATCTCAGATACCGCGGCCCAAACACCATGGCGTGCGACGCGCGGCTGCATAAAGGGGAAGAGATGGGCTGGTTCCAGCATGGGTCGACCATGATCGTGTTCGCGCCGGAGGGGGTCGCGCTGTGCGAGCGCTTGCGGCAGGGGAGCGTGATCCGCATGGGCGAGCCGCTGTTCAGGCTTCCTGGCTGAACCTTGAGTCGACCGTGAACGATATCGCCGTCATCACGGGCACCACGCACGGCATCGGCCGCGTCGCCAGCCGCGAGCTCGCGATCGCCGGGCGCACTGTCGTCATGCTGTGCCGTGACGTTGCAGGCGCGAACGCGCTGCGCGACGAGATCATCGGGCAGGTACCGGGGGCCGCGGTGCACGTAGTCCACTGCAACCTGGCGTCGCTGCACTCGGTGCGCCACAGTGCCGACATCGTGCGCCGCTCGTTCGGCCCGATCGATCTGCTGATCAACAATGCGGGCATGGTCAGCACCCGCCACCGCATGTCGGAGGATGGATTCGAACTCACCTTCGCCACCAATCACCTCGGGCCCTTCCTTCTCACGGCACTGCTGTCGGACCACCTGAACGGCAGCGCGCGTGGTCAATGTCGCCTCGCGTGTGCACTATCGCGGTCGCATCGACTTCGATCGGATAACCACTGCGCGCGCACGTTACAGCGCCCAGGCCGCCTACGCCCAGTCGAAACTGGCGAACGTGCTGCATACCTTCGCCCTGGCGCGCCGCCTGTCGGACACCCGCATATGCGCCAATTGCCTGCATCCGGGCGTGGTCGCGACCAATCTGCTGCCGCGCTGGCTGCGCGTGGTGAAGCCGCTGATCAGCCGGGTCATTTTCAATCCGGAGCGCGGTGCGCGCACCACACTGCACCTGGCGCTATCGAGCGAGGTCGCGGGGATAAGCGGGCGCTACTTCGACGAGTACCAGATGCCGCAGTCAGCAGCGCCGCTTGCGAGCGACGTGCAGCTGCAGGAATCCCTGTGGCACATGAGCGCCCGATGGGCCGGCGTGCCGGCATGAACGAGCTCGTCGGCGGCAATGCTGCTCGTAGCAATGAGCGCTTGAATCCCTTAAGATTCTTCGCGCCCCGGATCGCGCGCGGCGGCGAGCGGGCGGCGCCCGAATGTACGAATCTTTCGACACGTGAGACTCGCCATGAGAAATAAAAATACCCGATCCCGGACCATGGAAATGCTGTTGTTCGCCGGTAACTTCATCCGCCATCCGTACATGCTGGGCTCGATCATCCCGAGCTCGCGCTTCCTGGTGAATCAGGTGCTCGAGCCGATCGACTGGGAGCGCGCCCGGGTCATCGTGGAGTATGGACCCGGCGTCGGCACCATCACCGGTGAGATCCTGCGCCGCATGCACAGCGACGCTCATCTGGTTGCGATCGAGACCAACCGGGCGTTCGTCCGTTTTCTGCAGTCATCATTGCCGGATCCCCGCTTGCACGTGGTGCACAACTCGGCCGCCGAGGTGCAGACGGTGCTGCGGCGGCTCGGATTGCCGCTGGCCGGCTACATCATTTCGGGCATTCCGCTGGGCAGCATGCCGGAGCGCCTGCGCGCCGACATCGTAGGCAAGTCCCGTGCGGCGCTCGAACCGGGCGGTGCATTCCTCGTATACCAGTTCACCAGCAGGGTTCTGCCGGTTCTGCAGCGCACCTTTGGCGACGTGCGTCGCGGCTTCGAGCGGCGCAATCTGCCACCTGCGCAGCTGTTCGTGTGTGCTACCGAAGCCGCGTGAGGTTGCCCGTCGCTGAGCTGGACTGAGCAGCTGGTGCCCCGTCGACGTTGCGCGGCGGCGCATCGCGGTGTACGCCAACACCGCTGATCGCGATATCAACCTGGTTGCCGCCGATCCACAGTCCGTGGGCAAAGCCGTAATCGGAGCGCTTGACGCGCGTGTGTGCGACGAAACTGCAGGTGTCGCCCGCGGCGCCGGCCGCCGGGCAACTAAGCTGGCTGATCTCAAGCTCCACCCGGCGCGTGATGCCGTGCAGGTTCAGTTCGCCGCTCGCCACGGCCCGATCGCTGCCCTGGAACTCGACGTGCTCGGAGTGGAAGCTCATCTGCGGGTAGCGCTGTACATCGAGCCAGTCGGGTGAGCGCAGCCGGTCATTCCAGTACGAATCATGGCAGTCAACCGAAGCCATCTGGATGCTGACGTCCACGCGGCTCGCCGCACCGTCCCGATCGAGTACGAACTGGCCGCCGAAATCGGGAAAGCGAGCGCTGACCCAGGGCGTGCCGAAATACCGGATGTTGAAGGAAATCCGGGTATTAACCGGATCCAGGCCATACATATCCGCGGCTTGAGCGCGCAGCAGGCTCAGCGACAGCAATAACCACGATGCGCTTCTCATCGGCTCGCGTTCGTCTCACGCCCGGTTGTACTGTGGTGGCAAATCGTAAGTGCTGCAAGCCGCGCCTGCGGTTCAAGCGCCGCCGTAACAATCGGCGCGATGGGGCGCGCGGAAAGTCGGCTCGGCAGTGCATCGGGGATGTATCCTTCAGGCCGTTGGCGCGGCGAGGGGCGGCTGATGCAAGGGCAGATGGCGGACAGCGCCTTTGTGAGCGCAAGCGTGCGCAGCCCCGGGATTATTTACGGTACTGCCTGGAAACAGATGCGTACCGAGGAGCTGGTGCGTACGGCGATCGAGCAGGGTTTCCGCGCCATCGACACCGCCTGTCAGCCCAGGCACTACCACGAACCCGGAGTTGGGGCCGCCGTGGCCGCCTGTGTCCGCGATGGCATGAGCCGGCCCGAGCTGTACCTGCAGACCAAATTCACGCCGCTGCCGGGCCACGATCCACAGCGCGTCCCCTATGATCCGGCCGCACCACCGGCGCAGCAGGTGGCGCAGTCGTTTGCAACCTCGCTGCGCAACCTGCAGACCGACTACGTCGATTGCCTGATCCTGCATTCCGCACTCCCGGATCAGGACCAGATGATCCAGGTGTGGGAAGCCATGGAACAGATTTTCCACGCCGGCGGCGCCAGGCAGCTCGGCATCAGCAACTGCTCCGACGCGGCGAGCCTGCAATCGCTTTACCGAACGGCCGAGGTGAAACCGGCAGTGGTGCAGAACCGCTTTTACGCCCAGACCGGCTACGATCACGAGATCCGTGAGTTCTGCCGCCAGCAGGCAATCAGCTACCAGAGCTTCTGGACGCTGACCGCCAACCCACGGCTGCTGGCGCACGGCGTCGTGACGACCCTGGCGGCGAAATACGCGCGTAGCGCGGCGCAAATCCTGTTCCGCTATCTGACCCAGAACGACGTCGTGCCGCTGACCGGGACCACATCGGTGGCGCATATGCGCGAGGATCTGGCGATCTTCGAGTTTCAGCTCACCGCTGCCGAACTTGAAGCCGTCGGCAGTGTGCTGTGAGCTGCGCCTGGGAGCGCGGGCTGCACGTGCGCTGCGGCCTGCAGCAGGAATGACAGCGCCGCCGAACACGACTGAGTCACTTTCAGCGCCAGTAACGCGTCGGCCCGTGTGCGACCGAGGTTCACTGCAGCGATCGGCTTACCGGCCAGCGCCGCTGCCTGCGCGAAGCGATAACCCGAATACACCATCAGCGAGGAGCCGATCACGAGCATTGCATCGGCCTCCAGCAGCTGCGACATCGACCGATGCACCCGGTCCGGCGGCACGTGCTCGCCAAAGAACACGACATCCGGCTTCAGTACGCCGCCGCACTGCTGGCAGGGCGGCACCTGAAAGCGCGAGAAATCGTGGCGCTCGAAATCGGCATCACCGTCCGGCGCCTGCAGCGCATCGATGTCGGCCCAGGCCGGATTGAGCCTGACAAGGTCGGCCTGAAAATCTTCGCGTGACTGGCGTCGCTGGCAGCTCATGCAGCGAACCTGGTCGATCCTGCCGTGCAGGTCGATTACCTCCCGGCTGCCGGCGGCCTGGTGCAGCCGATCGACGTTTTGCGTGACCAGTTGCGTCGCACGATGCTGGCGCTGCAGATGCGCCAGCGCATGATGTGCAGCGTTGGGCTGCGCAGCGCGCAGACGCTGCCAGCCGACCAGACTGCGCGCCCAGTAGCGCTGGCGCGCGGCCGGCTCGCCCATGAAAGCCTGATACATGATCGGCGCGGCCCGTTTCCAGCCGCCGTCCGCGTCGCGGTAGTCCGGAATGCCGGATTCGGTGCTGCAGCCGGCGCCAGTCAAAATAAACAGGCGGGAATGGCGCTCGATGAATTGCCTGAGCCGAAGGTCGTCCATGGAAGATGAATCTAACACCAGCCGCTTGCCGGCCCGCTAGGGCGTGTTAACACTAC
>PKWJ01000038.1 GCA_003132025.1 Gammaproteobacteria bacterium
AACTCGGCAAGCACCGGCCGCAGCGCCGAGGTGCAGACGACTGCCGCACGATCGCGGCGCGTGCGTTCCGCATAGCGTTCGATCCGCGCGCGCAACGCAAGCGCCGTTGCTGGCTCTAACGCTTCGGTTCCATAACGGCACCACGCCACGAAGGTCTTTGGCAGGAGCGCCAAGGTCCGCTGCTGCACTTGCGTCGCCGCCTGCACGACCGCAACGGCGGTTCCGACGAATGCCGCGACGGCCAACATCGGCAACGCGATTATTGCCGTCGTAAGCAGTGCATCGTGCAACAGTCCATCGAGGACCTCCATCCGCTCACGCTACCTGGAGGCCGTTACGGTCGTCTTACGGCGTTGTTATGCTTCTCGGGTCGTGGAGGGCGGGCCGCCACGCACTAGCTGCCAGCAGCGACGAGACGATGGCGCGCGTTGCCGGCGAGCGGTTGAGCGTGTAGAAATGAAGCCCCGGCACGCCGCCCTGCAGCAACTCGAGCGCCTGCATCGCCGCATAGGCGACTCCCAAGTCTTCGACCGCCTTTACGTCTCCTTGGCGTGCGTTCATCTCGACGCGCAGCTTCGGCGGGATGCTGGCTCCGCAGAGGGCGACGAAGCGCTCTATTTGGCTGAAGTTCGTGATCGGCATCAATCCCGGAAGCACCGGTAGGGTGATGCCGGCACTACGGACTCGGCGCTCGAAACCAAAAAAGAGCGCATTGTCAAAAAAGAGTTGCGACACCAAGAAATCCGCGCCCGCTTCCGCCTTTGTCTTGAGCGCCGCCAGATCCGCAGCGGGCGTCGCCGCCTCCGGATGTTTCTCCGGGTAGCATGCCGCGCCGATGCAAAAATCGTAGTTCCGCCGTAACATGGCGATGAGCTCGCTCGCGTGTTCGAAGCCTCCGGCGGCCGGGACGAACTGCGAGCCCGCTGGGGGATCGCCGCGCAGAGCCAACACGTTCTCGATGCCGGCTCGCGCCAACTCGTCGAGCAGCGCCCGCAGCTCGGCGCGGCCGGCGCCGATGCAGGTCACGTGCGCGACCACCGTTAGTCCGATCTCCTGTTGGATTTCCTTCGCAAGCGCTACCGTTCTCGCTCGCGTCGAGCCGCCCGCGCCATAGGTGATCGATACGAAAGCCGGCCGCAACGGCGCAAGCGCCTCAATCGCGGCCACGAGCTGCCGCGAACCGGCATCGTCTCTCGGCGGAAAGAATTCGAACGA
Source organism: Gammaproteobacteria bacterium (assembly GCA_003132025.1). Lineage (GTDB taxonomy): Bacteria > Pseudomonadota > Gammaproteobacteria > Steroidobacterales > Steroidobacteraceae > FEN-1191. The sequence goes on from PKWJ01000038.1 coordinate 1,216, forward strand.
GACCTGCACCGGGCGAAGCAGCGTGCTCAGGCTGCTGCCGATGCGGCCGGCAAGGCTCGAGGCGTTCACGCGCTCTCCGAGCGTTGGCGGGAGACGACGATCTGCTCGGGGCGCCGCAAAGTGTCAGACACCGCATCGGCGGGTTGCGCAAATTGCGCCAGCGCGACAATGACATGGCGCCCGGACAGGTCGCAGGGACGCAAGCGCGCCGTATCGAAACCGGCACATGCCAGCCAGCGACGCAGGTGCGCGAGCGGATTGTCGATCGCGCAGGCGGCCAACTGCTCAAAATCCTCGATCACTACGAGGCGGCCTGAGCGACGCAGCACGCGCGCGGCCTCAATGACGGCGTCAATGGGTCGCGCGGCTGTGGCCAGTACCCGGTCTATGGTCACGGTATCGAAGCTACCGTGATCCCAGGTCAGGCCGTACATGTCGCCGCGCCGAAACTCGCAGTGACTCAGGCCCGCGCCGTGAACGCGCGTGCGCGCCAGCCGCAGTGCCGGCGTGGAAATGTCGATGCCGGTGGCGTGCTGGGCGCACGGGCCTAGAATCTCCATCATGAGCCCTGAGCCGGTACCGATATCGAGCATTTCCCCGATGCTCGAGGGCCCTAATTCCGCATGCAGCACGGCAGCGAGCTCCCCGCGCGGCGCGGCCTTGGCCGCACCAGAGGCTGCAGGCCAGCTCGCGCTGCCCTCGATCTGGCTTTGGATCAATTGCTGGGCTGCAATAGCAGCCCGCCGCCCCACGACCTCAGCGGCTCGTTCGCGGTCGCGCTTGAGCATGACGGTGTCCGGGTGAGTCATCGACAGCAGCTGGCGCAGCCATTCGAGGTTGCGGCCACGAACTGGCGCCCGGTAGTAAACGCACTGCTGCTCGCGAAATCGATCCAGCAGGCCGGCTTCCGTGAGCACGCGCAGGTGGCGCGAAATACGCGGCTGGCTCTGGCCGAGCACCTGACACAGCTCGCTGACTGTCAGCTCACCGTGGCTCAGCAGTACCAGCAGGCGCAATCGGGTCGGCTCGGCGGCGCTCTTGAGAGCACGCACGACCTGGCCCAAATCGTAACTGGCCACCGAAGCTTTAAACATATAAACATATCCTTATCATTCTTCGTTAAATAGTCTAACAGCGCCCCCAACGTTCTGCTACCCTCGGCGCCCTGTTTGAGCCCAGCTCCAGCTTCTCCAGCCCGATGCAACGCCCGATCCGTAATATCGCGATTATTGCCCACGTCGATCACGGCAAAACGACGTTGCTGGACGTGATTCGCAAAGCCAACGTGGCGGCCGGGGAAGCCGGAGGCATCACCCAGCATATCGGCGGTTACGAAGCTCGGGCCAACGGCAAACGAATCACCTTCATCGATACGCCGGGTCACGAAGCGTTCACGCGCATGCGCGCGCGCGGCGCGAA
>PKWJ01000007.1 GCA_003132025.1 Gammaproteobacteria bacterium
AAAGATAGTTGACGCCGGCCAATGGGGTTGCGCGGATCGGGTTTCGGCCAGGCCGATGGGCCGGTCGGATTGGGCGAGCCAGGTGTATCCCAGCTTCCCGTGGCGCCACCTCCCCACTGTCCGGTCGCGCCGCTGCGCTGCTTGGGATGCATAAGGTTCGTCAACCATTCCCACTTCTGCTGCATCCAATCGAGCAGCCCACTGACACCCGATCGAATAGCCTCCCAGGCCGCCTTGAGCTTCGGCCCGATGACATCCCAATGCTTCCAGAGCTCGTAGGCGGCAAACCCGATGAGAGCAATCACGCCGCCGACCACGCCCAGTGGGATCAATGCGCGGGCGATTATCGGGCCGATGCCTAGGAACTTGATGAGTCCGGCGGTCATCAGCACCTTACCCAGCACGGAGAAGGCGATCGCCACGCCGCCCAGCCCGAAGACAATCCCATTTGTCAGGTCCGGGTGGTCCTGCATCCATTGCGACACGTTGTCTAGCGTGTCGGCGAACTTGATCATGTACGGAATCAGCCGCGGCAGGATCTTGAAGCCGATGGTGGCCAGGATGTTCTGCCACTGATTGTGCAACGCCTGCTCGGCGAGCTGCGGATTGGTTTGCAGCAGCTTCTGGTACGTGTCGTAGCTGTTGCCGCCACTCTCGATGAGCTTGCGATCGCGCTCGAACTGGGGCCTCTTGACAAGCAATGTGTAGAGCGCCCACTGCGCATTCGACTGATTCGTCATGGCCGAAACCGTCTGCAGCAGACTGAGCTTGTGAGCTGCAGCGTAGCGCTCGATCGCCGGCGCGTACTTCTCCGCCCACTTGAGCGGATTCTCCGACTCGAGCTGCGCACCCGCGACGCCCCCGGGTCGAATCTGCCAGGTCCCCGTGGCATTTCTCACGACATCGCTCGGCTTGATGAGGCCCATCTCCTCCCACACTGGAATCGCGGACTTGGGTATCACGCCCTGCACAATCACCTTCGACAGCGCCCTCAGAGCGGTCCCCGCCGTCGAGGTATTGCCCATCATTCCGGAGCCGGCTTTCACTTCCTGCATCAGCGTCGGCAGGTAGTCGTAGGTAAATTCATCGCTCCAGCTAAGCGCGCTGTTCTTGGCGTATTTGAGGGTCATCAGGTAATCGTGAACGTCGAGCGTGCCGCCCATCCCCATGAGCGTGCGGCCCATGAGGTCTGCATTACGCTGCAGCGATGCACCCGACATCAGGCCGCTCGTGCGAAGGTCAACGGCCTTCACGACCTCGAAGGCGACGTTGTCCTGCGCTTTTCCGGTGAGAGCCTCGAGCGTCGCCTTGATTCGCTGCACTGTCGGCAGGATCCCGTAGGTCTCATTCAGGCGATCGGGGCCCAGCACGGTGCGCAGCTCTCGGATCGACTTCAAATTGTCGGCCGCGGTGCTGGTAATGACATCCCGCGAAGTCTTCCAGGCCGCCGCGGTGGCTTCTGCGATGTCCTTCTGCGTCATGCCGGCAGCGTTCATCAGCGACAGCTGGCGGGTGTACTCCTTGCTCGCATCGACGGACTTCTCCAGGAAGCCGAGGATCCCCGAGCCGATCTTCTCCATGCCGTAGCCGACGGCGACGAGCTTCAGGGCTGAGAGCTTACCCTTGAGATTGTCGGCGGCTTTGCTGGCCACGAACAGGTCGCCGGCGAGCAGGCGTAGGCCCTGGCTCGCAAGATTTGCGACTGTCAGCTTGATTGCTACAGAATAGTCGAATGACATCGTCCTTACTCCTCAGGCGGGCGCACGAATGGGGCGCCGATCATTTCCGCTTCATCCAATACCCGCGCATGCCGCGCCGGGTGTACGGGGCGAGTTCCCCGAGCTGGCTCGACGTGGCGCTGAAATGGATGCTGTTCTCCTGGCTGATGTTCCTGATCTGGGGTGGCGTCGCGTTCTGGGCATGCGTTGCGCTCCTACTGCTACTCACGTGACCTAAGAATCGCTGGGCTCGCCGCCGATCGGTCCGATACCAGTTTCCTTCGAGAATCGATATCCGAGCCGCTGCCCGCATATGACGGCGTGCGCTTCGGCGCCGATCAGCTTCTCGATGGCATCGACATTGCGCAGCAGCGCGGGGCCTACCACCGGGCGCGGCGGCATCTTTGTCGTCCCGAACTCGTGGAACTCCATCACCGGATCCGTCGACCCGATGATCGCTTCGTTGTCACCGACGAGCTCGCTGCGAAAGCTCTTCTCAAGATCACCGAACCGCTCGAGCGGGGCCTCGGCCGGCGCGCCGATGCGCGCTTTCTCGTCTTCGGTGCTTTCCGCCAACGGCTCCCAGGCCGGATAGTCTCCGAGCGCATCCTGGTACTGGCCGATCTGCTTGCGCATGTCGTCCTTCAGGATCTTCGCTGCCGCAGTGAGCGAATGTCGGTTCGCCACCTCGATATCGGCAACGACGGCTCCCGCCAGGTGCGTCGCGAGCGCCGACATGCTGTCAAACTCAATCGTCACTTATCCTCCTCGAACTCAAGCGTGTGCCAGTTGAATCTCCGGCCGCTTTCCATTTCAGAAAACATGATGCACCAGGCCGTGCGTGTGGCATCGTCCACGCCGAAGGCGACGTCGAAGGGTATGCCGTTCTTGATGAGCCACAGCGATGCCCTGATCGACGGCGCCTGTGTCAGTTTTTTGCGGTGGTCTGGTCCTCCTGGGCGTTCTGGGCCCCGAAATGCTCCTGCACGCCGGCCATCACCGCATTGATGCCGTCTTCGTCAAGGCGCTGGATCAGCGCTTCGACTTGTATCTTCGTAAAGGGCACCGACTCCGGCTCCCCATTTATCGCGGTAACATAGATCAGCGGCAATACCATGCCCATATAAACCCGGTTCTCTGCGCTCTCCTGGAGTGCTTCGATCAGTCGGTATTGCGACAGCACGGTCGGTTTCCTCAGTGTGAACCGTCGGCCGCGCGCGTCGACGACCTCGAACGTTGCAGCCGCTTTAGCAAGCGCTTGCTGCGTTGGTGTGTTCTCGTGGATGGTCACTTTCGGGGGCTTGTCAGTCACGATTCATCTCCTGGGAAATATGGGAAACAGTTGCGACAGGGCTTCGCGGGCCTTGGGCGAGAACGCAGGGAAGATGCTCTCGAGGACTTCGCGATTCTTCGGTACGAGCGTCGGGAATAGGCTTCCCACTGCTTGAGTGGCGCGGATGTAGGCGCAAAGGGACCACGGGTCTGCAAGCCTCGTGGCACTGTGATCGAAGAGATCTGCGCTAGTAATTTGCGTCATGTGATTTTCCTGTAAGAGTCTTGCTGGCGTTCATTCCGGCCAAAGTTTCAGGTTCGTCTGCAGCTTCTCGAGGTTTTCGAGCAGCTGCTTCTGTGCCAATTCGGCATATCGAATTTGATCAGCGGCCGCACCTTGCTTCCGCATCATCTGAATGTCGCTCGTGAGATTCACGACGCTGGCGCGAGCGCTCTTCAGCGGAGCACGCAGCTCCTCCACGCTAGTGGGCGCCGTCGCCGCCGCGGAATCGTGCAGCTTGACCACTTGGTCGAGGACACGGTTGATCGCGGAATTGATGCTATGCAGGCCATTTGGCGTCAGCACTTTTGGGATAGTGAGTAGGCCCGCGGCGGTTCTGAAAACGATCGCGCGGTCGGTATTAGCTATTGGTTGCATGGGTGCTCCGAAAGTTGTCGTGTGATCATTGTTCGTAAGCCTGGTCAGGGATGAAGCGCATCGGCGGGTCGATCGCGCGGTACTTCAGCTGACGGGAGGGTCGGTCGTAGTGCAGGCGTATGCACCCGATCCAGTTGATATCCCCGCGCTGCTTCCAGATGGTCAGTTCTGCATCCCACTGGCGGTCGTCGCCGTGTTTGCGCTCGAGCGTCACGACGCTGTCGGCCTGGGCAACCAGATCCTGCGCGCCGCGGATGTCGTACAAGTCCATCGACTGACGGCTGTTGAGGGTCTTGCGCGGGTGCGCGACCAGGTGGATGTGCACACCGGCGAGGCGCGCGACGCGCGAGATGAGGTTGCCCATCTGGCGCTGGCCTTCGTAGTCGTCGGCCGCAATCGCCAGGCGCATCAGCGAGTCGATTACTACGTGCGTGATGCCGTACTTTTTCGCCGCGAAGTGCACCAGCCCGAGCAGGCGTTCTGGCGCAATCATCTCCGTGCTATCGAAGACGAATAGCCGGTCACACCAAATATCGAGGCAATCCGCAATGAACTGCGAGGAGGGTTCGCGCGTATGCGCGCAGGTAGCAATAAATTCCCGGAACACTTCGAGGGGCTCCTCCTCGAGGCTGGCGAAGAACACCCGCTGCCCGCTCTTAAGCGCCCAGAGCATCAGCTGGCGCAGGAATTGAGTCTTGCCGCTGAACGTCGGCCCGCTCCAAATCGTCGTCTTGCCTGGTAGGAACCTGACGGAGTCATGCACCTCCGGCCACGGCAGTGTCAGTGCATTATTTGCCGATGGCGCGAACTGCCGGACGAGGCTCTGCGCGATGTCGCCCGTGCTGGTGAGCAGCCGGGATTCACCATCGGCACCTGCGAGGCCTTCGAGCCACGCGCCGTCGTCCTTGACGAGGCTGAAGCGGCTGCTATTGAGCTGCATACGGTCTCCCATCGAGCGGATCGTGGGGATGTGGCACAGGCCATTGCCACCGGTCGCGCTTCGCAGGATTGCCGACCATCATGCAGAACGGTGCTACCGCCGCGATGCGGACGCACAGCTCCTGGATCCATGCGACGTCCGGTCGATGGACGGCGACAATGAGCGCAAGGCCCGCGAGCGCCGCAAGCTCGTAGTGCTCGCCGTCGCGGATCAGGCCGACGAAGAATCCGCTCTTGGCCATGTGCTCGAGGTAGGGCAGCATGGTGGAGAGGACTGCTCCGCCTGCAGGGCGGGTGCCGTTGCGCCGGATCGCCAGCAGCTCGTGCGACCAGTTGCGACGCTCAGTTCGCATAGGGCATTCCCGATGCGGCGCGACCGTGCGGCGCCTCCTGGCTGACTTGGACCCCGGCTGCGTTGCTACGCCGCTTCTGATATCCGAGCCGCGGAGCGTTCGATATCCACGTGTCGAGCGCCCGGTCCCAGTCGGCGAACTTGTTGTCCCGAGCGTCGTGGTGCGCAGTGAAGGCGTCGAAGAGGGCCTCCGAGTCGGCGTCTGGAAGCTTGTTCTGGATCCGAGCGCGGCGCTCATCGGTCAGTGTGAAGTCGCCGGGCCTCGGGAGACTTGGCCGCTTCCGGGTCGAAGGGCCAGTTCGCGTCCGCGAACGGGAGTCTTTTCTTGTGTCTGAGTCTGTGTCTGAGTCTGAGAGCGGGACAGCGCGGGACGCGTCGGGACGCGTCGGGTTATCGCGGGTAGCAGCCCGGGCGGAGCGCTTACGCTCGGCATCTTGACCACTCGCGGTACGATCGGCGTCATAGGCCGCCTTGCGTGCCTTCTCCCGGTACTTCCCATGGTTGACGACTTTCCAACCCCAGTCGCGGTGTTCCGGGTCGATCAGCACCAGGCGGGCGCCGGCCACCTCGGTCGAGCGGCTGTACGCATCCGGTTCGCAGAACCGCTTCAGGCAGGCCGTCACTTCATCGAGACCAAGACCCGTGACGCTCGCAATGTACGCGGCCGTAACGTCGACCAAACCATGCTTGTCTGCGAGAGACAGTACGATCGGCCAGAGGCCGATGTCTGGCCACTTGCCGCACAGCGTGCCGGTCGACAACGACTGGAACAGCGGTGTATAGCCGCCGCTCATCGGTAGCCGCCGGCGCGCAGCTGGTGAAATGCGCTATCAGCAGCAGCCATCGCACGCAGGGCGCGCGCCCACCAGAAGCAGGGGTGGCATAGACCACCGTCATCTGGCTGCGGCCGATAGTGCGAGCCGCACTTACGACAATTGGCGATGCGCGCCGCTGTGCGGAATTGCAGGATGTCCGCGCTCATGCAGCCACCCGACGCCGGCGATACGCCGCCTGGCGACAGCGCCCGCTGCAGAACTTGGCACTGAGCCGCGGAGGCGTGAATTCGGCGGAACACTCTGCGCACGGTTTGAGGCCTGCTGGAGTGGCATTTCGCGTAACGCGGCGCCGCGGTCGCCAAAGTGGATCAGGCGGAAGTCCGTCAGATTGCCGGATGAGACGGGGCGCGGCGTCCGCGATCATCGAGGGCGCTGACGCACAGCGCATGCATTTGCGTCCGTGATCGGCGTCGCGGTGTCCGATCAGTTCGCCACCGCACTCGCGACAGCGAGCACTAGGTTGCGACTTAGCTTGCGGCCGCTGCGTCGAAGGATTTATGATCATCATGTTGGTGGTCTGCTGTTGAGATGAGATTGGCGCCACCGGGAAGTCGTGAGCCCGGTGGCGTTTTCATTTGTGGGGATCCAGAAGTCATTAGGCCGCCGCCTGTCTGGCGCCAATGACCGGTGTCGCCCTGGCGAACTCTCCGGCAAGCGCCGCTACCTTCCACTTGCGATAGGTGCTCGCCCGCCAGAAATTCTTTCCGCCAATGTTTGCATCGGGTGCAGGGAACGCGCCCCGGGAGATCTGTTTGCGTAGACCGCGGTCCGTGAGGTCGCGATCGGCCGTGATGAAGGAAGTCGGCAGCAGCTGGTCATGAATGATGTCAACCGCCTCGGATTCGCTCATAGATTGCTCCAATTGCGTTCCGGCACTTGTCGGAACGTCTATGGAGGCAGAACATTCCTTAGTTCGATGTGCCAATCAAAGGGGATTCATTGGCACAGCAGAGAGGAGTTGGGCGAATGCCATCAGATGTGCGGGATTTCAGCGATAAAGACATCACGCGTCTTCGAGCAATGGTTCGAGCGGCGCACCAGGATTTCGATCAGACGGCGGCGTTCCATGAGGCGTGGCGCCCGACAGCTTTCGACGAGCAGCTTCATGCGCGCATGGAAACATCGTTTGCGACGCAAACCTTCAAGGTCATACGGGTTGCACTTCGACGTGAAGTGCTGTTGGGGCTGGTCCGACTCTGGGATACGCGAAGTGACACGCTCAAGATGGAATTCGTAGCTGCGCAACTTCGGAGGAGCGCCGTTCTCGATGCGTTGGCCGGCGATCGAGCGGACAAGACCGCATTGCCTATAGTTGATCCGATGAGACGGGAGCTCGGCCGGATTGCCAGCGAGGCGCTGACAATTATTGAGAAATACTCCAAGGATGGAGAGCGACACGCCGTGCTCGAGGTGGTCCGCAAATTGCGGCACACGCGGCTCGCCCACCGGGAGGCCGTGAGCGAACTCTCCGCCGCTTCCGCGATCGTTCCCGACGCGTCAGCGGAGGAGATCGAGGAACTCTATCAAGACAGCGCGAATCTAGTGCGTCTGCTGCTCAAGGTTGCCGTTGGCCATGCGTATGACCCGCGCGAAGCCGCTGGAGTGTTTAGCCAATATGCGCAGGCCTTTTGGGCTTCGGTGCGGGGTGAACGGACGGAGGGTCATCCAAATTATGCGCGGAAGCTCAGTTCGCGCGACATCGAAGGTTAGTGGCCGAATTTGATTCGCTGCTGGCGCCGCTTGGCCTTTTTGTTCTTGCGGCCAGAGTTGGGGAGCTGGCGATTTTTGAATGCCAGCGTGGCCTCGGCGCTCCGAGCCGACTGTGCGATTTGCTTTGCCCACTTCGCCTGCCAGGGCTCTCGCTTTTTCAGCTGTTGCCAGTATCTGGTGACGGTCCGGGTCCCAATCCCCATGACCTTGGCGATCTGCGATGCTATCGTCCGTTCAGATTGGTAAGCCGCGGTCTTTTGCATGTGGTTGTATGCGGCGATCCAGTGCTTAACGGCTGTCGATTGCTGTCGTCTGAGTTCAGTGTCATACGGAGACGAGCCTCGCCCAATGCGCAGGGCGGCTCGAATCTTGGATAGCTGGTCATCTTTGGCCCCTGGCTTATCGCAAAATGACAGCACCGCGCGGACGACCTGATCCAGGTCGGCCAGTACGTGAAGCATGATCAGTTCGGCGCGAGCGGCGTTGCTCTCCGCTGTCGGAAGGCCTGCTTCCATCTTGGCAATAAGTCCCCTGCAACGGGCCACCGTACTCCGTCGGTCGGCCTTTCGTCGCTGCAGATATGCGCGGAACAGGTCAATGCCGCCCCCGTGCGTACGATATCTCGTGAGCGCTGCGGCGCCGAATGGTCGACGCAGCCGTGGCGCGCGCGCAGTCACGCGCTGGCCGCTTTCGGCATTGGCACGATGTTGGATTTCTTGCCGGTGATGATATCGGTTACGTGCGCGCCCCACCGTTCGAGCGCCACGCGCTTTTCCGCTAGATAGTCGTGCCGGTCGTATACCTCGGCGATGTCGCCGGTGGAATGATTGAGGACCTTCTCGACGTGCAGCCGAGGAGTGCCGAGCATTGTCATGAAGCTCGCCGCGGTGCGGCGCAAATCGTGCGGGGTCCAATGCGGGATACCGAAGTGCTCCTCATTGACTCGCACGGCATGCGATAGGGCGCTTTCGGAATACGGGAGATTCTTCGTCGGATCCACGCGAGTCGGCAGTACATAGATACCGTCGGCTGTCAGCGACTGCAATTGCTCGAGCAGCGATACGGCCAGCGGGCTAAGCGGCACATGGTGCGGCTGCGGTGTGCGCTTCGTATGGCTGCTCTTGAGCAGTTCGACCGGGATTGTCCAGAGCTTTGCGGCCAGATCAAAGTGAGCCCATTTGGCGAGAGTCAGTTCTCCGCGGCGCTGACCGGTCACGAGTAACAGCTTGAGCGCCAGTCGGGTAGAGGCTGCCATGTCGGCATCGGCCAGCTTGTGCCAGAAAGTCTTGATCTCATCAGAATTCAAGATGCGCTCGCGGCCGCGTTCAATGCCGCCCGGGCGCTCGACACCTACCATGGGAGACGCCGGCAACAGATCTTTGGCGCAGGCCCACCGAAAGAGCTGCACTAGCAGCGCTTGTGTGCGATTGGCGGCCACAGGCGCGCCGCGGTCCACGATCTCATCCAACAGCGCGATTAACTGGCGCTTGGTCAGATCGCGTGCGTTGAGATGCCCGTACTTCGAGATCAGTGTCGGCTTCTTTGTCCTGCTGCTTCTCAGGGGCTCTCGCGCGCCCTGGTCGCTGTAGCCGAGCAGGGAGTCAGCCTCATGGGGGCGCTTGCGGGCCTTCGTCTTGTTCTTTTCATCCCTCACCCACGCGCCGCGGGCCTCATCCCAGCGCTCGGCTCGGATCCTACGATGGAGGAATTGCTCGACCAGGGCGGTTACCGTACCGGTGCCGGCGCGTTCGTCTCTTGCGCGCTGGGCGACGTCTTTGCGCTTGCGACGCTCCTCTTTCGGATCCAGGCCGAGCTCGCGCTCGCGCTGTGCTTGATGATGCTGGTCGAAGGCGTCAGCCAGAGACAGGCCGCCGGCGCCGAACTTCCCAAGCACCAGGTAGTCTCGGCCGCGGCCACCGGGCAGCGTGTACCTGTATACGAAGCTCGTGGCGCCGCTCGGGTAGATCCGCACCATCAGACCCTCGCGGCCATCCACGGTCTCCTCGTAGCGCTTCTTGGGCCGATTACGGGGCTCTTTGCGTGTCTGGAGCCACGTCGTCGTGATCTTCATAGGGCGGCCTGAGGGACCATCAGGGGGACCATAAACGTCGTTCTTGTGAGGGCCGGTGCGGTCCTCTTTGTTCCGGTGTAGAATGCCTTCAAATTAAGGTAAACGCTCGATCGGAACGGCTCACATGCTAGGAATACACCGGAACCATCGGGAACGCAATATCTGCAAGCACTACAAATGCTGCGAGCGCCGGTTGCGCGATACGCTAGCTACAATCCCGATCAGCGGCCTGTTCGTGGCCAGGCGGGTGTTGCCGAGACGCTGGCGATGGCCGGTGCCGCCGCCTTATGCCGGGGCGACCAGTGCCGCGCTGTCTGCACCGTGGCGTCGGATCAGGAGCGCCAAAGCCGCAGCGATGATCCCGGTTGCGCCGGCGAATACGAAAGCATCGACGTAGTCGCCCTGCAGCGTGCGCAGATATCCGGCCATAAATGCCGCTGCGGCCGCCCCGATTTGATGGCCGACGAGGATCCAGCCAAACACCATGGCGGCGGCGCCCTCGCCGAAGGCTTCGGTCGTCAAACGCAGTGTCGGCGGAACTGTAGCAATCCAGTCCAGGCCGTAGAACACTGCAAACACTGACAGGCTGGCGATGGAGAAGCCGGAGTAGGGCAGGTAAACCAGTGCCGCACCGCGCAGGCCGTAATACATGAACAAAAGTTTGCGCGGATCGAAGCGGTCGGTCAGCCAGCCGGAGGCGGTGGTGCCGATCAGGTCGAACACGCCCATCATCGCCAACAACCCCGCGGCCCGAACCTCGGCGATGCCATGGTCACCGCACAGCGCAATCAGATGCGTCCCGACTAGCCCGTTGGTGGTGAATCCGCAGATAAAGAAGGTAGCGAACAGATACCAGAAGTCGCGATTTCGGATCGCCCGGTTCAAGGCTCCGAGGGCGACCGCCAGCGGGTTGCGCGTCTCGTTGGCCTGCGGCGCGTTCTCCAGTGTGCCGTAGCGGGTCAGGCCGATGTCTGTCGGCCGTTCGGGCAGCAACCACCACACCAAAGGAATCAGAGCCACTGCGCAGGCCGCGACAGTGATCACTACCGGGCGCCAGCCGTAATTTTGGGCAATGGCCGCGAGCCCAGGAAGGAAGATAAGAGTTCCGGTTGCGGTACTGGCGGTCATCGCTCCCATGACCGTGCCGCGATATTTCACGAACCAGCGGTTCACGATCGTGGCCCCGAGCACCATCGCAACGCAGCCAGTACTCAGGCCCGAAAGCACGCCCCAGAACAGCACCAGCTGCCAGCGGGCGGTCATTAGCACACTCGCGCCGCTCGCTGCGGCCATCAGCGCGAGCGCGCAAAGTACCGTGCGACGAATGCCGAATCGCAGCATCAGCGCAGCGGCGAACGGGCCAGCCAGGCCATATAGAAAGATGCCGATTGCCGCTGCCAACGAGATCGAGGCGCGATTCCAGCCGAACGCAGCCTCCAACGGCAGGATCAACACGCTCGGCGTGGCGCGTAGTCCAGCGCTTACCAGGAGCGCGAGGAACACCACCGCAACCACCACAAAAACGTAGTTCTGGCCGAGCCGTTGGCGCAATGCTAAAATCATGTTACTGACCGGTACGTACCTCGGCGGCCATGCTACGTACCGAGCGGTAACATAGTCAAGGATTTGAAGCGTGAAACTGAAGCCAGCCAAGTCCGGGCCGGGCGCGAGAGCCGGTGATCGTATCCGCGACACCGCAACGCGGCTGTTCTACCGCCAGGGCATCCGGGCGGTGGGCGTCGATGCGATTGTCCGCCACGCCCGGGCCACCAAGCCAAGCCTGTATCGCAGTTTCCGCTCGAAGGATGCTCTGGCGGCAGCGTACCTGCGTGACTGGGACAGTGCGTTCTGGCAGCGCTTCGATTCCGCCGTGGCGGCCCATCCTGATGATCCGCGCGCGCAATTGCGATTGTTCCTGCACCGGTTGACGCAGCGCATGCGCAGCCCCGGTTATCGCGGCTGCGCGCTGAGCAATGCGGCGATCGAGTATCCCGCAGTGGGGCATCCGGCACGGCTGGTGACGGTGGCCCATAAGCGCAAACTGCGGCGGCGGCTGCGACAGATGACGGTGGCGATGGGCGCCAGGCAGCCGCGCCTGCTGGCCGACGGGCTAGCGCTGTTACTCGAGGGCGCCTACGCCAGCTGTCAGCTGTTTCACCGCGACGGACCGGCGCGCGCAGTCGCGCGCGTCGCCGAGCAGCTGATCGTGGCCTCGCTCAAAAACTAACGTTCGTGGCGCGGCGTCAGGCCAGAGCCGTCAGCACCGCCGCCCCGGCCTCCTGCGTGGTGGCCGGGCGCTGATTCGGCGCCGAGATGTCCGCGGTGCGCACGCCGTCGCCGATCGCGCGGTGCACCGCGAGTTCCACCGCTCGCGCTTCCGGTTCGAGCTTGAGCGAATGGCGCAGCAGCAGCGCGACGCTGAGTATCGCGCCATAGGGATTGGCGATCCCTTGGCCGGCGATATCCGGGGCCGAGCCGTGGATCGGTTCATATAGCCCGCGCGTGCCATCGCCGAGGGAGGCGGATGGCAACAGGCCCAGCGAACCGCACAGCATGGAGGCCTCATCGGTGAGGATGTCGCCGAACATGTTCTCGGTNNATGTCGCCGAACATGTTCTCCGTGACGGCGACGTCGATGTCGCGCGGCCGGCGGATCAGATGCATCGCCGCCGAGTCCACCAGCATGTGCTCGAGCTGCACGTCGGGGAATTCCTGGTGAATCACGCGCTCGCATACCTCGCGCCATAGGCGCGAGGTCTCCAGGACATTGGATTTATCGATCGACAGCACGCGCCGGCGCCGGGTGCGGGCAATCTGGGCCGCCACGCGTACGATGCGCTCGATCTCCGGCGCGGTATAGGTGCACAGGTCGGTGGCCTGATGCGCATCACGGGTCTTGGCGCCGAAGTAGATGCCACCGGTCAGCTCACGCACGAAGATCAGATCGACGCCATCGATGATCTCCGGTTTGAGCGAGGAGGCATTGCGCAGTTCCGGATGCACGCTCACCGGGCGCAGATTGGCGTACACGCCGAGTTCCTGCCGCAAGCGCAGCAGGCCGCTCTCCGGTCGCACTTTGGCCTGCGGCGAGGACCACTTCGGGCCGCCGATGGCTCCCAGCAGTATCGCATCGGACGCAAGGCAGGTCGCCAACGTTGCGGCCGGCAATGGCTCGCCGTGCATATCGATCGCCATACCGCCAAAAGCGGCCGCCGACAGTGTGAACTGGTGGCCAAAGCGGGCGCCGATGGCCTGCAGTACCGGCACCGCCTGGGCGATGACTTCCGGCCCGATGCCATCGCCCGCCAGCACTGCGACGCGCGCTTTCACGCTCGCGCCGCCAGTTCGTACGCCGAAATTTCGCGCTCCCTGGACAGCAGGAAGCCCAGTTGGTCGGTGCCATTGAGCAGGCAGTAGCGCACAAAAGCCTCTAATGGGAATTCCACCGCGCTGCCGTCGGGCAGGCGCAGCGTCGCGCTGGCCACGTCGATCGTGACCTCGGCACCCGGATGCTCGAGCAGCCACCGGCTGGTGAGCTCATCGACCTCGATCGGCACGAGCCCATTCTTCAGTGAGTTGCTGCGGAAGATATCGGCGATCTCGGTGCTGATCACGGCGCGAATACCGTAGTCGAGCAGGGCCCAGGGCGCATGCTCGCGCGAGGAGCCGCAGCCGAAATTGCGGCCCGCGACCAGCACCGCGCAGCCGGTGGCCTCGGGCCGGTTCAGGGCGAACTCGGGCTTGAGCGCCCCATCGGCGCCATAGCGCCAGTCGGCGAACAGCTGCTTGCCCAGTCCCACCCGCGTGGTGGTGCGCAGGAAGCGCGCCGGGATGATCTGATCGGTATCGATATTGGTGAATGGCAACACCACGGTGCGTGAGCGAATCTGCTGGATCGGTTCCATGCTGCGCCCTAGCCGTTGAGGAATTCGCGCGGATCGGTGACCCGGCCGCGCACGGCGCTGGCGGCCGCGGTCATGGGGCTTGCCAGCAGGGTGCGCGCGCCCGGCCCCTGGCGACCCTCGAAGTTGCGATTGCTGGTGCTGATCGAATACTCCCCGCTGGCGACGGTGTCGCCGTTCATGCCCAGGCACATCGAGCAGCCTGATTCCCGCCATTCGGCGCCGGCATCGATGAAGATCCGGTCCAGACCCTCGGCTTCGGCGGCCTT
This sequence comes from Gammaproteobacteria bacterium, assembly GCA_003132025.1. Classification (GTDB taxonomy): domain Bacteria; phylum Pseudomonadota; class Gammaproteobacteria; order Steroidobacterales; family Steroidobacteraceae; genus FEN-1191. Next base: position 13,728 of record PKWJ01000007.1, read on the forward strand.
CTTGACCTGCTGCGAGCCGGGCACGACCAACGCGCGCACGCCGCGCGCTATGTGGTGGCCACGCAGCAGCTGCGCGGCGCTGCGCAGATCCGACAGCCGGCCATTGGTGCAGCTGCCGATGAACACCACGTTGACCGGTTGGCCGCCAATCGGTGCCCCAGCCGTAAGACCCATGTAAGCCAGCGCTTTGTCGAACACCGGATCATTGCGCCGTTCGGGAATGAAGCCGGACACGGCCACCACCATGCCCGGGTTGGTGCCGTAGGTAATCATGGGCTCGAGCCGGCTGCTATCGATGCTGATCTCGCGATCGTATGTCGCTCCGGGATCGCTGGCCAGCGTGCGCCAGTGGGTGAGCGCGCGCTCCCAGGCGTCCCCCTTGGGTGCACGCGGCCGGGTCTTCAGATAACTGTAGGTGATCTCATCCGGCGCAATCATGCCGGCGCGCGCGCCGGCCTCGATCGACATGTTGCACACCGTCATGCGCTCTTCCATGCCGAGTGAGCGAATCGCCGCGCCGCGGTACTCGAGCACATAACCGGTGCCGCCGCCAATCCCGATCTCACCGATGATCGACAGAATGAGATCCTTGGCGGTCACGCCCTGCGACAGCGCCCCAGGCACGTTGATGGCGAAGGTACGCGGCCGGCGCTGCAACAGGCACTGGGACGCCAGCACATGGCCAACCTCGGTAGTGCCGATGCCGAAGGCGAGGGCGCCGAATGCGCCATGGGTGCTGGTATGGCTGTCGCCGCAGACGATGGTCTGTCCGGGCAGCGTAAAGCCAAACTCCGGTCCGATGATGTGCACGATACCGCGCTGGTCGCTCTTCAGATCAAACAGCTCGACCCCGAACTCGGCGCAGTTCCTCTGCAGCTGCGCAATCTGCTTGGCTGCCGATTCGATCGCGATCGGCACGCCGCCGAAGATCTGATCGCTACGCGTGGGGCTGGAGTGATCGATCGTGGCGAGAGTACGGTCCGGGCGCCGTACCTTGAGGCCGCGCTCGCGCAGTACGGTGAAGGCTTGCGGCGAGGTGACTTCATGGATCAGGTGACGATCGATGTAGAGCACCGCCGGCGTGTCGGGCGTTTCCGCCACGACCTCGTGCTGCTCCCACAGCTTCTGAAACATCGTCTTCACGTTGCCAACCCCGCTAGCCGCGCACGCGGCTCTAGACAATGCCACCGATTCGTCAAATTTCCAGTGAGGGTGATGGGTACCACGAGTTNNAACTCGTGGTACCCATCACCCTGATTGGGCCGAATGATGTATCGGTGGCGACGCTTTAGCTCGCCGCGGCCACGCGCGGCTTGGCCTGCATGTCTACGTAATCGAGCCAGCCGTACTTGTCCGCCGTCGCGCCACTGAACAGTCCGAAGAAGGCCTGCTGCAGGCGCTGGGTGATCGGGCCGCGTTTGCCGCTGCCCACGACGATGCGATCCACCGAGCGGATCGGGGTGACCTCGACCGCAGTACCGGTGAAAAACAGCTCATCGGCCAGGTACAGCATTTCGCGCGGGATCGAGCTCTCGCGCACCTCGATGCCTGAATCGCGCGCCAGCTTGATGACGGTGTCGCGCGTGATGCCGGCCAGCGCCGAATGTGCCAATCCCGGAGTCAGCAGCACGCCGTCACGCACCAGGAACAGGTTCTCGCCGCCACCCTCGCTCACCAGGCCATCGGGCGAGAGGCCGATGCCTTCGGCAAAACCCAGGCGCTTGGCTTCCTGGCTGATCAGCTGGCTCGACAAATAGTTGCCGCCGGCCTTGGCCAGCGCCGGCAGCGTGTTCGGTGCCACGCGCTGCCACGACGACACGCACACATCAACGCCCGCTTCCTCGCTCTCATGCCCGAGGTACTTGCCCCACTCCCAGGCGGCGATCGCCAGGTCCACCGGCGGGTCGATCTTGGGCGCCACGCCGATTTCGCCATAGCCGCGAAAGGCGATGGGACGGATGTAGGCGCCGTGCGCCAGGCTGTTGACGGCGATCACCTGGCGGCAGGCGTCGTTGATCTGGTCGGCTGTGAACTGCAGCTGGATGCGGTAGATCTTGGCGGAGTCGAACAGCCGGCGGGTGTGGTCGAGCAGGCGGAAAATCGCCACCCCCTTGGGGGTCTCGTAGGCGCGTATGCCTTCAAATACGGAGGAGCCGTAGTGCAGCGCGTGTGCCAACACGTGCACCGTGGCCTTCTCCCAGGGGACCAGTTTGCCGTTGAACCAGATATAGGGTGTTGCGGGTATTGGCATGATGATGGCTCCTAGATCGTGCTCTGCGCCAGCTGCGCGCTTTGTTCGCGTGTGCCGCCGGCATGACGCCCGGTCTTTTGCGACAATTCGATGCGATTGATCACCTCGAGCAGTGCGCGGCCGGCGGCCTCGATGATGTTGGTGCTGACGCTGGAACCGCGGTAGCTGCGGCCGTTGTTGTCGACGTACAGGATCGCCTCGCCCTGCGCATCCTCGCCGATGGTGACGGCATGCACCTCGAACTTGCGCACCGTCACCGCGACTCCGGTCGCCAGCACGATTGCCTTGTAGGCGGCGTCCACCGGACCGTCGCCCGGGGCCTGGCGTTCGGTCACGCGGCCGTCGGTGTGCTTGAGCCGCACCGTTGCCTGCGCGCCGACACCACTGTGCGCCTCGACGTCCAGATGATCGAGGCTCCACGGACCGGCCGCCGCGCTGCCGGCGCGCAGTACTATGGCCTCGATGTCGCCGTCGAACAGCTCCTTCTTGCGATCCGCCAGCGCTTTGAATTCCTCGAACGCGCGGTTGAGTTCCGGATCATCGAGCTCGAATCCGAGCTCCTTGACGCGCTCGCGAAACGCATGCCTCCCGCTGTGCTTGCCGAGCACCAGGCTGCTGCGCGCCAGGCCGACGTCCTCGGGCCGCATGATCTCGTAGGTGGTACGGTTCTGCAGCATGCCGTGCTGGTGGATGCCGGCCTCGTGGGCGAAGGCGTTCTCACCGATCACCGCCTTGTTGCGCGGGATCGGCATGCCGGTGATGCTCGACACCAGGCGGCTGGTCGGATACAGGCGCGAGGTGTTGACGTTGGTCTTCAGGTTGAAGAACGCAGCACGTGTCGCCAGTGCCATCACCACCTCTTCGAGCGAGCAGTTGCCGGCGCGCTCGCCGATGCCGTTGATGGTGCACTCGATCTGGCGCGCTCCGGCAACCACCGCGGTGAGGCTGTTGGCGACCGCCATGCCCAGGTCATCGTGGCAGTGCACCGACAGCGTGACCTTGTCGATGGCGCGCACGTGCTGGCGCAGGTAGCGGAACAGCTCGCCGAATTCATCCGGCACCGTGTAGCCCACGGTGTCGGGGATGTTGACCGTGGTGGCGCCGGCGGCCACCACCGCTTCCACCACCTGCGCCAGGAAATCGAGCTCGGTGCGTGAGGCGTCCTCAGGCGAGAACTCGACGTCATCGCAGTATTCGCGCGCGATCGATACACCCTCGACCGCGAGCCTGAGAATCTCCTCCTGTGCCATGTGCAGCTTGTACTGGCGATGGATCGCGCTGGTGGCAAGGAACAGGTGCAGCCGGTGGCGCGGGGCGTCCTTCAGTGCCCGCGCCGCCAGCTCGATATCCTCGCGCACGCAGCGCGCCAGACCGGCGATGACAGGCCCCTGCACCTCGCGCGCCACGGCGTTGACCGACTCCCAGTCGCCGCGCGACGCGGCCGGGAATCCCGCCTCGATCACGTCCACGCCCAGATCCGCCAGGGCGCGCGCGACCCGCAACTTCTCCGGCTGCGTCATGCTGCAGCCCGGCGCCTGTTCGCCGTCGCGCAAAGTGGTGTCGAAGATCAGGACGCGATCGGTTGTCGGTATCATGGCGGTCTCCATAAATCCCTAAAATTCAGCGCATTTCCTTGAGCCACGGCATGCGCTCGCGCAGCTTTGCGCCTACTTTCTCGATCGGGTGGCGCAGGTCCTGCTTCAGCAGGCGCTTATAGTTCTTGGCGCCGCGCTGGTGTTCGCTGATCCACTGGCGGGCGAATTTGCCGCTCTGGATCTCCTTGAGAATCTTGCGCATCTCCTTGCGGGTACGTTCATTGACGATGCGCGGTCCGCGCGTCAGATCGCCGTACTTGGCGGTGTCGCTGACGTAGCGGTGCATCTTCGCCAGCCCGCCCTCGTGCAGCAGGTCGACGATCAGCTTCAGTTCGTGCAGGCACTCATAGTAGGCCACTTCGGGCTGGTAGCCGGCCTCGACCAGCGTCTCGTACCCCGCCACCACCAGTTCCGTGGCTCCGCCACAAAGCACCGCCTGCTCGCCGAACAGATCGGTCTCGGTCTCCTCGGCAAAACTGGTGGCGACTACGCCGCCGCGGGTACCGCCAATGCCGTCGGCGTAGGCCAGCGCCTTGGCGTGCGCCTTACCGGTCGCATCCTGCGCCACTGCGATCAGGCAGGGCACGCCGCGACCCTGCTGGTATTGCCGGCGCACCAGGCCGCCAGGGCCCTTGGGGGCGATCAGCACCACATCCAGGTCCTTGCGCGGCTTGATCTGCTTGAAATGCACGTTGAAGCCGTGCGCAAATAGCAGGGTCGCGCCCGGCTTGAGCTTTGATTTGATGCTGCCGTAGAGCCCGGCCTGCGCCATGTCGGGTACCAGCATCGCCACCAGGTCGGCGCCCGCGACCGCCTCGACCGGTTCGGCCACGGAGAGACCGTCGCGCTTGGCCTGCTTCCAGCTCTTGCCGCTCTTGCGTACGCCGACCACGACGTTGAAGCCGCTGTCCTTGAGATTCAGCGCATGGGCACGACCCTGGCTGCCGTAGCCGAGCACCGCGATGCGCGCGCCCTTGAGTGCCTTCTTATCTACTTCCTTACTCGAATACAGCTGAATCATTCAAAGCTCCAAGGTGGATAAACAAAAAACCCCGCATCGGCGGCCGGTGCGGGGTTTCGGTGTATGTTCGTTTCCTGGTTCTAGAAACGCTGGCAGCACCCGCCCCGACCGCTCTTCACGAGCAGCAGGTCTACCGGCAGTAGGATAATGCGGGATGTCTGCATAGTGCGTTGCCAAAATGCCTCAACTGCAGCGGCTGATATCAGCACAACGATCTATCACTGTCAATTTCGCTAAGCTCACCTTATGCAGACCTTGTTGCCCAGCGACAGCACCTTGGCCAGCCTGCCGCTGTGGCTGGCCACCGAGGCCAGTTTTGCTGCGCTGCTGCAGTCGCTGCCGCCATCCCAGGCCGCCTGGGCGCGCGCTCAAGGATACGCCGCGGAGCGCCACCGGTTGCTGCTGCTGCCCGCCGCCGACTGCAGGCTGGCCGGCGCGATCTGGGGTCTTGGCGCGCTGCGCGCGGCCGATGAGCTGTCGCTCTGGGAGGCGGCGCCGCTGCCGGAGCGATTGCCGGCGGGCACCTTTCGTCTCGGCTACGCGCTGGCAGCCCACCCCGCCACGCAATTCGCGCTCGGCTGGCTGCTTGGCAGCTACCGCCTGAGTGGTTATCGCGGTACTGCACCGAAGTCGCCGGTCGCCAATGCGCTGATCACCCCGCAAGCGGCGGATGCCGCCTATGCCCAGGCGGCGGCGCAAGCGATTGGCTTTGGCCGCGATCTAATCAACGCTCCGGCGAATCAACTCGGACCCGAGGAACTCGCGGCCGCGGCGGTCGCGCTCTGCGCACGCTACGGGGGTGACAGCCAGGTGCGCGGCGGCGATGCGCTGGCACGTGACTATCCGCTGATTGCCGCGGTCGGCGCCGGCAGCGCGCGCGCGCCGCGCCTGATCGACTGTCGCTGGCGCCGCCCCAGTGCACCGCGCGTGACACTGGTGGGCAAGGGGGTGTGCTTTGACAGCGGCGGACTGGATCTGAAGCCCTCGGCATCGATGCTGCTGATGAAAAAAGACATGGGCGGCGCCGCCTGCGCGCTGGCCCTGGCACAACTGCTGCTCGAACTGGAGGCGCCGATCGAACTGCGGCTGCTGATCCCCGCGGTTGAGAACAGTGTCGGTGGCGGCGCCTATCGCCCGGGCGACGTTTGGCGCTCGCGCAAGGGCCTCACGGTTGAGATTGGCAACACCGATGCGGAAGGCCGCCTGGTGCTGGCCGATGCGCTGTCGGACGCCGACGATGAAACGCCGGATCTGCTGATCGACCTGGCGACCCTGACGGGAGCCGCCCGTACCGCGCTGGGACCGGATCTGCCGGCGGTGTTCAGCCCCAATGACGAGCTGACGCTGCAGCTGCTCGAGCTCGGCCGGGCGCACTCGGATCCGGTGTGGCCGCTGCCGCTGTGGCAGGGCTACGACGATGAGCTCAGCAGCCGCATCGCCGATCTCAATAACGTGTCGGGCTCGCCGTTTGCCGGAGCGGTCATGGCGGCGCTGTTCCTCAAGCGCTTTGTCACCGCTACGCCGAACTGGCTGCATGTGGATCTGTATGCCTGGAACCCCAAGGATCGACCCGGGCGGCCGCTGGGCGCCGAGGCACAGTGTGTGCGTGCGCTCTACCAGCTGATCCGGCGCCGCTGCGGCTAGGGTGAGCCGGTATTCTTGGTCGGAGGGAGTTGATGGTCATACATAAAAAAAACAGCGCACGGGGGAAATCGCCGCGCAAGCTCGCGCCTGATCCGCGCGCCTACTCGCGCCTGGTGGTAGACGGCGTCAAGCAGTCGCCCTCACGTGCGATGCTGCGCGCGGTCGGCTTCAAGGATGAGGATTTCCTGCGGCCGCAGATTGGCATCGCCTCGACCTGGGCTGACCTTACGCCTTGCAACATGCATATCTCCCAGCTGGCGCGCGACGCGGCGGCGGGGGCCGATGCCGCCGGTGGCAAGAGCGTGCTGTTCAACACCATCACCGTGTCGGACGGCATTTCCATGGGATCGCCGGGCATGCGCTATTCGCTGGTGTCGCGCGAAATCATCGCCGATTCGATCGAGACCGTGGCCGGCGCCGAGGGCTTCGATGGCCTGGTCGCGATCGGCGGCTGCGACAAGAATATGCCGGGCTGCGCGATGGCGATCGCGCGGCTGAATCGACCGGCGGTGTTCGTCTACGGTGGCACCATTCTTCCGGGCGCCGGCCGGCGCGACATCGTCTCGGTGTTCGAAGCGGTCGGCGGACACGCCGCCGGCCGAATCAGCGATGCGCAGCTGCTGGAGGTCGAACGCACCGCGATCCCTGGACCGGGCAGCTGCGGCGGCATGTACACCGCCAACACCATGGCCTCGGCGATCGAGGCTCTGGGCCTGAGCCTGCCGGGCAGTTCGGCTCAGGACGCCGTGGGGCAGCCCAAGCATGATGACTGCCGGCGTGCCGGCGCCGCCGTAGTACAGCTGTTACGGCAGGGCATTCGCCCGAGCGACATTCTCACGCGCCACGCGTTCGAGAATGCGATTACCACGGTGATCGCGCTCGGCGGCTCGACCAATGCGGTGCTGCACCTGTTGGCGATCGCGCAGGCGGCGCGCGTGCGGCTTAAGCTGGACGACTTCACCCGCATCGGCCGGCGTGTGCCCGTGCTCGCCGACCTGCGGCCCAGTGGCTACTACCTGATGTCCGAGCTGGTCGCGATTGGCGGCATCCAGCCGTTGATGCGGCGTCTGCTCGACGCCGGGCTGCTGCACGGAGAATGTCTGACGGTGACCGGCAACACCATGGCCCAGAACCTGCAAGGAGTGGCCGACTATCCAGCATCACAGGACATCGTGCGCGACATTGCAAATCCGATAAAGAAAGACAGCCATCTCGTTGTTCTTTATGGGAACGTTGCTCCAGAAGGCGCCGTCGCCAAGATCACGGGCAAAGAGGGTCTGCGCTTTAGCGGACCGGCGCGTGTCTACGACGGGGAGGAGGCCGCCACGGCCGCCATTCTGGGTGACCACGTGCGCCCAGGCGACGTGATCGTCATTCGCTATGAAGGCCCTAAAGGCGGGCCCGGAATGCGCGAAATGCTCAGCCCGACCGGCGCCCTGACCGGACGTGGCCTGGGTAGTCAGGTGGCATTGATTACCGATGGACGCTTTTCGGGTGGCAGCCATGGTTTCGTCGTCGGTCACGTGTGTCCCGAGGCGGCGATCGGCGGGCCGCTGGCATTGCTTCGCAATGGGGACCGGATCACGATCGATGCACAGCGTCGGCGCATCGAGGTGGATCTTTCCGCCGCGGAACTCAAACGCCGTCGCGCCGCCTGGAAGCCGCCCCGGCCCTATGCGACCCACGGCGTGCTGGCCAAATATGCCCGCGTCGTCAGCAGCGCCTCGCAAGGCGCGGTGACCGATGTGACCGATGCAAATTCCACAATCAGTTAGAGCGGCGGTTATGTACAAGTCAATGGCCGGCATGAGGGTTGTAACGGGTGCCACGAGCAGTTAAAGTTCTTGCGCTTGTGTCGATCCGCACACGCGTTCGGAAGCTACGGGGCGGCGTGACCCCAGGCACTTTTGGACGAGTGCATCTGTGCGATCGGGCAGATTGATCGACCGGGTAACGCATGGGGAGGGCAGCGCCGCTGCAGAGCAGTCCGCAAACGGGGACTCGATGCTGGCGGGCGCATCAAATGTTTCTGGGCCGGGGTACCGACGCGTCATTAATATGAATATAACTTCGGTTGACACACGGTTCCGATGTACGGCCCCTCCTTCGTCCTAAGACTCATCGAAGACCAAACGCCATACCAATATGAGTTATTACCCAACGGATTCCGGTCACTTATCGCGGCGTTTGGTTGCCTTCCTGGCGATCATCGCGGTGCACGCACTGGTGATCTGGGCGTTCATCAGCGGCTTCGCCAACCAGGGCGCGCGCTACGTGCAGACGATTCTCGAGACCAACATCATCCAGACCGAGAAGCCCAAGGACCTGCCGCCGCCACCGCCGCCGGTGGACCTGAAGGAGCGGCCGCCGGTGCAGATGATTGCGCCGGAGATCAATATCACGGTACCGGTGGAGGCGCCGCCGCCGCCGATTACCAATGTGACGACCCAACCGCAGGCGCCGCCGCCGCCGCGCGCGATCGTGCCCGGGACACCGGTGAAGATCACTTTCCAGCCCGACGTGAACGACTACTATCCGGAAGTCTCGCGCCGCAACAACGAGGAAGGCCGGCCGGTGGTCAAGATCTGCGTCAACGCAACCGGCAAGATCGATTCGGTCGATATTGCAACCACCTCCGGGCATCCGTTGCTGGACGAGGCCGCGCTCAAGGTCGCCAAATTGATGAAGTTCAAGGCGGCGACATCGGAAGGCAGGGCGGTGCTCAGCTGCCCGACATTGCCGGTGAAGTTCGTGCTTCATGGAGAATGACGGCCGACAGGCGTGTCAATCGATTGGTCATGGGTTCGATAGGATTTGCATTTGGGCCGCCGGGTAGACCCCGGGCGGGAAGGACGTAAACGAGGAAAATTATGGATACCGCCACCGCAGCAGTCGCAGCAACAAGCACCGCAAACCCCTACGGCCTGATCCCGCTATGGGTGAACGGCAACATCGTCAGCCGTGGGACCTTAACGGTCCTGGTGATCATGTCCCTGGGTTCGTGGTTCATCATGTTCACCAAGCTTTGGGACCAACGGGCCCTGAAGCGCTCGGGCAAGATCGTCGAGAAGCAGTTCTGGACCGCGCCGTCCGTGAAAGAGGGCGTCGAGCGCCTGAAGAAAGGTGACGAGTACCGGTTTATCGCCGAAAGCGGCCTGCGCGCGGCGTCACACCATGAAGGGCGCCTGACCGACCGCATCGATCTGCACGAGTGGATCACGATGGCGCTGCAGCGTTCGGTGGACGCGGTCAACAGCCAGATCTCCGGTGGCCTGACGTTCCTGGCGACGGTCGGCTCGGTGGCACCGTTCGTGGGTCTGTTCGGCACCGTCATGGGCATCCTGAACGCGCTGATTGCCATCGGCATCGCCGGCCAGGCGAGCATCGATCGCGTCGCCGGCCCGGTCGGCGAGGCTCTGATCATGACGGCCATCGGCCTGTTCGTGGCGGTACCGGCGGTGCTCGGCTACAACTGGCTGCTGCGCCGTAACAAGCTGATCCAGGACGATGTGCGCAATTTCGCCAGCGATCTGCATGCCTACCTGGTCAGCGGCGCACGCGTCGCGGCCTGATCGGCGCCGACCTTCCAACGCACATTCCGGGAGTTCGCAGTTATGGCAATGAGCATGCAGTCGGGTGCCGGTGACGATCGCGGCATCATGTCCGAGATCAATACCACGCCGCTGGTCGACATCATGCTGGTGCTGTTGATCATCTTTTTGATCACCATCCCGGTGATAACCAAGAACGTGCCGGTGCATGTGCCTAAGGCGGTCAACATCCCGACCCAGACCAAGCCGGAGAACATCACCATTTCGGTGACCAAGGATGGCGAGGTCTATTGGGGCCAGCTGCACGTGCCCGACATGAAGCTGCTGGTGGAGAAGATCGAGCGTGAAGCCGTCAAGGTGCCGCAGCCGGAGATCCATATCCGAGCCGACGCCGACACCGACTACAAGAATGTCGGCAAGGTGATCGCGGCCATCAACCGCGGCGGGGTCATCAAAGTCGGATTCATCACCGAACCCGATCACGGCGTGCGCGGCCAGCGCTGAAACCAGGAGCCCAATCATGTCGATGAGTGTAGGAAGTAGCGAAGGCACCGAGATGTGCGACATCAACACCACGCCGTTGATCGACGTGATGCTGGTGCTGCTGGTGACGCTGATCCTGTCGCTGCCGATCATGACGCATGCGGTCAAGCTGGACATGCCGCCGCCGAACCCGAATCAACCGCCGCCGCCGGTGCAGCCGGAAATCATCAATCTGGACATCTATTACGACGGCACCATTTCGTGGAACGGCGCCACCATTCCCTCCCTCGGTGAGCTGGAGCAGCAGTTTCAGGTTGCGGCCGCCAAGGATCCGCAGCCGGAGCTGCACCTGGCGCCGGACAGTCACGTGAAATACGACGTAGTGGCCAAGGTGCTGGCGGCGGCACAGCGCAACCACATGGAAAAGATCGGATTCGTCAATACCAGTCAGTTCGTCGAGGATTGAGCTTAAGTCAGCACGGCGCCGGCCGGTTGCGGCAGCTTCGCGTGCAACAGTCGGTCCAACACCACGTACTAATATCCGGGAGGCGCAGCCGCGGCCGGGTGATCAGTTTCGGTCGTCGTGCCGTGGATAAGCGCTGGAACCGCCAAGGAGCACCATGAGGAATCGTCTGAATTTCGTCGCTCTGTTCGCCTCGATCTGCACCAGTGCGTGGCTGTGCGGCGCAGCGATAGCGGCGGAGCAGCCCGCCGGTCCCCAGGTGAGCAAGACCGTCGCCAAGCCGCTCAAGGCCGCGCAGGACGCGCTGGCGGCGAAGAAGCTCGACGAGGCCCTGGCGCACGTGCGCGAGGCGCAGGGTGCCGCGGGCGAAAAGACGGCGTACGACAACTTCGTCATGAACATCATGCTGTTCCAGATCTATCAGCAGAAGCAGGACATGGGCGATGCCATTCCGGTGCTGCAGCAGGCCGCGCAATCGCAATATGCGTCGCCGGAACAGCAGAAGCTGTGGCTGAAGAACATCGCGCTGTATTACTTCCAGCAGAAGGACTACGCCAAGGCGCTGGACGTCGCCGATCAGGCGGTAAAGCACGGCGTGAACGACCTCGACACGCTCGGGCTGATCGCCAAGGCGCAATACCTGAGCGGCAAGTACAAGGAAGCCGCGACGACGCAGCAGGACATCGTCGCCAAGCAGGACAAGCCGGATGAGGAATCGCTCAAGCTGCTGTGGCAGTTCGATCTGAAAGCCAACGATGACGCCGGCGCCGCCAAGGCGGTCGAAAAGCTGGTGACCTACTATCCCAAGCCCGAATACTGGGCCAACGCGCTGGCCCCGCTGGTGCGCATGGACATCAAGGACGCGCACCTGCAGCTCAACGTCTACCGCCTGATGAACGACGTCGGGGTGCTGAAGCTGCCGTCCGACTACGCGGAAATGGCTGAGATCGCGCTCGATGCGGGCTACCCGGGCGAGACCCAGTCGATACTGCAGCAGGCGTTCGCCAAGAATGTGTTCGTCGAGCAGCGCGACAAGGACCGCTACCAGCACCTGCTCGACGGCGCCAAGCAGCGCGCGGCCAGCGATCAGGCGCAGCTCACCAACGTCGAGCACACGGCCGAGGCCGCGCCCAGCGGCGATCCGCTGGTGCAGCTGGGCGCGGCCTACCTCAGCTACGGCCAGAACGACAAGGCAGTCGCTGCGATCACCAAGGGCATTGGCAAGGGCGCTTTGAAGAGCCCGGACGAGGCCAATCTGCTGCTGGGCATCGCGCAGCTGCGGCAGAAGAACAACGCCGCTGCGCAGCAGGCCTTCGACAAGGTGGCCGCTTCGAGCAACAACGGCTATGCGCGCCTGGGTAAACTGTGGGCGTTGCGCGCGCACAGCGTCTGAGCGTCGACCCAACGGCAAGGAGTTCCAAGGTCATGACAATCAAATCCGGCGAGCGCATGCCTGAGGGCAAGTTCAAGACCATGGGCGACAAGGGGCCGAAGGACTTGAGCACTGCCGAGCTGTTCAGCGGCAAGCGCGTGGTGTTGTTTTCGGTGCCGGGCGCCTTTACACCGACCTGCGATGCCAAGCATCTGCCGGGCTATCTCGGGCTGGCGGATAAGCTGCACGCCAAGGGCGTGGATACTATCGCCTGCATGGCGGTCAACGATGTGTTCGTCATGAACGCCTGGGGCAAGCAATCCGGCGTTGGCGACAAGGTGCTGATGCTCGCCGACGGCAACGGCGATTATGCGCGCGCCCTGGGGTTGGAGCTCGATGCCAAGGGCTTCGGCATGGGTATGCGCGGCCAGCGATTCGCGATCGTGGTCGATAAGGGCGTAGCCACGCACGTGGACATTGAGGCCGCAGGCCAGTTCAAGGTTTCGGCGGCCGAGCACGTACTGGCGCAGCTGTAGCGACGCCGGCGCAGGTCCGCGCGTGCCGGCAGGGCGCCTCGCACGGCGGAAGCGTGAACTCTCCACGGTGCGCGGCGCCGCGCCACAGGGTAGGCTTAAGCCATGAGCCTGGACCACACCGTCAGACCCAGCGAATCGCTCAAGAACGTGTGCTACGAGATCCGTGGGCGCCTGGCCCGTCGCGCGCAGGAGCTGGAACGGCAGGGCTACGAGATCATCTCGCTCAACATTGGCAATCCGCGTCTGTTCGGTTTTCGCACACCCGAGACCATGCGGCTGGCGATGATCGAGAACCTGTCCGATAGCGAAGGCTATTGTCACCAGAAGGGGATCTTTCCGGCGCGCGAAGCGGTGGTGATGCAGCAGCAGGCGCGCGGGGTGACCGGGGTGAGTGCCGAGGAGGTATTCATCGGCAACGGTGTGAGCGAGCTGATCGATCTGGTGCTGCGTGCGCTGCTTAACGATGGCGATGAGGTGCTGGTGCCGAGCCCCGACTACCCGCTGTGGACGGCCGCGGTCAATCTCAATCGCGGGCGCGCGGTGCATTATCCCTGTCGGCGCGAGAACGGCTTCGTGCCCGACCCGGCCGAAATCGAGGCGCTGATCACACGCCGCACCCGCGCCATCGTGATCATCAATCCGAATAACCCCACAGGCGCCACCTATCCGCGCCCGGTGCTCGAGGCGCTGGCGCGGCTCGCCGAGCGCCATCAGCTGGTGGTGTACAGCGACGAAATTTACGATCAGATGGTGTACGACGGCGCCGAGTCGATCCCGATGGCGACGCTGGTGCGCGACACGCTGTGCGCCACGTTGTCCGGACTATCGAAAGTCTATCGCGCCTGCGGCTATCGGGTCGGCTGGGCCGTGTTCTCCGGTCGGCTGCGTGGTTCGGCCGACTATTTGTCGGCGCTGGAACTGCTCTCGTCACTGCGATTGTGCAGCAACGTGCCGGCGCAGTGGGCGGTGCAGACCGCATTGGGCGGCTATCAAAGCATTCGCGAACTGGTGGCTGCCGGCGGACGGCTGTACGAGTCACGCCGGGTGATCATTGAGGCGGCGGCGGTCAGCCGCTATCTGCGCCTGAATCGCCCCGATGGCGCGATGTATGCCTTCGTCGGCGTCGACCCGCAGGCGCTGCCCGAGTTTGACGATCAGCAGTTCGCACTGGATCTGCTGGAGCAGAAGCACGTGCTGGTCGCTCCCGGCGTGAGCTTCAACGTGCCGTACCGCAATTATTTCCGTGTGACGACGCTGCCGGACGCCACAACGCTGCGCACAGTATTCAGCCGTATCGAGGAGCTGCTCGCCGCGCAGGCGACGCGCGCACTGGAGACCGGCCGCGGCTCGGTGGTCGAGGCACGGGCTAGATTTAAGTAACATATTAAGATAACACGTTAACAGTTTGACTTGCTTGAGGTTACTCACGAGCTCCTGGAGCATCTGAAGAGCGGCGGTACGCTCGTCGTGCCGAGCCGCCAACGCGCTGCCGCGATTCGCATTGCGTACGGCGCCGCCATGCTCGCCGCCGACCTTACGGTCTGGGACACCCCCGATGTGCTGCCCTGGAGCGCCTGGATCGAGCGTGAACTCGACGCGGCGCGATCGCGCGGCGATTCGCTACCGCGGCGGCTGTCCGCGCCCGAGGAATGGCTGCTGTGGCATGAGGCAGTGCTCGAGGCCTGTAGCGGCTTGCAGGTACTGCTGCCCGCCGCGCTGGTGGAGCTGGTACGACGCGCGGTCGGCCGACTGGACGACTACGGCCTGTCCCTGCGCGACGCCGCAACGGTGGAGGCCGGCGTGCTACTGCAGGCCCAGGCCCACTTCAGGCGCCGTTGCCAGGAGCTCAGAGTCCTGGGGACTACCTCCTGGCGCGACTGCTCCGGCTATCTAGCGCCGTCGTCGCGACTGCTGGCGGCTGGATTTTCCGTGCTGGGGCCGGCTCGGCGGGCGTGGCTCGAGCAACACGGCGCACGCGTTGCCCGGGAGCCACCGCTGGAGGTCCCCGGCGCCGAGGCGGTGCGCGTGATCGGCTGCGATAACCCATTGCTGGAAGCCGAAGCGGCGGCACAATGGTGCGCCGCGCGGCTGGCCCGTGACGCCCGCGCGCGCCTGCTGCTGGTGGTTCCGCGGCTGGCGCAGCAACGTCACTTGTGGCAGCGCACGCTGTCGCAGCGGCTGGATTTCGCATCGCTGCTCGCGAGCGGCAGCAGCGCCGCCGAGTCGCTATTCGCGCTCGAAGGCGGGCAGCCCCTGAGTACCTATCCGCTCGTGGCCGCAGCGCTCGACCTCGTTGCCCTCGCGGCCGGCCCGGCGCCCTTCGAGCGCCTCAGCGCACTGCTGCGCTCCCCTTATCTGGGCGCGCTCGATCGCCATCAATGCCTGGATATCGATCTGTGGCTGCGCGAGCACAACGTGGGCGACGTTGAGCCCGGGATGCTGCAGCGGCTGGTGGCACCGCTATCGATCAAGCTGGGCGAGGCCGCCGCTGCGGTGTTGCGGCAGCTGGTTGCCGCGCTCCAGGCCGACGCGGCGTGCCGGCTCGCCATCGCGTCGGTATGGGCGCGCTCATTCGCAGCGCTGCTGCAGCGCTGTGGCTGGCCCGGCCAGCAGATCCTGGGCAGCGATGAGCAACAGGTGCGCCTGCGCTTTGACCAGCTGCTGGGCGAATTTGCCGCAATCACCGTTCCGGCCGGCCGGCTGCAGGCGGAAGAGGCCAGCCGGATGCTGCACGAGCTGGCGCAGCGGGTCGCGTTCGAGCCTGCCAGTGATGACGTGCCGGTGACGGTGACGGCCAGCCTTGACGATCCAATTTTGCGCTACGACGGCGTATGGATCGCCGGGCTCTCGGCCGAGGTGTGGCCACCGGCCGCGCAGCCCGACCCGTTGCTGCCGCAGTTGATGCAACGAGAGGCTGGTGTACCTGAGGCCAGCGCCGACGGCCAGCTGCGGTTGGCGACCCAGCGTATGCTCCGGTGGCAGCGCTGCGCCGTGCAATGCGTGTACAGCTGGTCGCGCAGCGATGCCGAACTGCCACGCGACATCAGTCCGTTGCTGCGCGCGCCCGCCACCGAACAGGACGCCGCGGACGCCGGCGACGCGCCGGCGTTTGAACTTCAAGGCTGGCTGCTGGCGCAGGCACCGCCACTGCAAGCCTGGCGCGACGACAATGGGCCGACATGGCCGCGCAGCCGCGCGTTACTCGGCGGCACGCGCTTGCTCGAGCTGCAATCTCTGTGTCCGTTTCGCAGCTTCGCGGAGCTGCGATTGCAGGCGTGCAAACTTCCGCAGCCGCAGCCCGGTATCGATCCGCGCGTGCGTGGCCGGATGCTGCATCGCGCGCTGGAATTATTCTGGCGCTCGATGCGCGACTCGCAGACGCTGGCGCGCCGTGGCCGCGACGGCGCGCAGGCGCTGGCACATGAGTGCGTGCAGGCGGCGATCGAGCACATCGCCGCACGGCAACCCGTCAGCATCGGTGCGGCGTCATTGCGGCGCGAGCGCGCGCGCGCTGAACGGCTGATGGGTCAATTGATCGACTGGGAAATCACGCGCGAGCCGTTCACGACCCAGGCGCTGGAGTCGGATCAACTGTACGCGATCGCCGGCGCAACGCTGCAGCTACGCATCGACCGCGTCGATCGGCTGGGCAATGGCAGGCTGGTCGTGATCGACTACAAGAGCGGCCAGACGGAAAAATTTGACGCGTTTGCCGAGCGGCCGACGCAGCCGCAGCTGCCGGCTTATGCGCTGGCGGCGGGTGATGACGTGGCGGCGGTCGTGGCGCTGTACCTCGGCAGCGAGGGCCTGAAGCTGCGCGGTCTGACCGACCGGCCCGAGCGCCTGCGCGCGCGCGGCATCGACTCGGTACCCGGTGGCGAGTCGGCGTGGCCACCGCTGCTGCGCCTGTGGCGCGGGCGGCTTGAGCACCTGGTGCGCGAGTTCCTCCATGGCCACGCGCCGGTGCAGCCGCAGCCCGGTGCCTGCGAATACTGCCACCTGCAGATGCTGTGCCGGGTGGACGCGCAGGTGCTGGCTGCTGCTGCCGCCGCCGCCGTTGCCGACGCGCGCGCGGCAGTCGCCGCAGCGGCCATCGACGGCGAACCGCAATGACAGCGGCCGACGCCGAAGCCCACGAACTGGCACTGGACCTCGACCGGCGCGCGCGCCAGGAGGCGCTCGACGTCGGGCGCTCGATGCTGCTGCAGGCCCCCGCCGGCTCCGGCAAGACCACGGTGCTCACGGCGCGATTCCTGGCGCTGCTGGCGGCGGTGGAGGCGCCGGAAGAGATCCTGGCCATCACCTTCACGCGCAAGGCCGCCGCCGAGATGCACCACCGCATTCTCGCGGCGTTGCAGGCGGCGAGCGCGGGGCAGGCGGTAGCGGGCATTGCGCCGGCAGTGCTGCAGGCGGCGCGCGCACGCGATGCGGAGCGCGGCTGGAACCTGCTGCGAAATCCATCGCGGCTACGCATTGAAACCATCGATGCGCTGAATCACTGGCTGGCTACGCAATTGCCGATCGCGTCCCGATCGGGCCCGACTCTCGAGATCGCGACCGCAGCGGCGCCGCTCTATCGGCGCGCGGCGCGTGCCTGTCTGCAGCTGGCGGCGGAGGATCGCGACGCGGCGGCGGCCGCGGAGCTGCTGTTCGATCGGCTCGACAACAGCTGGCGGCGGCTCGAGCAGCTGCTGGCGGACATGCTCGAGCGGCGCTCGCACTGGCTGCCGCGGCTGCTGCAGGCACGCGGCAGCGGATTGGCGCAGCGCGTACAGGACAGTCTCGAATCCGCGCTGCGCGCCGAGCTGGCCGCGGCGATCGCGAACCTCCCGGCGCAATTGTTGCGCGAGGGTGAAGCACTGCTGACGTACGCCCAGCGCGTGCGCGCGGCGGCCGGCGTAGCGGCCGCTGCGGTTGCGGCACCGGCGGCTGCCGTGGTCCTCAACGCCGAGCCGGCGAGCCTGGCGCACTGGCGCGCCCTGTGTGAGCTGGCGCTGACCGAACATGGCTGGAGGCAACGCTTTACCAGCCGCGAGGGCTTCGAGCGCGACGACAAGGCGATGAAGAGCCGCATCGGCGCCTGGGTGCATGCGCTCGAGCAGTTGCCCGGCGCCCAGACTATCTTCCGCGCGCTGCGCGCGTTGCCCGAGCCCCGGATCGAGGTCGCTGATCGCGAGGCGCTCGAGGCGCTGGCACTGCTGCTGGTGCGTGCGGCGGCCGAGCTGCAACTGGTGTTTGCCGCCAGTGCCAGGGTTGACTACAGCTACGTCGCCGCCGCGGCGCGCGACGCGCTGAGCGAGCAGGGCGCGCCCAGCGACTTTGCATTGCGCGCGGGTGGCGGTCTGCGGCATATCCTGGTCGACGAGTTCCAGGACACCTCTTACGAACAGTTGGCGCTGCTGCAGGCGCTCACCGCAGGCTGGGAGCGTGGCGACGGCCGCACACTGTTCGTGGTCGGCGATCCGATGCAGTCGATCTATCGGTTTCGCGAGGCCGAGGTCGGCCTGTTCCTGCAGGCGCGCGATCACGGGATCGCGGACATCAGGTTTCAGGCGCTGCAGCTGCGGCGCAATTTCCGCTCCAGTGCGGCGCTCATCGCCTGGGTGAACGCCCATTTCTCGCGCCTGTTTCCCGCCGATGACGACGCGCGGCGTGCGGCCATTCGGTATCTGCCCTCGGTGCCGGCCGCCGCCGAGGCTGCGACTGCGGCGCACGAGGCGGCCGCCGTGACGCTGCATCGCCTGCATGATGGCGACCTGGCGGCGGAGGCCGAGCGCGTGGTCGAGATCGTGCGTACGGCGCGGGCGCGGGATCCCGCGACCTCGATCGCCGTGCTGGTTGCGAGCCGTGAGCATGTCGCATTGTCGGCGGTGCAGCTGCGCGCGGCCGGGTTCACCTTGCGCGGCGTTGACCTCGAGCGTCTGCGCGACCGGCCGGTGGTCCGGGATCTGGCGGCATTGACCCGGGCGTTGCTGCACCCGGGCGATCGCAGTGCCTGGCTGGCGCTGCTGCGCGCACCCTGGTGCGCCCTGACCCTGGCCGAACTCGAGGCGCTGGGCGCCGCGGCCGGTGGCGATATGTTCGAGCTGCTGCGGACTGCGGCGTTACCGGGCAGCGAGCCGGTGTCGGCGCCAGCGCTGCGGCTGTCACGCCTGTATGGCGCACTGGCGCCTGCGATCCTGGGCGCGGAGCGCGGCTTGCCGCTGTGGCAGCGCGTGGAACACAGCTGGTTAAGGCTTGCGGCCCCGGCGATACATCGCGCAGACGTCGACCGGCTCGACGCGCAGCGCTTCATCGATGCGCTGGCGCTGCACGACGATCCGCAGCGGCTGGTGGGTGAGGCCCTGGGCGAGCTCACCGAGCGGCTGTATTCCGGCGCGCCGCCGCAGCCCGGCGCAATTGAGCTTATGACGGTGCACGCCGCCAAGGGGCTGGAATGGGACCTGGTGATCCTGCCGGGACTCGGCCGCAGCACCGCGGTCGACACCGATCCGCTGCTGCATTGGATCGAGTTGCCGGGCGTCGGCGCGGACACGGAGCTACTGCTGGCACCGATTCGCGCCACGCCGCAGGAACCGCGCTGCTCACTGGCCGGCTACATCAAGCGCCTGCAGCGCGAGCGGGCGCGCCTGGAGCGGGTGCGGTTGTTGTATGTTGCGGCTACGCGCGCGCGCAGCGCGCTGCATCTGCTGGCTGCGCTACCGTTGCCGTCCGACCCCGACCAGCCGCCGGCACCGCGCGCCGGCTCACTGCTCAACATTCTTTGGCCGGCGATCGGCGAGCAGTTCCTGGCGCTGAATGCCGCCCCGGGTGCGCCGGCACCGGCGGCGCACGCGACGCATGCGACGCTCTGGCGGCTGCCGGAGAGCTGGTCAATACCCGCGCCGCCCGCGCCGCCGGCCGTGCAACGCATGCGACTTGCAGAGGCCACGCCGGAGCAGGTGCCGGAGTACCGTTGGGTTGGTTCCACCGCGCGCGCGGTGGGCACCATCGTGCACGCCGAACTGCATCGGCTTGCGGCAGCGTCGCAGGCAGGGACCAGCGCCACGCAGCCCGCAGCGCGGTCGGACTATGGCGCCTGGCTCGCAGAACTCGGGGTGGCCACGGACGAGCTGCAATCTGCGGGCGCACAGGTGCAGCAGGCCATCACGCGCACGCTCGCCGACCCGCGCGGGCGCTGGCTGCTATCGAATTCGCACACCCAGGCTTACAGCGAGTGGCGATTAACCGGGGTGCACCAGGGCCGGGTGGTGAATGTCGTCATCGACCGCATGCTGGTGGACGAGCACGGGCAACGCTGGATCGTGGATTTCAAGAGCAGCGTGCATCAGGGCGGGGCGCAGCGCGATTTCATCGACAGTGAAGCCGAACGCTATCGACCGCAACTGCTGCGCTACGCGGCGCTCGCGCGCCAGCTCGGCGGCGAGCCGGTTCGTCTGGCGTTGTATTTTCCGCTGCTCGGGGTGTTCCGCGAGCTCGATGCGCCGGCGGCCTGAACTGTGCGGCGCGCCGACGACCGGGGCCTCACAGCGAGCCGGCAATCGAGAATGGCTGCCGCCCCTGGGCATCGGGCGGACCCAGCATCTGCAGCTTCTGCGTGAGTTCCGCGCTGGCACCCGGCCGCGCACTGACGCTGCCGTCGAGCTGGTAGCTGCCGGTGGATGATAGTTGTAGTACGCCGGTGAGCGACAGCGGGCCATTCAGGTCGCGCAACTGCGCCACCACGACGGCCGGCTGGGTCGGCGGCACGAACTGCAGCTCGAAGCTGCCCAGATCGGCCGAAGGGTTGCCGCTATGAATCTGCATCAGATCGATCCTGCCTTGCATCGCGACCAGATGCCGGCCTTCGATGCGTGCCGAGTCGATCGCCAGCTGCATGCTGCCGCTGATGCCGGCCGGTACCACGGCCGCGCTGCCCGGCAGCGCTACGGTCGCCGCCAGTCCCGTGATCGCCAGGGTGCCGTTGCGCGCCAGGTCGACCTGCGCCTGGCCGCGGGCGTCCGGATCCGGGCTGGCCAGATCGGCCGCGAGGTGCAGGCGCAGCAGCGCACCCGGGTGTAGCGTCCACGATAACCCCGATACCGTCACCTGGCCTGCACGCAGCTGCCCGCAGGCCCCGCTCCACACCGTACCGGTGGGCGCGACGCAGCTCACATCGGGCGGCAGCAGCGGCAGCAGCGTGCGCGCCGGCAGGCGCATTAACAGCGTGACCAGGAATGCGATCGCCGCCAGGATAAGCGCTGCTCGCAACGGCATCAGCCCGGGTGCAGCACCAGCGTGGCGGTGACGTTGCCGCTGCCTTTGGCAGCGTCGATGGTCGCGGTCTGGACCTGAACACCATAACGCTCGCGCAGCTGCGACAGCCAGGCGACCAGAGTATCGAACGGCGTCTGGTCAAGTCGCACGTTCAGGCCGCCATCGCCGCTGGGCTGGCTGCCGACCAGACTCTTTGCCAGCCCGGATTCACGCGCCGTTCGATCTACCAGTACCACCAGCGACTCGCGCAGCGGCGGCGGTGCACTGACCTGCAATCCGGTCAGCTGTGGCGCCATGGAGCGAAGCCACTGCAGATCGTCGCGCTTGCGCTCGACCCGCTCCTGGACCGCAGCCACGCTCCGCTGCAGCGGCAACACCGTCGCGACGATGATCAGCAGCAGCGCGGCGACGCCGCCGAACAGCAGCATGCCGCGCTCGCGCGGTTGCAACCGTTGCAGGTATTGAATTAGCCGCTCAATCATCGGCTGTGCCTGGCGTCGGCGGGAGTGCCCGCGGGACGCATGCGTATTCGGCCTTCGTAGGCGGCGCCTGCGGCCGCGCCGGAAGTCAGTTCGGCCTGCCAGCCGCCGCTGCGCAGCGCCTGATCGACACGTTCAAGGCTGGCCGCGTCGCTCGCCTTGAGGGCAAGATCCAGGCCACCCTCGCGAAAGCTCAGCGTCTGTACCGAGGTGCCGTTCACGCCATTGATGGCCTGGGCGAGGGCTGCCAGCGCCGACAGCAGGCCGGAACCACCCGATTGCGATTGTGCTGCCAGCAGGTGCTGCTCGACCCGCGATCGAACCGCACCGGTGCCGGGGTCCCCAGGCAATGCGCGCCGCGCCACATCGCCGATGGCCGCATCGAGCGCACGCTCGCTGCGGTGCTGTTGCAGCAGCTCGAGCGATAAGCCGGCGATGTGCACCGCGAACAGCGTTGCCGCCAGCACCGCGGCCAGGCGCCAGCGGCGCCAGTCGCCGCCAAATGAGGTCTTGGGTGCAAAATCACCAGCCAGCAGATTGATGAATTGACCGGCCGCGACCTGTGGTGCCAGCAGCGGCAGCGGTCCGGAACTGAGCAGTTGCACCTTGAGGCTGGCGCAACGGCTACGCAGCGCTTCCGCATCAGTCGAGTGACGGTGCCAGTCCTGCGGCGTGGCGTAGACGATCAGATCGTCGGCGCTCAGTTCCGGGCCAAGCGAGGCTTCCAACGCGGCCGCCATGTCGGCTGCCGGCAGCGCCAGCGGCGGCTGGCCGGCGCGACGCAAGCTGAGCATATCGCCGTCGAGCATGACCACCGTATGACCCGGGTTCTGCGGCAGCAGCGCGGCCTCGGCGCACAGCACCTCGGGGACCAGCTCCGCGGCGCGCAGCGTCGCGAGCCACTGGTCCATCAGTGCCCGCGTCACCACCGCCACGCTGGTGCGGCCGGTATGAGTGTCGCGCTCACCGACCGCGAAATGCAGCGTTTCGATATCGGCGGCGAGCTGCTCCTCGAGCGCGTAGGGCGCCAGCTGCTGCGGCCGCACGCCGCTTTTCTGCGGCAGTTCGACCTCGGTGGTCAGTACATCGCTGCTCGGCACGATGACGGCGACGCGGCGCCCCGTGGCCTCACCGGCGGTTTGTACCAGCACGCCCACGCGCGGCGCACCCAATGGCTGACCATGCTGATCGGCGAGCATCCAGCCGCACCGGTCTTCGGGGCCGCGCGACAGCTGCAGAATGAGCCATTCCGCCATGATTATTCCGTGCCGAAGGTTCTGATTATGGGCCGAATCTGCCCTGATGGATCGAGGTACAGGAGACTGTACAAGGTGAAGCGCGCAGTGCCAATAGTGATGACGGAGCGCAGGCGGAAGTACGACGAGAGGGTGCCGACCCTGCCGGACAGCACTGCTCGCGCCTGCCCGCTCACGCCGGCAGTAAACACGGCCAGCGTCGGAAAACAGCCCTTCTCCTTGCGTGCATTGACCAGTACTGAGGCGTCGGTGCTGTATTCGTTCTTGCCGCTGAGCGCATCGAGCACTACCCCCGAGGCGGTGCAGACGTTGATCGAAGTACCCACCGGCAATGCCGTGATATACGGCTTGAGCCGATCGTAGCGATCGCGGCCGAAGCCCGGTAACGCCAGCAGCTCGGAGATGCTGGTGACGGGCAGATTGGCAGCGCGGTACGGCGGAGACTGTGTGAGGTAGACACTGTCCTCGGCGCCGTCGGGCGTGTTGGGCGTGTTGTCGGAATCGATCCAGTCGGCGAGGATGCCGGCCCACTTGGTCTCCAGGCCGACCTGCACCAGCAGCTGCTGGAACAATGGCAACCACCCGACGGTGTCGGTACCGCCGTTGGCGCCGGCGGCAAGATTGTTGATATTGAACTTGCCCTGCTGGTCCTCGATCTGCGCGAACTCGAGCGTGACGCCGTCGCCCAGTTCGAACGGCCCGTAGGGTTGCGCCCAGGGTTGATCGAGCGACATGGTGGCGCTGGCCGACTGTTTGAGGACATAGGAGGCCATCGCCTCGGCGCCCTCGCCGGCGAGCAGGCTCTGGTCGGCGCCGAACATCGTGCTGGCGCGCCGTGCCGACATGGCGCTGGCGTAGCCGATCGCGGTCGCCAGCACCGCCGCGATGGCCACCAGCACCAGTGCGGTGATCAGCGCAATTCCGCGCTGCCCGCGAGCGCACGCGATACAGCGCTGCGTCATCCTGCTACCTCGATATGACGTATCAGCACGCCCCAGTCATCGAGTTCGATTGTGACTTCCACCGCCACCGGCCGCAGGCGGGGCAGCACAGTAGTCGCGCCGGCGCCGGAAGTGATCGGCGGCCAGCCGTTCTGCCAGTTATGGCCGGCATCCATGAAGCGCAGGCTGAAATTCTTCACGTGATCGACCAACGTGCGTTTGATCGGCTGCACCGCCTCGGTGGCATCGAGCACCGGGTAGTACTGGCGCACCAGTGCGCCCTTCTCGAGCGAGTAGCTGACGCGTTGCAGTTCGCTGCGCTGTATGCCGGCAGGATTGGTCCACCCGCCACGCGTAAAGGTGAACAGTGGGGTCGAGGAGCCGCTGAGGCTGCTGCTGTTGCCGAACCCGCTGCTGATACCGCTGCTGAGCGTCGTGCCCAGACTGCCGATGGTGTTGTTCTGGGCTGCGCTCACTGCCGGCAGATAACCATCGCCGATCAGGTTTCGCACCGGCCGCGGCGCCAGCAGTTCCACATCCTGCTCGAGCGTGCGTATCGCCTGCTGCACGGCGATCAGCCGTGCCGATTGCTCGTCTACTTCGCGCCGGCTCCGGAAGGCCTGATCGAGCGCGCGGTAGCCGAACGCGAACATGACGGCGGTGATGAACAGCGCCACCAGCAGCTCAACCAGCGTGAAGCCCCGTTGCCGGCGTGCTGTCATGGTTTAATTTCCGCCCGAGGAGCCGATGCCGGCACCTGAGCTGCTGCTGAACGCGCTGCCGGGGCTGGTGCCCGGATTGAGCATCGCGCCGGAACTCGATGCGCCGGAGGCGCCGCTGCTGCTGGCGCTGCTGGCGGTGCCGCCGATGCCGTTCCAGTCCGGTGCCTCGCCGCTCGACGCCGCCACGGCGTCGCCGCGAAAGCCGATGACGGTCACAAGCCAGTTCTGATCCTTGCCGCTGTTCGTCACCGCCGTGATGGAGCTCACCGTGCCGAGCGTGCCGGAACTCGATGAGAGGCCGAGCGTGCTGCCGGAACTCGATGAGAAGCCGAAACTGCTGCCGGAGCTCGAGGTCGTAAAGCCGAGCGGGCCGCTGCCACTGGAACTGCCGAAGCCAGACGAGCTCTTGAACAGGCTCGAGCCGCTGGAGCTGCTCGAGCTGCCCGAACTGGACGAGCCGGAGCTGGCACCGGTGCGCTGCACTCGCACCACGATCTCGAGCAAGCCGGGAATCGACGGCACCGGCACGATGTCCTGGCGCCAATGCCAGTTGGCATTGCCGAACGCCTTGACGTCGCCTTCGGTGGTGCCGGTGCCGGGCACCTGCAGGTTAAGTCGCGTGTCGGCGACCTGATTGAGTGCGATCCATTGCGCCAGGGTCTTGTCGTGCAGTGCCGCGATGTTGCCGGCGGCTGAGCTGAGCGCCGCAAGCACCGCGCCCATCCCAAAGGCGACGATCACCAGTGCCACCATGACCTCGATCAGCGTGAATCCGCACTGGCCCGCGCCGTGCATGCCGCAGGTCGCGCCGGCGGTCATTTCTTCGGCTCCACGATATCGCCGACCTTCAGCGTCCCGTCGGCGTTGCTCTGAAGGGTGGCGCTGCGGCCGATGCCGTCGCGCGCGATGGTCAGCGCGAAGGAATTCGTGTCGCCGTTGGAGAACAGCATGATCTGCGGTGAGTTGTCGGCCAGCTGATTGCTGAAGCTGCTGGTGATGTCCCCGCCGAGCGTGGAGATGGTGCCGCCGGCCGGCGTGGTGTCACGCTTGCTGAGCGTCAGCGCCTTGTCGTTGAGCACGATCGGGCGGCCCTCGATGTCCAGCGTCAATGTCAATCCGGCGGGCATGCGTCGCGGCCGCAGCGTGTCATCGACCGTCTCGGGCATCCATTGGTTGGTGATGCTGTCGAAGTAGACGAAGCGATAGCCGTGCTGGCCGCAGCGTATGCCGTACTCGAGTGTCAGCATGCCGCCGCGCTCGTGCACGTAGGCCATCAGGGCTGACAGCCGATCGCGCTCGCGCTCGAGCTGGCTGTCCTTGCCGGTAACGCCCAGGCTCACGATGGCGCCGACGATGATCACCGCAATGATCACCACCACCACGAGGATCTCGATCAGGGTGAAGCCGCGCAGGCGCGGCGACGTCGATGAGACCGGGCGACGGCTGGCTGTCACGGCGTGTGGGCCGGGCCGGCCCCGGGTCAGTTGTCGAGGTTCCAGTTGCCGATGTCCGCGTTGATACCTTCGCCGCCGACCTGGCCGTCGGCGCCGAACGAGAACACATCCACATCGCCGTGCGTGCCCGGAGACTGGTATTGATAGTCATTGCCCCACGGGTCCTTGGGCAGGCGCTTGAGATAGCCGCCGGGACGCCAGTTTTTTATGTTGGGATCATTGGGCTTCTCAACCAGCGCCTTGAGTCCCTCCTCGCTGGTCGGGTAGGAGAAATTATCCAGCTTGAACATCGTCAGGCCGGTTTCCAGGGCCTGGATGTCCTGTTTGGCCTTGGCGATACGCGCGTCGTCGACACGCCCGAGGAACTGGGGTACCACCACCGCCGCGAGCAGGCCGATAATGATGACCACCACCATGATCTCGATCAACGTGAAGCCACGCTGCCGCGAGCCTGGGATCGACACTGTACCCGGGACTTTGGCGCTCATATAGTTCACCGGCCGCGGCGCGAAGCCATAGCTGTTCATCACCCAATTATAACAAATGAACACCGTCGGATCTGACAGCAGCTCACAGTCTTGGTTCCGGTCGGCGAATTGCGATGCTCGTTACGGTGCAGCACTGATCGGCGTCGTGGCGTTGTTGCTGGCGCTGAGCGCTACCGGCGCTTGGGGGCGCCAGTACCTGCAGTACCAGCGCGACGCGCTGGCGCACTATCAATGGTGGCGACTGATCAGCGCACACCTGGTGCATCTGGGCTGGCGCCATGCATTGCTCAATGGCGGCGGACTGGCAGCGCTGTGGGTGCTGTTCGCACGCGAGTTCCCGGCGCGCCGCTGGCTATGGATCGTGCTGCTGGCGGCCGCGGCGATCGACGCCGGGCTATGGTTTCTGCAGCCCGCGGTCGACTGGTATGTAGGTGCCTCGGGAGTGCTGCATGGGATCTGGGCCGCCGGAGCGTGTGCGATGTATCGGCGTGGCGAGGCTCTAGGTGCCGGACTGCTGCTGCTGCTGATCGTCAAGCTGGTGTATGAGCAGCAGTCCGGGGCCAGCCTGTTCGAAGGCGATCTGCCGCTGGTGCCCGCGGCGCATCTGTTTGGCGCGCTCGGCGGCCTGGTCGGCGCCGTGCTGCCGCGCGCCGCGGCGAAGCCGCTATAATCCGCGCCGCTTTTCACCTGTCGGGCGCCAGCGCGCGGCGGCCAGTTCCAATATCGCAAGCGGCGAGGTCTGAAACCGTAATGTCCATAGCACTGGTGTTTCCTGGCCAGGGATCGCAATCGGTCGGCATGCTGGCGGCGCTGACGGCGCGCTACGCGTCGGCAGCGCAATGCTTTGCAGAAGCATCGCAGGCGCTGGGCTTCGACCTGTGGCGGCTGGTAGCGGAGGGGCCGGCCGAGCGCCTCAACGCCACTGAATATACGCAGCCGGCCATGCTGGTGGCGGGCGTGGCCACCTGGCGCGCCTGGCGCGAACAGGGTGGCGCGCCACCGTGCGTGGTCGCCGGCCACAGCTTGGGCGAGTTTAGCGCCCTGGTGTGCGCACAAGCGCTGCCGCTCGAGGCGGCGGTGCGGCTGGTCCAGTACCGCGGGCAGATCATGCAGCAGGCCATGCCGGAGGGCGCCGGCGCGATGGCAGCGATACTCGGCATCGAGGATGTCGAGGTGCAGGCGGCCTGTGCGCAGGCCGGCCAGGGCGAGATAGTGGAGGCTGTGAATTACAATTTCCCCGGCCAGGTGGTGATCGCCGGGCACGCCGGGGCAGTCGAGCGCGCCATGGAGCTGGCGCGCCAGCGGGGTGCCAAGCGCACGCTGCTGCTGCCGGTCAGCGTGCCGGCACATTCGAGCCTCATGCGTGAAGCCGCGCAAAAGTTGGCCGCACGCCTCGATCAGATCGAGGTGCGCCCGCCGGTGTATCGCTACATCAGCGCCGTGGACGCCCTGGAGCATTCGGACCCGGCGGATATACGTGCCACCCTGGTGCGGCAACTCGCCAGCCCGGTGCGCTGGACCCAGACCGTGCGCGCGCTGCTGGTCCTGGCACCCACCCTGATTGAATGTGGCCCCGGCAAAGTGCTCAGCGGCCTGGTCCGGCGCATCGACCGCACCGCAAGCTGCTTTGCGCTGGAGGATCCGGAGTCGATCGCGGCCGCCGTAGCCGCCACCGCCGCCGCCACTGCGCCCGGGGAAGCGCATGTTTGAGGCGGATCTGGCACTGGTGACCGGGGGCTCGCGCGGCATCGGCCGGGCCATCGCGCTCGCCCTTGGCGGCGCCGGCGCAACAGTGGTCGCGACGGCCACCACCGCCGAGGGCGCCAGCAAACTGAGCGCGGATTTTCGCGCCGCCGGGATCCGCGGCCGCGGCCTGGTCTGGCATGCCACCGAGCCGGCTTCAACCGACGCGCTGATCGATGCCCTGGACGGGGCCGAAGGTCTGCCGACGATCCTGGTCAACAACGCCGGGATTGCCCGTGATGCGTTGATTTTGCGCATGAAGAGCGAGGATTGGGACCAGACGCTGCAGATCAATCTGTCGGCGGTGTTTCGCCTGTCGAAGGCCTGCCTGCGGCGCATGCTCAAGGAGCGACATGGCCGCATCATCAACATTGGATCGGTGGTCGGATCGATCGGCAATGCCGGCCAGGTGCACTACGCGGCGGCCAAGGCCGGACTTACGGGTTTCACCAAGGCCCTGGCCAAGGAAGTGGCTACACGCAACATCACCGTCAATACCGTTGCCCCCGGTTTCATAGAGACGGATATGACACGCGCCTTGCCGGAGGCGCAGCGGGAGGCTTATCTGGCACAGATACCGGTGGGCCGTTTTGGCACCGCCGAGGAGGTCGCCAATGCCGTGCTGTTTCTGGCTTCGCGCGAGGCCGGTTACATCACCGGGCAGACGCTGCACGTCAACGGTGGCATGTACATGGGTTAAAGTTCCTTACAAAGCTGGCCCTTGGCGCAAATAATCTGAATAATCAAGTACTCGCGCTGCGGGCGAACTGGCGAGCGTCGGGGGGTTCCCCTACAATACGCGCCCCGCGCGGAAGCGCCCCGAAACGGCGATCTGAAGTGGGTCCTAGTCAACACGAAAGAGGGTTATCAAAAGATGAGCACCGTGGAACAACAGGTGAAGGCGATTGTTGCCGAACAGCTGGGTGTGAAGGCTGAGCAAGTGACCAACGCCGCCTCGTTCGTCGACGACCTGGGCGCCGATTCACTCGACACCGTCGAGCTGGTCATGGCGCTGGAAGAAGAGTTCGAGATCGAAATTCCGGACGAAGACGCTGAGAAGATTACTACCGTCCAACAGGCGATCGATTACATCAGCGAACGCCGCAACAAAGCCTAACCCGTCCTTGTTGCCGCGGTGCGTGGCGCCTCGTGAGTAAACGCCGGGTAGTTGTCACCGGGCTGGGCTTGGTGTGCCCGGTCGGGGGCAATGTGGCCGACGCCTGGGCCGCCATCCTGCGCGGCGAGAGTGGCATCGGCCCGATCACGCGTTTCGATGTTTCGGCATTCCCAACCCGTTTTGGCGGCGCGGTGCGCGGCTTCGCCGTCGATCAGTATATGAGCGTCAAGGACGCTCGCCGCATGGACGAGTTCATGCACTACGGCATCGCCGCCGGCGTGCAGGCGGTGGGTGATTGCGGCGTGGACTTCGAGCGGCTCGACCGCGATCGGTGCGGCGTGGTCACCGGCGCCGGCATCGGCGGCCTGTGGACCATCGAGGAGACGTGCGCGGGGTATGTCGATTCCGGGCGCAATCCGCGCAAGATCTCACCGTTCTTCGTGCCTTCAACCATCATCAACATGATCTCCGGCCACCTGTCGATTCGCTATGGCCTGCGCGGACCGAACCTCGGCGTGGTCACGGCCTGCACCACCTCGACACACGCACTCGGCCTGGGCGCGCGCTGCATCCAGTATGGCGACGCTGATCTGATCATCGCCGGTGGCGCCGAAATGGCCACGACCCCTACCGGCCTGGGAGGCTTCGGCCAGGCGAAGGCGCTGTCGTCGCGCAACGACGCACCGCAGGCAGCCAGCCGTCCGTGGGATCGCGATCGCGACGGTTTCGTGCTGGGCGACGGCGGAGGCGCGATGGTGCTGGAGGAATACGAGCACGCGCGCCGCCGCGGCGCGCGCATCTATGCCGAGCTGATCGGCTTTGGCATGAGCGGCGATGCGCATCACATCACCGCGCCGCCCGAGGACGGGGATGGCGCGCGACTGGCGATGGTCAACGCGCTTGCCGATGCGCACATCAGCGGCGAGCAGGTGCAATACCTGAATGCGCACGCAACCTCGACCGGGCTGGGCGACAAGGCCGAGACCATTGCCATCAAGCGCGCATTCGGCGAGCACGCGAAGAAACTGGCGGTCAGTTCCACCAAATCGATGACCGGGCATCTGCTTGGAGCCGCCGGCGTGGTGGAGGCCATCTTCAGCGTGCTGGCGATCCGCGACAACGTGGCCCCGCCGACCACCAACTACGAACACCCCGACCCGGACTGCGACCTGGATTACGTGCCCAATACCGCGCGGCCGATGAAAATCGATGTCGCGGTGTCGAACTCGTTTGGTTTCGGCGGCACCAACGGTACGCTCGTGTTCCGGCGCCTCGGCGGCGCCTGAACGCTGCTGCCGCCTCGGGCGCGAAGGCTAGGCGCGCATGGCACAGGTGGCAATCGCGGACAGTGTGCTGATACGGCCGGCGGCGGTCGATGACGATGCGCTGCGGCGGCTGGCGTATCGAGATCCCGACTCCTTTCCGGTGCTGTTCGACAGCGCCGCCCGCGGCCCGCTGAGCCGTTACTCGATATTGGCCGCCTATCCGCAGGCGGCCCTCTGGCAGGACGCAGGCGGGGGCCTGCATGCCCGCGGCATGCCGCTGCCGGCCAGCGGCGGCTTCCTCGCAGCACTTGAAGCCGCGCGGCGTAGCGATGGCTGCGACGCAGCGGGCGAGCCGGACGCGCCCGACGCGCCCGACGCGCCGGACGATGCGCGCGGGTGTGCGGCGGGGCCGTTTCGGGGCGGTTGGGTGGTCTTCCTGGGCTACGAGCTGGCAACCGAGATCGAGCCACGCCTGGATCTGGCGCCGCGCGTGCAGGTCGACGCCGCGGCCCCGGCCGCGTTTGCGCTGCGCATCCCGGCCGGGCTGGTGTACGACCATGTGGCGCGGCGGGCCTGGATGTTTGCGCCGGCGGGGCGCGAGGACCTGGTCGATGCCCTGGCCGCTGCGCTGGCCGCGTTGCCCGCGCGCGTCCCCGGGGTCTCTATAACCGTCGGGGTCGAGGAGGAAGCAGCGCATTATTTCCGCGATCGCGTCGAGGCGGCGCTGGGCTACATTCGGGCCGGCGACATCTACCAGGCCAACCTGTCACGCCCCTGGCGCGGTGCACTTGCCCCCGAGGCATCGTTGAGCGCGGCGACGCAGGCACTGTACGAGCGCCTGCGGGCCGTGAACCCGGCGCCGTTTGCGGCCCTGGCGCAGTTCCAGGACTGGCGGCTGCTGAGTTCCTCGCCCGAGCGCCTGGTGCGGGTCGCGGGAAGGCGGGTCGAGACACGGCCGATCGCCGGCACCCGGCCGCGCAGCGGTGCTCTCGCTGCGGAGCCGGGCGAGATCGCAGCGCTGATCGCGCACCCGAAGGAGCGCGCCGAACACATCATGCTGATCGACCTGGAGCGCAACGACCTGGGTCGGATATGCCGCTCGGGCAGCGTCCACGTCGACGAATTCATGCGCATCGAGAGCTATCCGCACGTGCATCACATCGTGTCGAATGTGGTGGGCGAGTTGTTGCCGCAATTGACGCCGATCGATGTACTGCGCGCGGTGTTCCCCGGCGGCACCATCACCGGCTGCCCGAAATTCCGCTGCATGCAGATCATCGCTGAACTGGAGGCCGAGGCGCGCCAGGCCTACACCGGCGGCATTGGCTTCATCAACTGCGATGGCTCGATGGATTTCAATATCCTGATCCGCAGCCTGACGCTGCATGAGCGGCGCGTGGAATTTCGCACCGGCGCGGGCATCGTCGCGGATTCGGACTGGCAGCGCGAGCTGGCCGAGACGCGCGCCAAGGCGCGCGGCCTGCTCGCGGCACTGGGCGCCGCTTGAGCGCTGCGCTCATCAACGGACAGGCCGGCGGCGGGATCGACAGCGCCGATCGGGGCCTGCAGTACGGCGACGGCCTGTTCGAGACCATTACCTGCAGCGACGGCGAGCCACGCTGGCTGGCGCTGCACCTGGAGCGGCTGCAGCACGGCTGTGAGCGCCTGCGGATCGCATTCCGCGATATGGAACTGCTGCGGGCGGAGATCCGCGGCCTGGCGGCCGACCAGCGGCGCTGCATCGTCAAGGTGATGGTGACGCGCGGCACAGCGACGCGCCGCGGCTATGCGCCGGCCGGCGACGAGCGGCCGACGCGCATCGTCAGCCGGCATGAGTGGCCCGACCCGCCGCTGCGCGCCGCTTCCGGCTTTCAGGTCGGCATCTCGAGCGTGACGCTGGGCACCAATCCGCTGCTGGCCGGTCTCAAGCACCTCAACCGGCTCGAGCAGGTGCTGGCGCAGATGCAGCGTGATGCGCGTGCAGTGGACGAGGTACTGATGTTGTCGACCGCAGGTCAGGTGATCGGTGGCAGCATGTCGAATGTGTTCCTGGCCGATGACAATGGATTGGTTACGCCCGAGCTGGGCGCCTGTGGCGTCGCCGGCGTGATGCGGCGCCTGGTGCTGGAGGCGGCAGCCACACTGGGTCAGCCAGTGAATGTGCGCCCGGTGGCGGGGAGCGAGCTGGCCGCGGCACGCGAGGTGTTCGTCACCAACGTGCGCTGGGGAGTGCAATCGGTGCGGCTGCTCGACGGTCGGGCGCTGGCGGGCGATGCCCATGCACGCCGGCTGCACACGGTGATCGATGCGTCGCGCGCTTAGTCTGCTGCTGGTGCTGCTGGTGCTGCTGGGCGCGGCCGCCTGGCTCGCCTGGATCGGCCTGGGCTGGCAGATGAATCTACCGGCTGCCAACACAGCGCCGGTGCGGGTGCAGGTAGCGCCCGGCAGCAGCCTGCGCAGCACACTGCTGGCGCTGCAGCAGCAGGGCGCGCTGCGACATGCGCGACTGGTGGAGCTGTATCTGCGGCTGCACGGGCCGACGCCGCGGCTGCAGTCGGGCACCTATGACGTGCCGCCGCATTCGAGCGCGCGCGAGGTGCTCGATCAGCTGATCAATGGGCGGGTGGTGCTCGAATCGGTGACCGTGGTCGAGGGCTGGAGCTTTGCCCAGATGCGCAGTGCCCTGGACGCGCATCCGGCCGTGGCGCACCAGTTGCGCGGGCTGTCGGCGCAGCAGCTGATGGGGGCACTGGGCCATCCGGGCGAGGCCGCCGAGGGACGCTTTTTTCCCGACACCTACCGCTTCGCGGCCGGCACCAGCGACCGCCACATACTGGAACTCGCTTATGAACGCATGCAGGACGAACTGGATGCTGCCTGGAACAGTCGCGCTCCGGATCTGCCGCTGGCCAATCCGGATGAGGCGCTGATCCTGGCCTCGATCGTCGAAAAGGAGACCGGACGGGAGGATGAGCGCCCCAAAGTCGCCGCGGTATTCGTCAACCGACTGCGATTGGGCATGCGGCTGCAGTCCGATCCGACCGTGATCTATGGCCTGGGTGAGGACTACGATGGGCACATCCACAGCCGCGATCTGGAGACCGATACGCCCTACAACAGCTACACCCGCAGCGGCCTGCCGCCGACCCCGATCGCGTTGCCGGGCGCCGCAGCACTGCAGGCGACGCTGCATCCGGCAGCCAGCGACGCGCTGTATTTCGTCGCCACCGGCAATGGCGATGGCACGCATCATTTCTCCGCCACCCTGGCGGAACACGACGTCGCGCTGCGCGCCTACCTGCACAAGCTTGGGGTCGCGCCGGACGCGAAAGTGGCCGCGCCCCCAGCTTCCGGCAAGACGCCATGACGGCACCCGGCAGGTTCATTAGCCTCGAAGGTATCGAGGGCGCGGGCAAATCGACCCTGGCGCGCGCGCTCGAGGCGACACTGACTGAGCGCGGCCTCACGGTGCGGCTCACACGCGAGCCCGGCGGCACGCCCCTGGCCGAACGGCTGCGCACCCTGGTGCTCGAGCGCGGCGCCGAACGCATCAGTGCCGAGGCCGAGACGCTGCTGATGTTCGCGGCGCGTGCGGTGCACGTCGAGAATCTGATACTTCCGGCGCTCGACCGGGGCGAGTGGGTGATCTGCGACCGCTTCACCGACGCGACGCGCGCCTATCAGGGTGCGGGACGCGGCGTCGACGCCGCACTGATCGAGCGGCTGGCGGATACGGTGCATGGGACGCTGTGGCCACATCGAACACTGCTGCTGGACCTACCGGTGGAAGTCGGACTTGCCCGTGCGCGACGGCGCTCCGCGGCCGGCGATCGTTTCGAAGACGAGGATCGGCGATTCTTCGAACGGGTGCGCGCGCGCTATCTGGCGCTGGCTGCGAGCGAACCGGCCAGGATGCGCGTGCTGGATGCGGCCGGCGCGCCAGATGACGTGGCCGCGCGGGCGCGGGCGGCCATCGCCGACCTGCTGCCGGGTGCAGCGTGAGCTCCGTGAGCCCGGTAAGCGCGCTGCCGCTGGCGCTGGATGCACCGTGGCTCGCGCCGCAGATCGAGCAGCTGCGGCGCGCGCGCGCGGCGCACCGCTTTCCCACCGGACTTCTGATCCATGACGAGCGCGGAGCCGGCGGCGAGGCGCTGGCGCGCTTTGCCGCGCAGCTGGCGTTGTGCCGCGAGCCGCAGGCGCCCTGCGGACGCTGCCGTGATTGCCGCATGTTCGCGGCTGCACAGCATCCGGATTTCATCGAACTGCATCCGATCGAGGACTCGAAATACATTCGCGTGGAACAGGTGCGCGAGCTCACCGAGCAGCTGGTGCTGACTGCGCATGGCGGCGGGGCGACCGTGGCGCTGATATCGCCGGCCGACAGCATGAATGCCAATGCGGCCAATGCGCTGCTCAAGTCGCTGGAGGAGCCGCGCGCCGGGGTAACCCTGGTCCTGGTGAGCGCAACGCCGTCGCGCATGCCCGCGACTATCCTGAGCCGCTGCCTGCGGTTGCGCATAGCCAGCCCGGCGCAGGCGATCAGTGTCGCCTGGCTTACGCGGGTGCGCGGCGACGGCCCATGGGCCACGGTCCTGGAGGTTCTGGGGGATGCGCCATTTGAGGCGCTGGACGTGGATGCCGCCGCGTTGGCACAGCTCAAGGCCGAAACCGACCGCAGCCTGAGCGACGCGCTGGGGGGTCGGATGGACATAGCGGCGACCGCTGAGCGCTGGGCCCGGTCCGAGACACTGGGCCTGCGGCTGGCCTGCCTTGAGACCTGGATCACAGCGCGCATCGATGACGCCGTAGGCGCGCAGCGTCAATCGTCGGAACTGCGTAGTAGCACGCACTTGCCAGAATCTGCTTCGGACATGAATATTGCAGTATTGCTGCGGCTGCTGGAGGGTATCTATGAGCTGCGGCGACTGCGGCTGACTTCCATCAACCGCTCGCTGGCGCTGGAGCAGCTGCTGTGGCAGCTACCTCGCGCCGGGCAGCGCGGCGGCGCCCGCGGCGGGATCGATCGTTAACAGATTCAATCATTGAAGGTTTGACAAGGATCGTTCGGGGAATATGGCCAAGGACCCAAACTCCAGATCGGGGATCAACAAGCCGGGCTTGCTGACGCTGACCATCAAGGACAAGAGCGCCCTGTATCTGGCCTATATGCCGTTCGTGCAGAACGGCGGCCTGTTTATCCCGACCAACAGCAATTATCGCATCGGCGATGAAGTGTTCATGTTGCTCAATCTGATGGGTGAGGATGAGAAACTGCCGGTTGCCGGTCGCGTGATCTGGGTGACGCCCAAGGGCGCGCAAGGCAAGCGCACCGCGGGGATCGGGGTGCAGTTCTCTGACCAGGACCGCGGGCAGACCCGCACCAAGATCGAGAACTACCTGGCGGGCGCCATCTCGGGTGATAAGGCGACGCATACGATGTAGTTCGGCCGCACGCTGCCGCCGCCGCTGCCCAATCGCTACGAGTAATTACTTTAGAATTATGTCTTATAGATATAATTTTAAAGGCTAATACCAATCCAACCAAATGGTCATCGAGCAGCTAATCATCGAGCCGGCGACAGTTTGAGGTAGTCGGCGCCGAGATCGAACTGGCCGTCAGCCAGCGCGCGCATCCATTGCGCCGTCTTCAGCGCACCGCCGAATGCAAAGAAATGCGGGGCCACCAGTTGCTGCGAGCTGCCTGCGTCGAGCGCGCGCGCCAATACGATCAGGTGCTGTTCGGGGGTGGTCGCCAGATGCGCCACCTGGCCAACATTGCCGAACGCGTGCGCTGCGGTGCGCAGCGATGTGCCGACGCCGCAACGAACTGCGAATTGCAATAACTTGACCAGCGGTGTCGGCCCGGCAATTCCGACGCGTACCGGCAAGCGGATGCCGTGGCTGGCGAGTTCGCGCTCCCAGGCATGGATGGCGCCGGGGTTGAAGCTGAACTGGCTGACGATGTGCACCGCCGTGCCGGTGCGCTCGCCGAAGGCCTGTTTTTGTGCCAGCGCCTGCCACAGGCCGGCCGCATCGATGGCCTGATGACCTTCCGGATGACCGGCGACGCCGATCGTGCCGATGCCGGCGTCGACCGTGGCGCCGCTGTCCAGGATCTGAAGCGTGCTGGAAAACTCGCCCAGCGGTTGCTGGCGGTCGCCCGCCACCAGCAGGATCTGCTCGACCCCGCCGCGTTTTAATTCGCCCAGTGCCGCCCGCAGCGCCTGCTCGCTGGCGATTCGACGCGCGACGATGTGCGGACTGGCGCGCAGCCCGTGCTGCTGCACCTGCAACGACAATCGCACCACCTGATCGAGCGTCGCCTTGGGCGTATGCGCGACGTGCACGCAGCTGCCGGGCGGCAGCTGGCGGACGAGCGCTGGCAACAGCGGCTCATCGCCCACGGCAATCTCGGTGGATGCCTGGCGCATCAGTGCAACGATGCGTGCCTTCACGCTGGCGGCGTTGCGTTCGGCGGGCGCGGCTTCGGACTTGTGGCTGCTCACATGCGCCTTTGGTGGGCTTGAGCGACGGTGACGCATTGTCGATGCCACGATCGGCGCGGTGCAATGGCTGCGCGCGCCGAGTTCGCCGTCAGTCGAGTCGCCGTGCCCGGGCACGCTAGAATCGAGCATGGACCGGCGAATGAACGCAGCCGTTTTCTACGGGCGCCAGGACCTCAGACTCGAAACTATGCCGGAACCCATGCCGGGACCTGGCGACGTCAAGCTGCGCGTGAGGTACAACGGCATCTGCGGCAGCGACCTGCACGAATACTACGACGGGCCGATCACGACGCGCGCCACCCCGCATCCGCTGACCGGCGTTGCAAACCCGGTGATCCTCGGTCACGAACTGTGCGGCGAGATCGTGGCCTTGGGCGAGGGTGTGGAGGATCTGGCGGTCGGGGAGCTGGTGGCCGTGGAGCCGTTCGAGACCTGCGGCCACTGCGTGTATTGCGGCTCGGGCCAGTACAACCATTGTCCGCTGCTGGCACTGCACGGCTATAACCGCGCTGGCGGCGGCCTGGCCGACTACACGGTCGTCAAACGCTCGATGGCGCACCGGCTGCCGGCGGGCGTAAGCGCGATGCAGGGCGCGCTGATCGAGCCGCTGGCGATCGCCTGGCACACCGCGAATCGCTGCCAGGTGCAGGCCGGACAGATCGTTGCGATCCACGGCGCCGGGCCGATTGGAGTCGCCGTGTTCCTGACCCTGCGGCGCCGCGGGGTCGAAGCCATCATCATTGAGCCCTCGCCGCTGCGCCGCGCGGTGCTCGCCGGGCTGGGGGCGCGCACGCTGCTCGATCCAACCAGCTGCGATGTGGTCGCGGCGATCCGTGATCTGACCGGCAGCCGCGGTGCCCACGCGTCGGTCGACGCGGCCGGCGTGCCGGCGTCGTTCCAGGCGATCCTCCACGCCACGCGTATCGACGGCACCGCGGTCGTGGTCGCGATCCATCATCAGCCGGTTTCACTGGCACCATTTGATCTGCTGATGCCCGAGATCCGGCTGACCGGCGTTGCGATGTCGGTCAACGCTTTCCCGAGTGTGATCGAGGAGGTGGCGCGCGGCAGTTATCCGCTCGACGGCTGGGTTGACACGATCCCATTCAGCCAGCTGATCGACCGCGGCCTCGAGCGCCTGCGGCACCAGCAGGGGATGAAGATCCTGGTGCAGTTGAATTGAGCCACAGTGTGAACAGGGCGGCCCGGTGAAGAGTGAGCAATTGTTCAGCGTCGAAGGCTACGGAGTCGTCGTCACCGGCGGTGCGAGCGGCCTGGGCCTGGCCTTCACCGAAGCGCTGGCGGAGAACGGCGCCCGAGTCACGATGCTCGACGTCGATGCCCCGGGGCTGACGCTCGAGAGCCAGCGCCTGCAGCAGCTTGGCTACCAGGTGCGCGCCGAGACACTCGACGTGCGCGACCATGCGACGCTCGAGCGCGCGTTCGATGCGGCGCTGGCCGCTCATGGCCGACTGGATGTCGTATTTGCCAATGCCGGGGTCGATTCCGGTCCGGGCTTCATGGGCGATTGGACCGGCTCGCAGCAGTCGCGCAACGCCGAGGGCGCGCTTTGCAACTACACCGACCAGCGCTGGCAGCGCGTGATCGACATCAATCTGACCGGGATATTCGCCACGCTGCGCGCCGCAGCGCGCATCATGAAACCGCAGCGTTCCGGACGGCTGATCCTGACCACCTCGGTGGCCGCCTACCAGTGTGAACCGGCGATAGGCTCGGCCTACATGGCAGCCAAGGCCGGCGCCGCCCATCTGATGCGTTGCGTGGCCCAAGAGCTGGCGGCCTACAACATCACCGTCAACGCGATC
Organism: Gammaproteobacteria bacterium; assembly: GCA_003132025.1. Lineage (GTDB taxonomy): Bacteria > Pseudomonadota > Gammaproteobacteria > Steroidobacterales > Steroidobacteraceae > FEN-1191. The sequence continues at coordinate 52,697 of PKWJ01000007.1, forward strand.
GCTCCAGGTTTCTTCGTCACCAACATCGGCGGCGGCCACGCCAAGAATCCGGCGTTGCAGGCAGCGATGGGCAAGAACATACCGATGCACCGCGTCGGTTTTCCCGAAGACATCAAGGGTCTGGCGCTGTTCCTGGCATCGCCGGCTTCGGCCTACCTTACTGGCCAGCAGATCTCGATCGATGGCGGTTGGACACTGGGGGCTGCCGACTAAGGCAACGCCACCTGCACCTCGACCAGCATCGGCTGCGTCGCGGCGAAGGCGCGTTCGAGCGCCGCATCGAGTTCCTCGCAACGCTCGACCAAAACCGCCGCGACGCCCTGGGCACGGGCCAGCCCGCAGAAGTCCAGGTGCGGCAGCTGCGTGCCGGGAAGATCGGTCAGCTTGAAGTGCTGGCCGAATTCGACCAGCGCCTTGTAGCTGCGATTGTTCACGATAATGAACGCCACCGGCAGGCCCAACTCCGCGGCGGTCCACAGCGCCTGGATCGAGTACATGCTCGATCCATCGCCGATGAGCCCGATGACCTTGCGGTCGGGGCGGCCGAGAGCGACGCCGACCGCGGCCGGCAGGCCATGGCCCAGCCCGCCGCTGGCACAGGTGTGGAAGCTGTCGGCTTCGAGCATCGGCAGATGATCCTGCATCGCCTGGCGGCTGCTCGGCGCTTCCTCGACGACGATGCTGCCCGCAGGCCGCAGCGCCGCGATCTGCTGCATCAGATAGGTCTCCGTCAGCCGATCGGGTGCCTGTCTGCGCGCGCGCGCGGGCTCCGGCGGCGGCAGCCGCTGCGGCGGCGGCGGCGCAGATTGCAGCAGCGCGCCGACCCCGAGCTTCAGATTGGTGATGATCGACAGGCCGACCGGCGCCCAGGCCGCCGCCGCCGGGTCGTCAGTCAGCTGCACCAGGCTCGCGCCGGCGGGAATGTGCGGCCCATGACCCTCGACGTGATAGGTGAATACCGGCGCACCGAGCACCAGGATGAAGTCGGCGCCCCGCAGCCGGGCCACGATCCCCGCGCGATCCGGCGGCAGGAAGCCGGCGAACAGCCGGTGGCGTTCGGGAAAACTGTTGCGCGCCGATCGCGGGCTCACCCACACCGGCGCCTGATGGCGTTCCGCGAGCGCAATGGTCTCGTCCCAGGCGCCGTCGCGTGCCACCGATGCGCCGACCACGATGAGCGGATGGCGCGCGGCATTGAGTGCCGCGGCCGCGCGCGCCAGCAGCGCCGGGTCGCCGGCGATGGCCGCGCTCGGCTCGCGCGGTGCCAGCGCTGTACAGAGTCGGTCCCAGTCGTCCACCGGAACCGAGACAAACGTCGGGCCGCGGGGCGCCTGCATCGCCGCGTAGTAGGCGCGGGCGATGGCGGCCGGAACGTCCTCGGCCCGGGCCGGTTCGCAGCTCCATTTGACGTACGGTCGGGGCAGATTGGCGGCCTGCTCGGAATACAGAAATGGTTCGAACGGCAGGATCGAGCGCGCCTGCTGCCCGGCGGTGATCACCAGCGGCGTCTGGTTTCTGAAGGCGGTAAAGATACTGCCGAGCGCGTGCCCGACGCCGATCGCGGAATGCAGGTTCACCAGGCTGGCGGCGGCGCGCGTCTGCGCAAAACCATCGGCCATCGCCACTACGATCGACTCCTGCAGCCCCAGCACGTAGCGAAAGTCGCGCGGGAAATCGCGGAACATCGGCAGTTCGGTCGAGCCCGGATTGCCGAACACGGTCGTCAGGCCGAAGGCGCGCAGCAGCGAGTACGTGGCTTCGCGCACCGTCACCGGCGTCGGTTCGGAAGGGGAAGCGCTCATCGTAGGCGCTCAGATCCGGATCACGACCTTGCCGAAATGCCCACCGTGCTCCAGATGTCGGTAAGCCGCGACCGCCTCATCGAACGTGAACACACGATCGATCACCGGTTCGAGCGCGTTGACGCTGATGGCGGCATTCATCTTCTCGAACATGGCGCGTGAACCGACGAACACGCCGTGAATACTAGCGTACTTGCTCATCAGGGCGTACGGATTGGCATCGGCAGCGACGCCGCTAAGTACGCCAATCAAGTAGATCCTGCCGCCGCTGCCGATGGCCTGGATCGAGCGGCCGAGCGTGCCGCTGCCACCGACCTCGACAATGTGATCCACGCCGCGCCCGCCGGTCAGCCGCAGCACTTCCTGCTGCCACTCGGGAGTGGCGCGATAGTTCACGCCTTCCGCTGCGCCCATCGCACGTGCGCGCGCCAGCTTGTCGTCACTGGAAGAGGTCATCAGTACGCGAGCCCCCGCCAGGCGCGCGAACTGCAGCGCGAACACCGACACGCCGCCAGTGCCGAGCAGCAGCACCGTGTCGCCGGGCTGGACGCGCCCGATCACCATCAACGCATGCCAGGCGGTGACGGCGGCGCAGGGCAGGGTCGCGGCGGCCTCGAACGACAGGTGCGCCGGAAGGTGCACCGCGTCCTCTTGGTCGAATACGGCAGATTCGGCCAGAACGCCGTCGATCGGCGGGGCGCCCAGTGCGACCTGCGGTTGCGGCGGTGGGCCGGCAATCCAGCCGCGAAAAAAGGTGCCGGCGACCCGATCGCCGACGCGAAAGCGCGTCACGCCGGCCCCGACCGCGACCACTTCGCCGGCGCCGTCGGACAGCGGCACGACGGCCTGTTTCTGGCCACCGGCGGAATATATGCCGCGCACCATCAGCAAATCGCGGAAGTTCAGCGCTGCTGCGCGCAGTCGCACCAGGATCTGCCCGGCCTTAGGCTTAGGGTCCGGGCGATCGCAGCGGCGCAGGCCCTCGAGTCCCACACTGCCGGCGATAATCTCATAGGCGCGCATCGCTTGATCTTCCTTTAACCGCGGGTCGCTTCGGCCGCAATGTTGATTTCGATTTTCACACCGTTCGGATCCGACAGGAATAACTGGCGCAGGCCCACGCCGGCCACGAGGTTCTCGGCCGCCTCGACGCCGTGCGCCTTCAGGCGCGCCTTGACTGCGGCATAGTCGACGGCATTGAACGCAATGTGATCGAGCGGCCCGGTGCCCGCCGCGCGCGTCGATATCGCGATACCAGTGGTCTGCGAGTGCGCGCGGTAGCTCTGCCAGTCGGCGATGTGGATACAGGGCACCTCGCCCAGATAGACCCAGTAGCCGGAAAAATCCAGCGGCGGCCTGGGCCCCATGCGCATGCCGAGCGCATTGCAGTAAAAGTCGCGCGTGGCGTCGATATCGTCGGTCAGCACCAGGTAGTGTTCGAGTTGGGTCAACGGCATGCGGTCAGTCTATAGGACCTGCGCTAGCGCGGAAACTGCGCCCGGGTGGTAGTCGCGGCGCGCTCGGCCATGCGTTGCAGCGGCCATTTGCGCATCTCCGCGTTCAGCACCTCGATGCCCCAGGGTCCCTGATAGCCCGCCGCCAGCATCGTATTGACGAATCCGCGCACATCGAATTCGCCCTCGCCGCACAGCCGGCGATGGTTGATGGTGTCGGTGTGCAGGTCCCAGGGAGCCCTGAAAGTGCCGTCATTGACCTCTATGCCGCCGAGAAAACGCGCTGGGATGCGCGCGATGTCATCGTAGGGGATTCCCATCTTTACCATGTGCCACAGGTCGATGATGATGCCGCCGTTGCCGGCGTCGGCGCCGGCAACCAACTCGAGCGCCCCGGTGAGCGTATTGACGTTGGCGAACGGCATCAGCTCGAACAGTACATCGGTGTCGCAGGCCGCCGCTTGTTCGGACAGCGATGCGAACGCATCGATCAGCTGCGGTAAGGGGCAGGGCGTGTTGAGGAAATCCCCGACCTTGATGTGGTGCGCCTGCAGCGCGGCGGCCGCATCGAGCAGTAGTCGCTTGCGCTGCTCGCACGCTGCGTGGCGCTCCCCATCCCGGAACCACCAGTCGGTGAGAAACTCGAGCTCGATGTGCGTCATGCCGTGATCGTCGAGGATGCGGCGCATCTGGCGCAGCGATAGCGATTTCAGCGTGTGCTCCAGGTCCGCATGCCAGATGCCGAAGCCGGTGAAGCCGGCCTCGGCCGCCGCGCTCACTCGCTCCTGGAAGCTGAAAACGCTGAACTCGTGGTCGGTATGCGGTTCGGCACCGCCGGCCAACGTCCAGTACGACGCCACCAGCTGCATCTGTTTTGCCATTGTTGTTCCTCGCCGGTCCGCACCGGACTGTACGCGACCGCCGCGCGAGCGGTGTTCGCTCGGTGGCCACGTCGATTTCGCTGTCGGTCGAGTCCCGCGCGGCGGTTCGTCGGAAGCTGGTCTGGACGCGACAGGAAAGCTGGTCCGACATTCCGGTTCCACCCGCGTTCAACTCGCCAATTGGCTGGAAGGTGCTCCGGTTCGCTGCCGGGCGTCGTCGTGCTTGTGACCCTCTCGACGCGGTCGGAATTTGGTGATATCGGTGCCTTCGCGGCTGCGGGAGTCAGCCGGATTAGGTACGAAACTGCAGGAGGACATCAGGATCATGAGCCAGCAAAGTTTGGAGAACCTGTTGCAGGGCGCCGGCAACCCGGTGCAGCTGCTGCGCAATTCGCAGATCGGGGCCTATGTATATCCGGTGGTGCCCAGCGAGTTCAGCAACTGGCGCGACGAGCAGCGCGCCTGGCGGGAGACCGCGGTGCTGTTCGACCAGTCACATCACATGGCCGAGATACTGGTCAAGGGTCCCGACGCCCTGAAGATGCTGTCGCATCTCGCAATCAACAGTTTCGCCAGCTTCGCGCCTAACAAGGCCAAGCAGTTCGTGCCTTGCAGCTACGACGGCTACGTGATCGGCGACGGAATTCTGTTCTACCTCGCCGAGAACGAGCTGCTGTTCGTCGGTCGCGCGCCGACGGTGAACTGGATCCAGTTCCACGGCGAGACCGGTGGCTACCGGGTGGAGCTGCGACGTGACGACCGCTCGCCATCGCACCCGCGTGGCAAGGCGGTGGTGCGCCAGCACTATCGCTACCAGATCCAGGGGCCGAACGCGGCCAAGGTGCTTGAGAAGCTCAACGGCGGCCCGGTGCCGGACGTCAAGTTCTTCAACATGGACACCATCAGCATCAAGGGTCGCAAGGTGCGCGCGCTGCGGCACGGCATGGCGGGGGCGCCTGGCCTCGAGATCTGGGGTCCGTACGAGCAGGCGGATGAGATCCGCGACGTGATTCTCGAGGCCGGCAGGGAGTTCGGCCTGGTGCCGGTGGGTTCGCGCGCCTATGCGAGCAACACGCTCGAATCGGGCTGGATCCCATCACCGCTGCCGGCGGTCTACACCGGCGAGTCGATGAAGAAGTATCGCCAATGGCTGCCCGCGACCGGCTACGAGGGCACCGGCTCGATCGGCGGCAGTTTCGTCGCCGACAACATCGAGGCCTATTACCTGACGCCCTACGAGCTCGGTTATGGACCGTTCATCAAGTTCGACCATGACTTTATCGGGCGCGAGGCGCTGGAGAAGAAGTCCAGGGGCCCGCAGCGTAAGAAGGTGACGTTCGCATGGAACGCCGACGACATCAGCAAGGTGTACGCCTCGCTGTTCGTGCCGGGCGGCGAACCCTACAAGTTCTTCGACCTGCCGATTGCCAACTATGCCTCCTCCTCGTACGACCGTGTGACGATGGGCGGCAAGACGGTCGGTTTCTCGATGTTCGGGGGCTACAGCTACAACGAGCGCACCGCGTTGTCGCTCGGCGTGGTGGATCCCAATATCAGCGTCGGTGACGTGCTGACCCTGGTCTGGGGCGAAGAGGGCGGCGGCACCAAAAAACCCCCGGTGGAACGCCACAAGCAGCTCGACGTGCGTGTCAAGGTGGCTCCGGTGCCGTACGCCCGGGACGTGCGTGAGGGCTACCACCAGGGCTGGCGTACGCGCCAGGCTTGAGCAGGCCCGGCACGCGCCGGCTATTTCAGGCGGTAGTCCTGCTGTTGCCTGGCATAGGCGACGAAGAAGTCGAACGCGTCCGGATCGCTCATGGCGCTGCGGTTGCCGGCCTGCTCGGGCGCGGTGCCCAACAGCAGGCGGCGCACCGGAACCTCCATCTTCTTGCCGGTGCGCGTGGTGGGTATCGAGGGCACCTGGTAAATCTTGTCGGGCACGTGTCGCGGCGTGTAGTCGTGTCGCAGGAGCTTGCGGATTTTGTCCTCGAGCGCGGCGTCCAGTGTCAACCCCGGCGCGAGCTTGACGAACAGCGGCATGAAAAACCCGCCATTCGGAAGATCCAGATTGACGATGAGTGAATCCTCGACCTCAATCAGTCGGGCCAAGGTGCGATAGATCTCGGCGGTGCCGATGCGCACGCCAAAGCGATTCAGCGTGGCATCCGAGCGCCCTAGCACCTGGCTGCGCCCCTGGGCATCGATGCGGAAGAAATCCCCGTGGCACCACACGCCGGGGAATTGCTCGAAGTAGGTTTCGCGGTAGCGGCGCCCGGAATCATCATTCCAGAAGCGCAGTGGCATCGAAGGCATGGGCTCGGTGATGACCAGTTCTGCGATCGTGTCGATGACACTCTCGCCGCGTTCGTTGAACGCCTTCACCGATACGCCCAGCGACGGCGCCTGGATTTCCCCGGCCCGCACCGGAAGCGTCGGTACGCCGCCGACGAATCCGGTACAACAGTCGGTGCCGCCGCTGCCGTTCGCCACCCACAGGTCGCGCTTTACGTTGTGATAGAACCACTGCATGCATTCAGGCGTCGCTGGCGAGCCGGCAAGCACGATGCTGCGCATCGCCGTCAGGTCGTAGCGCGACGCCGGCACGATCCCGGCCTTCGATTGCTGCTCAACGTAAGCCGGGCTGGCACCGAACAACGCCACCCCGGCATCCTGCGCCAGCTTCCACAGCAGATCGGGTTGCGGGTAGGCGGGATGTCCGTCGTAGAGTACCGGCACGGCCCGGAGCAACGGCGTGCTGGCGACGAAGTTCCATAACATCCAGCCACTGGTGGTGAAGAACAGCAGGCGATCGCCGGCATGCAGGTCGAAGTGGAATGCCCCGTTCTTCTGAAGCTCGAGCAGAATTCCGCCGTGGCCTTGCACGATCGGCTTCGGCAGTCCCGTGGTGCCGGATGAGAACAGTATCCATAGCGGGTGATCGAACGGTACTTCTTCGTAGTTGAACTCCGCCGCGCGGATTGGCGGACGCTTGAAGATCTCGGTCCAAGCGAGCGCTGCTCCGCGCAGCGCCACAGGCGATTCCGGGCGCAGGTATTGCAGCAGGATTACCTGCCGCAGATCCGTCAATCCGTCGATGATCTCATCCATCTCGCGGCGGCGATCGAATTCCTTACCACCGTAGCGATAGCCGTCGATGCAGATCAGTAGTTTCGGGCGCAGCGCCGCCAGTCGGTCGAGTACTCCGCGTACGCCGAAGTCCGGGGAGCACACGGCCCAGATGGCGCCGATTGCGGTTGTCGCCAGCAACGCGATCACGGCCTCCGGAATATTCGGCAGCACCGCCGCCACGCGATCGCCCGGCTGGACACCCATTTCGCGCATGTGCGTCGCCAGCATCCGTACCCGGTTGCCGAGCGCCTCCCAGCTGAGCGAGCGCAGCGGTTGGCCCTCACTGGCATACAGCAGGGCGTCACCGCCGGCGGATTCGCCGCGCAGCACGTGGCGCGCATAATTCAGGCGGGCGCCGACGAACCACTGCGCACCGGGCATGCTGCGGCTCGCCAGCACCCGGGAGTGGGGTGCGGTCGCTTCGATGCGGAAGTAATCCCACAGCGCCTGCCAGAACGCTTCCAGGTCCTGCACCGACCAGCGCCACAGCGCCGCGTAGTCGTCAAACTGCAGCCCGCGCTCACGACGCAGCCACTGCTGAAAGGCAGTGACGTTGGCGCCGGCAATGCGCTCGGCAGAGGGCGTCCAGAGCACGTCGCCGGCCTTCACGGCCGGCTCTGCAGTTTGCTGCACCCCTTGCCCCATCAGGCGGTCTCCTGCCGCAGCACCAGCGCGCGACTTAGCACACAGGGTGCCGTCTCACGCAGGCCGAGCGCAAGCAGCGCGGACAGAATCGTCAGGCCGAGCATGATCCAGAGCGGCGCGGTCAAACCCATGCGATCCGCGGCCATGCCGGCGAGCGACGGGCCGAGAACTCCTCCCAATACCTCACCGGTGCCCATGCACAACCCGAGCACTGTGGCCTGGTGTTTGGGATCGACGCTTTCGGACGGGATGGTAGCCATGAACAGCGGGAAGATGCCGTTGAGTCCCCAGCCTACGAAGAACATCGCCGCCAGCACCCACGCCGTGCCGGTGTAGTACAGGGCGCCGAGCGGCAATATGACCCCGATCAGCGGCATCGCTATCATGAGGGGACGTCGACCCAGCCGATCCGAGAGTCCGGATATCACAAAAGCGCCGATGGTCGCCGAAACACCCAGCGTGCCCATGAGCCACCCGGCGGTTTGCGGATCGTAGCCCCTGACCTGGGTCAGGTACAGGGGCATGAAGGCCCAGCAGATCACCAGATACGACACCAGCAACACGCTCATTGCGGCGCAAATGAGCACGTTGCGTTCGGCAAACGCTGCGACGAGTGTCAGCTTCTCCTGCGGCTGCGCCGGATCTCGTTCGACCGGCGGCTGCTCGCGTACATAGCGCCACATCAGCAGCGCGGCCACGAGACCCGGCGCACCGGCCAGAAAAAATGCGTGTCGCCAACCTGCTCGGGTCGCGAATGCCGCCAGCAGCACCGGCGCGACGAACGATCCCAGCAGGTTCGAGCCAAAATTCTGTGTCACGCCCATCGCCAGGCCGCGGCGCTCCGGCCGCACCTCGGCCGCGACCAAGGCCTGGCTGATCGGCATCACGCCGCCCTCCGCGGCACCCATGAGCAGCCGTGCCGCCAGCAGCATGGCGAATGAGGTGGCGATGCCGGAGAGAAACGAACAGGCGGAAAAGGCCAGCGTCGCGATGATCAGCAGCGCCTTGCGACTGCCGGTCTTGTCCGAGACGACTCCGATGCCGAATGCCGCGCATGCCCAGGTCAGGGACAGCGCGCTGGCGAGCATCCCGACCTGAGTGTTGTTCAGACTCAGGTCCGGAAGCACAAACGGCATCAGGAACGACAGCGCGTTGCGGTCGAAGAAAACGATACCAAAGTTGACGCTGAGCAGCGCGACCAGACCGATCTGGTAGTACGGCGACAGCTCGCTTGCCGCGCGCGGCGCGGGACTCGAGGTCAAGCGCAAGGCGCTTGACCTCGATCGAAACACGGCAGCGTCCCGTTGACGCTAGGTTGACGGCCGGGCACCCCTGCTACTTGGCGTCAGAGTTTCAGGCGCAGGGTGACGTACCACTCGCGCGGGTCGTTGTAGTAGCCGCCCACCTCGCCGGCACCGTTATTGGGCGACCCGGCCGTGATGAAGCGATCGTCGATCAGGTTGGTGCCGCCGAACGCGAGGTCGTACCTGCCACTTGGCGACAGGTAGTGCACCGACGCATCGAGCATGTGCGTCGCCGGCCGATACAACTGCGGTGTGTTCAGCGCATCGTTGAACAGCCCGGAGGTGTAGGTATAGGTCGGGATGAAGCGCAGCATGCCTTGGTTCGGCAGGTGCAGGTCATACGTCGGATCGAACGTGAACTTCCACTTTGGTGTCTTCGGCAGCTTGGCATCCAGCTGCGTCACACCTGGAGCGTGCAGGGGACACACGGGCCCGGTGGACGGGTTGATCGCATCCGTCGGACAAACCGGCGTGCCGTCCGGCAGGAAGTACTGCGGGATGTTGGCGTTCGGGTTGACGGAGGTGTAGTACGCGTCGATGTAGGCGCCGGAGACATTCAGGCTCAGGCCGCCGCCAACGTACGACTGCAGCTCGAGCTCGGCGCCCTTGATGTCGGCATTGCCGGCGTTGGTGTACACGGGCGAGATGCCCTGCTGGATATTGAGCTGAATGCCGTCGTAGTTGGTGAAGAACACGGCCGCATTGGCCTGCAGGCGGTGATCGAGCCACTGCGACTTCACACCCACCTCATAGGTCTTGGAATATTCCGGGCCGAAGCGCGCGTCCTGGGGATTGGGGATTTCGTCCGACAGACGCGTGGTCCAGCCGCCCTGCTTGAAGCCCTTGCTCCAGCTCGCATAAGCCATGACGTCGTTGTTGAAATGGTACTGCGCCCCGACCGTGGGGTCGAAGATGTGCCACGACTGGCTGTCTGGCTGCGGCGGGAAGTAGCGGTAGAACGGGCTGCCCGCCGCCGCACCGTTCGGGATGAATTGGTTGAAGGGCACCCCGCCGTTTTCGGCGCAGGAGTTCTGCCAGCAGTAGGAGCCGAATGGAAACGAGTTCAGGTCACTCTGGCCGCCGGTGAAGTAGGTCATGACATCGGTGTAGCGTCCGCCGGCGGTGAAGCTGATCTGGTCCGTCAGCTTGAAGTCGGCGTGGATGAAGGCTGCGACGTCCTTGTTGTTGACATCATTGTCGAGGTCATAGACATACAGCAGGCCCTCGAACGGCACCCAGTCATGGACGTAGCCGGCCTCGTTGAAGTAGTACAGGCCGGCGACGTAGTTGAGTCTGTCATCGAACAGCTTGCCGAGCAGCTGAACCTCTTCCGAGATCTGCCACTGGTGCTGCTTGTCGGTGACGCTCTGCATGCCGTCGCCGGGTGATCCCTGCAGCGAGGTACCGATCGCCCACGTGATCTCGCGATACGCGGTGATCGACTTCAATGTCGTCTTGTCGGTCAGGTCATACACGGCCGTGATCGAATCACCATAGAGGTTGTAGCGCGCGAAGTCCGGGCCATCGGCAGCATAGGTGGTGTTGATGTTGCCGGTATTGACCGCTGCGTTGCTCCACCAGATGTACGGATTGGGGCCGCCCGCGTACGCCGTGCCCGGGTGGTTCAGATAGTTGTACGGACCGGCCGGTCCGCCGACGTAGCCGGCTCCGAGCAGCGCCGGCGCGCCCTGCGAGAGTCCCGGCACCTGTGCGCGCGGCTGCGAGCATGTGCCCGCGAACAAGGCATTACTGGCCCCGCCGGGCGCGAACGCCGGTATGGGGGGAGCCTGCGCGGCGATGGCGGCCGGCAGCGAGGCCGCACTGTTGCTGATGCACAGGTTGTACAACGACGAGAAAGTGGACTCCCCGACATTGCCGGCGAAGGTGTCGAGCACCGTGTAGCCGAGCGCGGTCGTATCCTCATGCCCCCAGTCGGCCGCGAATGTGATCTTGAGCTTGTCGGTGGCGTTCCACAGCAGCTTGCCGCGGATGACCTGCGTGCCCTGGCCGTCGTAGGTGTCGCTGGTACCGTAACCGGCCTGCGCGAAGTTGCTCATCGAAGTGATCGCGATCGGGGCCTGCGCATAGGGCGTGTTTGCCGGATACGGCACGACCTGCATCCAGCCGGTTTGCTCTTGCGATGAGACGCTGATGGTCGACAGCAGCGTCCCACTGATGATTGGAATATCGGCCGAGAAGCCGAAATCGCGCCGGTCGAAGCTGCCGGCGGTGGCCTGGGCGGTGAAAGTCTGCTCATCGCCCGGCGTATGCGTGACGATGCTGATGGCGCCACCGATGGTATTGGCGCCGAACAGGGTGCCCTGCGGCCCCTTGAGAATTTCGACCCGATCCACGTCCAGCAGGTTCTGGTTGGCACCGATGGTGCGCGCCAGGTACACGCCGTCAACGTAAACGCCGACGCCCGGATTCAGGTTGAAGGCGAAGTCATCCTGGCCGATGCCGCGGATCGAAGCCGATAGCACGGAGCGATCGCCGGAGAACGGCGCACCGGCATCCAGGTTGACGCCTGGAGTGAGGTTGCCCAGGGTATGTATGTCGGTGAGATTGCGCTCCTGCAGGGTGTCCGCCGTGAATGCCTGCACCGAGATAGGCACGTTCTGGATGTTCTCTTCGCGGCGTTCGGCCGTGACGACGACTTCCTCGAGGCTGCCCTCGCTCGCCGCCGGTACATTGGGCAACGCCGCCTGTTGCGCCTGGGCGCTCAGAGCGGCTCCCAACGCAACAACGCACGCGCCAGTGGTGATGGAATGTCTGAACGACGCGCAGTGGCGCGTCACGCGCAAAACCGATCGCGCATTGATCCCCAGAATCAACGTCATGTTATTCCCCCTGGACCACTCCGTCGTTGGCGGACAGGAGTTGTCGCGGCTTGAGCAAGTACACCTGCAGCGAACGCCAGTGACCGACCCGTACCTTTCGCGCCAGAGTGCAACACTCGCAGCGCCGGTGCAGAGTAATCGCATGGAAAGCGGTGGTTCGCATTTACTGCGTACGATTTCCGCTAAATGGGATCCCAAACGCTAAAGTGCCGGTTCGGTCACCCACCCGCTCTGTGCACCCAGAGCAATCAACAATCGCTGGTTTGCTGCGACTTTATTGAAGATCCCCCTAACAGAACTGTGCCTGATACTTAGCGCAAGCAACGATAATTGACAGCCGGGATCCCGTCAAGAACAATGCTGCGCAGGTCTGGTGTGTGCGCATGAATACTCAACAAACAAGCGCGTTGGTTCGAATACGGGAAATGATACTGCGCGGCGAGCTCGCGCCCGGGCAGCGCGTGGCCGAGGCGCCGCTGGCGGAAAAGCTCGGCATGTCGCGCACGCCGGTGCGCCAGGCGCTTCCGGTGCTCGGCCGCGAAGGCCTGCTGCAGGAACACGAGACGCGCGGCTACATCGTGCGTGGCTTCAGCACCGCCGACATTCACGACGCGCTTGATGTGCGCGGGGTGCTCGAGGGGCTGGCGGCAAAACGCGTGGCAGAAGCGGGAGCCTCGCGCGCCCTGATCAGTGCGCTGCGTGAGGTGCTGGAGGACGGCGATCGGATTCTAAGCAAGGGCCATATCGAAGAGAGCGACGAGGGACTGTATGCGGACATGAATGTACGTCTGCATGGCCTCATCGTTCAGGAAGCGCGCAGCCCAATCATCGAACAGACCCTGGAGCGCAACTCGCACGTTCCGTTCGCCGCGCCACAGGCGCTGGCATTCGATAAGACCAGCCTCGATTTCATGTACCACCAGCTCGTATACGCACATCGGCAGCATCATTGTATCGTCGGGGCGCTCGAGCGCGGCGAAGGCGCGCGCGTCGAGGCGCTGATGCGTGAGCATATCAACCCGGTGAAGGAAAACCTGAACCTGCAGGGCATGAAGCAGACGCACCGCGCCCCGTCGACGCTGCTGTCGTTCGTTCGCTGAAAGTTTGGGACACCGCCGTCATGGCCGGATCGGTCAGCCATCAGTAGAGGTCAAAGCATCGTGAGCGCGAGCACGCTTGAGACGTTACTGCAGGGCGCGGGCGGCGCGGTAAAGCTGCTGCGCAACTCCCGCACCGGCCCGTATGTCTACCCGGTGGTAGCGAGCGAATACACCAACTGGCGCGACGAGCAGATTGCCTGGCAGCAGACCTGCGTGCTGTTCAATCAGTCCTACCACATGACCGACATGTACATTGAAGGTCCGGGCGCTCTGAAGCTGCTGAGCAGTCTCGGCGTCAACACGTTCGGCAACTTCGCGCGCAACAAGGCCAAGCAGTATGTGGTGTGCAACTATGACGGTTACGTGATCGGCGACGTTATCCTGTTCTACCTGGATCACGACTCCTTCAACATCGTGGGTCGGCCGTCGGTGCACAACTGGGTGCAATACCACAGCGAGATCGGTCGCTACGACGTCAGGCTCGAACGCGATGAGCGCGCCGCGGCGCGCAGCGGGCCGGTAGTGCGCAAGGCCTACCGCTTCCAGGTGCAGGGGCCCAATGCCCTGAAGCTGATCTCCAAGGTGATTGGCACCAAGGCCCCGGACCTGAAGTTTTTCAACATGACCGAGCTGACCATCGGCGGGCGTCGCGTGCGTGCGCTGCGGCACGGCATGGCCGGGCAGCCGGGATTTGAGCTGTTTGGTCCATGGGCGGAGGGCGAAGACGTCAGGTTGGCTCTGGTCGAGGCCGGAGCGGAATTCGGATTGCGGCAAGTGGGTGCTCGCGCCTACTCTTCGAACACGCTGGAATCGGGGTGGATACCATCGCCGCTGCCAGCGGTTTATACCGGGGAAAAACTGCGTGGCTATCGACAGTGGCTGCCCGCTACGGCCTATGAAGCGATCGGGTCGCTCGGCGGCAGCTATCTATCGCCCAACATTGAGGACTACTACCTGACGCCTTACGACCTCGGCTACGGCCCGTTCATCAAATTCGATCACGATTTCATCGGCCGCGAGGCGCTCGAGCGCATGGATCCGGAATCCAGCCGGCACAAGGTCACGCTCGCGCTCGACAACGAGGACGTCACGCGTGCGATCGGCACCATGTTCAAGAAACAGGAGCGCGCCAAGTATTTTGATTTCCCATCCGCGGTGTATGCCACCTGGCCCTACGACCGGGTGACCGTGGGCGGCAAGACCATCGGCATCTCGACCTGGTGCGGCTATAGCGCCAATGAAGGACGCATGTTGACGCTCGCGATGCTCGACCGGGCGCACAGCAAACCCGGGACCGAGGTCACCTTCGTATGGGGCGAAGAGAATGGCGGCACCTCAAAGCCTACCGTCGAGCGCCATGTTCAGACCGAGATTCGGGCCATCGTGAGCCCGGTGCCCTATGCGGAGGTGGCTCGAGCCAGCTACGCACCCGGGTGGCGCAGCGCCCAGCAGTGACTTCATCGGCGGTGCGCCAGCAGCCCCCGCGGCGAGCCTAGATCGCGCGCGCGCTCATCTGGCGCTCGATGTAATCGGCCTGGCGCAGCGCCAACGCCACGATAGTCAGCGTCGGGTTGGCCGAGCTCGGCGTGCTCATCGCGCTGCCGTCGGAGACGAACAGGTTCGCGACCTCGTGTGCCTGGCCGTGGGCATTGACCACGCCGTCGTTCGGGTCCCGGCTCATGCGCGCCGCGCACATGTTGTGCGTGGCAGGGGTCTGGCGCGACATCAGTACCTTGACTGCGCCCGCGGCTTCGAACAAGGCCTTTGCCTGCTGCTGACCATGACGGCGCATCGCGGCGTTGTTCGGATGATCATCGACGTGGATGTTCGCAACCGGCAATCCGAACTGGTCCTTGACTTCGCGATTGAGCGTGATGCGATTGGTCGAGCGCGGCAGATCCTCACCGTTGATGTAGATGCCGGCCATGCTGCGGTAATGCTCCATCACGAAGCCGAGCTCGCGGCCCCATAGCGTCTGCGGAAAACCCGCAATCGCAATGCTCGGCAGGTCGAGTGCCGCCATCTCGAGGTGATAGCCGCCGGCGAAGCCGCGCTTTGGGTCGTGCCTGGTTTCGTCCAGCACGACCCCCG
This sequence comes from Gammaproteobacteria bacterium, assembly GCA_003132025.1. Lineage (GTDB taxonomy): Bacteria > Pseudomonadota > Gammaproteobacteria > Steroidobacterales > Steroidobacteraceae > FEN-1191. The sequence continues at coordinate 67,943 of PKWJ01000007.1, forward strand.
CCAGCGTCGCGCCGCGCCAGAACTCGATCGGCTGCTCGAACACGCCCCAGACAAAGCAGCCGGTGTGGTGGCAGAAATGGCGGCCGACCTGGTCGGTGGAATTCGCCAGGCCATTGGGAAACCTCGCGGACGTTGACAGCAGCAGCAGCCGCGTGGTTTCGACGGCGTTGCACGCCACACAGACGATGCGCGCCTTCTGGCGTTGCTCGTTGCCGGCCGGGTCGCGATAGACGACCGCAGTGACCCGGCCGTCGGCGCCGTGCTCGATGTGCAGCGCGCGGCATTCGGCCCGCAGCTCGAGATTGCCGGTCGCCTCGGCGCGCGGGATTTCCGTATACAGGGTGCTCCATTTGGCGCCGGTCTTGCACCCCTGCACGCAAAAGCCCTGCTGGATGCACATGCCGCGACCGTCGGCTGGCCGCGAATTGATCGCCATGTAGCCGGTATGCACCTGCCGGTAGCCGAGACGCTTCGCCCCGTAGTGGAATACCTTGAAGTGGTTCGAGGCCGGCAGCCCCGGATTGCCATTGCGGCGCGTGACCACCATGCGCTTCTCGGCCATCTGGTAATAGGGGAGCAGTTCCTTGTAGCCCAGCGGCCAGTCGATCAGTGAGGCACCGTCGATGGCGCCGTAGGTGCTGCGGGCGCGCACTTCCCAGTCACGGGCGCGCAGCGCCATGGCGGTCCAGTGCACCGTCGTTCCGCCCACGGTCTTGGCGGTCCATGACGGTAAGGTCGGATAGTCCTCGACTACGGTCGTGGTCCCGGACTGGGTGCGTGGTTCGAGCCAGGTGAGTTGCGCGAAAGCCTCTCCCGGAACCTGCGAGAAGCTCGCGAGCGACTGACGCGCACCGGCCTCGAGCAGTACCACCTTGACGCCGCGTCGCGTCAACTCGTGCGCCAGGGTCCCTCCACCGGCGCCGGAGCCGACGATGACCACCGCGTTGGTATCGTCGTGTGAAATGCTGGCCATGGCAGACGTCAGTGCGACTCCGCGCCGAACACCGGTCCGCTGTCCGCGAGCGGCACCTCGGGCAGCCAGCGCAGATCGTTAAAGCCCCGCAGCAGATAGCCGCCTTTCGAAAACGCCTCGCCTTCGTAGCCGAAGTAGGCGTACACCAGGGGCGACGCATACAGCGTCGCCAGGGTCGTCGCCCGCACCGACTTGAAGAACGGCGTCGATTCGAGAGCCCGCAATGTGGCGACGCGCTCGGTCTCGGCGGCGGCCGCGAACCCGGCACCGAGGGTGGTTACGCCCCGGCGCAGCAGCGTCAGCGTCGCGGCATCCCGTGCCGCGCTGTCATCGAGCGCGCGCACCACCAGCGCATAAGGTGCATCATCGAGCCCGTCGTGTGGTGCGATGGTGCGGGCCGCAGCCAGCAGCGCGGCGCCTTCCGAACCGCTGAGCGTCCCCAGGTCCAGTGCCCAGGCACGACCGGGCGCGAGCAGCGCCAACGGACTACCCGCGGCGAGCACGCCGGTCAACACACCCGTTGCGCTGAGAAATTCCCGTCGGTCCATCGTTGCATTCGCTCGCATGGCGCGACCACCCCTATTCGCGGCCTGGAACCTGGGTCCACTGAATACCACGATGGCCTTCGCCAGGCCACAGGGCGTGCAGTGTCGACGCGATCGGTATCAATTGGTTCTGCTTTCCAGGAACTGCTGACGTGCAGCCGTCACGACGCGTTGCGTCTTGGCGAAACTTTCAGTGGCTGCGGTCTCCAGCGACCATTTCCTTATGTACTCGTTCAGCACCTCGACGCCGATCGGTCCGTCGTAGCCGATGGACCATACTGCCTCAAGAAATGACGCGATATCGAATTCGCCATCGCCTGGCAGCAGACGCTTGTTGACGACGGAATCCTGGAACTTGACAGGGGTCGCAAGGTAGCCGTCATTGATCTCGACCCCCAGCGGGATGCGGCGGCCGATCTTGCGAACGATGTCCTGCGGGGTGGTAGCCGTGCGCTGCACGTGCAGGTTATCGAGCATGATGCCGCCGTTGTTCGCGCCGGCGCCCTGGCAGATGGCAAGCACGTCGTCGAGCGAAGGCGCGCGGGAGAATTGTCGCGGCAGCATCTCAAATAGCACCAGCACGCCGCGCTCGGCAGCCTGGCGGCACAGAAACGCGAATTGCTCCGTCATCCTGGGGATGTCGGCACAATCGTTGCCGAGATCGCCGATCTTGATGTGGCTGGCGCCCAGAGCCTCTGCCGCATCGAGCAGCAGCGCGCGGATCTGGTCCGACGCATCGCGCCTCGCGCCGCTGCAGAACCAGTCGAGCAGCCACTCGACTTCGATGCGGAAGATGCCGTTGTCGTGCAGCAGTTGCTTCATCTGCTGAAAGCTGTAGCGGCGCCGGATTTCCAGAATGTCGGTGTGCCAGAAACCCATGCCCTTGAAACCGGCGCGTGCCGCGACCTCCACGCGCTGGCGAAAATCGTGCGGACAGCGCTGATCGCCGAGTGGGTCCGCGCCGACGCCCAACGTCCAAAAAGAGCCGAGAATCTCGATCGGTTTCGTCATGTGTCACCCCAAGTGGCCGTTCTGCAAGGCCGGTCGTACGATAGCGCTACCAATTCTGTCGCCGCAGCAGGATCCGATGCTGTCATTTGCTACAATAGCCGCGACGGCCAGGGCTGAGGTAAGCAGTGAAAATAAAAAGAACGCCCAGACGGCGCCGCAATGCCGTGACCATGCACGAGGTAGCGAAGCACATCGGGGTGTCGCCGATGACCGTATCGCGTGTACTGAGCGGCGACGCCAACGTGAAGGCCGAGATGCGCCAGCGTGTGCAGGCGGCAATCAAGGAACTGGGCTATTCGCCCAACGTGGCGGCCCGCAATCTCGCAAGGGCGGCCACGGTCCACATCGGGCTGCTTTACAGTAACCCCAGCGCCGCTTATCTGAATGAGCTGCTGGTGGGTGTCCTGGAACAGAGCAGCCACGTGGGCTGCCAGATCGTCCTGGAGAAATGCGGTGCCCGCAATGAACGCAGCGCGATCGAGCGACTGCTGCGTGGCGGCGTCGGCGGCATCATCCTGCCGCCCCCGTTGTCCGATTCCAAGGTTGCGCTGGAGGCGCTGCGCAGCGCGAAAATACCGTGCATTGCAGTGGCGACCGGGCGGCCGGAGGTGGGGGGCCTGTCGGTGCGGATCGACGATTTCGAAGCCGCTGCGGCCATGACCCGTTATTTGCTGTCGCTCGGGCACCGCGACATCGGTTTCATCGTCGGGGCACCGAACCAGACCGTCAGCGCCCAGCGCCAGGCTGGCTTCGAGATGGCATTGCGCGAGGCCGGGTTGCCGCTGCATCCGGAGTGGGTGAAGCAGGGATCCTTCAGCTACCGCTCGGGGCTGGTAGCGGCCGAGCAGATCCTGAATTCGGGGCGTCACCCGACAGCGATATTCGCCAGCAATGACGACATGGCGGCCGCGGCGATCGCCGTGGCGCACCGGGTACGCCTGGATGTGCCCAAGGACCTGACTATCGTCGGCTTCGACGACACGCCACTGGCGACCACCATCTGGCCGGCGCTGACCACCGTGTGCCAGCCGGTGGCTGCGATGGCCCGCAAAGCCGTGGAGCTGCTGACGGAGGAAATCCGCTTGCGCCGCTTCGGCGAAACGCTAGAGCCGCTGCAGCATTTCATGAACTTTGCGCTGGTCAAGCGCGAGTCTTCCGCGCCAATTTAGGCAAGCGGCGCGCTCGCGCCGCGCTGCCAATCAACGCTTGCTGGGTGATAGCGCTACCATATAGACTGTGGCGGGCCGCTTACAATAGCTTGGCGCCAGATCGCCGGCACGGAGGGGGAGAGTGAAGCAAAGCAATGCCTTGCTTGTAGTCGGGCTGACGTTTGTCGCGACCCTGGGCGGTCTGCTGTTTGGCTATGACACTGCGGTAATTTCCGGTGCCGTGAGTTCGATCGACGCGAATTTCATCGACCCGTTGAACCTGTCCGAGACCGCACGCAGCAGTCTGTCGGGATGGACGGTGTCGAGTGCGCTGTTCGGCTGCATCATCGGCGCCATCGTCGCCGGATGGGTGTCCAAGGCTATCGGCCGCAAGGGCGGCATGATGGTCGCCGGCGCACTGTTCCTGATTTCCGCAGTTGGTTCCGCCTATCCGGAGATCGGCTTGGGGCCGATCGGCGGCATGGGTCCGCAGGCGCTTACGCCATTCATTCTCTATCGGATTCTTTGCGGCGTCGGCGTGGGCATCGCATCGATGCTGTCACCTCTATATATAGCCGAGATCGCCCCCAGTCAGATCCGCGGAAGACTGGTCTCATTCAATCAGCTGTCCATCGTGGGCGGTATTCTGCTGGTCTATTTCGTCAACTGGGCTATCGCCTCACATGGCGATGAAACCTGGATCAGGACTACGGGTTGGCGCTTGATGCTGGTGTCCGAGGCGGCACCCGCGCTGCTGTTTCTCGGCTTGCTGACGCTGGTTCCGGATACGCCGCGCTGGTATGTGATGAAAGGCCGCGTCGAAAAGGCGCACCTGGTACTCGCGCGCCTGGTCGGCGATGTCGAGGCTCGCACCACCATCAAGGAAATCGAGAACTCGCTCATCGTGCCGAAGGACTCCACCGGCGTGAGCCTGTTCGCGTTCGGCAAGCTGGTGATCGTCGCCGGAATAATGCTTTCGGTGTTCCAGCAGTTTGTCGGCATCAACGCGGTGCTGTACTACGCGCCGCTGATGTTCAAGAACCTGGGCGCGTCCACCGATTCGGCCCTGTGGCAGACCGTCATCGTCGGTCTGGCGAACGTCATCTTCACGGTGGTCGCGATCCTGACGGTCGATCGACTTGGCCGCAAGCCGCTGCTGATCATCGGTGGCGTGCTGATGGGCATATCCATGGTCACCCTTGGGTGTCAGTTCCGGGCCAACGCCGTGGGCACCGGGCCGCTGATTTCCGCCATCGCCTATATCGCCGGTTTCGCGCTGTCGTGGGGCCCGGTCACCTGGGTGCTGCTGTCGGAAATGTTTCCGAATTCCATCAAGAACAAGGCCATGGCCATCGCGGTGGCGGCGCAGTGGATTGCCAATCTTTTTGTCTCCTGGTCGTTCAAGATCCTGATCGGCAACAGCGCTCTGAACGCACTGTTCAATCATGGCTTTCCGTACTGGGTCTACGGTGGCATGAGCTTCCTCGCCGCGGCGTTCGTGTATTTCTACGTGCCGGAAACCAAGCGCCGCACGCTCGAGGAAATTCAGAATCTGTGGAAGCGTGGACTCGGGCATGCACCCGCTGCGGTCCGGCAGCCGGCGGTGGGATGATTTCGGCCCCAATTTTCCCGGCGTGAATATCGATGAGGGTTTTCTGGTGCTGCAGCACGAGACGACGCGCCTTGCAGTGGATCCGCGTCGCGGCGGCGCGATCCGGGTGCAGTTTGCCGTCGGTGCGGCCTGAATGTTCCTGGGCATAGACATCGGCACTTCGAGCGTCAAGGCGCTGCTGGCCGACGAGCAGGGGGCGATCGTGGCGCAAGCCTCGGATGCTCTGGACGTCAGCCGGCCGCAGCCGGGATTCTCCGAGCAGGATCCGGAGCACTGGTGGCGGGCGACGCTCAACGCCGTGAACAGCCTGCCGCCGGCGGAGCGCGCGCAAGTGCGCGCCGTTGGCCTGAGCGGCCAGATGCACGGGGCGACGCTGCTGGACCGGGAAAATCGGCCGTTGCGGCCGGCGATACTCTGGAACGACGGCCGGGCGGCGGCCGAGTGCCTCGAGCTGGAACGCCGCGAGCCACAATCGCGCGCCATTACCGGCAACATCATGATGCCGGGTTTCACGGCCCCCAAGTTGCTGTGGGTGTCACGCCATGAACCGGATGTCTTTCGCCGCACCGCCTGCGTACTGTTGCCGAAGGATTATGTGCGACTGAAATTGACCGGTGACAAAGTCAGCGACATGTCCGATGCGTCGGGAACCGCCTGGTTGAATGTCGGCCAGCGCGATTGGTCCGATGCGATGCTGGCGGCGACCGGCCTGACGCGCGCGCACATGCCGCGCCTGGTGGAGGGCAGTGCGCCGTCAGGTAATCTCACACCCGATGCCGGACGCGAGCTAAAGTTACCGCCGGTCGTGGTTGCCGGCGGCGGCGGCGACAACGCCGCCAGTGCGGTCGGTCTGGGTGTCGTGTCGCCTGGCCAGGCGTCCCTGTCGCTGGGCACGTCAGGCGTGCTGTTCGTGGTGACCGATCGGTTCCGCCCCAACCCGGATCGGGCGGCCCATGCATTTTGCCACTGTCTGCCCGATCGATGGCACCAGATGTCGGTGATGTTGAGCGCAGCCAGCGTCCTTGATTGGGTCGCGCGGCTGACCGGGGAATCCGATCTGCCGCGCATGGTCGAGGCCGCCAGGCAGCGCGGATTGACTCGCCATTCGCCGTTTTTCCTGCCGTATCTGTCCGGCGAGCGTACCCCGTACAACGATCCCCACGCGCGCGGTGTTTTTTTTGGCATCAGTGCCGACACCAACGCCGCAGATCTGACCGAAGCGGTGCTCGAGGGGGTTGCGTTCGCGTTTGCCGATGGGCTGGATGTACTGGTGGAAAAGGGCGCCCCGGTCGGTGAAATCAGCGTAACCGGCGGCGGCGCACGCCTGCCACACTGGGGTCAGCTGCTCGCCGCCGCGCTCAATCGTCCGCTGACCTATCGATTGGGCGGCGAGGTGGGGGCGGCCCTGGGGGCGGCGCGGCTGGCGCGCCTGTGTCTTGGCGGCGAGCGGATGGAAGATGTGTGCGTGCTGCCGGCCATCGATCGGGTGGTTCAACCCGATGCCGCGTTGGCGGCGCTGCTGGCTGTTCGGCGTCGCACTTTCGTGCGGTTGTATCAGGACCTCAAGAATTCTTTCGTGGAGTCTTCAGCATGAGTCTGTTTTCAAGCGTCGAGCCCGTTCGCTTCGAAGGTCCGGGCACCAAAAACGAGTTTGCGTACCGCGTCTATGACAAAGACCGCAGGGTTCTCGACAAACGCATGGAGGACTGGCTGAAGCCCGCCGTGTGCTACTGGCATTCATTCAACTGGCCCGGCACGGATATCTTTGGCGGCGGCACGCTGCCGCGCCCATGGCTCGGAACGCCGGTCACGCAAGCGATGGCCGACACCAAGCTCGAAGCCGCATTCGATTTCTTCGTGCGGCTGGGAGTGCGCTATTTCACCTTTCATGACGTGGACGCGATGGCCACGGCCACCACGCTCAGGGAGCACGAGCAGAACCTGAAGAAGATCGAGGCCGGCATGGCGGCGAAAATGGCGGCGACCGGGGTCAAGCTGCTGTGGGGTACGGCCAACCTGTTCAGCCATCCGCGCTACGCCGGAGGCGCCGCCACCAGCCCCGACCCCGAGATCTACGCTTGGGCCGCGGCGCAGGTGCGTTGCTGCCTGGAGGCCACGCACCGGCTCGGGGGCGAGAATTACGTGTTATGGGGCGGCCGGGAGGGCTACGACTCGCTGTTGAATACCGACCTGCGGCGGGAACTCGACCAATACGGCCGGTTTCTATCCATGGTGGTCGAGCACAAGCACCGCATCGGTTTCAAAGGCACGATCCTCATCGAACCCAAGCCGTTTGAACCCACCAAGCACCAGTACGACCACGACGTTGCCGCCGTGTTCGCCTTCCTGCAGCGCTACGGGCTGGCCAAGGAAGTCAAAGTCAATATCGAAGTCAATCACGCCACGCTGGCGGGTTTGGATTTCGAACACGAGATTGCCGTCGCGCGCGCCTTTGGAATTTTCGGCTCGATCGACATCAATCGTGGCGACCCGCGTAACGGTTGGGACACGGACCAGTTTCCCAACAACGCGCAGGAACTGGTGCCGTCGCTGGTGCAGCTGGTGGAGGACCGCGGATTCAACACCGGCGGCTTCAACTTCGACGCCAAATTACGTCGCCAGTCGATGGATCCGTCCGATCTGTACCTGGCTCATATCGGTGGCATCGATACCATCGCGCGCGCGTTACTCGCGGCAGCCGATGTCGTGACCGATGGCGGGCTGGCGCGCTTGCGCCAGGAGCGCTACAAAGGCTGGAGCGGAGAGCTCGGCAAGCGCATCACCAGCGGCGCACTGAGCCTTGCGGGGCTTGCCGACCTGGCGACCGAGCAGGGTCTTGATCCTGCCCCGCGCTCCGGCCACCAGGAATTGGCCGAGAGTATGATTGCCAGGTACTGTAAGTACTGACGCCGCCGCGCGGCGAGGATAGCGGCGGGTCCAACGCGCCACGCGAGTACCATCAGCCCGTGATGCCGGTAATCGCCATCGGCGAGTGCATGCTCGAACTCGTCCGGGTCGGCGACGGCTGGCAATTGAATTACGCCGGCGACGCCTTCAACACCGCGCTCACCCTGAGGCGCCTGGACGTGCCGGTGGCATTCCTGAGCGCGCTCGGCACCGACCCGTTCAGCCTCGAAATGCGTGCCGGCTGGTTACGCGAGCAGATCGACACCTCCATGGTGCTGACGGATCCGACGCGGCTTCCGGGGCTGTATGCCATCCGGACCGATGCCGACGGCGAGCGCAGTTTTTATTACTGGCGTGAGCGCTCGGCGGTTCGCCGTTTATTCGAGCTGCCGGGGATCGAAGCCGCAGTCGCCCGGGTGCGCGATGCCGGAGTGCTGTATCTGTCGGGTATTACCCTGTCGCTGTTTAAGGATGAGGAACGGACCCGACTGCTGGAGATCGCCCGCGCGGTGCGCGCGGGCGGCGGGCGTGTCGTGTTCGATCCCAACTATCGGGCGGCCGGCTGGCCCGATCAGCACGCTGCGCGCTGCGCGTTCGAGGCCCTGGCCGGGGCCGCGTCGATTGTGCTGCCGACTTTTGCCGACGAGAACCTGCTGTTTGGCGACGTCACGGCCGAACGCACCGCGCAGCGTTACCAGGCTCTGGGGGCAGACGAAGTGGTGGTGAAGCTTGCGGCGCGCGGCTGCCTTGTGGCCGCCGGCGCGCAGTGTGAGTACCTGGCGCCGCGCAGCGCCGTCCGCGCGGTCGATACCACCGGTGCCGGTGACGCTTTCAACGCCGCCTATCTGGCGGCACGCTTGGCGGGCCGCAGCAGCAGCGAGGCGGCGCGCGCGGGCAACATGCTGGCGGGGGAGGTCGTCAGATATCCGGGAGCGATCCTGCCGCTTGAGCGCATCGCAGCGCTGAAGCGGCTCATGGGCTTCTAGGCGCCGCTCTCCAGACACACACGGCGCATCGCAGCGCGCGCACCATGCGCCAGCAACAGCTCGAGCTGGCGGCTGACCGCCGCCGCGAATGGGGCATGATGGCGCAGATCCGCGCCGAATATTTCCTCCACTGCCAGAAAGCCCGCGACCTGCTCGGCCGCTTTGTCGAATTGGCCGGCAGCAATGCTTTTCAGGCGCGCCGCCATCGGATCGTCGATGGCATAGGCGACGCCGAGTTCGGTGCGCCCCAGGGTGTAGCGCATCCACGCGGCGATCGCGAGTGCCAGCGCATCGAAGTTCTTGCCGCACTCAATGCGTTCGCGCGCCGGTTGCACCAGACGTTGCGGCAGCTTCTGCGAACCGTCCATTGCAATCTGCTGCAGTCGATGCTGTAACGCTGGATTAGCAAAACGCGCCAGCAGTGTCGATCGATAGGCCGCAAGGTCAAGAGCAGGTGTGGGGATCAGTGTGGGCGCAAGTTCACAGGACATCAGATGGCGCGCGAAAGCCAGAAACACGGGCTCGGCGACCGCTTCATGGACGAAGTTGAGGCCCGTCACGGCACCCAGATAGGCCAGCGCGGAATGACTGCCGTTGAGCAGCCGCAGTTTTGCGCTCTCGTACGGCCGTACGTCGGCAACCAGACTGACGCCGGCCACCGCAAGGTCCGGCCGGACACCGGCAAAACGATCCTCGATGATCCACTGGGTAAAGGGCTCGGTGACGACCATGGCCTGGTCAGTCAGTCCCATGGCGGTGGAAGCGGCGGTAATGTCCGCCTCCGTCGTGGCAGGCACGATGCGATCGACCATGCTCGATGGGCAGGCGACCTCGCCTGCGATCCACTCGGCAAGCTTAGGCTCGCGGAGCCGCGCAAATTCCACCAGCAACCGGTGCAGCAGTGCGCCATTGTGCGGCAGGTTGTCGCAGCTGATGAGCGTGGCGGGTCCGACGCGCCGCTGCCAGCGTTCACGTAACCCTTCCGCCAGCAAGCCCAGGGCGCTGCGCGCGTGTGCTGGGATCGCCAGATCGTGCACGATGTCGGGATGTAGCAGATCCAGGCCGTCACCGGACGGCGAGCGGCAATAGCCCTTCTCGGTGACCGTAAGCGAAATCAGGTGCGTGGTATCCCGGGCGATTGCGGCGATGACGGCCCCGGGATTCTCGCCGGCGACCCACACGTCCGAGATCGAACCCACGAGGCGCATTTGCGCCGCCGAGCCGCTGCGCTCGAACACCGTATACAGGCAGTCCTGGGGCCGCAGCTGGTCGCGCACCCTGGCACCGCGGCAGGAAACGCCGAGGATGCGCCAGTCGCCGCCGGCACGCGCCAGAACGTCGTCCAGATATATTGCCTGATGCGCGCGATGGAAGGCGCCTACGCCCAGGTGAACCACACCAACCCCATGCGCGCTGCGGTCGTAGTCAGGGCGTCGCACCTCGGGGTTCAAGGAGCCGAGCAGGCTCGGGTGCAGCCGTTGGTTCACGATGGTGATGCGGGATGATCGAGCGTCGCGCTACAGGCGATATGCGCTCTTGACCAGCGTGTAGGTGAGTTGCACGGCGATGTCGGCGGCTTCGTCTTCCTCGAGGCGATGCTCGGTGACCAATTCGGCCAGAAATCCGCAATCGATGCGCCGCGCCACGTCGTGCCGCGCCGGTATCGACAGGAAGGCGCGCGTATCGTCGTTGAATCCGACCGTATTGTAGAAGCCGGCGGTCTCGGTGACCTGATGGCGGAAGCGGCGCATGCCTTCAGGGCTGTCGTGAAACCACCATGCCGGCCCGAGCTTGAGGGCCGGGTAGTGGCCTGCGAGCGGTGCCAGTTCGCGTGCATAGGTGGACTCGTCGAGCGTGAACAGAATTACCGTGAGGCGGCTTTCATTGCCATATCGATCGAGTAACGGCTTCAGGTCGCGCACGTAGTTGGTCGGTGTCGGAATGTCAGCCCCGATATTGGCGCCGAATCGCCGGTACAACGCCGCGTTGTGATTGCGCCAGGATCCGGGATGGATCTGCATCACCAGCCCGTCGTCCAGGCTCATCCCCGCCATCACCGTGAGCATGTGGGCCCGGAACAGCTCCGCGTCCTGCGCGCTGGCCGGCGAGCTCGACACGCGCCCGAACAGTTGCTGCGCCTCGCGCGCCGTGAGCTGGGCGGTGGCGGCGGACGGATGCCCATGGTCGGTGGCGGTGGTGCCGAGGGAGGCGAACAGTGCACGTCGATCGCGCAACGCCTGCAGATACTCGGGGTAGTCGAATGCATCGCGATCGGTGAGTTCGGACAGGGCGGCGAGTTTGGCGTGAAACCCTTCGTACTCCGGATCCACGACCGGATCGGGCCGGAATGTGCTGATGATGCGGCCGCTCCAACCCGATGCCCGCAACGCGCGGTGGAATTGCAGATCATCGAGCGGTGATTCGGTCGTGGCCAGTACCTCGATTCCAAAGCGCTCATAAAGTGCGCGCGGCCGAAACGCGGCGGTCTGCAGCTGCTCGCCGATGACATCGAAGTACTCGTCGGCGGTGTCGGCGCTGAGCTGATGTCGCAGACGGAAGATTTCGGCGAATACCCAATCAAGCCATAGCCTGGAAGGCGTGGCCCGAAAGACGTGGTAGTGCGCGGCGAACACCCGCCATGCATCGCGCGCGTCGATCGCAGCGCCAGCAGTGGTTTCCGGGTGCAGCCCTAAACTTTCGAGCGGCACGCCGAGACTGTAGAGCATCCTCAACAGGTAGTGATCGGGCGTCACCAGTAGCTGCAGCGGATCGCCGAAGGGTGCGTCGTCTGCGAACCAGCGCGCCTCGGTGTGCCCGTGCGGGCAGACGATGGGCAAACCGCGGATATGCTCGTACAGCCGACGGGCGACGCTACGGGTACCCGGATCGACGGGAAACAGGCGGTCGGGGTGCAGAATGAGCGGTCGGATCATGATCGGATACAGCCATGGCGCAAGGCCCGCATGGGCCGGTGACGAATACTAAGCTTTGACAGGCTGGGGGCTAGTTCATACGATGTTGATGTTAGCGCTAGCATAGAGTTTTTATTCGCCGGGCGTCAGCGAGTTCGGGCCGCGTGCGCTGCAGTTCCCGAATGCCGACATGCATAAGATGGTGGAGCCGGGCACTTTCAGTATCATGGTCGGATCCAATTCCGTCGACCTGAAGCAGACAGCGCTGACGATCGTTAACTGAGGGCAGCCGATGCCTAGAATTGTCGCCGCCAGAGTCATCGTCACCTGTCCGGGGCGAAACTTCGTCACGCTCAGAATAGAGACTGCGGACGGTGTTCACGGCTTGGGCGACGCCACGCTCAATGGACGTGAGCTGGCAGTCGCCAGCTACCTGAGCGACCATCTGATCCCGTGTCTGATCGGGCGCGACGCCCATCAGATCGAAGACGCCTGGCAGTATTTCTATCGCGGCGCCTACTGGCGCCGCGGTCCTGTCGGCATGGCAGCGATTGCCGCGATCGATACCGCGCTGTGGGACATCAAGGCAAAGATTGCCGGTTTACCGCTGTATCAGCTGCTGGGCGGGGCGAGCCGCACCGAGGTGATGGTCTACGGGCACGCGAACGGCAAAACCATCGAGGAAACGATCGACCAGGCGCGCAGCTACATCGAGCAGGGGTACAAGGCGGTCAGGCTGCAATCGGCTGTACCGGGACTGTCGAGCACCTACGGCGTCTCCAAGGACCGCCTGTTCTACGAACCCGCCGATGCCGATATTCCAACCGAGACCGTGTGGTCGACGCCGGCCTACCTGCGCTCCGTGCCGGCGCTATTCGAGGCGGCACGTGACAAGCTTGGATGGGCGGTACATCTGCTGCACGACGTGCATCACCGACTCACTCCGATTGAAGCCGGACGATTGGGCAAGGACCTGGAAGCCTCGCGCCTGTTCTGGCTGGAGGATGCGACCCCGGCCGAGAATCAGGCCGCCTTCCGCCTGATCCGCGCGCATACCACCACGCCGCTGGCGGTCGGTGAAGTGTTCAACTCGATCTGGGACTGCAAGCAGCTGATCGAAGAGCAGCTGATCGACTATATCCGCACCACGGTGGTCCATGCCGGCGGCATTACCCATCTGCGCAAAGTCGCCGCCTTGGCTGACCTGTACAACGTGCGCACCGGCTGCCACGGCGCCACGGACCTGTCGCCGGTGACCATGGCGGCGGCGCTGCACTTTGATCTGTCGGTGCCGAATTTTGGCATTCAGGAATACATGCGGCACACGGCGGAGACCGACGCCGTATTTCCACACCACTATCGTTTTGCCGGCGGCTGCATGCATCCGGGCGAGGCCGCGGGTCTGGGTGTGGATATCGACGAGGCGGCGGCGGCGACCTTTCCCTACCGCCGCGCGTACCTGCCGGTCAGCCGTCTGGAAGACGGCTCCATGTTCAACTGGTGATCAGCAGCGACCACTCCGCCGCGCTGCCAAGCCCACCGGCGGGCCGCTGGCGATGGCTGATGTGTGGACTGCTGTTCGCGGCGGTGGTCCTGAGCTACGTCGACCGCCAGGTGTTGAGTGTGCTCAAGCCTACCCTTGCGGCACGATACGGCTGGAGCGAGCGCGGCTACGGCGACGTGGTGTTCTGGTTTCAGGCCGCCTACGGCATCGGCTACGTCGCCTTCGGTCGATTCGTCGATCGGTTCGGGGCGCGAGCGGGCTACACGCTGGCGGTGTCGCTGTGGACTCTGGGTCACCTGGCGCATGTACTGGTGACTTCGACCCGCGGCATGGCGCTGGTGCGAATTCCGCTGGCGCTGGGGGAATCTGGCACGTTTCCGTCGGCCTTGGCGGCAACCACTGAATGGTTTCCAAGGCGCGAACGCGCGTTTGCCATCGGGCTGTTCAACGCCGGGGCGAACTTCGGAGCCATCCTGACGCCGCTCATGGTACCGGTCATTACCCTGACATTCGGCTGGCGGGCGGCATTCATCGTTACCGGCGCGCTGACCATCGTGTGGCTCGTGGCGTGGCTGGTCTGGTACCGCCCGCCGCGTGAACAACCGCGCCTCAGCGCTGCGGAGCTGGCTTACATCGAACAGGATCCACGCGAGCCGCGACGGCCGGTGGCATTGCGGCGGCTGCTGATCGCGCGTGAAACCTGGGCCTATGTCCTGGGTCGATTCCTCATCGACCCGGTGTGGTGGACATTTCTGTTCTGGCTGCCGGACTTCCTCAGCAAGCGTTTCGGAGTGGACCTTCAGGGTTATGGACCGCCGCTGGTGACGATCTACATCCTGGCTGACGTGGGTTCGATCAGCGGTGGCTGGATTTCATCGCGTCTGCTCGCGCGCGGGGTGCGGCTGAACATCGCCCGCAAAATGACCATGCTCGGTTGCGCCATCGTCGTGGTACCGGTGGCGTTGGCCGCCGATGCGCCGCATCTGTGGATCGCAGTCGGTCTGATCGGCCTGGCATGCGCCGGCCACCAGGGCTTCTCCGCCAACCTGTATGCGCTGCCATCGGATCTGTTTCCTCGATGGGCCGTGGGCTCGGTGGTTGGCCTCGGTGGCTTTGCCGGCGCCGCGGGCGGCATGCTGATGGCGCAATACGCCGGCTGGGTGCTGCAGACGCTGGGCGGCTATCGGCCGATTTTCATCGTGGCCTCGGGCGCTTATCTACTCGCGCTGCTGGTAGTGCATGTCCTCACTCCGGACTATCGGCGCTGCGCGCTCAATGCTGCAACTTAGCCAGGTAGCCATGCTATTCGGCGCGTGCATACGGTCCGAGCACGGTCCCGGTAAAACCGCCGGCGACGTCGGTACTGAGGAAAACACCGTCATCGTCCTCCAGTAGCGTTTGCCACTCGCCGCTGCCGGTACTGTAAAAAAAAGAATAGCGGCGCGCTTGCGCTGTGACCTTGAATTTAGTGAGCGCAATGCCGTTTGCTGGCGCAGCCGCGGCACTGGTCGCCGTGGCGACGACGGCAGCACCGTAGCCGGTGTCCTTCTCGAGAAATATCTGTAGCTGCCCGCCGTGGCGGCGCGCCCCCAGAAAGTACCAGTAGCGCTCGTTCTGGAATACGGCGATGCCGGCGGCGATGCCGCCGCCATCGGCCAACTCCAGCGCCGTGCTGGCCTCGAAGTTCATGTGCTGCTGGCGGCGTGCCAGAAAAGAGGGATTGCTCAGCGTGTCGAGCGAGGCGGGCAATGCATGGATCGTGAGCCAGCCAGGACGGCTTTGCAGATCGAGCCAGGGCGCCTTCGGCGTCCGTACCTGCAGCCATGCGCTTTGCAATGTCGCGGCGTTGAAGTCGTCGCGCCAGCTGAAGTTGCCGCTGGTGGGTGCGGCCGATGCGGCGGGGCCGGCATTTCCCGCGGCGTCTGTCGTGGCGGCGGCCTGGTACGGAATCGTCGCGCCGTGCGGCAGGATCACCGGCCAGTCGTCTTTCCAGGTGACCGGCAGCAGAAACGTCTCACGCCCCAGGTTGTAGTGCACCGCATCGTAAGTTCGCACGGCAAGAAATACCGCCCACCAGCGACCATCGGCCGCCTCGACCAGGTCGGCGTGACCGGCGTCGGCGATCGCATCGGTCCGATCAGCTGCCAGGTCGCGTTGCGTCAGGATCGGATTGCCAGGGTAGGGGCGGAACGGACCCCAAGGGGAGTGGCTGCGCAACACGACCTCGGAATGCTGCGTACTGGTACCGCCCTCGGCGCACATCAGGTAGTACCAGCCCCGGCGTTTGTACAGATGCGGGCCCTCGATCCAGACCGGCTTGTTCGCAATGTTCACGCCGCCGTTGACCAGGACCCTGCGCGGACCGATCAGCCGGCGCGTCGCCAGATCGAACTGCTGCATCCAGATCGCACGGTGCCCTTCGTAGTGCGGCTTACCCGGCGGTGGACCGTTGTTCACCAGATAGCTGCGGCCGTCATCGTCGAAGAACAATGACGGATCGATACCATCGAGTTGCGGCAACCAGATCGGATCCGACCAGGGTCCGGCGGGATCGTTTGCGATGCTCAGATAATTGCCGCCGGCGTCGACGGCGGTGTTGAGCACGTAGTACACGCCGTGGCGAAATCGGATCGTTGGCGCGAACAGGCCACGCGACACACTCAAGCCATCGAATGTCAGTTCCGAAGGCCGATCGATCACGTTGCCGATTTGACGCCAGTGGATCAGATCGGTGCTTTCGAATACCGCAATGCCCGGGAAGTAGGTGAACGTCGAGTTGACGAGGTAGTAGTGCCCGCCGGCGCGCGTGATGCTCGGATCCGGATAGAAACCGGCCAGGATCGGATTGCGATAACTGCCGGGCGGCAGTGGGCGGTCGAACACCGGGTCGCGGCCGGTGTATTCAAACCAGGCAAATGATACCGCCGGCTGCTGCGCGCGCGCGATGATTGAGCTTAAGCTGACTAGCGTCAGGCCCAGCGCAACTATTGACCGCATGTCGGCGAGTGCACGCCGGGATTGCCGGGGGCGTAGGGAAAGCACAGCGACTCGTAGTACTGCAGCGAGTAGGGCGGTGGCGCGTAGCCTTTCGGCAACGGCAGGTGCGACAGGCTCTGGAAGTACGCGATACTCGCATCGCGCCACCATTGCGCCTCCTGTTGCTGGATGGCGAGAAATGCCGCCACCTGCGTATAGCGTTCGGCGTCCACGTACGATGCCAACCCCGCCCAGGTTTTGCGCATCGCCGCGACCGTATCGACGCCGCGCGAGTAGTGACGCACCAGCTCGTCCCACAATGTGACTCCCGAGGGCAGTCGGTAATCCCACGGCAAGTGATGAAACCACAGCAGCAGGTTTTCCGGAGTGCTCCCAAGGCTGCTGAAACGCGCGGCGACCGATGGCGCGTATTGCGCTACGGCGTTGCTGCCGCTGGCGGTGCGATCGAAACCAATACCCTGGGCATCGGCGCGGTTGTAATAGACCGAGGTCCAATCGGCACGCGGGCCGCCGCTGACCCACGGACCGGGCCCGTAGTGACTGTCTCGCGCCATCTGATGGTGCAGCCCCAGTGGCGTCATGTAATCCACCACTGCTTCGCGCGACCCCATCATCATCGCGACCACCGGATGCACGAAGGCCGGATCGTTGGAGAACGTCATGCGCACCCACTGTTCCGCGATGGCGTCGGATTTGAGATCCGGGTCCCAGGCCAGGCGGCCAAACGCGTACCAGTTGGCCTGATCGAACACTGATCCGCACCAGTTGCGATCGGCACCGATATTGGCGACGCCGGCCATACCGGAAATGATCTTGCGCACCGTGGTGCCCGGGCCGCGCGTATAGGTGTCCGCGTCGAGCGTCTCCTCCCACATCGGCCCCAGATATGCCAGATGCGTGGCGAATCCGAGGTATTCCTTCGTGATCTGAACTTCCAGAATCAGCGGCGTGTGCGGCATGGCGCCAAACAGCGGGTGAAACGGTTCACGCGGCTGGAAGTCGATCGGCCCGTTCTTCAGCTGGATGAATACGTGGTCGTGAAACTTGCCGTCCAGCGGCGCGAACTCGGTGTAGGCCTGGGTGGCCCGGTCGGCCGGTTGCTCCTGCGAATACACGAACGCGCGCCACATGACGATGCCGCCGTGCGGCGCGAGTGCTTCGGCCAGCATGTTGGCACCATCGGCATGCGAACGGCCGTAGTCCTGCGGTCCCGGCTGGCCTTCCGAATTGGCTTTGACGAGAAAGCCGCCGAAATCGGGGATGATGTGATAGATCTCGTCGGCCTTGGCGCGCCACCAGGCCCGCACTGCCGGGTCGAGCGGATCGGCGGTCTTGAGTCCGCCGATTTCTATCGGTGCACTGAAACGTGCGCTCAGATAGATGTGCAGACCGTAGGCCCGGAACACGTTGGCGAGCGCCGCGGCTTTATTCAGGTACCGCGGCGTCAGGCTCAGCGCGCTCGCGTTGACGTTGGTGAGTACCGCGCCGTTGATTCCCAGCGAAGCGCAGGCGCGGGCGTAGTCGGTATAGCGCGGGGCAAGATAATCGGGCAGCGTTTGCCAGTCCCAGATCGAAGCTCCGGCGTAACCGCGTTCGACCGTGCCGTCGAGGTTGTCCCAGTGGTCCAGCACGCGATATTGCAGCTGCGGCGCGGACATCACATCGAGGTGCTCGACCGGCTCTCGGGTCTGCAGCAGCCGCAGAAAACGGTACACGCCGTACAGCACCCCGATGTCTTCATTGGCTGCTATGACGGTGGCGCGATGCCGATCGATGGTCACACTGCGGACCAGATAGCCTTCACGACCGGCGGCATGCAGGTCCAGATGCAGCGCTGCAATAACAGTCGATGAGGTGGGCGTTCCAAAAACAATGGCGCCGTCGCGTGTCGGACGCGGCCCGCTGCGAGGCGCCGCGCCAAGCAGGCCGCTGAGCGCGCGCGCGAGTTCCGAGCGCGCTGCCAGCAGCGTGCTGCCGTCAGCGCCGCCCACCAGTTCGCTAGCAACGTTTTGGTAGCGGTGCAGCCATGCGGCCTCGACCGGCCGGTAGCGCAGCCACAGGTCGTAACCGTCTTCCGCCTGCGCGCTGCGCGCGATTGCCTGGCTCGAGAGCAACGCCAGGACGATGAGCCAGTAGACGAACAATCGTTGTTTCGAATGTGTGCGCATGCTGCTTGTTTGCTGCTGTGATGCTAACCGGCAATTGCAAGGTACGATCAATTGCAAGGTACGATGATAGCGCTACCGAATTGCTGCGACGCCTGATTCGAAGGACCGCTGCGGCGCGCATTCTTCTACAGAGGAATTATCTTCCGGGAAAACGCCGCCGCCGCGCGAGGGTAGCGGGCGCTGCGTGCGCCAGATGCATTTCTTCAGCAAGCAGCACGTAGAGTTAAATCTTCGCCCGCTCGAATTGACGGCGGCCGCGTTGCACAGCGTTATGAAAAAAATGCCGGCGCGCTGGCGTTGCTGGCCGAACTGAACGATGGGCAAATCGAGCTCGTGCTCGCAACTCTGACGCGGAACTGGATTGTTGTTGATTTGGATTTGCGACTGGGCATATACTCGGTGCAACGAAGATAGCGCTACCAACGGGATGTTGGTCAGCGACACTGAATAGGATGTTGTGGGGTCACTAATGTCTTGTTTTCTCAGGCGTTCCAGCCCGTTGCAGGGCTGAGCAGCCTGTTGTTTCCTAATAACTTTGTTCATCGGGGGGATCTCTAATGAGCCGAAAGACACGGCGGAACGCTTCCAAGAATGCGGCCAAGGGCATCAAGGCGGCTGCTGAGCGGCTGTCCTATACGCGGCTCGGCGTCCAGAGCCTGGCCCTGGGATCCGTGGCCTTTGGCGGCTCGGTATTTGCGGATGAAGCTGCGACGGCCAACGTGAGCACCGAACCAGACCAGCTGACGGAAATCACCGTCACCGGTATCCGTGCATCGTTGCAGCGCGCCCTGGACATCAAGGAGAACAGCACCGGCGTCGTGGATGCGATCTCCGCCGAGGACATTGGCGAGTTCCCCGACTCGAACCTCGCCGAGGCGATGCAGAGAATTCCTGGCGTCACCGTCAGCCGCGCCACGTCGAGCATGGGTGGTATTCCCGGATCCACCGGTGACGGTACCGAAATCACCGTACGCGGCTTCGGCCCGACCTTCAACGAGACGTTGTTCGACGGCCGCCCGGCTGCTACGGCTACCAGCGACCGCGGTTTCGACTTCAGCACCATCGGCGCCGATTTCGTCGGCGAGGTGGATGTGCTCAAGACGCCGGACTCGTCGCTGTCGAGCGGTGCGATTGGCGCCACCGTCAATGTCAAGTTTCCCAAGCCGTTCGACTACGATGGGGAGAAGGTTGCCCTGTCGGGCGCGGCGGCCGATAACAGCAAGGCCGACAAGGTGACCCCGCAAGGCGGTCTCCTGCTCAGCGATACCTTCTTCGATCACACCTTCGGCGTGCTGGTCGATGCGGCCTACATCGACCACAAGACCGAGGACAATCACGTCAACATTCAGGGCTGGCCCGGCTTCAACCTGAACAATTCCCAGCTCGCCGGCGCCGCGCCGGGCGCCACCGGCACCGTGCCGTCGTGGGAAATCCAGGACTACGGCCTCTACCAGGAGCACACCGAAGACCAGCGCGTCCAGGGGCGCCTGGCGCTGCAGTGGCGGCCGGTGGATTCGCTGCTGGTGACCCTGAACGACGACTACTCGCGTGATCAGGTCACCGACACGATGTATGGCTACAGCGTGTGGTTCAACACCGGCGCACTGACGGACGTCGTGCGCGCTCCGGACGGCACGCTGCTCAGCTACGTACAACCCAATACCCCCACTGACTTTCAGGGTCAGATCGACTCTCAGGTGATTCAGAACAACCTGGTCGGCGCGAACGTCGCCTGGGATGTCACCGACAAGTTCCGGGCGATTCTGGATGCCGATCAGTCGAGCTCGAAGCTGAACCCCAACGGCCAGTTGAGCTCCATCGATGCGGACGTCGGCTACGGCCCGTCCACACCTGGCAACACCGTCAACGGCAACAGTATCGGTATCGCCGGCATTGGCGTCGGCCAGATCCCGTATCCGACCGGCTTCGGTCCCAATGGCAATGAGGCGGCGTTCATCAACAACGGCCTCATCGGCTCGCACGTGCTACCGATCTCCTCGCAGCAGAACGAGGACACGATCAATCAGTTCAAGGTGATGGGCGAGTGGAAGGATGACCACGTCACCGCCAAGATCGGATTCCAGTACGTCTATGACGACAAGAACGAGACGAACTACAGCGACTTCCAGAACAACCAGTGGCAGGCGTATTCGGGCTATGGCCCGGCGTCGGGTAATACCGGTGGCGTCGCGCTGCCGCAGTCGTTCTTCACCAACAGCTTCAGCACGGCGAACTTCATCCCCGGGCAGAGCAACAACAATCTGCTGCCGCCGGCGATCATCGCGTACAACCCGTACACCATCCTGCACTACCTGGAGGGTCTGGGTAATCCGCAGACGATGAACATCCCGGGCTTCAACTATGCCTGCGGTTGCGGCTACGCCGGCCAGTACACGACGGCCTTCTCTCCCGGGTCCGCGCAGAGGATCCAGGAAAAGACCATGGCGCCGTTCCTGAATCTCACCGAGGACGTTCTGATCGGGGGCATGAAGCTCACGACGGCCTTCGGGGCCCGCTATGAGCGTACCGATGTGACGTCGTACGGTCTGGGACAGGAGCCCACATCGCTGACCGTGCAGGCGTCGGACCATACGGCCTTCCTGGTGGGCTACGGGCCGATTGCGCCGGTGATCAACCGCGATCACTACTCATATCTGCTGCCGTCGCTGGACGCGAATCTGCAGATTACGCCTGATTTCAAGCTGCGCTTCGACGCATCGCGTACCTTGACGCGGCCACCGCTGAGCGACATCACGCCGGTGACGACCGTGCCGCAGGGACAGCGCACCAATTCGCTGACCGCTAGCGGCGGCAATCCGGGACTGTTGCCCTATCTGTCGGATAACGTGGATATCGGCGCCGAGTGGTACTACGCCAGAAACTCCTACCTGTCCGTGGATGCGTTCGTGAAGGAGCTGACCAACTTCATCGTCGGCGGCACCACGACCCAGAACATCAACGGCGTCGTCGACCCGACCACGGGCGCGCTGGCGGTGTTCAGCGTTACGACCAATGTCAACGGGCCTGCGGCCGAGGTGCGCGGTGTGGAGATCGGGGCGCAGCACATGCTGTGGGATACCGGCTTCGGCGTGCAGGCGAACGCGACATTCGTCAGCACCAACCACCCCTACGATCCGTACAACATTACGCAAAGCGGGTTCGCCGTCACCGGTCTTGCGAACTCGGCCAATTTCGTCGGGTTCTTCGAGAAGTGGGGTTTCCATGCGCGCGTTGCCGTCACCTGGCGCGGCACATACCTGGATCACTTCGGCCAAACGCAGAACACCGGCTCGTTTGGCGATGAGCCCACGTTCGTCAATTCCAACACCGAGGTTGACTTCAGCACCAGCTACGACATCCGCAAGAACTTCGATGTCTTCTTCGAGGGGCAGAACATCAACAATTCCATCTACGAAACGCATGGCCGCTTCCCCGAACAGGTCCTGGACGTGATCGACTACGGTGCCCGATACACTTTGGGATTCCACTTCAGAATGTAATCGCGGTATTTGACCGAAAATCGGGGCCGCCGGCAGGACTTGGCGGCCCCTTTTTTTTTCTGCGATAGTGTAGGCAGGACATCAGCCGCGGCATCTCCCCAGAAGCATCTATCATGGTTCAATCGGTACAGTCGGTCGTCATCGTCGGAGGTGGAACCGCCGGCTGGCTGACTGCGGGGATAATTGCTGCGCGGCATCACTCGCGCATGAAGGCCGGGTTCTCCGTCACCCTGATCGAGTCGCCGGACATCAAGATCATTGGCGTGGGGGAGGGTACCTGGCCGACTCTGCGCTCATCTCTGGAAAAAATCGGTGTGTCCGAGACCGAGCTGTTCCGACAAAGCGATGCTGCATTCAAGCAGGGCGCGAAATTTGCGCGCTGGACCACTGGCGCCGACGACGACGCCTACTACCATCCGCTGATGCTCCCGCAGGGCTTCACGCAGATCAACCTGGTACCGCACTGGCTGCAGGACGGGCATGGCCGCAGCTTCTGCGATTCGGTTTGCCCGCAAGGCCGGCTGTGCGACGACGGGCTGGCACCCAAAACCATCACTACCCCCGAATACAAGGCGGTCGCCAATTACGCCTATCATCTGGATGCCGGGAAATTCGCGCCGTTCCTGCAGAAGCATTGCACCACCATGCTCGGGGTGCGGCACGTGCTGGCCGACGTGCTGACGGTGAACCAGCACGAGTCGGGAGACATCGTGAGTCTCACCACGCGGCAGGCCGGTGAGATAGCGGGCGACCTGTTCATCGACTGCAGCGGCTTTGGCGCGCTGCTACTCGGCAAGACCCTCGGTGTCGGCTTCAAGGATTGCAGCGACGTGTTGTTCTGCGACACGGCCCTGGCGGTCCAGCTGCCGTATGAGACGCCGGATGCTCCGATGGCCTCGCAGACACTGTCGACCGCGCAGTCGGCCGGCTGGATCTGGGACATCGGGTTGCCGACGCGGCGCGGCATCGGCTACGTGTACTCCAGCCGGCACACCAGCGAGGAGGCCGCGCACCAGACACTGATGCAGTACATCGGTCCCACGTCCCAGGAATTGCGCGTGCGCAAGATACCGATCCGGCCCGGGTATCGGGAGACCTTCTGGAAGAACAACTGCGTGGCAGTGGGATTGGCGGCCGGGTTCCTCGAGCCGCTGGAATCTTCCGCCATTGTGCTGGTGGAACTGTCGGCCAAGCTGATCAGCGAGCAGATGCCCGCCAACCGCGAGGTCATGGACATCGTCGCGGCACGCTTCAACGACGTGACGCATTATCGCTGGGGCCGCATCATCGACTTCCTGAAGCTGCACTACGTACTCACGCAGCGCACCGACACAGCGTTCTGGCGTGACAATCTCGACCCGCAGTCGATCCCCGAGCGGTTGAAGCACCTGCTGCACCTGTGGAAATACCAGTCGCCGTGGTTCTTCGATGAGTTCGACCGCCTGGAAGAGGTGTTTCCGGCCGCAAGCTACCAATATGTGCTGTACGGCATGGGGTTTCGCACCGAAGTGGGTCCGATGGACAATGCGGACAGTGAGCCGATGGCTTACCGGCTGATGCAGGAGAACGTCACGATGACACGGCAGATGTGCGCGCAGCTACCGAAGAACCGCGACCTGATACGCAAGATCCACGACTACGGGATGCAGCCGATCTGACATGACCAACATCGTACCGCTCAACAGCGAGACGCACCGCTCACTGCGCGTCTATGCCGGCGCCTCGGCGCGCTACGGCGACAATCAGCGCTTCGCGCAGGTCGTCGTCGGCGAGTTTCCCCAGTTGGTGGTGCACTACCCGATCCTGCTGTCGAAGGACGCCGACACCGGCGCATTCTTCTGCGGCGCGATGCTCGGCTTTGACCGCAACGAAAACCTGTTCCTGACGGAAGGCAAGGGGCACGAAGGCTATCGACCGCTGAACCTGCAGCGCATGCCATTCTATGCCGCCGGCGCCGACCTGGCGATCGACCTGGACCATCCGCGTGTCGGGGCGGAATCAGGCCAGGCGTTGTTTACCGCGAGCGGTCAGCCGACCATGTATCTTGAGAGCATCATGCAGGCATTTCGCGATCTCAAGCCCGGCATGGAGATGACCAAGCTGTTCATCGCGACGCTGCTGCAGCACAAGCTCATCGAGCCGATCGACATCAGCGCCTCGTTCGACGACGGCACCAAGCGCAATCTGGCGGATCTTTACACCATCAACCAGGATGTACTGCGGGATCTGCCAGATCCGGTGGTGCTGGATCTGTTTCGCCGCGGCTACCTGCGGCTGATCTACCTGATGATCGCGTCGTTGAAGCAGATCGGAGAACTGGCGACGAAGAAAAACGCGCTGGCGCGCGGCGGCGAGACCCTGTCGGCGCGGATGGGCTGATCGAAGGGCTGCTGCACGAGCCCCGCGTGATGGCCGATAGCTTGAGAGAGATCCCCGGTTCGCACATTGCCACGCCCGAGCAGTTCGTGCGTGAGATCGTCGAGCCGTGCCGGCCGGTGGTGCTGCGCGGGCTGGTGAGCGATTGGCCCATCGTTCGGGCGGCGCAGTGCTCGCCCCAGGCGCTGCGCGATCTGCTGGCGCCGTTCGACATCGGCGGCGGGGTCGCGGTTTTCTACGGTCAACCGGCGATCGCGGGAAAATATTATTACGCCGAGGACTTGACCGGTTTCAATTTCGAGCGCCGGCGCATGCGCTTCGTCGAGGCGCTGGACGCCATCGTCGACGGGCTGCAACGGCCCGGATCCGAATCGGTGTATGTCGGTTCAGTGCCGGCGAATGAGTTTCTGCCCGGCTATGCGGCGCAGAACCCGATGCCGCTGCTGGCGGCAACCATCGGTCCACGGCTATGGCTCGGGCACGCGTCGAACGTTTCCGCGCACTATGATGCGCTCGACAACCTGGCGTGCGTCGTCGCCGGCAGGCGTCGCTTCACGCTCTATGCGCCGGAGCTGATCGACCGGCTGTACGTCGGGCCGATCGACCATACGATGGCCGGCCAGCCGGTGAGCCTTGCGGCATCATCCGCGCCGGACGCGCAGCGATTCCCGCTGTTCGAGCAGGTTCGCGATCGGGCGCTCAACGCCGAGCTGCAGCCGGGCGATGCGCTGTATCTGCCCAAGCTCTGGTGGCATCAGATCGAGGCAACGGCGCCGTTCAATGGGTTGGTGAATTACTGGTGGGACGCGTTCAGTGCCGGACCGGACTCGCCGCAGACCAGTCTGCTGTTGAGCATGATCACGATCTCCGAGCGTCCTTTGCCTGAGCGCCGGGCGTGGCGCGCATTCTTCGACCATTACGTATTCCGGGATCGCGGCCATCCGCTGGCGCACCTGCCGCCGGAGCGCCATGGCCTGCTCGGGCCCCTGAAGCCGGACAACTACGGCAAGATCCGGGCGCGCGTGATGCACCTGCTGCGCGGAGGATGAATCAGCTGAGGCGCAGCTCGACCGGCCTGCCCGTACGCGCCGACTCGTAGATGGCCATCATGATGGTGACGTCGCGCAGACCCTCTTCGCCTGCGACCTTGCTGCGTTTTTTCTCCACGATGCATTGGGCGAAGTCGTCCATCTCGGCTGCGAACTGATCGATCGGCGGCAGCTCGATCGGCTTGCCGTCGCTGCGCATACCGTGGATGCCGCCATAGTTGAAGGCCGGGTCGAGGCTGAACCAGCCGCGCTCGGCGACGGCACGGAAATAGCCGACCGGTGCGGCGTTGTAGCTGCTGCTGCAATTGCTGATCGCGCCACCGGGAAACTTGGCCTGCCAGAGGACCGACTCTTCGACCTCCGAGAAGCGCACCGGATCGCCCTGGGTGGTCGTCGCAGAAATCCATACCGGCTCCTCGCCGGTCAGATAGCGCGTGACCTGCAGCGCATAGATACCGAGGTCCATCAACGGGCCGCCGCCCGCCAGCGCGCGTTTCAGGCGCCAGCCCGGAGGCTCGGTCTGATTGCTGAAATGCGCATCGATGATTGTTAGCGCGCCGAAGTCCTGTTCGCGTGCGATGCGCACGCATTCCAAGTGGTTCGGCTCGTACTGGCAGCGGTAGCCCACGCCGAGCATTCGTCCGGCGGCTTTCACGGCATCGATCATCTGCTGGCAGCGTTCGACCGAGATCTCCATCGGCTTCTCGCAGAACACATGCTTGCCGGCCTTGGCCGCAATCAGCGCGTTATCCAGATGCAGCGCATTTGGCGTCAATACGTACACCACGTCGATATCGCCATTGTCGGCCATGCGGTGCATGGTGTCGTAGCTATAGATGCTCTTGTCCGCGATGCCGTATTGCGTCTTCCAGCTGGCGGCCTCCGCCGGGTTGCCGCTAATGACGCCTGCCAGGCGGCAGTTCTGTGTTTTCTGCAGCGCCGGCGCGATCTGGCCAGTGGCGAGGCCGCCGAGCCCGCAGAGCGCAAATCCGAGTTTTTTCTTCGCGGCGGCCGCCAGCGCACGCGTGCTGCTGGTGCTGATGAACGTCGCGGCCACCAGCGCGCCAGCCTGCGCAACAAATCTGCGGCGCGTGCTCATGTTGCGCGTGCTCGTATTCCGCTTGGTCATGGTTGTGGGCCCTTGGGTGTGTGTTTGGGTTCAGTGCGCCAGTGCCTGGGCGGCACTGGCGGCCAGGATGAACGTGGTGGCGGCGTCGACCACGTATTCGTTTTCGTACCACAGAAACGGCCACGCATCCTTGAGCTCCGGAAAGTCCGGCTGGATGATGACCACACCGGGGATCATGCCGCCGGGGATGAAGCTGTAGTCGGCGCGATTGTTGCCGTACGCGATCAGTTTGGAGGAGGTGCCCACGGTGGAGACGTAGGACACATTGGAGGCCGGGTGGCGACCCAGAACGTAATCGAAGCCGCGCAGAGTGTCGTCGACACCGACGATGCCGGGGAACGCCTGGTGGAGGAAATACATGTGCACGGCAAACGCGGCGACGTTGCGTGAGCCCCCCCAGGTGCCGGTGTCGATGGGAACCCCGAACGGATTCTTCGACAACTGCGCGTCCTGCGTCGCCTTGAAACTGGATAGCGCTGTCGCGAGCGAATTCCTGAATGCACTATCCATGAAGGGCAGCGCGCGTGCGGCCACCCAGCCCAGCTTGGCGAAATTGCTCTGGATCACCGGCAGCAGGGACTGCAGCCGCGCCCGATAGATCGCCGCTCCCCTGGTGGCGATCAGCAGCTCTACGGCTGCCTTGACCTCAGGGTCTCCGAGATCGCCGCCGGTGGTGTTGAACGAGTGGAATATCTTCGGCGCGTGGCCGTGCTCCTCGTTCCACGCCTGCAGCGCGGTGTCCAGGCAGCGCGTCGCCAGCGCGTCGTCATATCCACGCAGCACGCGGCTGGCGGCTGCCAGCGCTGCCGCGGCCTCGTAGTTCAGCGCCGTAGAATACGAAGTAAACGCCCAGCGGTCATCCGGTACGCCGGAGTACACGCCGTCGCTTTCCAGCGCTCCAAGCTTCGGGGAATAGATCTTGCCGTCGGTCTTCGAGGCCGCGTCCCCGAGATGAGTGTATTCCTCGAGCGTCGGTTCGATGATGCCGGGAATGGCGTGGCCGAAGGCGGCATATTGGCCGAGCAACGCCAGCACACCGTGTTTGACCTGCTGCAGGACGTCCGGCACGCCGTCGGGCCGGCGGATCTGCACCAGGCGGGCGTCCTCGTCAACGGTGGTCTGGTCCCAGTCGTTGTGGAACACCTCCCGCGCAATGACCAGATCGGTAATCACCTCAGCCTGAGTCTGGGTGCGAATGTCGTAGTCCCCGGCGTCGTACCAGCCGCCAATGTTCAGCCCCGGGATATGCTCTCCTGCAGCGAACGGCGAGTCGGAGCTTGCTCCCATCGAATAGCCGTCGAAGTGGGTGTGGTTGACCGGCGCCTGGCGGGCATCGTCCATATGCGATACGCCGTGCCAGACGCGATAGTTCTCGCGCACCTTGATGTGATCCATCTGTACCGCAAGGTAGGTGTCCAGGCTGGGTTGCCATACGCCGTTGGCGTACAGGTCCGCGGCAATCCGGAACGGCCCCGACACATGACCGGCGTATTCGATCGCGTACACGCCCGGATCGTGGACCGGGGAGAAGTCGAAGCTAGCGTAGTTGTAGCGCAGCCATTTCCCCCACGGCTTGATGTCGCTTTCAAAGGCCTGTTCATAGTTGCCGGCGGCAGTCAGGCGCAGCAGCCGGGCCGTCTTGGGCGCATCGTACAGCGGGTCGAGTTCCAGCATCGCAATCTTCGAGCGCTGCGGCGTGTAGCCGACCTGGTTGTACGACACCACCGGCGCCCGGATCCAACCCGCAATGACATTGGGACGGATGTGCCACACCAGCGCATTCTCGGTACGATTTGACGCGATCAGGCCGCGCAACACGAACCAGCCGTTCTGCGCCCGGTTACGGGCGTCGAACAGCATCAGGTTTCCACTGTCGGAAGTAATGGTCACCCGGGTCGAGGGGTCTTCCGGCGACAGGACGATCTGGTGTCCGCTGGCAAGCGGCAGCGGCTCAGCGACGCCGGCGGCATCGCGTTGCATGGGGCCGTTTTCGTGACGCGGGAAGATCCCGAAGGCGTCGTCAAACATGTAACTCTTGCCGAAATAGGCGGTCGGCAGGAAATCCAGATTGAAGCCGGCCTTGCCAGCCAGGGCTTGCGGCAGCGGCTGATCAAGATGCACGGCGACGCGGAAACCCTGGCCTTCGGCGGTGACCTCGATGCGGTAGCTGAACGACAGATCGGGATATCCGGAATAGGCGATCAACTGGTCGGGCAGGTTGCCGTGCTTGCGCCCGGCGAACCTCGGCACCGGATCCCATTGCTCCGGCGTGGGCTGCAGGCGCACCTCGCCGTCGGTGGCGATGCGCTCGCTGTGCAGGATGATCTCGATACCGCCCAGCTTCTGGTCACGGAACACCTGGTGAAAGGTGTTCTGGTAGGCCAGTACGCTCAACCCCTGCGTCTCGAAGTAGTCGAGCTCGTTCAAATGCAGATCGGCGCCCCAAGCGGGACAGCAGAACATCGCCGCCGCGGCAAGGTAAATCCTGCCGCGCGCGCACGGCCGCGTCATCGGTGGATGTTGCATATCGGTCGCCCGCCGCGCCTGATCGCTAGTGCTTGGGGTCGGATGCGGTGAAGGGCGAACAGCATGGTCTGCCGATGGCGTGAAATTCCATCACCTCGGCCCGCGTGCCGTCCGGATCGAGCAGGTTGAGCTGCCACTTGGCGTCACGTCCGATCTTGGGCACGTTCGACTGGCCATCGAGCCGATCGCCGTTCCACAGCAGCGTGTAGGCTGCCTCCACGTTCGCCACCCCGAGCGAAAAATGATCCAGCACGCCGGCGTCGGCAGCGCTCATCGTGGCGGGAATGCCGCGCCCATCCGGTGGGCCCACCACCATGTATTCCAACCAATCGGTGCCGTCAGGTACCTGCTGCGAGATCCAGGTCGGCGTGTCGTCCTTCATGCCGCCGAACCAGTACGGCTTGAAGCCCAGCACCGTGCGATAAAACGTATCCTCCAGCACGCGGTTATGGATGATGTAACCGACGTGGATGATGTGGTTCGAGAACGCATTGACCGGCACGTGCGGTACGTTGGCAGCGGACTGCACGAACTCGATCTTGTTGCCTTCGGGGTCGATCACATCGAACCAGCGACTGCCATCGCGGCCCTGTTGCACGCCGCCAGGCACGGCGATGTGCCTGGACCGCAGATATTCGAGCAGGCCCGGCGCATCCGCGGTAACGAACGCAACGTGATCCAGCCGATTGATTGACGCCGGGCCCGGCGGCAGTGGCAGTACCTCGATGAACTGGGTGGATGCGAAGTAGTAGCGCACGCCCCGCGGGTTTTCCGGATCATCGCCCTTGACGCCGCCCAGGTCGTGAACGTAGAAGCGCTCGGCCTTCACCGGGTCGGACGCGTAGACGGCGATGTGCGAGACGCCGGTAATCGGCGGGCGCGCGGGCGTGGCAGCGAGTGCGACGCCGCCGCCGATACCCAGCACAGCGATGAATCGGACGACGGCGTTCATCTGCATCGTTCTCCTACTGTTTGGTGACATTGTTGCCGGCCGGCAACTTCTGATAGCTGACGAATGCCAGATGATTGGTGTCGCCCCAGCCGTACATGGAAAAACTGCCGCGATCGCCCTGGAAATTGACCAGCGTGCGGATCAGTCCGTCGCCGCTGGCCATGATCCTGATAGCCGCCGGACCCACCCCCGGGCCGCTGCCAGCGGGCTGGCTGAGAAACGCGATATTCTTGCCATCGCGCGATACGTGCGGCGATGAATTCACGTTGTCGTCGTCGGTGATCTGTTCCGCTCCCGATCCGTCCGGCTGCATGCGCCAGATCTGGCTGCTGCCCGAGCGCGAGGAATCGAAATAAATGTACTTGCCGTCCGGGGAGTAATCCGGTCCATCGTTGACGGTGTCGCTGGTGAGCCGGGTCTCGGCACCGCCGCCGGCTGGCACCGTGAACAGATCGGCCTTGCCGGCGCTGCCGCGCGTAAAGGCAATGATCCTGCTGTCGGGCGACCAGGCATGGAAATAGCTGGCTATCGCGCCCTGCGTCACTTTGCGCGCCGTGGCTCCGCCGCCGGCCGGAAGCACGTAGAGCTGATGCGGGCCATCCTTAGTCTCGGAGCAGCTCACCGCCAGCGAACGGCCGTCCGGCGACAGGCCGAAATTTCCGCTGCAGCCGATGAGCCGGCCGGTGTCGATCGTTAGCGGGGTGCCTCCGGCTTCCGGTGTCAGGTAGGGGATGCTCTCGATTCGGCCATTCTCGTAGGCGTAAATGCTCTTGCCGTCCGGCGCCCAGTTAGCCGATTGCATGTAGCCGGCGACCGTGCGGATCATCATCGAGCGGCGGAACTGATCCTCGGTCTGGATGGTCTGCAGCGTGCTGTACAGCGCCATTTTCGTTGACGCTGGAATGGGCGCCAATCGCTGCAGCGTCACGTGTGAAAATACCACCTTGTCAGTCGCGTTCACGTCGTGCGAGACGGCGCCGAGGCCGACGTAGAACGGCTCCTTGAGATGCAAGCTGATGGCAGCGCCCACCTGGTGCAGCGGCTCGCCCTTCATCGACAGCAGCAGCGTAAAACTGTCGCCGCGTTTTTCCAGACGTACCGTCCTGGGCGCGTCAATGTTGAGTTCGATGTCCTGCGAGTTTGCGCCGCGCTCGCGGCGGTACTGCAGTGCCGTAAGTCCCGAGCCGTGTGGTGCGGCGTCGACGTAGATGCCGCCGGCGTCGAGCGTCTGGCGAAACATCAGCAGTCCCTTGCGGTGCGGGTTCGGTTCGTGATCGTAACTGTGCGGCGGAAAGCTGACGTCGGCGCTGAGCGCCCAGTCGCCCGAGGCCTTTTTCCACAGGAAGTGGAAGTCGTCGACGTGGTACCAGGTATTGGCTCCGGCCGAGTTGATGGTGTAGCTGGCAGTGGTTGGATCGTAGCTGGCGGTGCCGGCTGGCACGACGCTGCCGACGTCGGACTGGCCTTCGAACATACCGAGTGTGCCTGGCCGATCGGCCGCCGCCAGCGGCCCGATGCCGCCGCACAGGAGCAGTGCGGCGGTGAGAATCCGTGCTGCTGTATCCATTCGCTGAGGCTGTCCCGCGGTTGACTGCACGATCGCGCCTAGGTCGGGCCCTGCATGTAGCGCGCGGCAAATGTCAGGAAGGTAGGCCAGTTCGGCCCCGTGGTATGACCGCCGCTGTGCTGGCGGAATGCGATATCGCCATCGATCAGTGCGGTTTCCATCGGTGGAAACTGATCGGTACCCAGATCCTTCTTTCCCAGCAGCCGGTACACCGGAGCGGCGCCGACTGCCCCCAAAAACATCCCTCGTTGATCCACCCAACCACCCTCCACCTGCTGCGAGCCGCTGCTGATGAACACCGGGCGCGGCGCACACAACGCAATCAGCTCGTGCGAGTCGACCGGCAGATCATTTGGCGTCAGGGGACCGGCGTACTTGAGGAAATTACCCGCCATCCAGTGATACTCGGCGCTCGAGGCCACGTTTTCCACTTGCTCGCCGAAAGTGCGACGCGACAGCTTGGCGCCACCTTCGCCGGATGAGCCGACGAAGGCGATCGTCAGGCGCGGCTCATACGCCATCGCCACCAGGGTCGCCTTGCCGTAGCGCGACAAACCTTCGATGCCGACCTGGCGCGCGTCTACCGATTTATCGGTCTCGAAATAATCCAGCGCGCGGCTGGCGCCCCAGGCCCACGCGCGCAGCGCGCCCCAGTCATCGAGTTTGCGCGGCTGACCTTTGTTGGCCAGTCCGATGATCCCGGAAGTCAACCCGTCGCCGCTGTCGGCCTGGATACTGGCCGGGATGAGCACGGCGTAGCCCCAGCCCTTGGCCAGTACCTGGCTCTGCCAGCTTGGGCCGGTGCCGACGAACGTGGCCCATTGCTCGTCGCTGAAGCGCTTTCTGAGCGTCGCCAGCGTTTCGGGGCTCAATCCCAATTCCATGATCACCGGCACCGGGCCGGTCGCATTGGCGGGAACGGTCAGCGTCAGTTGAATATTGACCTCGATGAACGGATACGAGGCATTGTCGACATGGCCGATAAGCTCCTTGATGAGCACCGGCACGGCGCCATCGGTCTCCCGCGTGACCCGCGTTCCCCGCCAGGTGACTTTGGGCAGGTTGTGTGGCACGCGGCCATAGATCTCGCGGTCGAAGTCCTCGATTATTTCCGGACGCCTTTGTTTCCACCACTGGGCGCTGGTGGTGACTCGCTGGCCGTTTTTCATCAACAGCGGATCGGGCAGGGAATAGGGCGCCACTTTCGACTCGTCGAAGTTCGCCGCACGAGGGGACGTCGGATCGCCGTCGGGGCCGCGACGCAACTCGGTGATGTGCAGCAGCTGCATGGTGCGCTCGTGATCCTGCTCGCTGGTCAATGTCACGCGGGGCGAAAGGCCCGTTGCGCCGGCGCTGCCGGTCACCAGCGCCATCATCGCCGTCATCGCCAGCGCTGCCGCCGGCAGCAGCGACCCGGGTAGCCGGCGCGTGGTCGACATCTAGTGTGCAACCTTCTGGTCGAGAAATTGCGCCATCAGCGCCAGCGCCTCGTGGGTTTCAGGAAATTCAAAGTGATACCAGAACGCGTGCGGCAGAGCCTCGAACACCACCAGGCGCGCGTCGACACCGGCGTGCATCAGTGCGCGCTGCAGGGTTGCGGTGTCGCCGAGCGACGCATCGCGCGTGGCGGACACGAGCAGCGTGGGCGGCAGGCCGCGGAGGTCCGCGTACAGCGGCGACAGCAATGGGTTGCGACGGTCCGTGCCGCCAACGTATGCATCCTCCGGAAGATGATTCACGTCCGTGGGCTTCAAATTCCCGGGGAAACCATCGTTGGCGAACAATTGGCGCGAATCGCTGACGCGACTGAAGTCGCCGCCGCCGGAAAAGATGCCCAGCGCGCCCGGCAGTGGCAGTCCGATCTGCTTGAGCTTGACTACCACCTCGCAGGTCAGAACGGCGCCCGCGGAAGTGCCGTACATCCCGATGCTTCTCGGCTTGTAGCGCTTGAGCAGCTTCGTGTACACCGCCACAACGTCGTCGACCGCAGCGGGGAAGGGGTGCTCAGGAGCGAGGCGGTAGTAGATCGAGACTACCTGGGTTTTGGCCAGATTGGCGATCGGGTCGGCTTCGATGCGCGAACCCGAATCGGAGTTGAATCCACCACCGTGCAGATTGATGAACACGCGATGGCGGTTTGCCGCCGGCATCTGCAGTGGCGAGATCAGATCGGTTTTGACCCCCGCGATTTCGGTCTCGGTAATTGCCACCGGATAATGCTTCAAGGCCTCGGCCGAATCGCGCGCGCGCCAGGCGTCGGTTCTGGCACGCCGCTCCTCCAGGGTTTCGTGTCCGGGCTGATTGCTTGCGAGCGAGGCAATCCATTGTTGTGCCTCGGGACTGATGGTCCGCGGCATTGGGACCACGCGCGTGATATGCGCCGTACCATCGGGATCGAACCATGCCGAATCCTGTTGCGGCACCGGCACCGGCACCGGCTCCGACTGCGCCAGCACACGCGTGACTGCCAATGCCGCGATAGCAGTCATCCCCCCGGCTCTCGCGACGTTCATGGTAGCGCTCCCAACTTCGCACCTGATGTTAGCCTAACTAAACCGCCCGATAAAGCTCGACTGCTCAGGACCGTATGATCAGGGGTGAGGTCGCGTGACTCAGTGAGCAATCTGCAGTTCGAATGGCCCCGCTGGTAACGCGGCAAGATCGAACAGATTGCAGATCGGACTGTCGGCCCAGCAATAACGAACCCGGGTCGGTGACAGACCGTCTGGGATCGTAAGCAGGACGCGGCTGCCATCGATACGCGCATCGGCGTAGCGACAGCTGCCTTGCACCTCCGCGCACAGCTCAAATCCAATCGGGCTGTCGTGGCTGTAGGCGACCAGCCGGCCCTCGACGTCGCTGAAGCGCACGGTAATCTGGCCGGCCGTAGGCGTAGGGGTGGCGCTGGCTGCCTCCGGCCCTGACGGTGCCAGCGCTTCGCCGTAGACCACGTGCCGCGCAGCTCGCGCCAGACGGCGACCCACATCCTGCTTGTTGGTCGGATGCAGGTTACGCGACTCGCCGATGTCGATCGTGACCGCCAGCCCGGCGTGCGGGTCGCGGTCGACAGCCAGCCGTTGCGCTTCGCGCAGCGCGGCCCAGCCGGATTCCACCGGTGTAAACGTCTGCGGCCCGTAATTGGGCAGCTGCACGATGAGGAATGGCAGTTCGGCGCCGAACTGGCGGCGCCAATCGGCCATCAGAGCGGCGAGCAGGACCTGATAGCTCTGCGGCTCGCTGGCGTTGGATTCGCCCTGATACCAAAGCACGCCACGCAGCCCGTACGAACCGAGCGGCGCAATCATGGCGTTATAGAGCGTGCTCAGGCCTCCCACCGGCTCCCAGGGCGCGCGCGGCGGGTAGCCGACCGCTGCCGGCGCGATACGGTATTGCCAGGGACCCTCCAGCGGAATCGAATCACCACTGGCCAGCTGCAGCGCTCGCTTCGCTCCACTCGCCAGCAGTCCACCACCGCCGTAGTCACTCAGCACATTCACCACCAGAACGTTGTCACCCGCATGCAGCACGCCCGGAGCGATGGCATAGCTGCGATCGGTGCCATAGCCAAAGGTGTTGCCGAGGGCCCGGCCGTTGATCCAGGTTTCATCAACCTGATTGACCGGCCCCAACATCAGTGTCGCGGCCGACTTCGCCTGCGCGGCGCTCAGCGTTATCGTAGTTCGATACCACACCAAACCCTTGAAATCCCGCAGTTCGGGCAGACCCCAGAAGCGCCAGTCGGTCAGCGGCAGCGGTGCGCGCTGCCAGCCCTCGCCTGTGTTCCAGGGCTCGGCGCCCGCGCGGTCTGCGCTTTTGCTGCGCCACCACTGTTCCCACTGCGCGGCGAACGCGGCTTGCGCGGCGGACTGGTCCTTGGCATACAGCCGCAGGATGCCAAGCCCAGAGTCATAGCCTCCCAGTTCATGCAACCCGGTGGCACTGATGAAGGGACGGATGTTCGCTCCGCCCCAGGCTGATTGCACCAGGCCGATCGGCACCTGGATGGTCTTTTGCAGCTCGCGTGCGAAGAAAAAGCACGTGGCCGACCACTCGGGGACCGTTTCCGGCGCCGCGATCTGCCAGATAACCGGGTTCGGAAAAGTCAGCAGTGGCAGCGGGCCCACGGCATGCTCGATGTTGAGCAGACGAATCGAGTTGTTGGCCGAATTGCTGATCTCGTTACGGGAATCGCCGGCGCGCAGCACGTCCAGTTCCATATTCGACTGGCCCGAACACAGAAACACGTCGCCGATCAGGACATCGTGGACCGACTGATGGGCGCCGGAGCTGCCCTGCGCCGTCAGCACGAACGGCCCACCGGCGCTGATCGGCGGCAGCAGCGCGCTCCAGCGTCCTGAAGCGTCCGTCCTGGCGCGAGCACTCGAGCTGGCCAGAGAAACGCTCACGGCTTCCCCGGCGGCCGCCTGGCCCCAGACGGAAATCGGCCGATCACGCTGCAGCACCGCGTGATCCTGGAATAACGGATACAGCAGGGGAGCCGACTGTGCACGCGCCGCCGGAGCGAACAGCACAATCAACAATACGAGGCCGATCGATCTGGTTGGCATGGTGACGCCTTGATGAACTGCCGGTTTCGCTGTGCGGCAGCTGTCGTGCGTGTATTCTGCACAGCCGCGCAAACACCCCCCCAACCGGTAAGATTGGTAGCGCTATCATACAGCACGCCTGAGCTCCAGGCCAGAATCGGCTGCAACGATTGAGGAAAACGACGTGACCGACCATCGCATCCGCAGTATTGCCATTGTGGGCGGCGGCACCGCCGGTTGGATGACGGCTGCGAGCCTGTCCCGGTTTCTGAAGAACCTGAACTGCCAGATCAGGCTGATCGAGTCGGAGCAGATCGGAACCATCGGAGTCGGGGAGGCCACGATCCCGCCGATCGTGGAATTCATCCGCGCGCTCGGGATCGATGAGAATGACCTCAACCGCAAGACCAAGGCGACCTTCAAGCTCGGAATAGAATTCAGGGATTGGACGCGTATCGGCCATTCCTATATTCATCCGTTTGGCCAAACCGGATTTGACATGGAAGGCGTGCCGTTTTCGGCCTATTGGCTGAAGATGCGGCAGCAGGGCAAGGCCAGCCCGCTCGAGGAATATTCGCTGCAGGCTGTGGCCGCGCGCATGGGTAGGTTCATGCGCCCGATCAAAGCACCGAAGACTCCGTTTGAAGGTATTACCTACGCGCTGCATCTGGATGCCGGACTGTTTGCAGCCTACCTGCGCAGCTACGCCGAGGCGCGCGGGGTAGTGCGCACCGAAGGCAAGCTCCAGCAGGTCTCGCTGCGGCCGGAAGACGGCTTTATCGCCTCGCTGACGCTGGAGAGCGGTGAACGCATCGAGGCGGATCTCTATATCGATTGCACCGGCTTTCGCGGCTTGTTGATCGAGGAGGCGATGAAGACCGGCTACGAGGACTGGACGCGCTGGCTGCCGTGCAACCGTGCCGCTGCCGTGCCGTGCGAGCGCAGCGGTCCGTTGTCATCACACACGCTGACGATTGCCAGGCAGGCAGGGTGGCAGTGGCGCATTCCACTGCAGCACCGGGTCGGGAACGGCTATGTCTATTGCAGCGATTTCATCAGCGACTCCCAGGCGCAGGATGCACTGCTGTCGAAGCTTGAGGGCAAAGCGCTCGCCAATCCGCTGCAACTGCGCTTCACCACCGGTCGGCGTAAGTTGTTCTGGAACAAAAATTGCGTCGCCATCGGCCTATCGGCCGGGTTCCTCGAGCCGCTGGAGTCGACCAGCATCCACCTGATCCAGCGCAGCATCGCCATGCTGTTGACGCTGTTCCCGGATCGACATTTTCGCACCCCGGATATCGATCGCTACAACAAGACCTTCGCGTTCGAATATGAACGCATCCGTGACTTCCTGTTTCTCCACTACAGCAAGACCGAGCGCGACGACGGCGAACTATGGCGCTACTGTCGCAACGCGCCTGTTCCCGCGAGCCTGCAGGAGCGACTGGATTTCTTCCGCAGCTACGGCCGCATAACGCGCGAGGACAATGAGCTGTTCACCGTACAAAGCTGGCTGTACGTTCTGATCGGTCAGGGCGTCGAGCCCAGCGGCTACGACCCGATGGCAGACACGCTCGATCCGCAGGCGGTGCAGAGCAATCTGGCCGACATTCACGCGGTCATCAAACGATCTGCAGAGGCCATGCCCACGCACCAGGAGTTCATCACTCAAAACTGCTCGGCCGTGCCCGCGCCGGCGTAGCGCTGGTTGCCGCAGCGGATGCTCTCGCTAGTGCTCGGACCCCGCCGGCGTAAAGGAAAATTTCTGCCCGGCGATCGCGGCCGAATACATCAATCCGCCCTTGGCGACGGTGAACACCGCCATGCCCTTGTAATACACGCCGCGCGACTTGGCGTTGTCTTCGGTGCCGCTGGCGCTGGCGCTGGCACCATCGGTCGCGGCGCTGGCGCTGGCGCCGGCGGTAATCGCCACGACGCTCGCATCGGCGCCGAACTCAAAGCCGGTCGATTCGAATTCATCCAGGGCACGCTTGTCCTCGAAGAAAATGATCTCGCTATAGGCCTTGCCGCCGGCCTGGAACCCGACACTGAGCTGGACCAGCCTGGTCTCTCCGGCATAGTGGCCATGAACATATACGCGCCCCTTGCTGAACCCACCGCCGACCACCAGCGCGCCTTCTCCCACGGTCGGAAACACAGCGTAGCCGTAGCTCTGACTGAAAAAGGTCGGGCTGACACCGGCGTTCTTGAAGATCTCGATGGTTTCCTTGACGGTGGCGGCATGCAGCGCTGCGGCTGGCAGGCACAGCAGCAGTGCGAGCGCAGATAGCTGGCGTGAAAACAATCTCATGTTGAATCCCATTCCCTTTTATCGTTGCAGATAGCTACAGTAAGCGTTCAATAGTCAACGTCTGTAGGACAGGGCGCGTATTTCATCATGCAACCACGTCTGTTGGGAACACAGGGTCTGCGGGTTTCGGCACTGGGCCTGGGCTGCATGGGGATGAGCCAGTCCTACGGTACGCCGGACGATGCGGAATCCATCGCCACCATCGAGCGTGCGCTGGAACTCGGGGTCACGCTGTTCGATACCGCCGAGGTCTATGGTCCGTTCGTGAACGAGGAGCTGCTCGGACGCGCGCTCAAGGGACGGCGCGAGCGCGCGGTGATCGCAACCAAGTTCGGATTCAAGATCGGCGCCGGCGGGGCCGTGGAAGGCACGAACAGCCGCCCGGAGCATGTGCTGCAGGTCGCTGACGAGTGCCTGAAGCGACTCGGTACCGACTACATCGATCTGTTTTACCAGCACCGGGTCGACCCGGCAGTCCCGATTGAGGATACCGTGGGCGCGATGGCGCGGCTGGTCGCGGCCGGCAAGGTGCGCTTCCTGGGCCTGTCGGAGGCGGGCGTGCGTAACATCCGCCGGGCACACGCCGTGCATCCGATCTCGGCGCTGCAGAGCGAGTATTCGCTCTGGGAGCGAAACCTCGACGCCGACATCATCCCCACGCTGCGTGAGCTGGGCATCGGGCTGGTGCCATTCAGCCCACTGGGGCGGGGATTCCTGACCGGCAAAGCGCCACGGCCGGAAGCCACACCCGACGATGACTACCGGCGCAAGGATCCGCGTTTCGCCGCCGACAATTACGATCGGAATATGCATCTGGTGGAGATCGTGAGCGCGGTTGCCCGCGGCAAAGGTGTGCTGCCGGCGCAGGTGGCGTTGGCGTGGCTGTTGCAGCAGGGCACCGACATCGTTCCGATACCGGGAACAAAGCGCCGTACCTATCTGGAAGAAAACGTTGCCGCGGCGGCGATCCAGCTGACGCCGGCGGAACTTGCGACGCTGGCGGCGATCGGCGCACCAGGAAGCGTCGCCGGCCCGCGTTATGGGGAAAGCATGAGCCGGCTGGTCGACCGCTAGCAGCGGATCGCTAAATCACGCCATGCGGCGCGCGGCGCGTGCCGTGGCCATCGCCGCTACAGCGTGCGCGCCAGGGCCACGATCAGCTCGCGCAGCCAGGCGTGTGCCGGATCGGGCTCATTGCGTTTGTGCCACAGCAGGATTTCATGCTGTTCGCCGATCGGGAACGGCAACGGAAAGGTCTTGATCGGTACCAGGGTCGAGAACATCGCGGCCACGCGTTCCGGCACCGTGGCCACGTATGAGGTACCGGCGAGTACCAGCGGCAGATGCAGCAGGCTCGGGACCGAGAGCTGCACCGTCAGCTCGATATCGAACAGTCGCCGTACCAGCTCTTCCGCCGACGCCGAGTAGCCGCTCGGGCGGCCAAAGACATGCGGCAGCGCTTGGTACTGTTCAGCCGACAGCGCATCGCCCACGCTCGGATGGTCGCGGTCGACGGCGCACACCCAGCGCACCGGTCGCAGACGTACGCTGCGCAGGCTGTCCGGATAGGCCCGCGCCTCGTAGAGTCGCAACTTGTCCAGGCACAGGCACAGGTCAGCCTCGCCGTACTCGAGCCGCGTCAGTGCGGTCTGCGAGATCAGCTCGATCCGACAGCGGATGTCCGGTGCCTGGGCCGCGACCTGCTGCAGGATTGCCGGCAGCAAACCGGGAATGGCTTCCTCCGAAACGATGATGGTGAATTCGCGCCGCGTGGTGCCTGGCTCGAAGCTGGGCTGGGTACCCAGGGCTGCCTGGATGCGCAGCAGCGCCTCGCGTACTGGCTCCACCAACGACAGGCCGCGCGGCGTCAATTCCATCTCGCGGCCGACGCGTACCAGCAGCGGATCGCCGAAATAGTCGCGCATCTTATGCAATGCGGCGCTCATGGCCGGTTGCGAAACGCACAAGCGTTCCGACGCGCGGGTGACGTTCTTCTCGCGGAGCAGCGCGTCGAGCGAGACCAGCAGGTTGAGGTCGAATCGATTGAGCTGCATGCCGGGCCGATGGTTCGAAAGGGCGGTCGGCAATAGTAGCAAAGGCGGCGAGGGCCCCGGAGCAGCACATCGCTGCCGCGCGGCCGCGTTCGGCTGTCAGCGGTCGGCTGTCAGAACGGGTAGTGCCGGGGCGAGGTCTGGACCGTGATCCAGCGCAGCTCGGTGAACGCATCGATTCCGGCCCTGCCGCCAAAACGCCCGTATCCCGAAGCCTTGACGCCGCCGAACGGCATCTGTCCCTCGTCATGCACAGTGGGCCCGTTCACGTGACAGATGCCGGATTCCAGCCGCCGCGCGATATCAAGCCCCGCGGCCAGGTCGCTGGTGAACACGGCCGCCGCCAGGCCATACTCGGTGTCATTCGCCAGCCGCACGGCTTCGTCGGCCGAGTCGACGCGCGTGATCGACACCTGTGGACCAAACGACTCCTCGCGGAACAACGCCATTGCCGGCGTCACGTCGTCGACCACTATGCCGTGCATGATCGTGCCCTGGCCACCGCCACCGATCAGAAGCTTTGCACCCTGTTTCACCGCGTCGGCGACCAGTCGTTTGACGCGCTCGACCGTGCCTGGGCCAACCACCGAGCCGATGACGAACTCGCCCTCATTGGGATTGCCAACCGCAAGTGCGGCGACGCGCTTGACCAGCCTTTCAGCGAAGGCGTCGGCGACACTGCGTTCCACGATCACGCGCTCGGTCGACATGCAGATCTGCCCGGCGTTGGCATAAGCGCCGAACACGGTGGCATCGACCGCAGCGCCGATATCGGCATCCGCGAGCACAATAAGCGGTGCCTTGCCGCCGAGTTCGAGCAGGATCGGCTTCAGGTACTTCGCCGCCAGCTGGGCGAGGATACGGCCGACCCGGGTCGAGCCGGTGAAATTCACACGCTTCACGGCGCGGTGCGAGATCAGCGCCTCCGCGACCGACTCGGCGTCCTTGACGTCGGTGCTGATGACATTGACCACACCGGCACCCAGGCCCGCTTCCTCGAGCACGCTGCCGATGAGTGCGTGAGTCGCCGGGCACACCTCGGAAGACTTGAGGATGACCGTGTTGCCGCAGGCGAGAGGCATGGCGATCGCGCGCACTCCGAGGATGATCGGCGCGTTCCACGGGGCAATTCCGAACACCACGCCCACCGGGGTTCGCAGTGCCATGGCGAAGTTTCCCGCAACCTCGGATGGAATCACCTCGCCGCCGATCTGGGTCGTCATGGCCGCGGCTTCGCGCAGCAGCGAGGCGGCGAAGTGCACGTTGAAATGACCCCAGCCGGCGGTCGAACCGGTCTCATCGCGCACGGCGAGCGCCATTTCCTGTGCCCGCGCCTCGAGCAGGTCGGCCGCCTTGTTCAGCTTGGCGCGCCGCAAAGCCGGCCCGAGCGCGGACCACGCCGGGAAGGCCGCGGCTGCCGCATCTGCGGCTGCCCTGGCATCATCCACCTGCGCCGCCGCCGCGCGGGTGACGATGGCGCCGCTCACGGGGTTACGCCGTTCAAACGTCGCACCGCCGCGGGCGGCGAGCAGGCGGCCATTGATCAGCAATTTCACGTCGTTCATGAGTCACCAGGTGATGGGGAGGCGAGCGCCTGACGCCGCATGCTAGCGGCAGGCGTCACA
Source organism: Gammaproteobacteria bacterium (assembly GCA_003132025.1). GTDB lineage: Bacteria > Pseudomonadota > Gammaproteobacteria > Steroidobacterales > Steroidobacteraceae > FEN-1191. Next base: position 110,339 of record PKWJ01000007.1, read on the forward strand.
CGGGGTGTTCGCTGTCGGTTGAGTAATATATCTTTGTTAGTTGAGCCCGGCGTCATGCACCCGGCGCCAGATGCGGGCTCGTGATGCCACTGTTATTGTTCGTGGAGAGCTTTGCATGAGTACCGTATTGAGCGACATAGCAGCGCAGCCAGCGCCGTCGAGCAGCGTGCGAGCGTTCATTGGCAAGAAGCCGCGCCTGCTGATCAACGGTGAATGGGTCGAGGCGCGCTCCGGCAAAACGCTCGCGGTGTTCGACCCCGCCACCGGGAGTGAGATCGCGCGTGTGGCGGAGGCCGGGGTCGAGGACGTCGACCGCGCGGTCGCTGCGGCACGCGCGGCGTTCGAGTCGGGGCCATGGCCAGAAATGCTGCCGGCGGCGCGCGAAGCACTGCTGTGGCGGCTAGCCGACCTGATCGAGCAGCACGCTGCCGAGTTCGCCGAGATCGAGAGCCTCGACAACGGCAAGACGCGATTCATGGCCAGCATCGTAGACGTGCCTGGCGCCCGCAACTACTTCCGCTACATGGCGGGCTGGGCGACCAAGATCGAGGGCACGACGATGCAGACCTCGATCGGCGGCGTCCCCGGGGCCAAGTTTCACACCTACGTTGCCCGCGAGCCGGTCGGCGTCGTAGCACAAATCGTCCCGTGGAATTTTCCGCTGGCCATGGCAGCCTGGAAGCTCGCGCCGGCGCTGGCAGTGGGGTGTACCTGCATCCTCAAGCCCGCTGAGCAGACGCCGCTCTCGGCACTCAGGCTCGGTGAGCTGATCCGCGAGGCCGGCATTCCCCCGGGGGTGGTCAACATCCTGACCGGATTGGGCGAGACCACCGGAGCCGCGCTGGTCGCGCACCCCGGCATCGACAAGATCGCGTTCACCGGTTCCACCGAAGTGGGCAAGCTCATCAGCAAAAGCGCCGCCGACACGGTCAAGCGCGTCTCGCTCGAGCTCGGCGGCAAATCGCCGGTCATCGTCCTGCCGGATGCTGACGTTAACGGGGTGGTCGGCGGCGCTGCGAACGCCATCTTCTTCAACTCCGGGCAGGTGTGCACCGCGGGCTCCAGGCTCTACGTTCACCGTACGATCTTCGATCGGGTAGTTGAGGGCCTGAGCGCTGCCGCCGGCGAGATCCGCCTCGGTCCCGGGCTCGACCAGGCCACCCAGATGGGACCGCTGGTCTCAAAGGAACAGCAGGAGCGCGTGCTGGGCTACATCGAATCGGGCCGCAAGCAGGGCGCGGCGGTGCTGACCGGCGGCGAGGCACCATCGCACCCGGGTTATTTCGTCAAGCCCACCATCATGGTCAACGTGCGTCCGGAGATGCGCGTGGTGCGCGAAGAGATCTTCGGGCCAGTGCTGGTGGCGCAGCGATTTGACCAGCTCGATGAGGTGGTCAAGGCGGCCAACGATTCACCCTACGGACTGGGGGCCAGCATCTGGACCAACAATCTGTCGGCGGCGCATCGGCTGATCCCGCGCATCAAGGCCGGCACGGTCTGGGTCAATTGCCACAACATGGTCGATCCGAACATGCCGTTCGGCGGCTTCAAGCAATCGGGCGTCGGCCGCGAGCATGGCCGGGTCGCAATCGATATGTACACCGAGCTGAAGTCGGTGTGCATGCTGGTGTGACGGACGTCAGGCGACAGCGGCTTTCATACGCCGGTACTCGCGCGGTGTCATGCCGAATCTGGCGCGAAATACGCGGCCGAAGTGGGTCGGGCTATTGAAGCCGGAGTCGAAGGCGATTTCCGTCACCGTGCGGCCGCGCTGGGCCTCGGAGGCCAGCGCCCGGGAGCAGGCCTCTAGACGCCGCCGCAGGATGTAGCGGGCGACGGTTTCATCCTGGTCGGAGGACAAGTGATGCAGGTAGCGTGGCGTCATTTTGCAGGCGGCTGCAATCTTGGTCGGTGTCAGGTCGGGATCGTGCAGATGTGCTTCGATGTAGTTGATGATGCGGATGCGATGCGCGGTTGCCAGTGACGAGCGGCTCGACTGCGGGCGCGGCAGGTCGGCGTACACAGCGCCGAGCAGGTCCAGAATCGCCACCGTGAGTCGTGCCACGACCGTGTCATCGAGCTGTTCGCGGCACTCGGTCCAGTAGTCGCGCAGAAAGCGTGAAAAAAGCGCTCGCACCCCGATCGAGGCTTGCATTGGAATGGCGACCAGGCACTCCGGGCAGGCGATCTGGCGCCGCAGCTGCGGTTCCGGAACGCCCAGTACCAGCATGCGGTTGGCGCCTGGAAGCACGATGTCGTACGGGCGGCTACTGTCGCACAGGGTGAAGTCACCGCAGCCCAGGTGGGCCTCGCGGCCGTCCTGGCGACTGATGCTCTTGCCCTCCATCTGCAGGTGCAGAAAGAACAGCGGGCTGCGGGTGCGAGCCACGTGCGCGCGCGAGTGCCGCACCAGCTGCGCTTCGGAGTAGATCTCGGCCATCGTCAGGTCGCCGATCGTGGTGCGCGCGATCGAACCGTTGAAGGTACGCAGGTCGGCCGGATCGGACACCAGCGGCGAGAAAGTCTCGGAAGCCTGTTCGTTCCACGACGCAAGTTTGCGTCGCACATCGAGCCCAGCCGTAGAGAACGACACTATGCCTGCCATGTTGGATTCCCCCGTAACCTCATGAATGACCTCAGCCACTAATGGCAGGCGTCATCCCCTTCTAAGACGGTTATACGATACGATCGCCAGCCGAACTAATATTTTGCGCTTATGGCAGATATTTGTCAGGCTGAGCTCCGGGGCTTAGGTTGGTAATTTTCACTGTAAAGTCAATGGCCTGGGTAGCCCGCGAGGCTTTCAGCGCGCGCCGGTCGCGGTTGGCGCTGGCTCATTTTCATATCCCTGTACGTCGAGTTATGCCAGGCGGTCGTCGGCAACATCGCTGCAGTCAAACCGCGCGGCAGCGCAGCAACATGGTCGATTTATCGACCGCACGGCCGTGCCCGGCGGGACAGACAGATCAATGAACCAGGATCCAATTCAGGCGCTGGCCGTAAGCCCGATGACGCGCGCGCAGGTGCGCGTGATCGCGATCACCATCGGCCTGTGCGCGCTCGATGGGTTCGATGTACTGGCCATCAGCTTCGCCTCCCCGGGGATTGCGCGCGAATGGGGCATCAACCGCGCCGCGCTCGGTGTGGTGTTGTCGATGGAATTGCTCGGCATGGGGATCGGTTCGATTCTGCTGGGCGGGGTTGCCGATCTATTCGGCCGGCGCTACACGGTGCTCGGCTGTCTGCTGGTGATGACGATCGGTATGACGATGGCGAGCACTGCCCACAGTGTCATCGATCTTTCGGCGTGGCGGCTGATCACTGGTCTTGGGATCGGCGGCATGCTGGCGTCGCTCAATGCGATCGCATCCGAGTTTGCCTGTGCCCGGCGGCGCGACCTGTGCGTGTCACTGATGGCGATCGGCTATCCGCTCGGGGCGATCATCGGCGGTTCGATCGCCGCGGTACTGCTGAGCCGCAGCAACTGGCGGGCGGTGTTCGAGTTCGGCGCCGTAGTGTCGGGACTATTGGTGCCGATCGTTCTGTGGTGGGTGCCGGAATCGGTGCTGTGGCTGTGCCAGCGGCAACCGGCGCGAGCGCTCGAACGGGTGAACCGGAGCCTTGCGAAACTGGGCCGCGAGCCGGTGTCGATGCTGCTGCCGCCGCCGCCGCGCCCACAGCGGCTGGGCAGCGCCGGTATTTTCAGGCCCGAGCTGATCGGCACCACGATACTGATCACGCTGGCTTACTCGCTGCATGTGACGACCTTCTATTTCCTGGTGAAGTGGATCCCGAAGATCGTGGTGGACATGGGTTTCACCGCGCCAATGGCTGCGGGAGTGCTGGTGTGGACCAATGTCGGCGGCGCGAGCGGCGCGGCCGTGCTCGGTTTGCTCACGCAGCGCGTGGGCCTCAAGGCGCTGACCATCACTTGGCTGCTGGCCTCAACGGCGATGGTGGCTTTGTTCGGCCATTCGCACGCCAACCTGTGGCAGCTGTCGCTGACCTGCGCACTGGCGGGCTTTTGCACCAATGGCGGCATCGTCGGGCTGTACGTGATCCTGGCGCGTGCCTACCCGACCGATGCGCGCGCGGCGGGGACCGGCTTCGCCATCGGGATCGGGCGCGCCGGGTCGGTGCTGGCGCCGATCGCGGCCGGCTTCCTGTTCCAGGTGGGCTGGGGACTACCGGCGGTAGCTCTGACGATGGGGCTAGGATCGCTGCTGGCAGCCGCGGCGGTGGCCGTGCTGCGTGTCAAGCCCGCGTACGTGGCGGCGCTGCAGTGATCGTCACGCTCGAGGTCAGCGCCGGGCTTGCGCTCATCAGCGTCAACAACCCGCCGGTCAACACCGTCAGCGCCGCCACACGGCGCGAGCTGTTCCAGGTGCTGGCCGACATTCGCGCCCGCTCGGACGTCCGGGCCGTGGCGCTGGTGTGCGAGGGCAGGACATTTTTCTCAGGCGCCGACATCAGCGAATTCGCCGGCCCGCCGATGGAGGAGGAGTTCCGCCAGTTGTACGCCGAATTCGAGGCGCTGCCGGTCCCCGTGGTCGCGGGCATGCACGGCACGGTGCTGGGCGGCGGCCTCGAGCTGGCGCTCGCCTGCCACTATCGGGTCGCGGTGGCCGGGACCCGCTTCGGACTGCCCGAGGTCACGCTCGGCATCATCCCGGGCGCGGGCGGCACGCAGCGCATGCCGCGGCTCACTGGCGTCGAGAATGCGCTCGAGCTGATCGTCGGCGCGCGGCCGGTGGACGAGGTACGGGCGCTCGCGCTCGGCTTTCTCGACGCCGTGATCGACGCTCCGGTGCGCGCCGGCACCATTGCGTTTACCGAGTCGCTGCTGAACGCCGGGCGCGGGCCGCGGCGCACATCGGAGCGCTCGGTCGACCCCGCGAGCGCGACGCCTGAGATCCGCGAGCGCCTGACGGCACAGGCGCGCAGCCAGTACCCGAACCGCTCAGCGGCGCTGACCGCCATCGAGGCGGTGTTCGCTGCCGCGCGGCTACCGTTCGCGCAGGGGCTGGCGTTCGAGAACGAGCTTGGCAATCGCGCCAAGGCGAGCGTGGAGTCCAAGGCGCTGATCCACGTGTTTTTCGCCGAGCGCGAAACCCGCAAGGTCCCCGGGCTTGCGCCCGAGGTGCGCGCGCGCCCGATCGCACGGGCGGCGGTGATCGGCGCCGGCACGATGGGGGCCGGGATCGCGATCTGCTTCGCCAACGCCGGGCTGCCGGTGACGCTGCTCGACGCCAGTCGCGAGGCGCTCGATCGCGGCCTGGCTTCGATCGCGGGCATCTATCAATCAATGGTCAGCCGCGGCCGCATCAGCCCCGACGAGCGCCAGCAGCGCTTAGGGCAGATCCAGGGCGCGCTCGACTATGCGAGCCTGGCCGATGCCGATGTCATCATCGAGGCGGTGTACGAAAGCCTCGATCTGAAGCGCCAGGTGTTCGCGGCGCTCGACAGGATCGCGAAGCCAGGGGCGTTGCTGGCCACCAATACGTCGACGCTCGACATCGCGGCGATCGCTGCGGCGACCACTCGTGCGCAGGACGTCATCGGGCTGCATTTCTTCGCCCCCGCCAATGTCATGCCGCTGCTCGAGGTGGTGCGAACCGGCGACAGTTCGCCCGAGACCATCCGCAGCGCGCTCGATCTGGCGCGGCCGCTGAAGAAAACCCCGGTGCTGGCGCGCGTCTGCTACGGGTTCATCGGCAATCGAATGATGGAAGGTTACGCGCGCGAGGCCGAACGCATGGTGCTCGAGGGAGCCAGCCCGCGCCAGGTGGACGGCGCACTGGAGGGCTGGGGCATGTCGATGGGTATCCTGGCGGTGTTCGACATGGCCGGTGTCGACGTCAGCGTCAACGTCCACAAGGCGCACGCCGACCGTTACCCGCCGGACCCGAGCTACTATCAGGCCGATTTCGCACTGCACGCGGCCGGTCGCCTGGGACAGAAGAGCGGCCGGGGCTATTACCGCTACCTGCCCGGGGATCGCACCCGGCACGATGACCCGGAGGCGATCGCCATCCTCCGGGCCAGTGCCGAGCGGCTCGGCATTGCGCCGCGCGCACACAGCGACCAGGAAATCCTCGAGCGCTGCCTGCTGCCGATCATCAACGAGGGACTGCGCGTGCTGGAAGAGGGCGTGGCGATGCGAGCCAGCGACATCGACGTCGTGTGGACCTCCGGCTATGGCTTTCCGCGCTACCGCGGCGGCCCGATGTTCTACGCCGATACCATCGGGCTCAAGGCCGTGTACGACGGCATCCTCAAATACCGCGAGCTGTTCGGGCCGATGCACTGGCAACCGGCCGCGCTGCTCGAGCGTCTGGTCCGCGACCAGCGTACGCTCGCCGACTGGGACCGGACTCGGGACTGATTGGCAGGAGCGCAAGTGATGGATCTAGAACAACTGGTAGCAATCGACGTTCACACCCATGCCGAGGTGTCCTGCCGCCAGCCGGTCGACGAGGTCTGGAAGCAATACGAGGATGCGGCTTCGAAATATTTCAAGGCCGGCAAGCGGCCGACCATTCCCGAGACCATCGCCTACTACCGCGAGCGCCGCATCGGCCTGGTGATGTTTACCGTGGATTCGGAGTACGAGATGGGCGTGCCCCGGATCTCAAACGAAGAGGTCAGCGACGCGGCGCGTGACAATGCCGACATCATGATTGCGTTTGCGAGCATCGATCCGCACAAGGGCAAGCTCGGCGTGCGCGAAGCGCGCCGGTTGATCCGCGACCACGGCATCAAGGGCTTCAAATTTCACCCCACGACCCAGGGGTTCTTTCCCAACGACCGGATCGCCTACCCGCTGTACGAGGTGATTGCGCAGCACAAGCTACCGGCCATCTTTCATAGTGGTCACTCGGGGATCGGTACCGGCATGCCGGGCGGCGGTGGCCTGCGACTGAAGTATTCCAATCCGATTCACGTGGATGACGTCGCGGCCGATTTCCCCGACATGACCATCATCATCGCCCACCCGTCGTGGCCGTGGCAGGACGAGGCGCTGTCGGTGTGTCTGCACAAACCGAACGTGTACATTGACCTGTCGGGCTGGTCGCCGAAGTACTTTCCCCCCCAGCTGGTGCAGTACGCAAACGGCCAGCTCAAGCACAAAATGCTGTTCGGCTCCGATTTCCCGCTGCTCACCCCCGACCGCTGGATCAAGGATTTCAAGGAGGCCGCGTTCAAGCCCGAAGTGCATCCGCTGATTTTGAAGGACAATGCGATCGTGGCGCTGGGCCTTTAGTTGATGGTGCTCAGCCGCCGGCCAGCTCCTCGGTGTCGATCTCGGCCTGGGTAGCCGCGTTGTAGCGCGCACCGCTGACCGTGGTGCTGTTGATCAGCGCTTCCAGTCGCGCCACCAGAGCGCCATCCAGTCGTACCGACTGCGCTCCCAGGTTCTGCTCCAGATGGCCGATCGAGGTGGTGCCCGGAATCGGAATCACGTGCGGCGCCTTGTGCAGCAGCCAGGCCAGCGCCAGCTGCGCGGGGGCGCAGCCGGCTTCGCTCGCCAGGGTGCGTAACGGAGACAGCAGGCGCGCGTTGGCCGAGAAGTGCGGCTCGGTGAAGCGCGGCATGTCGCGCCTGATGTCCTTCGGCAGCAATGCTGCCGGATCAGGCGGCTCGCCGCTCAGAAAGCCGCGCGCCAGCGGCGAGAAGGCGACAAATGCGGCGCCCAGGCGCCGGCACTCGTCGAGCACGGCGACTTCCGGGTTGCGCGTCCACAGTGAGTACTCGCTCTGGACCGCGGCAATCGGGTGGATTGCGTGGGCGCGGCGCAGCGTCGCGGCCGAGACTTCGCACAGGCCGATCGCGCGCACGTGTCCGGCCGCGATCAGTTTGGCGAGCGCGCCGACGCTGTCTTCGATCGGCACGCTGCGGTCCCAGCGGTGCAGGTAGTACAGGTCGATGATCTCGGTGCGCAGCCGCGCCAGCGACTCAAGACAGGTTCGGCGCAACGTCTCCGGGCGCCCGTCGATAACTCGCCGGCCGTCGACCCCTGTCATGCCGCATTTGCTTGCCAGATGGATATGGCCGCGAAATGGCGCCAGCGTCGCGCCCAGCAGCGTCTCGTTGCTGCCGAAGCCGTACAGGGCGGCGGTGTCGAAATGGGTGACACCGAGGTCGATCGCGCGGCGCAGTAGTTGCGCCGCCTGCTGTGCGGCGGGCGGTGTACCGTAGGCGTGGCTCAGGTTCATGCAGCCGAGGCCCAGTTGCCCGATGGGCCGCCCGGCGATTACTCGGGCGCGCAGCGGCTCCACGCCGCCCTCCGGGCGACATCAGTCGCGTCGGCCGAGGCTCTAGCCATCGGGTGCGCGTCCGCCGTTGAGCATCATCTTCGCGTATTGTTCCTGGCTCATGCCGGTCATCAGCGCGGCCGCGTACTGAAAGCTCTTGCCGTCGGTCGCGAAGATCTTGGCCAGGAAGTAGATGTTTCCGCCCAGGGCGATCATGGCGTTGTAGTCGCGGGCGATGACCGCCGCCTTCTGCTCCTCGCTCATGGGCCACTGGTCGAGGTAGGCGCGCTGGTCGGATTTGAAGCGCTCCCGATTCGCCGATTTCATCAGCGACATGCAGAACATGTTGAGGTGATAGCCGATGCGTGCCTGGTCGGCATCGAACACCGTGGTGCCGGGGATATCCTTGTAGGGCTTATCGAGCGACACCTCGGGCTCCTATATCGTCCAGTAGAGGCGCATCGGATTGTCGACCAGCAGCTTGCGCTGCAGCTCGGCCGACGCTGCGATGCGCGGAATGAAATCCACCAGCTTGCCATCGTCGGGCATGTGCGACTTGAGATTCGGATGCGGCCAGTCAGTGCCCCAGAGCACGCGATCCGGAAAGCTCTCCACCACGCGCCGCGAGAACGGCACCACGTCATCGTAATCCGGCGGCCCGGACCTGGATAGCCGCTCAGTGCCGCTGACCTTGGACCAGATGCGCGGGTGCTCGCGCATCAGCCGCAGGAACAGGGCGAACTCCGGCCCGTCGACCGGCTGGCTCACATCCGGGCGGCCCATGTGATCGACCACGACCGTGGTGGGCAGTGACGTGATGAAGTCGTAGAGTTCGGGCAGCTCGATGGCCTCGAAATAGATGACGGTGTGCCAGCCGAGCGGAGCGATTCGCGCCGCCAGGGTCATCAGGGTCTCACGCGGGATCGAATCGGCGAGTCGCTTGACGAAATTAAAGCGCAGCCCGCGAACGCCTGCGGCATGCAGGGTCTCAAGGTCTGCGTCACTGACCCCGGCGCGCGCGGTAGCCACGCCGCGCGCCCGACCGTGCGAGCGCTCCAGGGCGTCGACCAGCGCGCGGTTGTCGGCGCCGTGGCAGGTGGCCTGGACGATGACGTTGCGCTCGAAACCCAGCCAGTCGCGCAGTTCGAACAATTTCGCCGCCGGTGCGTCGCACGGCGTGTACTTGCGCTCCGGAGCGTATGGGAACACGTCGCCCGGTCCGAACACGTGGCAGTGGGCGTCGACCGCGCCGGGCGGCGGCCGGAACGAGGGCCGGGATGGGTGGGGATGAAACACCAGCCAGTCCTTGTCCATCTGAAACGTATTCATAAACGCGTTGATTCGACTCCGTGGCTGAGGCGCGCCGCTGACCGCGCTGCCGCGAGCGCCCAATCATATAGCGCCACAGCGAGCGCCAGTCGCCGATCGGCAGCAGCCGCGAGCATACCCGTACCGGCCACCACGGGCTTGCGCTGCGTGGCGGCTCGGATTTCCCTTTGGGTCGAGTCGCTGCGGTGCTTTCCGGAGACGCTCAGGGGGTAGCTTTGCCGTCCGGCGAGCGCTGCCGGCGATTCGGCCGACCGCCGCGGCAACAACGGGTAACATTCAGCCATGGTCACGCTCTATCACTGGGAACCGAATGCCAATTCGGGCAAGCCGATGCTCGCGCTCGCCGAAAAGGGCGTTCGTTACGTGAGCCGCTACCTCGATCTGCTGAAATTCGACCAGCATCAGCCAGAGTATCTGCGTATCAATCCGGACGGCACCATTCCGGCCATGGTTCATGGCGAGCGCGTGCTCACCGAGTCAACGCCGATGATGGAATACATCGACGATGCCTTCGAAGGGCCAGCGCTGCGACCGGACGATCCGCTCGAGCGCTGGCGGATGCGCTGGTGGATGCGATTCTTCGATACCTACTTTGCTCCGTCACTGAGCATGATCGGTTGGAGCATCTTCATTGGTCCGACGGCACGCCAGCGCGATCCGGCCGAACTGCGCGCCGCGATCGAACGTATACCGCTCGAGTCGCGCCGCATCGCCTGGCGCAAGGCGCTGTTCAATGAGTTCTCCGAAGACGAGCTCGCCGAGTCACGCCGACGCGTCATATTCGCAACCGGCGTGCTCGAGGCTCATCTGAGCCAGCACCGCTATATCTGTGGTGACACCTATTCGCTCGGCGACATCAACGGCTTCAACCTCGGGTATGCGCTGCCGCTGTCGCAACCCGAGCGCTGCAACGACGAGAAGACACCCAATATCATGGAATGGTTGCGCACGATCTACGAGCGACCGGCGACGCGCGAGACCTGGGCAAAGGGGCGCACGCCGATGGCGGCGCGGGTGGCGATGCTCGAGCGGTCGGGGTCCGCGCCAAAGCGGGGCGGCGGCAATGCTTGAGCTGTATCACTGGGAGCCGAACAGCTTCTTCCTCAAGCCGCTGATCGCGCTGGCGGAGAAGGGCGTCGAGTTTCGCAGCCGCTACTTCGATCCTACGAACCTCGAGCAGTTTGACCCCGATTTTCCCTGCAATGCCGAATCGCGGCTGCAGCTCGAGCGCGAGGGGCCGGTGCTGGTGCATGACGCTGCGATCATCGGCAGTTCGTTCTTCATGCTCGAGTACATCGCCGAGGCATTTCCCGGCCCTACGCTGCTGCCCGCCGACGCGTACCAACGCTACCGCATGCACGCCTGGGGTCAGCAGATCGCGCTGTCCCTGGCCAGCCCGGTGACAGTGCTCGGTTGTGCGCGTTACCTGGCGCCGGTCATGCGGCCGCGGGCGGCGACGTTGCGCGCCCGGCTCGCGGCCATCGAGCCATTGGAGCGGCGTGCGGCCTGGGGCGCGCTGCTGGAAGCTGAGCCGGGAAGCGCCGTCAGCGCGGCTCNNGGCTGCGCCTGCCGATCGATCGCATCGAGGCAGCGCTCGCTGACGCCGCCTGGCTCGCCGGGCCGGAATATTCGATCGCCGATATCGATGCATTTGCGATGCTGGTTACGCTGCCGGCACTGGCGCCGGACGTGGTGAATGCCGCGGCGACGCCGCGGATCCTCGACTTTCTCGTCCGCATGCGCGCGCGGCCGGCGGTACGTGCGGCGCTCGCACACAGCCGCACCGGCCGCCCGGAGGAGGCCTTCGTTCCTGGCCCTGAAGCTTCACGCTGGGGCTGAAGGCTTGCGCGCGCCATGATTGAGCAGGTCGAGCACAATCGGGCGCGCCTGGCTTAAGAGAGCATCATGACCGCAGTCCGCTTTTATGGCTGGAAGCTGCTCGCCGCCTGCTGGTTCATCATGTTCCTGAACCTCGGCATCCCTGCCTACGGCGCCAGCGGATTGAATGCCCTGATGGCGCCTGCGCTGCACCTGGACCGGCGCGCGCTCGGTCTGCTGTTCAGCGCCTACATGGTCGTGTCCGGACTGCCCGGCCCGCGGGTGGCTGTGTCGGTCAATCGTCTGGGTGCGCGTCACACGCTGATGCTGGGCAGCGTGCTGCTGATCGCTGGGGCGCTGCTGATGGCCACGGTCGTGAATTCCTTCTGGCTGGCATTGCTGTCGTACGGCCTGCTGGTGGGTAGCGGCGTGGCCACCGGTGCCGCGCTCGCGTCCCAGGCTGGCCTGGCACGCTGGTTCGTGCGCAAGCGGGCACTGGTACTCTCGATCCTGTATTCCTCGGGGGCGATCGGCGGTTTCGTTTCCGGACGGCTGCTCGATCGCGTTGTGACGCTCTATGGCGGCAATTGGCGTGCCGGCTGGTGGCTGATCGCGGCGCTGTCGGCGCTGGCTTGTGTGGTGGCCGCGCTGTTCGTGAGGGAATCGCCAGCGCAGCTCGGTCAGTTTCCCGACGGCGCAGCGGCGGCCACCGCGAACGCCGCGACCGCGGCAGTACGCGCGCCCGTCTTTCGCACCACCGAGGAGTGGTCGTACGCGCGCGCGTTGGCGTCACCGGCCTACTGGCTGATGGTCACGAGCCTTCTCGGGGTGAGCTGCGGCTACACGCTGTACCTGGCGCACGGCTTCGTGCATCTGCGCGACCTGGGGCATTCGGCCAGTGAGGCCTGGCAGGCGATCTCAGTCCTGGCGGTGAGTGGACTGATCGCCAAGGTGCTGGTAGCGGGCTTGGGCGACCGACTGGATCCGCGCTATCTGTGGGCGCTGTTCCAGCTCAGTTTCGGCGCCGGCATGTGGCTTGTGGTGAGTGCGCACAGTCATGCGAGCGTGCTCGCCTTCGCCGTCTGCCTGGGCATCGGCTTCGGCGGCGGGCTGGTGTGCCTGATGACGGTTCTGAGCAACTACTTCGGCACCGGTCCATTCGCCTCGCTGGCCGGACTGGCGGTCGCGATCAATACCACGCTGAGCGCCGTTACACCGTACCTGGCCGGTTGGCTGTACGACAGCGGACGCGGCTATGGCGGGAGTTTCTATTTCCTGTCGGGGTGGTGCCTGATCGGCGGATTGGCGCTGTTGATTCTGCGCCCGCCGCGGCTGAACCGGCGCGCGGCCCTGGCGCGGCGCGCAAGCACCGTGTGCACGTGAGCGCGGCCAATGGCTCCGGTAGTATGGGCAGGGCGCGAACGAGCGGGCGGATCGCACCGGGCGCAGCGCACTGTGTAATCAAACGCGCCTAACAGGACCGGGCGCTGGGAGACAAATGATGGCCATCACGCTCTACACGGCACCCACGCCAAACGGCTGGAAGATTTCGATCGCTCTGCATGAGATGGGCCTCCCCTACGAGCTCAAGGTGATCGACTTTGCCACGAACGAGCAGAAAGCCGAGTGGTATGTGAAGCTCAACCCCAACGGGCGCATCCCGACCTTGGTCGACGACGGCTTCGCGCTGTTCGAATCGGGCGCCATCCTGATCTATCTGGCCGAAAAGACCGGCAAGTTCCTGCCCCGCGACGTGCAGGGCCGCAGCCGGGTGATCCAGTGGCTGATGTTCCAGATGTCGGGCATCGGCCCGATGATGGGGCAGGCGAACGTGTTCCTGCGCTACTTCCCGGAAAAGATCCAGCCAGCCATCGATCGCTACCAGCGCGAAGTCACGCGCCTGTTCGGCGTGATGGATCACCAGCTCGCGGCCCACGAATACATCGCGGGCGACTATTCGATCGCCGACATCGCGCTCTGGTCCTGGGTGTCGGGTCATGAGTGGTCGGGCGTGGGGATTGAGGAGTTTGCGCACCTGCGAAGCTGGCTGCAGCGGGTTGGCGACCGCCCCGCCGTGCAGGCCGGGCGTGACGTTCCGATCAAGCGCGATCGAGCCGCGGAGATCGAAAGCGCGAAGCAGACCGGTCCCAAGATGCTGGCCTAGACGAGGTAGGACAGTCATGGCCCTCAAGTACTATCACGCCGAACCGGTGGCGAACTCGCTCAAATCGATGGTCCCGCTGATCGAGAAGGGCCTCGAGTTCCAGAGCGTCTATGTCGATCTGCACGAGTTTGAGCAGCATGCGGACTGGTTCGTGGCGATCAATCCGGAAGGCCAGGTGCCGGTACTCGACCACGACGGCCACATCATCACCCACACCACCGTCATCAACGAATATCTGGAAGACGTCTTCCCCGAGATAGCGCTGCGCCCGCGCGACCCGGTGGACGCCGCGCGCATGCGCTACTGGAACAAGTTCGTCGATGAGCACGTGATGAACCATGTTTCGATGCATGGCTGGCACCGTATGGTTGGCATCATCGCGCGCAACATTGAAAGCGGAAAGTTCGAGAAATTGATGGAACGCATCCCGTTGCCCGACCAGCGCAAGAAGTGGATGGCGGCGCGCTCGGGCTTCAGCGAGGCCGACCTGGCCAATGCGACCGAGAAGATCGTCTACGCGGTGGATAAGGTGGAAAAGCAGCTTGGCGCAACCGCCTGGCTTGCGGGCAATGCCTTCACGCTCGCCGACATCAACTTCTACTCGATGTGCGGCATGATGGTCGAACGGATGTTCCCCGAACTGGAGATTGGCAGGCGCTGCCCGCGCATGGTCGAGTGGCGCGAGAGGATGAATGCCCGTCCGGCGGTCGCCAGGGCCCTCGCCGGCGAGGACCGCACGGCCCCGGGTCTGCGCACCTGGACCGGTCACGCGCGATGAGCGGTGAGCGTGCGCCCACCCGGCCTAGGTGGACCGCAGGCCCTTTCGCTGCTGCTTGTAGCCGTCGCGACGGATCTTCTCGAATCCGGTGCGCTGCTCGAACCCCGCATCGGGAGGATAGTCGCGGAAGTCCTGCAGAATCTCGTCGAACAGTTCACGCAGCTCGTCCCGGAACTCCGGGTGGGTGAAGATATGGAACCGGTTCTCGCGCATCGCCTCGAGCACGCGCTGCGCGATCACGTCGGGCTCCATCCCGAACTCGTGAATTTCGGCCAGGCGCTTCACGTTTACCGTGTCGACGGGTTTTGCCCCCGCTTTGAGGCGGTCCGGGCGGATCTCGTCGCTCGCATAGATATAGGACTTGACGAGCCCAGGGCACAGCACCGAGACGCCGATGCCGTGCGGTGCGAGACTGGCTCGCAGCGATTCGGACATGCCGCGCAGCGCGAACTTGGTGGTGTTGTAGATGCCGGGCTTGCCGGCCGCAAGCAGCGCGGCCATGGAGGCGGTGTTGACCACATAGCCGCCCTTGCCGGCCGCAACCATGCGCGGCACGAACGTCATTACGCCGTTGATGGGACCGTGCAGGTTGACGCCCATCACCCAGTCCCAGTCATCGTAGCTCGATTCCTCGATCGTCTGGAACAGGTTGATGCCGGCGTTGTTGAACAGCAGGCTGACCGGTCCGAACTTGGCCTCGACCTCGTCCGCCGCTCGCGCCATCGCTTCGCGCGAGCTGACGTCTACCTGCACCCCCATGGCGCGCTCGCTGTTAAGCTCCTTCAACGCCTGCTGAATCGAGCCGGCGCGAATATCGGCAATCGCGACGTTGCAGCCTTCGGCGAGCAGCGCGCGCACCAGTCCGCTGCCGACCCCGTGGGCGCCGCCGGTCACGAACGCGGTGCGGCCTGCAAAATCCTTCATGGCTTCAGTCCTCTCTGGCGCGCTGTTTCCGCTGCATGGATCGGGTTGCGAAATAGCACGCTGAAGGTGTTTTTGTATTCCTGGTTCTCGGGCGATGCCGGCACGGCCGCGCACATCGCCTGCGCGCGATCCTCGATCCCCTGCCGAAATTCGCTGTGGGTCATGATGTACAGCTCGTCGTTGAGGATGCCCTGCAGCACCCGCTCGCCGACCTGTTCCTTCGTCTGATAGAGGTGAAAGAAGCTCTTGCCTTGCTGCCGGCGTTTGTCGGCCTCAGCGTATCCGGTGTCGGCAAGCGCGGCGGGGCGGGTCTTGCCGGCCTCGGCAATGTTGGATTGCACGGCGCCGGGGCAGAACGCCGAGCAGATGATGCCCTCGGGTTCGAGCTCGGCACGCATGCATTCGATCATGTGGACCGACGCACCTTTGGAGGTGCCGTAGATGGTCGCGCCCGGATGCGGCACGAGACCGGACATCGAGGCCGTATTGACGATGTGGCCACCTTCGCCGTGCTTCCGAAGGCGAGGCAGGATGGTGACGACGCCATTGATGGCGCCCCCCAGATTGACGCCCATCACCCAGTCCCAATCGGCGTAGGTAGCGAGAATGGTCGGCCCGACGACTGCGACACCGGCATTGTTACAGAGCAGGTGGATCTTGCCAAAGCGAGTTTCCGCCGCATCCGCCGCACGCGCGAATTCCCCGCGGTCGGTCACGTCGAGCTTGAGCGCAAGCACCCGCCCCGACGAGCCGAGCTCGGCCGCGGCAGCTTCCAGATGGTCGTTACGGACATCGGCGACGACGACATTCATGCCGGCGCCCAGCAGCGCCTTGGCGATGCCGAGTCCGATTCCACTCGCGCCACCGGTCACGAACGCCGTCTTGCCGGGCAGATTCTGCATAGAGTCCTAATTTATTATCACATTCGGCAGTTTGCGGACTCGACCATCAGGGAGCCGAAAAGCCGATTCGCAGCACAAAGCGTGACATTGTAGGACATACAAACACTCATCAAGCGATTTTGGGGGCATCGATCATGGGAGCAGGAATTCCTGAACCGCAACCGTTCACGTCTGATACGACCAGTTCCAGTCAGGCTTGGCCCTCGTCTGCGGCTGCCTACTACGGACTCGCCGTCATCATTCTTGCCACTATGCTCAACTTTTTCGACGCACAGGTTTTCGGAATCATGGGTCAGCGCATCAAGGTCGATCTGCACCTGACCGACGAGCAGCTGGGATTCCTGATTGGACCGGCCAACATTGTGTTCTACGTGCTGGTCGGGATTCCGATGGCGCGGCTGGTGGACATCTATCCGCGCAAGATCGTACTCGCGTGCGGAATCGCGATCATTGGCGGTATCACCGCGCTCGGCGGGCTGGCACAGAGCTTCCGGCAGCTGTTCTCCAGCCGCATGCTGGTGGGCGCCGGCGGCTCGGCGCATGCACCGGGCGCCTATTCGATGCTCTCCGACTATTTCCCGCCCGAAAGGCTACCGCGTGCCATCGGGTTTCTGCAGCTGGGCTTCATCGGCGGCAATTCGCTCGGAATCTACCTCGGGGGACTGCTCGTCAGCCTGGCTGCCGCCTGGCCGGTCAGCCACTGGATGGGGCTTACCATACGCGGCTGGCAGTGGGTTCTGATGATGGTCGGCGCGCCAGGGCTGTTGATTTCCCTGCTGCTGCTGTTGGCGAAGGAACCCGCCCGTCGTGGTACCGCCGCACACGGCAAGCCGCTGCCAGTCAAGGCGGTGGTGCATGAGATCTGGGCGCGAAGGGCAGTGTATCTGCCGCTGTTCATCGGCCTTGCATTCAGCGCTACGCAGGCCATCGGCGTGCAACCATGGGTGGCGCCCTTTCTGATCAGGACCTATGGCTGGAACGAAGCGCAGATCGGCCAATGGCTGGGCCTGGTGTTTCTGGTTTCGTCGCTGATCGGCGTCGCGCTTGGCACGCTGTTCGTCGAGTGGCTCAGCAAGCGCTACAACGACGCTCATGTTCGCGCCTCGACCATCCTGTTCGCCGCCGCAGCTCCGTTCTCGATAATCATGCCGCTGATGCCCTCAGGCAAGCTCGCGCTGCTGTGCCAGGGCGTCGCGCTTGCGTGCGGAATGGCGTCGGCGGTACCGCAGAATTCAGCGATCCAGCGCATCACGCCGAACGAGATGCGCGGGCAGGTGACCGCTATCTACCTCTTCATGTTCATCGTCTTCGGCGCGCTCGGCAGCCAGTTGATCGGCACCATCACGCAGCGGGTGTTCCGCTCCGACGCGAAACTGTGGGAGACCATGGTGCTGACGGCGTCGGTGCTGATGCCGCTGGCCGCGTTCGCGATTTCGCGCGGGATCAGGCCCTATGGCCGGGAAGTCGAACGGCTCGAGGCGCTCGAAGCCGGGAAGGCCTGAGCCAGAACGGACTGCCTAGCCCAGTCCGATGTCAGCCGCGTCCGCCCAGTTGCCGTGCAGGCCAAAGCGCATGCGGATCGGGATGTTGATCGTGGCGATCGGGCCGTCGGAGATATCGAGCGCGTCGAACAGCAGCAGGTCGCTCGTTTGCTGCTGCAGTCGGTTACAGACCATTACGATCCAGCCGTCGCCTTCGGGCGCGCCCTTGCGGCGCGGAATGAAGCAGGGTTCCTGAAGGCTCGACACCGGCCCGCACCACCAGTGCTGTTCTTTCCCACTTGCCAGGTCCTTGTGCAACAGGCAGTTCATTAGCAGGCCGCCGGCACTGCCGCCGCGCAGTTCCACCGGGCGGCGCATGTCCATCTCGAGCAGCCAGCCGTGCCGGTACGGCAGGCCGGTAAAGCGATCGTCGATGCGGGGGAACTCGGCGGCGGTATCGGTCAGCGGCTCGATGCTCCGAAACTCCTCCGAATTGGAACCCAGGTCGATCGTCCAACGCGTCAGATGGCTCATCGCCTCCTGCCCGTTGAAGGGCGCTCCGTGCACGTCGGGAAAGAAGGGGAACATGTTGTTCTTGGCCTCGGGGGTGTCGAAGTGGATCTTGCTGCCCTCCTCGAAGGCGTTGAGCACATGGCTCGCAAAGCAATTGCCGCGCTTGAACCAGCGAATGTCCTTGGCGCTGGCGCCTTCGCGGCGGGGCAGCACGCCCAGGTAGACGGGCAGGGTGGTATCGAAGCCGAAATGCGGCAGGCCCTGCTTCAAGCGCTGCCAACTGCCGATCGAGGGCACTATATGGAACAGCGCATAATTCTCCGTGATCCCGAAATCGTGCATCATGCAGTAGTAGGGCGCCTTGAACCACAGTTCGCGGATCAGCACGCCCTCGGGCGTTACTTCGTAAAAGGTGCAGTCGTCGCTGCATAGACCCGATGAGGCATAGCCGAATGCAATCATGTTGCCGGTTTTCGGGTCGCGCTTGGGGTGGGCCGTGAAGGTCTGCCCGGTCATCTTGCGGTTGAACCAGGTGTAGCCTTCGGTCTCCATCGTGACCGGATCCATGACCAGCGCGGGTGAATCCTCCTTCAATGCGTAGAGCCTGCCGCCGTAGATCCACGCGTTGGTGTTGGCGGTGCCCCGAATCCGGCCGCTGACCCACTCGTCGTCGGTGAGCGGATTTCGATACGCGCCGAACAGCGCCTTGCCTGCGGCCTTCTCCAACCTCCACTTATCGGTTCGTGCCCAGCGCTGCCTGAAGTCACACTGCCCGTCATGCAGGTGAAAGCGCGCAATCATTCCGTCGCCATTGAACGCGATATCGTCGCCCAGGCGCGGGGGGAACTGCGGGTCGGGTTGGACCCTGTAAAACGCGCCGTTGAGCGCCGCTGGAATCGTGCCTTCATGGACCAGGCCGGCGACGTCGCACTCGACACGTGAGGGCGTGTTGAATCCGGTGAAACTCAGTGAATTTGGGAAATGGGTCATAGGGACATCTCTATCCAACAAGGCTTGTAAGTTATACTGCCGAGCAATTCAAGATGAGCGAATTGGGGGCAAACTCGATCATCCACGCCGGGAGCGGCGCGTGAATACGCGCGCGGCGATTGCGTATGCCGGCAGGGGCGTGGTACGGCCGCGCTATCACGCCAACGATTCCAGCCGCGACGTGCTGGAGGTGGTCCCGGTAGAAATGCCGATAGCCGACGCCCGAAACCTCGACACCAGCCTCGATGACGCCGGCTTCGAGCTCATCGCCCACGGCAGCGCGATGGCCGATTTTACCGACCGCGCCGCCGTCGACGCCGCCCACCGCCAGGAAATCATCGAACTGCTCGCCGCGCTGTCGGGTGCCGATCTGGTCGTGGTCAGCAGTCCCGGCGTGCTGCGCTTCAGCGAAAAATCGGCGCGCTCGGGTGCCCTGGACAATTCGCGTCCCGCGCGCTTCGCTCACGTCGACATCAGCGATGCCACCGCCGCGCAATTCGCCCGACGCGCCTGCCCGGAGGGCCGGAGCCTCACGCGCTTCGTGCACTACAACGTCTGGCGCGCCATTTCGGCGCCGCCGCAGGATGTGCCGCTGGCGGTGTGCGATGCGCGCAGTGTCGGAACCGACGACCTGATCCTCGCCGATGCCGTGTTCGATACGCCCGGCAGACCGGAGTGGTCTTTCGAGGGTGTGGTCGTCGCGTATCACCCCGCGCATCGCTGGCACTGGTTTTCGGACATGACGCCCGCCGAGGTGCTGGTTTTCAAGACGCATGATAGCGACCCGGCGCATGCCCATTGCGTGCCGCACGTGGCGTTCGACAATCCGCAGTGCGGCCCTCACACCCCGCCGCGTGCAAGCATCGAAATGCGGGGCGTGGCGCTGTGGTTCGGCTGACGCGCATCGCACGTTGCGCTCACACGCGCGAGAAATACGCGATGCCGCGGAACTCCATCGATTGCCGCTGATGCGCGTCGGGCCGGCTCGTGTCGCGAAAGGCGGTGTGCGGGCAGCGCCATGCCCGGCTGTGGTCGGAGTCATACAGCTTGATGAGGATCACCTCATCGGATGTCATGTCGGGGAAATACCACCATCGGTGTTCGCCGGAGTGATGGAAAATCGTGGCCGCCGTCATGTCGTCCTCGCCCTCGATGGGCGCGAACAGCGCCTCCTCGGGCGGAATGTCATCGACATCGATCTTGGTGTTGTGCGTGCCCTCGTCGTCGCGGACCGAGCCGCCCTCGCACAGCGCCAGGGGCATGTCCTGCGGCGGCGCCGACAGTGCCCGCCATAGGCTGAATGCAATGAAGCGCCGATAACCGCGGCCGTCGGGTCGATCCCGGCGGTAAAGCCGCTGCGCGATGCGCTCGGCGGAGCGTTGTGTAAAGTCCACGTGCGCCTCGGCAGCCGGCGGCTGAACCGACGCGCTCGTCGCGCCCGACCTGCGCAGCATGCCTCCCATCGCCACCACCAGATCCGCGCCGGTCAGGCGTGCGGCCACTTCGCGCACCTGCGCGGCATAGGGGCTGTTCGCATCGTAGTGATTCTGCCAGTCGCAGATATCCGTGTGGTGGCGTGCGAGGCAAAAACCATGCAGATCGAGCGAGAACGGGCCCGCCAGCCGCGCGTTGCGAATGACGACCTCGTAGGATGCGTACAGGCCGGTGTTGACCTCGCGTCCGGACGCCCAGAAGCGGCGATTGATGCGCGAGGTCGGCACCAGGTAGTCGATCGTCGAGTTGACTTCCGCAACGGCGTGGCTCATCGCTCAGCTCATGGTGGCGTTACTTGAAACCCTCGCGGGCGCGGCTGTTGTCGAGCACGATCGGTTTGCCGGTCACCGGATGCGGATAGTGGAAGGCCACCGTATCGGTAGCTGGCCACAGGCGCGGCGGCGGATCGATCAGCGCATCGGGTCCGAGCGGATCCTGCGGGTAGAGCGTCTTGGCCATCGGGATGAAGTCGATCGGTGTTTTCGGCCAGCCTTCGGCGAAGCTGCCGTGCCAGAACGGGAAATAGCGCAGCGCCTTGATCTTCCACGTGCCGCCTTGGCGTACATAGTCATTTTCGTAGATACCGCCTTCCCACCAGGCGCGTGGCGCGCCTTGGGCCGTCTCGTGCAGCCCGGCCTGCATCATCGAACGACCGCGAACCCGACCGGTGCTGCGATCAGGCGCCACGTCGATCACCATCTGCAACTGCGGGTGGTCGAGCAGCCAGCCGTAGCGCGGCCCGTTATGTCCCTGGGTGAATTGCTGCTGGAAACGCTCGATGTACAGCCGACGCACGCCCGCCTTGCCCTTGTAGATTCCCCCCAGGAACCATACGTCGCCATCGTCCGCGAACAGATCGACCACTTCGTTGTACTGCGACTTGTCGATGAAGTAGCCGTAGGTGTACTGGATGCGGCGGATTGCATGAACGTCCTGCTGGATCGCAAGATCGTGCTCGAGTTTTTCTATCCGGGCGACAAGGGTGGCAATATCGGTCATGTGGTCCTCCGGTGCGATTGCACGCGCGGAACTTGCAGAGCGTCATGCGTACCAGTCAAGTTTACGATCATCGGTCATCGCCGCAGCGTCAGCTCAAACAGGAGAGAAATATGCGCCTGCCGTTCACCCTGCTCGCCGCCATGGAAGCGCCTGCCGCGCTCGTGACACGATCCGGCGGGTGCCCGAGAAACCGGCCAATGCCCTGACAACAGCACAGTGGAGGGGACCATGTCGGACCTGGAAGCGCGCCTTGCGGCGCTGGAACATCGCCTCGGTGAGCTCGAGGACATCAACGCCATTCGCCGCCTGCACTGGGCCTACGGCTACTACATCGACTTCAACCGTGCGGAGGACGTGGTGCAGCTGTTCGCGCGGGACGGCGCCGTGGTGTTTCTCTCGGGCGAGTATCGCGGGCACGAGGGCGTGCGCCGGCTCTATGGCACCTGGTTCCAGAATTTCTTCACGCAGGGTGTCAACGGCCCGGTCTATGGCCTGCTGCTCGATCACTTCCAGATGCAGGACATCGTTACGGTTGCGCCGGATCGCCAGACGGCCAAGGGGCGCTTCCGCGGCCTGCTGCTGGGCGGCAGCCACGAGAGCCGCGAATATAAGCCTGAAGGCTTACCGCTGCAGTTCTATGAAGCCGGCATCTACGAGAACGATTATGTGCGCGAGGGCGGCGTATGGAAGATCAAGCGCCTCGACTACATGATGCAATGGCAGGCCGATTTCGAGCGCGGCTGGTCGCGAACCGTGGCGCATCTGCAGCCCGCGACGCAGACGTTTCCGGCGAACCCGCTGGGACCTGACGTGCTGCTGCCGGCGGGCCAGGTCCGGCAGACCTGGCCCCACAGGCAGGACGTGCCGATGCATTTTGCGCACCCTCGGTTTGGTGCGCTGCTGGCGCAACAGGCCTAGACACGTCGAGCAGGTCGGCTGCCAGCATTCCAACGAAGGACCAGCCAGGCATGCGATGCTGCATTGCGATAGGGGCGTGTTTGCGCGGCCCTGGCGGCCCGGCATCACGATTGCGCTGCTGGTGGACTTTTCATTCCATGGCGAGCGAGTTGCGGCGACCACAATTAGGCGAGATACGCCCACAAGAGACCCGCGCACAGGCGTTGCGCGACGACAACAAACGAGCACCGAAGTGATCGCGGTGAGCGATCGGTGGCCCGGTTGGGCGTCGGACGCTGTGAGACGGGGCACTACGGTGTCAGTCCACCAACGCTATCGGGGGGAATTCGATGCACACTTCAGCAGACCATGATCGTTCGTGGCGCATGGCCGACGTCGCGCGGCCTGGGAGCCGCGTAGCGCGCGCGGTGTTGTTCGCGCTGGGTTTGACCGCCGCCGCCGCACAGGCGCAACAGGCGCCATCGGCCCAAGCGACTGCGCAGCAGGGGGCCGGCGGCGAGGTGGTCCTCGAGGAGATCATCGTCACGGCCGAGTTCCGCCAGGAAAAGAACCAGGAGACGCCGCTCGCCATCACGGCGTTGACGGGCGATTCGCTGACCGAGCGCAACATCAGCGACCTTGCTGACGTGGCAAAGGCGGCACCGAACCTGACGCTGTTCCAAGCCAATGCCGCTTACGGCAAGACCATGGCCGCATCCATCCGCGGCATCGGCCAAGGCGACTTCAATTTCGCGTCGGCAGAGCCAGGCGTTGGCATTTACGTCGATGACGTCTATTTTGCCAATACCTTCGGCTCACTGTTTGATCTGCTCGACGTGAACCGGGTGGAAGTGCTTAACGGACCGCAGGGTACGCTGTTCGGCAAGAACTCGATCGGTGGCGCGGTACGCATCGTGTCGCAGCAGCCGACCGGCGACAACAGCGGATTTGCCGAGGTCACCGTCGGCGACTACAGTCGGCGCGAGGTGCGCGCCGGGTTCGATGTAGCGCTGGTCCCGGACGTACTGATGTTGCGGGTCAGCGGCCTGTCGAAGGACCGTGACGGCTACGTCAATCGCGTGGACTATGCCTGCGCACACCCGAGCACGGCGGGCAGTCTGCCGGTGCAGCAACTAGGCAATGGCAACTGCACGCTCGGCACCGAAGGCGGAGTGAACGTCATTGGCGCGCGGGCGCAACTGCGCTGGGTGCCGAACGAGGTGCTCGAGGATAACCTCGAGGTCTCCGTGATCGACGACAACTCCGAGGCGGCCGCCGAAGTCATGGTGGTGGCTGATCCGGCACTGTCGCCGGCCATCGCGGCCTTCAACACCAACGTGCTAATCCCGAAGTACGGCATACCGTACGACCAGCGCTTTCAGACCGGCGGCACCTACACCACGTATTCCACGTTCTACGATCCGTTCACCGGCACCTCCTATCCGGCGGTCAACACGGTGCACGAGTGGGCGACCAGTAACACGCTGACGTGGTCGATCACGCCCGATATCCAGCTCAAATCCATCACCGCGGCGCAGGGCTGGTGGGGCAACTTTTCCGACGACCAGGACAATTCGCCCATGGCGCTGGCCTGGGCCTACAACCTGTTGGACCATCGGCAGTTCACGCAGGAGTTTCGGCTCACTGGCGACGCGTTCGACAAGAGGTTCAACTGGGCGGTGGGCGCTTTCTACTTTTACGGCTACAGCCTCAATCGCGGCCACATCGATCTGAACTTCGACTTCGCGGGTACGGTGATACCGGGTCTTACCAACGGTACCGGCTTCTTCCTGCCCGGACCGCCGTTCAACGGCCAGCCGGTGCTCGGCTTCAATCAGAATGACCCCGCCTATACCACCGACCGGGCCGGCTTTGCTCAGGGAACCTTCGCGATCACCGATCAGCTGCACGCGACCGGTGGCATCCGCTATACGGAGGAAGACAAGGACTACACGTTCAATCACTACAACCCGCTCATTGACGTTCCCAATCCAATTCTCGACCTGCGCGGCGTCGAGGGACGCACCAGCTACGACCATATTGACTGGAAAGGGGCGCTCGACTACCACCTGACACCGGATGTGATGACCTACGCCTCGGCCACGACCGGTTTTCGAGGCGGTGGCTTCAATCCGCGTCCGTTCGACGATCTGCAAATCACGTCCTACAAGCCCGAGAAGCTCACTGAATTCGAGATCGGGGTGAAGAGCGAGTGGTTCGACCATCGGTTGCGGGCCAACCTCGCTGCCTACTATGGCCTGTATCGCGATGTCATCGTCACCTCACAGCGCCTCGATGCCACCGGCGCGCCGTTCACGGCACCCGAAAACGTCGGCTCTGCGGATATCACCGGTGGGGAGTTTGAGCTCGATGCGACGCCGCTGGCCGGTCTGACGATCGCCTATACGGCGGGATTGACCGACTTCAAGTGGAAGAATCTCGGCAACAACCAGGGCTGCCAGGACCTGGGCGCGGCTGCAATCCCCGAGGGTACCGCGACCGATTACAACTGCATCTCGGGCAACCCGGGCTATGGCGACCTCAACGTCGGCATGTCCAAGGTGACCAGCAGCCTCGGAGCGCAGTACGTGATCCAGCTGGCGGGTGCCGGATCGCTCACACCGCGGATGGATGCCAACTACCACTCGGCGTACTTCAACAACAATTACAACTACTATAATCCGGACGGCACTGGCGTGGCCGAGACCCCGGCCATGACGTTGCTCAATGCACGCCTGACCTGGGAGTCGGTGAATCACATCTGGTCGGTGGCGGCATTCGCCACCAACCTCGGCAACCGCTACTACTATCAGAGCTTCCTCGATCTGCGCGCCTTCGGCGAAGGCCAGATGTCGGCGCAGCCGGGTGAGCCGCGCGAGTGGGGCATCACCTTCCGGAGGAAATTCTAAATCGGCCGCCAACCACTGCTGCGCAGCGTGGCGTCGCCGGCTCANNCCGGCGACGCCGGCGGGCACCCTCAGCCCCTGTGCTGCGGCTCCCGACCCCGAGCACTCGATCATAGAGGAATGGCGTCTCATGGCAGCATCCACTCCCGACATTGCGGCCGCCGGCGCCCCTGCAAGCGCTCCGTGGCCACGACCACGCCAGGCGTGGTATGCGGTGGCGATCTTCGCCTCAGCGCTGACCGTCAACTTCCTCGACCGCGGCATCCTCAACCTGCTGG
>PKWJ01000008.1 GCA_003132025.1 Gammaproteobacteria bacterium
AGCGGCGGCATGAGAACCGGGTTCCGATGCGGTGAGCCGATGTCGTAGAATTTACCGCGACAAGCGCGCAGACGAGCTAATAACGTCGACTACCAAGCGTTGGCGCGCTGCCAGAAAAACTCTGATCGGAGACAACATGAGCGTCGAGCCAGCTATTCCGCAGCATTTGCGTTGCCCTCGCACTCAGCCCTCTCGCATGCCAGCGGGATTCGAGCCGCCATATCCGGCCTGGATGGCGCGCTTTGACGAGGGGGCCGCGCCGCTGGTGATGGCCTATTTCGGTGTCCAGCATCCACGGTCTTTGCTGCCCGACGCGCTCGCGCCGATCAAGGCAATGCTGGTGGCGCATCCCGCGCCGCCCCACTGGATCGAGGCGCAGTGCCGGGATGGGGCCGACTATGACACAAGGATCATCATCGCCTACTGGCAGGACGCCAAGACCTTCACCGCATGGCGCAGGGCCAGCGGCTTCGACGCGTGGTGGGCAGAGCCGGCCCGCGATAGCGAGGCCCTGGGCCGGTTTATTGAAGTCGTGACGCCGCCCATGGACAGACTCGAGGTCGCCTACTCGCCTCCGCACCTGCCGCAGGGTGCGGGCAATCTGCAGAGCCGCGTGAGCGCGTGTCCGGTCGCGGAGCATGCCTACTGGGGTAGCGCCCGCGATCGAATTCCCGCCTCGCAAACCGATCCGCTCGACAACAGCGCAGGTGCGCTCAGCCTGTCTCGCAACGGGGTGCGCGTGCGGGTGGAGCCTGGACAGAACGTGTGCATGATCCGCTCGGGTCAGGACTGGTCTGACACCACCGGTGAGGAGCGAGCAACCTATCTGGGCCGCGTGCGGCCGAAGCTGGTTGACGGCATGACCTATCTGCGCGACCAGGGGCTGCCGATAGGCTGCTTTTCTTGCCGCTTCATGCGGGTGCTGGACGGCGCCGGCGGTGCCACCGAGAAAACCTTCGGCCAGGCGTATTTCAGCAGCCTCGGCGCCCTCGAACATTGGGCGGAGCATCATCCGACGCACCTCGCCATCTTCGGCACCTTCATGCACGAGATGGCGCCCCTCGGCGATGCGATGCAGCTACGCCTCTGGCACGAGGTAATGGTCCTCCCGGCCCAGGCGCAAAGCTTCGAGTACGTGAACTGTCACGATCGAACCGGACTCATGGGAGCTGCCGGCGGGTAGCGGGAGGATCTTCACTTGCGCAGCATCGGAGCGCCTTCGTGGCTGACCAGGAGGTCGTGCATGTCGTTCGCATGCTCCTCCTCCTGGGCGAGAATGCGCTCCAGGACCACGCGCGTCGTGGGGTCTTTGTCTCCAAAGTATCGAATCAGGTCGCGGTACGTTTCCACCGCGATCCGTTCCGCGACCAGGTTTTCCTCGATCATGTCGACCAGGTTGGCGCCCTCGACGTACTCCGTGGTAGCTCGCGATGCCAGCCCTTCCGGGTTCAGGTTGGGCTTGCCGCCCAGCTGGTTGATGCGCTCGCACAGCAGGCCGAGATGCTCGAGTTCCTCTTTTGCATGCTGAGCAAACTCTTCCTTTACCGCATCGCTGGAAATACCCGTCGCGCAGGTGGCATGGAACTGATAGCGCAGCACACACACGACTTCGGTCGCGACCGCCTGATTCAGCAATGCAATCGCATCCTCCACTTTGCCCTGGTAATTCAGGGTCACCGCACCCTGAACCAGATGTTTCCGCGCCTCGCGGCGTATTTTCTTGACGTCGCTTAAGAACTTCTTTGACTTGCTCATTCATCTCTCCCGCTATGGATTGCTTCAGGTACCGCCTCGAGTCTTTCGCGCGGAATGGGTGCACCGTCCGCGTCGGAGAAACCGTAGGTTCCATCGTCGATCTTCCGCAATGCGCGCTCGATGCGCGTCAGGCGTTGCAAGCTTCGTTGGACCGTCGCACCTTCGAGTTCCAGCATCGCGAGTTTCTGCGCATCGTCCTCAGATTCGTGCGCCTCGCCGAGCGATTGCGAGCGGATCTGGACTTGCTCCGCCTCCGCGGCCCGCGTCGCCTGCAGCAGCTGGTCGCGAAGCGTCGTCAAGCGATGACGCTGTCGTTCGATAAAGGCTTTGTCCAATTTCGGCGCTGATGTGTTCAAAGTGGCTCCCGGTGCTGGGCCGCGGTGTCTGGCGCAATGGTACGCATGTAGGCCGGTCACGCCTAGCCGTGCGTTGTGCTGCCCGGTCCACAATAGCCAAGAAGGGCGGCGCCTTGCAATTATGCATTCATACCGGAGCGGTAGCATTCGGGTGGCGGGCGGGTAAGGTCCTGCTCGAGCGTTGACGTATGGCTCGCTGGTAGCGCTCGGACACTACTCCATGGCGGCGCGCTGGCGCACAATGCGGTCGCATCGGCTTCGGCACCGACCATGCGGGGATTGCTCAAAGAAGGGTTAAGACTGCGACAGGAACAGGGCGTCGCGGCCGCGATGTCACGACTACCTGCGAGGCGCTCTAATCGGGAGTGCCGGTCATTTCAATGCACGGCCGCACTGGTGCGTCGCGAAGCGGCCTGAGTCTGTTGGCAAGCGTCGGTCTGCCTGAGCTGGTCGCATCAACGCCAACACAGTATGTGGAGACTGCGCTTGAGCTGGCGGGCGACCCAACCCGCCTCGAACAGCTGCGCGCATCGCTGCATGCCAGGTTTGAGAGATCCTCGCTGCGTGACGAGCGGCGCTTCGTAACCCACTTCGAAGAACTATTGAATGCTGCGTGGCATGGAGCATCGCCGACTTAGAGCTCTGCAGCACCGCGCCGCAGTGGAGGCGTTGCGCCGGTAACGATCCAATCCATGGGTATGTCGTAAGTTCGGGGAATGATCGTTGGAATCAACGCATCGGGATATCCGACGCCGATCACCAGCGGTTTGGTGGGAAAACGGGCCAATCGGCGGGCTCAGGGCACCGGCAATGACCACCGCCTGCGACGCACGGTGATCAACAGGAAGCTCGAGCCTTGCACGGATCAATCGCTCGCGCTCTGCCTTGCGCCAGCGGGCCACATCCCCATGCTGCCGAAGATCCGAGCCCGGGACGCCGCTCGATGCCAAGGGGTATCCTCCCAGGTATCTGCCAATAGTATTCCACGCATAGCGGAACGGCGATTCGACAAGGATGAGACCATGGCGCAAGACACGGGCGGCGGAGTAATCGGTCCCGATCTGACGAAAGGCATCGCCGCGGCTGAGCTAGCCGACGGCGGCAGGCTCCTGGGACGAGTGGGCGATGACCAGGTTCTGCTGGTGCGCCGCGGTGCAGAGGTGTTTGCGGTCGCTGCCCAGTGTACGCATTACAGCGGTCCGCTCGTCGATGGTCTGCTGGTCGGCGATACCGTGCGCTGTCCCTGGCATCACGCCTGTTTCGACTTGCGCACCGGTGAGGCCTTGCGTGCCCCGGCCTTCAGTCCGCTCGAGACCTGGTCGGTTGAGCAGCGCGACGGCGCGATCTTCGTGCAAAGGAAACGCGAACGGGCCGCTGCGAGCCCTCCGCTCAAGGCCTCCGCGGACTCGCCACGCAATATTGTCATTATCGGCGGGGGAGCGGCCGGGTTTGCTGCGGCCGAAAAACTTCGGCGCGAGTCGTATCAGGGAAGCCTCGTCATGTTGAGCGACGACGACGCGGCACCGATCGATCGGCCGAATCTATCCAAGGACTACCTGGCCGGTTCCGCGCCCGAGGAGTGGCTGCCGCTGCGACCGGATAGCTTTTATTCGGAGAACCACATCGATTTGCGTCTCGGTTCGAGAGTCACCGGCATCGATGTCCAGTCGCGCCAGGTGATGCTCGCTGGTCGGAACACCGTTTCCTACGATCGACTGCTGATCGCCACAGGCGCCGAGCCGGTTCGCCTGTCAGTACCCGGTGCCGAGCAGCCGCAGGTATTCACGCTGCGGACGCTGTCGGATTGCCGGGCGATCATTGAGCGAGCCAAAACGGCGCGCCGGGTGGTCGTTATGGGCGCAAGCTTCATCGGACTTGAGGTCGCAGCGGCGCTGCGCACCCGTGGAATCGAGGTTCATGTGGTGGCGCCGGACAAAAGACCAATGGAGCGCCAGCTAGGTCCAGAGATGGGTGATTTCGTGCGCTCGCTTCACGAGGCGCACGGCGTTGTGTTCCATCTCGAAGACACGGCAACCGCTATCGATGGCCATCAGGTCAAGCTAAAGGGCGGCGATAGTCTCGCGGCGGATTTGGTGGTCGTCGGCATCGGCGTGCGGCCCCGGGTCGAGCTTGCACAGAAAGCCGGCCTGTCCATCGATCGGGGCGTGCTTGTAAATGCGTATCTACAAACCAGCGCGCCGGCGATCTGCGCGGCCGGTGACATCGCACGCTGGCCCGATCCGTACAGTGGCCAGAACATCCGAGTCGAGCATTGGGTGGCGGCCGAACGTCAGGGGCAAAGCGCGGCGCTCAATATGCTCGGGCGCCAGGAGAGATTTGCCGCGGTTCCCTTCTTCTGGAGCCAGCACTACGATACCAGGATCAACTATGTCGGCCACGCCGACACATGGGAGCAAATTGCCATTGAGGGCGATCTCACCGCCGGGGATTGCGTACTTCGCTTCAAGCGCGCTGGCCATGTGCTTGCTGTGGCCTCTATTTCTCGCGACATCGATAGCCTGCAAGCCGAGCTGGCCATGGAACGCGCCGCGGCGATCACGAAAGCCATCGGGTAGGACGTCACCAATGTGCGGGAGTTTGACATGGCTACCATCATAGGCGGCATTGGCTCGTCGCATACGCCGACCATAGGCTTCGCGCTCGACACGCTGAAGCAAAAGGATCCTGTCTGGGCGCCAATCTTTGAAGGCTACAAACCTGTGCAGCAGTGGCTCGCCGAGAACCAACCAGACGTGCTGTTCTTCATCTTTAATGACCATGTGACATCGTTCTTTTTCGACCACTACTCGCACTTCGCGCTAGGAGTAGGTGATCGCTATTCGGTAGCGGATGAAGGCGGTGGCCCTCGCAAACTGCCGCCGGTCAACGGCCATCCGGGGCTGGCGCGGCACGTCGCGCATGGCCTGGTGGCCGATGAATTCGATCTTTCCTATTTCCAGGCCAAAGCGCTCGATCACGGATGCTTTTCTCCGCTTTCTCTGCTGTGGCCACACGAGCCTGCGTGGCCTGGCGCGATCGTTCCGTTGCAGGTCGGCGTGCTTGAGTTTCCGATTCCAACGGCGAAGCGCTGCTTCCGGCTCGGCCGGGCGCTTCGACGAGCCATCGAGAGCTATCCGGAGGACTTGAAAGTGGCGATTGTCGGCACGGGTGGACTATCGCACCAGGTGCACGGCGAGCGCGCGGGATTCAACAACACGCCGTGGGATCTTGAATTCCTGGATCTGCTGGAGAAGGACCCGGTAAGGCTGACCGAGATCACAATCGCAGAATACGCGGCGCGCGGCGGCTTCGAAGGGGCCGAAGTGATCATGTGGCTCATCATGCGTGGTGCACTTTCTGAAAAGATCAGGACGGTGCACCAATCGTATTACCTGCCGTCGATGACACCAATTGCGACGGTCATTTATGAAAATACTCCCGATGGGCCGCCGAGCGAGTCGGATATTGAATATCGGGCGCGAATCGGCCACGAATGGGCCGGAATCGAGAAACTCCCGGGAACGTATCCGTTCACACTGAGCCGGAGCGTGAAGGCGTACCGGTTGAATGATTTTCTTCATTCGCTCATTCAGCCGGACAAACGCAAGCGCTTTCTTGACGACCCGGAACCGATGTTCGAAGAAATGAGACTTACCGAAGAGGAACGGGCGATGGTACGTCGGCGGGATTGGCGAGCGTTAATCCAGTACGGCGCAATCTTTTTCCTTCTGGAAAAGCTAGGCGCAGTGGTGGGGACGACGAATCTTCACATCTATGCGGCGATGCGCGGCGAGTCCCTTGAGCAATTTCAAAAGACCCGCAATGCCCAGGTTCTTTATTCTGTCGCGGGGCAGGAACAGGGAAAGAAGGAATGGGACAAGAAGCAGCCGGCGTACTAGCAAATTTAATTTATCTGAATCCTCCAGGACACGAACATGAAAAAATCAGGGGCCAGCCAGAATCAGTCGGGATCGGAGCTGATCTCGAAAAGAATCGCCGCCCTTGGGGACTGGCGCGGGGACACCCTCAGTAGAATGCGCAAGCTCATCAAGGAAGCCGTTCCGGACGTCGTCGAGGAGTGGAGGTGGAGGGGCACGCCGGTGTGGTCCCACAGCGGCATCATCTGCACCGGAGAATCCTACAAAAAAGTCGTCAAGCTTACCTTCGCCAAGGGCGCATCGCTGAAGGATCCGGCCCACCTGTTCAACTCGAGCTTGGAGGGAAACGTACGCCGCGCGATCGATATCCACGAAGGAGAACAAGTAGGCGAATCCGCCTTCAAGGCGCTCGTTTGCCAAGCTGTCGCCCTCAACAGTTCCGGCAAGTCGAAGCCTTCGAAGAAGGCGAAGTCCTGAGGGACTTCGCCTGCGTTTCGATAACGCGGGCGCCGGTTGGAACGAACGCGTATGTCCGCATAGATCTCCGAGCGCGCCGATCCACTGGCGCCAGTAACATATAAGGGCGTATTAATGGCGATTCGTGGCTAAAACCAGACCTTCCGCGGAGGCTCCATCTAGTGCGGCGCGCTAACGATGCGCTAGCATTGCGACGGCACTGGCTGCGGCATCGGACGGGGACATCCAGCATGAAGCATGTGGCGCTGACATTGCTCGCCGCGACCGTGGCACTCGCGCTGCTATCTGCCAGTCCGGCGCTCGGCGGGTCGAAAGCATTGCTGATCGGCGTCGGCACTTATCAGTTGCCGAACAACGACCTGCCCGGTATCGATCTGGATATCGAAAACATGAAGCATGTGGCGCAGATCATGGGCTTCGGGCCCGCTGAGACCAAGGTGCTTTTTAATGATGAGGCGACCTACGCGGGCGTGAAACAGCCGCTCACGGTCTGGCTGCGCGACGGCGTCGGACCGANNTAGCGATGACGCGCTGGTTCTGCACGATGTGCGACGCGCGACCGTCGGTGGCCACCCCAGCCTCGGCAACGTGCTGCTAGGCTATGAGTTCGGAGCAGCGCTGGCCGCGATTCCGAGTCAACACGTGCTGGTGCTGGTGGACGCGTGTCACAGCGGCACGGCCACCCGGACCTTGGCCCTTGGCAACCAGCGGCTCGGCGAGACGTCCGGGGCGATTAAATACTTCAACTATCCTGGTGCCCCGACCGGCGTTACGCGAGGCCTGCGGACAGATAGCGGCGCCGAAAACTATGCCGCGCTGTCGGCAGCACGCGATGATGAGTTCGCGATTGCAACGCAGCATGGGGTCTTTTCACTCTCGCGGTTGTCGATGCCATAGACCAGGCATCACGCGATGCGATAAATCCGACCGTCGAGCAACTTCAGGCCTCCACGGCGGTGTACATAGAGCAGCATACTTCGGAGCAGTCGCGTCATCATCCGATGATCGACGGCAATCAGCGGCTCATCAAGGGGCAGCTGGATCTGATCCCGCTGCGCAACGGAAACGGGCCGACCTGGTCGGCGCTGGAAAGCCTCTCGAAGCAAGGGGAGTCACTGACGGTCACCGCGCGCGCCTTGGAAGTTGGCGTCGGCAGTCAGATCGTGCTTACCGCGGATGTGCCAAGGTCCGGGTTCCTCAATGTAGTCACGGTGGATAGCCAGGACCGCACGACGGTCCTGTTTCCGAACCAGTTTTCTCCAACAAATGAAGTCGTCGCTGGCAAGTTTCAGTTTCCGACACCGAGCATGAACTTCGACCTGCTAGCGTCAGATCCTGCTGGGCCGACGCTGGTGTTGGCATTTCTGACCGATAGGAAAATCAACCTGCTTGATCTTGGAGTTGAGGGGCGCGATACGACGGGGAAGATGCAGCAGACATTTACCGAAGTCACCGCGCTCGCGACGCGCGCGATCTCGGTCGAAGCGCGGCATCATCAGGGCTTTGCGGCCGGCTCGCTGACGATTACCGTGAAACCGAAAGCATCGGCCTGAGACCGTGCCGGTCAGTGTGCGACAAAGGGAAAAACTCCCGATCTGAGCCGGAATCCGTCATATTCGGAGGGTCGGCCGTGATTGAGCGGCGAAGGACTGCCACATAGAATGTTCGCCGGGCCCCACTCGGCTCGGCGGTTTGGGCGGTCAGATGTCCAAAATGTCTCTGGTAGGGATATATCGCAGTGCGAGCACAGGAGCAGAATGCAGCAGCGCGCGACACCGGTTCGTCACGCAAGCCTCGTCATGGGACTCGTCGCCCTGGCGATCGGATTCGTACCTGCCGCCAAAGCGGGGCCGCCGAATGACACCAAGCCCTATGGGCTTACACATCGGATTGCCGCCAAGCCCTATCTGAACATGCCCGCTCGCGCAGACGGGAAGGTTCCACTACTGCTATCTCAAACCGGGGCGTTCAGCGATACCCGCCAGCGAATTCCCAGCAACGGGCTGATACCGTACGACCTCATTGTGGCGTTCTGGTCTGACGGCGCCTCAAAGACCCGATGGGTTGCCATTCCAAAGGAAAAAATAAAGTATTCAGCGAGCGGGCAATGGATCTTCCCGCCGGGCACCGTGTTCGTGAAGAATTTCGACTTGCCAGTGAAGGCAAGCGACCCGAACGTGAAGCGGCGCCTGGAGACGCGCCTGCTGGTCCGCGACAGCGCGGGCGGGGTGTATGGGGTGACTTACAAATGGCGCGCAGACGAGAGTGACGCGGACCTGTTGCCCGACAGCTTGCACGAGGATATTTCAATCAAGACGGCGACTGGAGAGCCACGCCGTCAGACCTGGTACTACCCCAGTCGAAAGGACTGTTTGACATGTCATACCGCCGGAGCCGGCGGCGTTCTGGGGGTTAAGACGCGACAGCTGAATCGCGAGATCACTTACCCGGCAGGGGTAACAGACAATGAACTGCGTAGCTGGAGCCACATTGGACTCTTCGATCAGGAAATACCGATAAACGAACTGGATAATATTCCGACGTTGGCTGCGTCGGACGACACCACCCGCAGCCTGGAGGACCGGGCAAGATCGTATCTGGACGCCAATTGTTCGCACTGCCACCACCCCGGCGGGACGGTCGCCTATTTCGACGCCCGATATACCACGCCGCTTGCACAACAGGGACTGATCGATGGCCCGGTTCTGATCGATCAGGGTATCGACAGACCAAGAGTCATCTCGCCGCACGACGTGTGGCGCTCTATTGCCTTTATGCGCGTGAATACTGACGGCGATATCAGGATGCCCCCTTTGGCGCGCGAAACCATCGACCAAAAGGGGGTGGCCCTGCTTAGCCAGTGGATTCTGAGTCTACCGGGCCGTGCAGTGCTGGATCCGCCAACGCTGTCGCGCCCGGGAGGCACCTACAACGCGCCGCTCGCGGTCGCGCTGCACGACAGCGAGCCCGGCGCAGCCATACATTACACACTGGATGGCAGCGAACCGGATGCCTCCGACCCACTGTACCAGGCGCCAATCGAAATCACTGACACAAAAATTGTGCGCGCCAGAGCGTTCAAGGATGGCTTCACGCGCAGCATCACCGCGCAGGAGGTCTATACCATCGGGCCCTAGCAGGCCAGCGACCGCTAGTGCGGGTTGGGCACGATAACGATGCCCCACGGGCTCTGCCCGGCCGGAATTCGCGCGATTTCCTTGTCGGTCTGCAGATCGACAACCGACACGTCGTTGGACAGCCCGTTGGCCGAGTAAAGATATCTACCGTCGGGCGAAATAATGATCCCCCACGGTCGAGTGCCGACCTTGATGCTGTCGAGCAATTCATAGCTATGGCTGTCGAGCACCGACACGGTTCCGGCGCGCCCGTTACTGACATAGATTTTCTGGCCGTTCGGCGCCGCCCGTACCCGAACAGGCCGCGATCCCGGCGGCAGGGTTATGGTCTTCACAACTTTATAATGCACCGTATCGATCACGTTCAATTGACCGACTGACTCCGATGGGATGAATCCAATTCCTGTTCCGGGCAGGAAATCGACGCTGCGCGGGCGCAGCTGCACCGTGAAGTGCCCAAGCACTTTGTAGCTGGCCGCATCGATCACATAGATCTCGCCGCCGGCCTCGCACGTTACATAGAAGCTCTTGCCATCAGGTGCTGTGGCGACGCCCTCGGGTTCCTGGCCGACAGGAATGATATGTGTCACTTTTCCGCTGGCGAGGTCGATGACGCTGGCAGTCTTGACGTCTTCATTGGAAACGTACAGTTCCGCCCCGGATTTACTCAGAGAAAATTCCTCAGGATCCGAACCCACGGCCAGCTTTCCCGTCAGCTTCCTTTGCGCGACATCGATCACGCCAATGCCGTCGGCGGACTTGTCTGCGCGCGCGTTATCGTCATCGTCGTCGTCCTGGCCCCTTTGGAAGATCGGATTGCCTTGTGCATCCAGCTTCGGCGGTGGCGCAATCGGAGTGCCGCTCATGGCCACATAGACCGTCTTGCCGTCGGGACTTACCTGAATGCCGCGCGGCCGCTTGCCGACTGGAAACGTGGCCGCGACTTTGAAATCGCTGCCGTTGATGACCGTGACGTCGCCGGATTTTTCGTTGGAAACAAAGATCTGATAATTCTGACCCGTTACCGTCTGCGCAGACAGTGTTGACCACGGGATCAAGGCCGGTGCGAGACCAATGAAGAGCCGGGCAAGGTGGTTACGGTTATACACGCGAATGCTGCCTCAACGCCAAGCTGTGATTGCGGACGCAAGCATAAGCCATGCGTTCCTTAAATCGCCATTGCGACCTTGATTTCTCTTCCCGGCAGCTCCTGCTGTCGGGCGGGCCAGCGATGTGCTCATAAGCCCAATTTCTTGGCTATGCTCAAAAGCTGCACCGCCGAATCAGCACCAAGTTTCTGTCTGATTACCGATTGATGGTTGGAAACTGTCTTGGGATTGATCCCCATTGAGCGCGCGATATCGTTGATTGAGTGGCCCTGTACCAACTGGCGCAACACTTCAAACTCGCGCGCCGACAAACCGTTGCTGCCAGCGGCGTCCAGGGCGTCGGCGCGCAGAGCGAGGGCCTGAGCCACGGCTGCACTGAGATACTTCTTTCCGCTGGCGATGGTATGCACGGCTTCCACCAGCACACCGGGCGCACTGGCCTTCGTCACGTAGCCGAATGCGCCCGCCTGCAATGCGCGTCTCGCGAAGATGGCCTCCTCATGCATACTGAAGATCAGTACCCGGGTGTCAGGCTCCTGGTCCAGCATCCGCCGCATGGCCTCGATACCACTCAAGCCCGGCAAAGTAATGTCCATGACGACGATTTGCGGCGCCAGCTTGCGGAACATCGCGTGCGCCTCGGCCGCGTCGGCCGCCTCGCCGATCACGACGATATCGCCCTGACGCTCCAGTAGCCGCCGATAGCCTTCACGTACAACCGCATGATCGTCCACCAATAGGACGGTAACCACGACGTCCTTTGCGCCGGCCATTGCTACTCCCTTTGTGCTGGCAGGGTGGCGCTGAACGACATGCCGCGCCCTGGCACACTCTGCAACAGGAACGCGCCCCCAGCCATCTCCACGCGTTCGCGCATGCCGCTCAAGCCGAAACCCGCGGTGCCCGCGCGCGGATCCATGCCGCGACCGTCATCGGCGACGGTCAGGATCAACAGGTCCGTGCCAGTGCGGTCTGACTCGCGTCTTTCCACCACGATGTCGACCTGCCGCGCGCCGGCGTGCTTATAGATGTTGGTCAGGCCTTCCTGGATCAGACGATACAGTGTGAGCGTCAGGGACTCATGCAATGCATGCAAGTCGCCGCGGAAAGTCAGGGAAAAACGTGTAGCCGGCAAACGCTGACGCCAATGATCCACACAATTCTCGATCGCGGCGGCCAGACCCAACTCATCAAGGCCCACCGGACGCAGGCGCCGGATCATGTCGCTCACCGCTCCGTGCACGTGGTCGATGCTGCGAATGATTGACAGCGATGTAGTCACGGAGAACTGCGCGTCGCTGCCACCGCTTTCGCTGATGGCCACTGCATCGAGCTTGATCGCGTTGAGATATTGCCCCATCTCATCGTGCAACTCACGCGCCATGTGCTTACGCTCCAATTCCTGTACTCGCAGATATTCCTGCGCCAGCTTGCGGTTTTCAGATAGCACGCCGGCAAGACGTGCTTCAGCCTGTTGCCTCGCTCGCAACTGACGCGCCGCCTGGCGATTTCGCCGCCACGACAGCCAGATCAGACCGATTGCAAGCACCAGCAATCCGATCGGAAGCTCGTCGAGCTGAATGTACTCCCAGTGGCGCGTGAGCGCGTACAGCGTCTCGGTGAGCTCGAAATGGGCGGCCAGGACGATGCTCAGGGCGGTAAGGGCGACGACGGCTGCAGCCTCGGCTATCCCGTGTGTCAGTTGTGACACTGGCAACTTCGATTGCGATTCGCTCATGGCTCACCTTGCGGCATGGTCGATCTGGAACTCATCACGTTCGGGAAAACTGCCCGATTCAAGCGGGAATCGATCTCTGGTCGGCTGCGTGGCATTCGCTGAGACTACGCGCATCGCGGAAAAACAAAGAGGGCTGCCGTGACCCGACTGTCCATCGCCGGGGTTTTTACATGTTATGCAATTGCGCTCTGGCCGGGAATGCCGGTGCACGCCGCCGATGTGTCTTCGGGCAACAACGGCCAGGAACTTCAGACCGTGGTGGTGGAATCGACTGCGATTCCGGGCGTCGAAGTGGACGCGGACAAGATTCCAGGCAACGTTCAGAGTCTTTCCGCTTCGGACTTGAGTCGGGACGGAAGCGCCAACCTCACGGGAACGATGGATTCCCAGCTCGGTAGCATCAACATCAACGACACGCTGGATGATCCGTTCCAGCCCGACATCCTGTTTCGCGGCTTTGAGGCCTCGCCGGTGCTGGGCACCCCGCAGGGACTTGCGGTCTACCAGAATGGCGTTCGGATCAACGAGGCCTTTGGCGATACGGTCAATTGGGATCTGTTTCCGAGTATCGCGATCAATCAAGTGGCGCTCGTGAGCTGGAGCCCGGTGTACGGTCTCAATGCTCTCGGCGGCGGCGTCTCGCTGAGCATGAAGGACGGTTTCAGTTATCACGGCTCCGATGTGGAACTGTCGGGCGGTTCCTTCGGAAACCACGCCGCGGCGGTGCAGTATGGGGCGAACTCCGGCATCTTCGGCATCTACGTGGCCGGCAACGCGCTGCAGAACACCGGTTGGCGTCCATTCTCCGATGACTCGCTGCGCCAGTTGTACGCCGTAGCGAGCATTCGTACCGACCGCGCGTCGCTGGATTTAAGCTACACCCGGGGCGACAACCAGATGGACGGGCAGGGGCCCGCGCCGGTACAGGAAATGGCGGTCAACCGCTCGCTGGTATTTACCGGCCCCCAGACCAACATCAATCGGCTGAATTTTCTGACCTTGAACGGTTCCCTGAAACTCACCGACACCTGGTCGGTCCAGAGCCTGCTGTATTACCGTCAGTACCAGCAGGTAGTATCGAACGGCAACACTACCGATTACACCGCCTGCACGACTCCCGCCGGCGCGGGGGACATGTGCCAATCCGATGCGATGACCCAGGTCTACACGTCGTCGGGTCAGGCCATTCCCGATATCTCCGACGGCGGAACGGTATATATCGGAGAGAATGATTTCGAAACGATCAACGCCTACGGCCGCGGCGCTGCATTGCAGACCAGCGACACTGACACTATCTTCGGCCACTCCAATGTATTCACCGCTGGTGCGGTGATTGACTATGCGGAGTTGAATTTTCTCTCCGGCGCCGTGATCGGAGTCATCAACCCGCAGCTGTTCGTAGAGCCGTCCCCCTGGACGGTCGATGTGCCGGAGAGTTCACCCTTCGGCGGCAACCCCGTGAACCTGAAAGGCGTCAGCCGGGATTTCGGCGCCTACGTGACCGACACATTTGATGTGACGTCAGCGTTCTCGGTCACGGCCAGCGGGCGCTATAACAGTGCGGCCATCGATCTGCAGGACCTCAATGGGACGGCCCTGACTGGCGATAATCGCTTCTACCATTTCAATCCGGCGATCGGTGCCACCTATAAAGTGCTGCCGCCGCTGACCGCTTACGCAGGAATCGCGCAGAACACCCGCACACCCACCGCGAGTGAGATCGAATGCTCTAATCCGCTCACGCCCTGCCTGCTGCCCACGAACCTGGCCGGCGATCCTCCGAACCTGAAGCAGGTCGTGGCACATACGCTGGAATTCGGCGTGCGCGGCAAGGTGCCCGCCGCCTCGGTCGACGATGGCACGTTGTCCTGGAACCTGGGTGCATTTCGGACCCAGCTTGACGATGATATTTACGGCATCGCAACCTCAATCAGCACCGGCTACTTTCAGAACATCGGCGCCACACGGCGTGAGGGCATCGAGGCCGGCTTGAACTACCAGACCGTCGCCTGG
Source organism: Gammaproteobacteria bacterium (assembly GCA_003132025.1). Taxonomy (GTDB): domain Bacteria; phylum Pseudomonadota; class Gammaproteobacteria; order Steroidobacterales; family Steroidobacteraceae; genus FEN-1191. The sequence continues at coordinate 14,464 of PKWJ01000008.1, forward strand.
TCGGCGTATTTCAATTACAGCTACGTCGATGCCACGTTTGAATCGCCACTGCTGCTGCCGTCACCATCAAATCCGTTCCAGGACGTGAACGGCAACATTCAGGTCGAGCCAGGCGATCATCTGCCCGGCATTCCGCAACACCGTATCAAGGCGGGGCTGGACTACAAGGTGCTGCCGCAGTGGACGGTCGGGGCGTCGGTGAGGTTCGTCAGCAGCCAGTATTACGTCGGCGACGAGTCCAATCAGAACGCGCCGCTGCCCAGCTATCAGGTGTTTGGACTGCATTCGACTTATCAGGCCACCCGCTGGCTCCAGATCTTTGCCCATATCGACAACCTGCTGAACGACAAATATGCGACCTACGGGGTGTTCAGCGATCCCACCGGTATCGGTGCGCCGGGGGTACCGGTCAATGGCGTGACCAACGGCCCCGGCGTCGATAATCGATTCATAAGTCCCGCCTACCCGTTCGCCATATACGGCGGAGTGCGAATTACCTTTTAAAAAAATCCAGGCAAGCGCGCCAGAGCGGGGGCGCGGCTGGATCTAATTGCGGATTGCATATGGGGCGTGCGAAGCTGAGCGCGCTCTCTGGCCCCATGCCGGGCTGATGATGGCCCGCATATGACCTTAATCCTGTTGTCATTCCTGGGAGGTGCACTGACCATTCTAAGTCCATGCATCCTGCCCGTCCTGCCCTTCGTATTTGCGCGCGCCGAACAGCCATTCCTCAAAAGCGGGTTGCCGTTGCTCGCGGGCATGGTCGTCACATTTGCCGGCATCGCAACGCTGGCGGCCGTCGGAGGCCCCTGGGCGGTACGTATCAATCAATACGGCCGCATCTTCGCGTTGATCCTGCTCGCCGCATTCGCGGCCACGTTGCTGTCGCGGCACCTTTCCGATTGGCTGGCTCGTCCTTTCGTAAAACTTGGCAATCGACTGTCGCAGCCGGCTCTGGGCGCCGGCCCCGGGCTGGTGAATTCACTGTTGCTGGGTGTCGCAACGGGGCTGCTATGGGCGCCGTGTGCGGGTCCCATTCTCGGTCTGGTACTTACCGGCGCTGCACTCTCCGGGGCCAACGCCCGCACCACGCTGCTGCTCGTCGCCTATGCGGCCGGGGCCGCCGCTTCCCTGGCATTGGCGACCCTGGCGGGTGGCCGCATCTTCAAAACACTCAAAAAGTCATGGGGCAGGCGAATGGATCCGTCGCGGCCTGGGAGTCGCGGTGCTGGCTGCAGTGATTGCGATCGCATTAGGCTGGGACCGCGGCTTGCTGACACAATTGTCGTACACCAGCACCAATCGCATGGAGCAGTCGTTGATCAATGCGATCAATCCGCATTTACCCGCGGTGTCAGGGGCGCACAGCGAGGGCGAACTGCCGTCACTCAGTGGCGCCTCATCCTGGCTGAATTCGGCGCCTGTGACGCCTGAAGCCCTGCGCGGTAGAGTTGTCGTGATCGATTTCTGGACCTATTCGCGCATCAACTGCCTGCGGTCGTTACCGTATGTTGAAGCCTGGTACAGCAGGTACAAGGATCACGGCTTGGTGGTCATTGGCGTGCACACGCCGGAATTTGCGTTCGAGCGGAATGAGGACAACGTCCGCCGTGCAGTAAGCGATCTTGGGATCAGCTACCCGGTGGCCCTGGACAATGACTACGCCATCTGGCGGGCGTTCAACAATCAATACTGGCCCGCGCATTACTTCGTCGATTCGACCGGCCAGATACGCGGCCATAACTTTGGGGAAGGTGACTATGATCAGTCCGAGCAGATCATCCGGCAATTGCTGACTGAAGCGGGCGACACGAATCTACCGCTGCCCGGAACCGGAATCGCGGACGTCAATGGCGTCCAGGCGGCGGCCGACATGACCCACGTCCAATCGCCGGAAACCTACCTCGGCTACCGGCGTGCCCAAAGCTTTGCATCGCCGGGTGGCCTGGTGCACGACAGTCCTCACAGCTACCAACTGCCGGTGTCGCTGGCTCTGAACCAATGGGCGCTGGCAGGGTCATGGGCGGTCGATCCCGAGAAGGCGGTGCTCAACGCGGCACCAGGGAAGATTGAGTTTCGCTTCTTCGCTCGCGACCTTCACCTGGTACTGGGGCAGAGCGCGGACGGCAAGCCGGTCCGCTTTCGCGTCCAGCTGGACGGCGCCGCTCCCGGCGCAAATCACGGTACTGACACGGACGCAGATGGATCAGGAATAATTCGGGAGCAGCGTCTCTACCAGTTGATTCGACAGTCCGGCGAGGTAGGCCGGCACGTGTTTTCGATTGAATTCGAGGATGGCAATGTGCAGGCGTATGCGTTTACGTTTGGTTGATAAACGCCGTTGACCGTACAATGGCTGCGATTGGGCACCGTCCTGGCAAAGGAATTGCGGCGATGAAGGGTAAAAGCATCCTGATCGGTGTAAGCATCACGGTGGCGCTCGCCGCGCTGGCTACCGCAGCTGCGATTTCCACCCAGGACAGGTACGCACTCAAGGTGCCGGGTGGCCTCGCGTTTTCCGAGTTCAAGGGCTACGAAGACTGGCATGTCATTGCGATCAGTCATAACGGCGACCTGCTGGCCGTGATTCTCGGTAATCCCGCGATGATCGGCGCCTATCAGGCCGGTGTCCCCGGAAACGGCAAGCCTTTCCCCGACGGCGCGAAAATGGCGAAGATCCATTGGAACGCGCGCAAGAACGAGGCCGAACCGGGCCAGCCGCAGGTGCCCGGGACGCTGCACGACATCGATTTCATGGTCAAGGACGGCAAGCGGTTCGCGGACAGCGGCGGCTGGGGATATGGCGAGTTTGAGTATGACGCCGCGTCCGATATGTTCCGGCCCGGCACTGTGATGGACCAGCCAGCGCAGGCGAACGACGCCAAGTGCGGGTACGCGTGCCACACGATAGTGCAGAAGCAGGACTACGTCTTTACCGCATATCCGAAGAGGTGACGTAGCGTCCCTGGGGGCGCCTACGTACCCACAGCGCCGCGGGAGGCAGACATGGACGAGACCAAGGATGCGGCATTCGCCGCAGGCATGCAGGTGCGACGCGAGATGTTCGGGCCTGGCGGCGCCGAGGAGCGCTACGCGCAGGCGACGGATTTCAATCGTCCGTTCGAGGACCTGGTCACGCGCTACTGCTTCGGCGACACATGGACCCGCCCGGGCCTGGATCGCAAGACCCGCAGCCTGATCACGCTCGCCGCACTGACCGCATTGACCAAGCCCAACCAGCTCAAGGTCCACGTCGAGGGCGCCCTGGCGAACGGCTGCAGCGTCGAGGAGATCCGCGAGACGATCCTGCATACCGTGGCCTATGCCGGGGTGCCCTGTGGCGTCGAAGCCTTCAATGCCGCAGCCGAGGCGCTCGCTCGTCACGTCGGGAGCAAGCGGTGAACGTCGCGTTCATCGGAGTGGGTGCGATGGGTGCTCCCATGGCGGCCTGCATCGCGCGCGCGCATCACGTGCTCACTGTCTACGACAGTGTGCGCGAGCGCGCCGCGCAGGTGGCCACGGAACACGGCTGCCGCATCGCTGACGGATTGGACGGGCTGGCAGCCGCGGACTTCGTCGTGACCATGCTGCCGACCGGACAGATCGTGCGCGACCTGTACCTGCGCGAGGGATTGGCGCAGAGGCTGCGGGCCGGTACCGTCGCCATCGACATGAGTTCGTCCGATCCTGTGGGCACACGGGTGCTGGGGGCCGCACTCGCGGCCTGCGGCATCTCGCTGATCGATGCACCCGTTTCCGGCGGCGTGCCGCGTGCGGCCCAGGGCACGCTGACGATCATGATCGGCGGCGATGATCCGGCGGCGATCGAGCGCGCCCGGCCGCTGCTGCGCGCGATGGGAGATCGCCTGTTCGACACCGGGGGTCTCGGCAGCGGACACGCGATGAAAGCGCTGAACAACTTCGTGGCTGCGGCGGGCTTCGCCGCCTGTGCCGAGGCGCTGCTGGCCGGGCAGCGCTTCGGCCTCGATCCCGCGCGCATGGTCGAGATCCTGAACGTCTCCACGGGCCGCAGCTTCCTCACCGATCTGGTGCTGCGCGAACACGTGGTCGAGGGCAAGTTTGCCACCGGCTTTCAGCTTGGTTTGCTTGCCAAGGATGTGCGCATCGCCGCCGATCTGGCGCACGAGCTTCGGCTCGACGCGCCGCTCGTGCGCCTGGTCAGCAAGCGCTTCGAGGCCGCGCGCGATACGCTCGGCTACACGCGCGATCATACGGAGGCGATCAAGGCCTGGGATCAGAACAGCGCCGTATGAATGCGGCTCGGGCCGCCGTCGATGTCGTACAGGTCATCGACTCGGCGCGCTATTTCGGCTGGCCACTGGCGATCACGATCCTGACGATCCTTATCATGCTGGTCGACGGCTACGACCTGCAGACGATGTCATTCGTCGCCCCGGCCATCGTGGCCGACTGGGGTGCCGCACGCGCCGATCTCATTTGGGTCTTGAACGGCAGCCTGATCGGCATGGCCATCGGATCGGTAGTGCTCGGCCGGCTCGGCGACCGGGTGGGTCGCAAGAGCGCCTTCATCGCCTGCCTGCTGTCCCTGGCCGTCGGTTCGCTGCTGAGCGCCCATGAACGAAGTCTCGGCGAGCTGTTCCTGTGGCGTACCGCCGCGGGCATCGGACTTGGCGGCCTGACGCCGCTGGCCGCGGCGTTCATCTCCGAGTGGACGCCGCGCCGAGTGCGCAGTATCGCAGTCGCCTGCGCCGTGGTATCGGTGCCCCTGGGCGGAATGATGGGCGCGATGATCGCGCAACGCGCGATCCCATCGTTCGGTTGGCGCGCGATCTTCTGGATCGGGACCGCGCTGCCGCTGCTGTTCGTCATTTTCGCCGCGTGGCTGCTGCCCGAATCACCCAGATACCTGGCGCAGGATCCGCTCCACTCTAAGCGGCTGGCTGTCATGCTCAACCGCCTGCTGCGAGAGCCGCGATTTGCGGGCAGCGAGCGCTTCTGTGTGCCCGAACCCGCAGCGTCGGCCCGGCCTGTACACCTATGCGAACTGGCTGCCCACGGTACTGACGGTGGCCGGATTCACGCAAACGGCGGCACTCCAGCAGCACCAGTTCTTCAATTTCGGCAGCTTCTTCGGCGCGGTCGGCGGTGCGATCCTGATCGGTCGCTACGGCTCGCGCCCGGTGGGAACCGGGCTGGCGCTGCTCGGAGTCGGCGCAACGTTGCTGATCGGCGTCGCGCTGGCAGGCTCAAGCCCCGCGGGTGCTCCGCTTTCGCTGCTGGTGCTGGCGGCGGGAGCGGCCTTCAGCGGTATGCAGTCGTTTCTGTACGCAGTCGGTGCACATTCCTACCCCACCTACATTCGCGCCGCGGGGGTTGGCTGTGCGCAGAGCATCTCGCGCATCGGCGGGGTGCTTGGCGGGCTTGCGGCCGGGGCCTTCTTCGGGCTGAAGCCCCAGCCCCCCTTAAGCGCATTCTTCTATGTCCTGGGTAGTCTCGTAATCATGGTCGCCGTGAGCTTCTTCCTGCTGCGCACGCACATCGCGCCCAACCGCATTCGTGTCGAGGACGCCTAAGGCAGCGCGGGGCGGGGCACTGTAACTGCGCTCAGCAGTTCCTGCAGGCTGTTGAGCACATGGTGTGGTCGTCGTGCTGGCGGCTGGCGCGCCCACTCCGCAGGGCCCGTCACGCCGGTGGTTACCCCCACGGCCACGGCACCGCCGCGGCGTGCCATGACAATCTCCACCAGCGGGTCGTCGCCCACGACCGCCAAGTGGCGCATGGCGACCCCAAGTTTCCTGGCGACGAACCGCAGGGCGTGCAGCGATGGCTTGCCGGTCAGGATCATCGGCGCCTTCGTCATGCGCCGAATCGCGCCGACGATGGCGAACGAATAGCCGATCGTGCGACCCTGCTTGGTCGCAAAGAAGGGCACATCGGAAGCGACGTACAGCTTGGCGCCAGCCCAGATTGCCTGGCAGGCGCTCTCGATGTCCGGCATACCGCATTTCGGGTGCCAACCGACGTACACGGCATCAACCTTCTCGGCATGGGGCATGCCCTGATAGGTCGTCTCGATGCCGGCATCGCGCAGCGCCTGTCCGACGCCATGGGTCCCAAGGATGAGCGCACGCCGGATACCGCGTCGGTGCATGAGATCCGCGGCCACGCTCGACGGGGTGATCATCTGCTCGTCGTCGACGGGCAGGCCGGCACTACGCAGCTTCGCGGCATGCTCGGCCGGTGCGTAGGCGCTGCCGTTGGTCAGCAGCGCGAACGGCACAGCGCGGCGGCGCAGCTCCGACAACACCTCAACCGCGCCGGGCAGCAGTTCGTAGTCGCCCAGCGCGCGATCACTGAGCAGCAGCGTCCCGTCGACGTCGAACACCAGGGCGCGCACGGCAGACGGCGCCGGCGGCATGCTCTCGGTCGCAACCGCTGGGTTCATTCCGCCGCCGTTCCCAGGTGGGCCGGCTCGCGCCGCAACTCGAGCTTGAATCCGGACTTCTCGAGTGACACCTGCCACAGATCGCGCCGCGCCGTGAGCGTGCGTATCAGTTCCATCACCGGCTTGGTGGACGGATCGTAGTGTCGCTCCGCGGGTCCGGCGGCCAGCATGCTATCGACCTGCCCCGAGGGCATGGTCGCGCGCAGCAGGAATTCCTCGTCACTCAGTTTCGGGCCCAGGCGTCGTCTGAGCTCCGCCAGTGGAGCCATCACCGGCTCGGCGCGCAGCTCCGCGGCCCGCGGCGACGACTCGATGCGCTCCATGATCTGCGGATCGATCGGCACGGTCGGCTTGCCGAAGCGGCCCAGCGCATAGCGGATCAGCTCATCCGGAATCACCGCGTAGCGCTCGCGCCCGGTGACGTTCATAACCGCCTGCGTCAGCAGGATCTGCGAGAACGGTGTCATGACGATCGGCCAGCCAAGCTCCTCGCGCACCCTCGCGAGCTCCTCGGTTACCGCCCCCTCCAGATGCGACACCCGCATCTCGCCCAGATGCCGCCGCATGGTGCCCACCATCCCGCCGGGCAATTGGTGTCGCAGATAGCTGGCATCGAAACCCTGCGGACTCCCGCAGGGCAGGCCTTCGGCCTCTGCCAGGCGAGTGAAATATCGTCCCACCTGCGCCATGGCATCGGTGTCGATGCGCACCGAATGTCCGAGAGCCCGCAGGTTGGACACGACCCGTTCGGACGGCGGATTCGAGGTGCCGTCCGCCGCGGCGCCCGACGCGCATTGCAGGCCGCTGACACCGTACTCAGGGGCATCCATGTAAAGCAGCTCGGCCAGGCCGATGGTGCAATGGGAGTGCAACTCGAGCGCTTTGTCGCCGAGTTGTGCCCTGACCGCGGGAATCAGCGTGCTGGCGCGCTTGGGTGAGAGCAAGCCGCCTGGATCCTTAATATAGAGTGCGTCGATGTCGCGACAGACAGCCAGGCTGCGCGCCCGCTCGACGTAGAAGGCGTCATCGTGGATGGGACTCAACGTGAACACCAATGCTGCGATGACGAACTTGCCGCCGCCGCGCTTGATCATGCGGGCGCACGCGATGTTGGCAGCCGCATCATTCATCGGGTCGGCGAGGCAAAAGCGCCGGATGCCGTTGCGCGCCAGGACCTCGAACGCGAGCCCCATGAATTCCGCGCTGGCGGTTTCCCAGGCAATGAACCGGAAGCCGGTCGACATGAATTGCAGCGGCGTATTGGGCATCGCTGCCGCCATGAGACGGATCCGTTCCCACGGATCCTCGCGCTTGTAGCGCACCGCCACGCCCATGTGGGTCGAGGTCGTGAAATCGATCGCCTTGAAGCCCGCCCGATCGAGCAGCGGCGCGACCGTGAGGCATTTCGCGGTATCGATCCCAAGGGCCGCCCACAGGCACTGGTTGCCATCGCGCAGCGAGGTTTCGACCAGTTCGATCTCAGCCATGGTCACGCTCCAGCAACCGCGCCACATACCCGGTGTCGACCCCACCAGCCTGGAATTCGGCGTCGGCGAGCACCGCCGCATGAAACGCCAGGTTGGTGGCGACGCCGCCTATCCGCGTGTTTGCGATCGCCTGCCGCATGCCGCGGATCGCTCCCGGTCGGTCGGCCGCATGGATGATGATCTTGGCCATCAGGGAATCATAGTACGGCGATATGCGCATTCCTGCGGCGATGTGCGTATCCACGCGTATGCCCGGACCGCGCGGCCAGTCGACCTCGCCCAGAAGGCCCGGGCTGGGACTAAACTCGCGCGTCGGATCTTCGGCGTTCACGCGGCATTCCAGTGCCCAGCCGCTCGGACGGATGTCGGCCTGCTTTAGCTGCAGCCCGCTACCCTCGGCGATGGCAATCTGCTCGGCGATCAGATCCACACCGGTCACCGCCTCGGTCACCGGATGTTCCACCTGGATGCGGGCGTTCACTTCCAGAAAATAGAATTTCTCGCGCTGCCGGTCGACCAGGAACTCCACTGTGCCCGCGCCTCGATAGCTGAGGCGGCGCGCCAGACGGGCGGCGGCCGCATGCAATCCGTCCCGCAGCGCAGCCGGCAGATCGGGCGCAGGTGTTTCCTCTATGAGTTTCTGGTAGCGGCGCTGAACCGAGCAGTCGCGCTCGCCAAGATGAATCACGTTCCCGGCCCCATCTCCCAGGATCTGTACCTCAACGTGACGGCCGCGAGTGATGTAGCGCTCCAGGTATACGCGCGCATCGCCAAACGCAGCGCCAGCCTCCGATGCCGCCATTTCGAGCATCGCAGGCAATTGCGCCAGGCTGTCGACGCGCTGCATGCCACGTCCACCACCGCCGCCCACGGCCTTGACCAGCAGCGGCGTGCCGATCTCCCCGGCGAGCGCGAGCGCGGCTTCAATCGAGTCCGCCGCGCCACCGGGCACGACCGGAACCGCGGCCGCCTCGGCCTCGGCGCGCGCGCGCAATTTGTCGCCCACGGCCTCGATCTGCGCCGCGGTCGGACCGATGAAGATCACGCCCTGCTGCTCGCACAGCGTCGCGAGTTCCGGACGCTCCGAGAGAAAGCCGTATCCCGGATGGATCGCATCGGCACCGACGCCGAGTGCCGCCTGCACGATGGTCGCCACCTTCAGATAGCTGGCACTCGGTTGCGCCGGCCCGATGCAGATGGTGCGGTCGGCGAGCCGGGCCGGCAGCGAATCGCGATCGGCCTCGGACGCGGCGAGCACGGCCTCGATGCCGAGGATGCGACAGGTGCGGATGATGCGAACGGCGATCTCGCCGCGGTTGGCAATGAGGATACGGCGGATGCTCACCAGTCAGCTCGTGCGCGCAATCCGCAGCAGTGTTTCGCCGTACTCGACCAGCGCGCCATCGCGGCCCAGGATCTGCGTGACCGTGCCGCGAGCGCCGGCACGCACCGCATTCATGAGCTTCATGACTTCGATGATGCCGACGATCGTGTCCGCATTCACATGCGAGCCGACTTCCACGAATGGCGCGGCGCCTGGTTTCGGCGCGCGATAGAACGTCCCCAGTAGCGGCGCTGAGACCTCGTGTCCATTCGGATCGGGGGCTGCAGGGGCGGCGGCAGGCGTCGCCGGTCGGACTTCGGACGCTGCCGTCGTCGAGGGCCCGGAAGAGGAGGGGGCGCCGCGCCTGAGGCTGATCTTCAGGCCGTCGATTTCCAGGTGCAACTCGGTGAATGTGGACTCCTCGAGCAGGCGCGTGATCTCGGCCACGTCCTTGGACGTCAGCGTCACGATCGCCCTCCGAAGATCGACATGACGTGCTCGACCGGATTGTCCACGGCGCGTGCGACCGGCGCGGCCTCTCTGGTCGACCACACCGTCTCCGGCCGACTCTGCAGCAACAGAATCTGCCCATCCAAGCGCTCCACCGCCCATTCAATGTCCTGTGCGCGGCCGTAGTGGCGCTCGACACGGCGGCCAATGTCCCGCAATCGCTGCAGCTCCTCATCGCTCATGCAGGCGACGCGCCGTAGATCGTCCGCCACAGGCAGCGACACGATGCCGTCGGTATCGCGCGGCACATGCTGGATGGTCTTGTCCGATATGGCCCGCGCGGATATCTCCCCTGTGATCTTGCCGATGACCCAGCGATCCGGAGTCACCTCGCCTCCGACCACCGCGGAGCCGAGGCCCCAGGCGCCCTCGACCGTGATCACGGATCGATCACCGGTGGTGGGACTACGCGTGAACATCACGCCGGCGGATCGCGCATCAACCATCATCTGCACCACCACCGCCATCGCAACGCCATTCTCCGGGATGCGACGCTGGCGCCGGTAGCTGATGGACTCGACCGAATACAGACTCGCCCAGCAGCGCTGCACCATGCGCGCGGTCTCGGCCGCACCCTTGACCCAAAGATAGGTGTCCTGCAGGCCGGCAAAGCTCGCGTCGACCGCATCTTCCGTGGTCGCCGATGAGCGTACCGCGACCGCCGCGGTACGATCGGCGCACAGTCGCGCATAGGCCGATGAAATCGCATCGAGCACGCCCGCCGGGAGTGGCGCCTGCTCGATCCTGCTGCGAAGTGTCTTGGAGGTCTGTGCAATCTGGGTCAGATCGTCCGGCGGCAATGACTCGACCGCGGTGCGCACCGGCAGGTCTCGCTCCAGCGCTTCGAGGCAGCGCTCGAACACGCCCGTGGTCACGACAAATCCGGCCGGCACGGCGATGTGCGCGCGCTGCAGTTCCCCCAAGCTACCGCCCTTGCCGCCGACGGACGCGCGGTGTTCGAGCCCGAGATCCGCAAACCAGCTGATATGCTCGGTTCCGCGCATTGGTCCTAGTGCAGGATCGTGACCACGCCGCGGCCGCCATCGACGCGGATGCGCTGCCCGTCCTTGATGCGCGAGGTCGCGCTGCCGGTCCCCACCACCGCCGGCAGACCATATTCGCGTGCAACGATGGCCGCGTGGCTCATCGAACCTCCGAGGTCGGATACCGCTCCCAGGATTTTCTGAAATATCGGCGCCCAGCTGGGATTCGTGATCTGGCAGACGAGGATGTCGCCGGTCTGCAGGCGGCCGATATCCTCGACCGACTTGATGACGCGCGCCGGGCCTTCGACCACTCCACTGGAGGCGGCAAAGCCGCGGATCTCGTTCGTAGCGCCGTCACCGCTGGCTTTGAGCCAGCTGTCGAGGCTCTCGCGGGTAATCCCCCAGAGCATGACGATTGCCGGATCATCGATGATGTCGGGCACCGGACCTAATGCCGGCGGGGTATCGTGCTTCGACCATTGCGCGATGGCAGCGCGTCGCTCGGCCACGATCTTCGGCCAGCGCGACGGCCCGCGCGGCGGTGAGCCGGTCGACCAGGATGTCATGAGGTCCACGATCGCCGCCTCGAGCTCGAAGTGTGTCAGGTGAAACACATCGGATTCCTGCGGGAAGAAGCCGTGGGTGCTGAGCAGGGCACCGAATTCGCGGATCTTGTTGAAGAAAAGATTGGTGTACCAATGTTCGCAGTAGAACTTATGTCCCTCGACGTAGGGAAACACACGGTGCGCCAGCGTGATCATCTGATCGTACGCGGCTCGTTCCTCGTCCGAACCCAGCAGCTCCCGGTAGTCGGCGATCAGCTGCTGCCGCTCGGCCTGCAGCTTCTCCACCGGCCGCTCGAGCGCCTCGCCCGCCTTGACACGCGCGATGTAATCGAAGATGCCGGTGAACGGCATTGAAAGATCATCGTTCCACGAGCGGTGGTAATGGTAGAAGCCGTCGCCGACGTTGATGTTGAACCACGGTTCGCGCGCGCTCTGCAGATCCTTGAGCCAAGCGGTGCCCTGGCTGCCCGCACCCTGCAAAGACTTGACGATCGATTCGGCAGAGCTGCCCCCTTGAAAGTGTGCATCGACTCCGAGCTCCACGGCACGCCGCGCCAGCCGTCGCAGTTCCTCGTCGGGGCGGAAGATCTCGGCCTCCATGCCGGCGACCATGCGTGCCACGGTCTGATCGGTGATCTCGGGGAACGCCTTCTTGCAGAACGCGAAGAAGGTCATGTACGCGCCATAACCGAGCAGCAGGAACTCGAAGTGGTGATGCCACATTCGAAAGTAGCCCTCGAGCGTCTTGTAGTAGGTATCGATGAGATAGTGATTGGAGGCGATGCCGCGTCCGGCATGTACCTGCTCGATGGGCTCGAATTCGGGCAGCGTCGGGTGCGGCAGATCCCTCGCGTCCTGGATGAGGACCAGCATCTTCTCGCGCCACTGGCTGTAGAGGCGCTCCCAGTTGGCGTAGTAGTAGAACGCACGGTTCTGGAATTCGGTCGTGCGGCGCGCGATCTCGGCCGGATCGGTCACGGCGTTGCCGCCTATGTAGACGCGTCCGTTGATGATCCGGTAGTCGATCCCGAGCGTCGTCGGCAGGCAGTGAACGCGAGTGTTTGCCGCGCCAAGAGCACAGTACGCGGCTTCCGCGGTCACCATGTCGAACGCCGACATCGGTTCCGGGAAGTGCATGGAGTTATAGAACCAGAAGCGCTGATCGTCGCCCTCGGTGAACTGCATGTAATACGGGTACGCCGCCTGTGCCGCCTCGGTCCCGGGAAGCACCCGCAACGAGCTCGGCAGCGGAAAACCCTGCGGCTTGCCTGGACTGCTCATGGCATCACACCCCCCAAGCGCGGAACATCACCAATGCCGTGAGCGTACACGGCTGGCGACCGGCTGTGCACGAACGACAGCGCAATGGATTTGATCACTGCCTGGAGCGCCGGAGAGAGCTGGGAGCAGGCACGATTCGAGGCACGTTTCTGGGGTCTATCGCTCCGATTAATAGCCTTATTTTTCATTTAGTTACGCGGTCACGCGGGTCACGCTTGCGCGAGACGCGACCTGCCCCGACACTTGATGCAGCGGGAACGGGAAATCACATGCGCAAGTACGAAAAGACTCCGGAAGCGATCTCCAAACTTTCTCCCGAGCAGTATCGCGTGACGCAAAAAAGCGGCACCGAGCGCCCAGGGACCGGCGAATATCTGCACAACAAGGAGCCGGGTATCTATGTCGACGTGGTGTCAGGCGAGCCGCTGTTCGCGTCCTCAGATAAATATGAGTCGGGTTGCGGCTGGCCAAGTTTTACCAAGCCCATCGAACCCGCCAACGTCAGCGAGTTGCGGGATATGACGCTCGGCATGCTGCGCACCGAGGTGCGCTCGGCGAGCGGCGATAGTCACCTCGGTCATGTCTTTCCCGACGGTCCGCCAGATCGCGGCGGTTTGCGCTACTGCATCAATTCGGCTTCGCTGCGCTTCATTCACCGCAACGACATGGTGGCCGAGGGCTATGGGGCTTATCTGAATCAGGTGGAGGATAGACGATGAAGACTGAACGAGCGGTTCTTGCCGGTGGCTGCTTCTGGGGTGTGCAGGACCTTATCCGCCGTTATGAGGGCGTAGTGTCCACGCGCGTCGGTTATACAGGTGGCAATGTGCCCAACGCGACCTACCGCAATCACGGTACCCATGCGGAGGCGGTCGAGATCATCTTCGACCCTGCGAAACTGACTTATCGCCAGATTCTGGAATTCTTTTTCCAGATTCACGACCCGAGCACGCGGGATCGCCAGGGCAATGACACCGGGAAGAGTTATCGATCGGCAATCTTCTACACCAGCCCGGAACAGAAGCGGATCGCCGAAGACACCATTGCCGACGTCGATGCTTCCGGGCTATGGCCCGGGAAGGTGGTGACCGAGGTAGCTCCGGCGGGCGACTTCTGGGAAGCCGAACCCGAGCACCAGGACTATCTTGAACGGATCCCCAACGGCTACACCTGCCATTTCGTGCGGCCCCACTGGAAACTGCCCGCCAGAGATCACGCGGAGCCCGGCAAATTGCGAAAGGCCGGTAACTGAAGTCAACCTGGCTACCGCCGCATCTCCATAAGGGCGGATGGCGGCATCATGTTCGCATTGAGATGCGCCATGATCCACAGCGAGCCACTGACCACGAGCGTCACGATCAGCAGTCCGAAGACGAGGGCGAGCACGTTGTTGGTGTTATCCGGCCCGGTGCTGATGTGCAGGAAGAAGACCAGATGCACGCCCATCTGGGCGATGGCGAGCACGGCAAGTCCGGCAGGCACGCCCGGAGCCCACAGCAGATGCGTTTGCGAGACCAGGAACGACGCGCCGGTGAGTAGCAGGGCGAAGATAAGCCCCACGGTGTAGCTTGCAAAGCTGCCCAGGGGTTCGGTCTCACCCGCGTCAGGGGCCTGATCGTGTTGTTCCATCATCGCGCTCCCATCAGATAGACCAAAGTCAGCAGCGCCACCCAGATGATGTCGAGCGCATGCCAGAACAAGCTGAAACACAGCAACCGGCGGCGTACAAAGTCGCGTGCGCCCTTGGTTGCGGTCTGCGCCACCATGAAGGTGAGCCAGAGCAGTCCGGCGCTGACGTGTATTCCGTGCAGACCGACCAGGCTGAAAAAGGATGACAGGAACGCGCTGCGCGAAGGGCCCGCGCCGCGCGCGATCATGCCGACGAATTCGCTGATCTCCAGACCCAGGAAGCTGGCCCCGAGCACAAAGGTCAGCGCGCAACTGACATAGAATTCGCGCATCCGGCGCCGCTCGATGGCCAGGATCGCCAGACCGCAGGTGTAGCTCGAGAACAGCAGGCACAGTGTCTCGACCCCGACATGGCGCAACTGGAACAGCTCGCGGCCGGACGGTCCCCCGGCGGTCTGCCCGGACAGCACCGCGTAGGTGGCGAACAGCGCCGAGAACATGATGATGTCGCTCAGCAGGAAGATCCAGAATCCGTAAGCCACCACGATGCGCACCGGCGCGGGGCCGCCAGCGCTGCCGGACGTCATTGCCGCGGAACCTGGCGGCGATACGGGAAAGCCGCCAGTGGCGGCGGTCGCGCTCACGCGCCGTCCTCCCGGCGCAAGCGTACTCGTTCCGCCTCGGCCAGCTGCGCGCCCGAAATCTCCACTTCGCCGCGCTCCATCCATCCAAAGGTGAGCAGCGTCAGTAGGGCGCAGGCCACGCCGAGAATCGCCATCCACCAGATATGCCAGATCATGGCGAAGCCGGTGACGACGGCGAGGAAAGCGGTGACGAATCCGTTGGGGCTGTTCCTGGGCATCTCGATCGACTGGTACTGATCGGGCGGCTTCACCGGGCCGTGCTGCTTCATGGCCCAGAACGCATCCAGCGACTCCACCTCGGGCAGCACGGCAAAGTTGTAGGCCGGCGGCGGGGAGGCGGTCGACCATTCCAGCGTCCTGCCGTTCCACGGATCCCCGGTCAGATCGCGTCGGCGATCGCGCGTACGGATGCTGACCACGAGCTGCGCGATCGTGGCGACGATACCGCCAAAGATGACGACCGCACCTACCTCTGCAACGATCAAATACGGCTGCCAGCTCAAGTCGGCGTAGTGCTGCATGCGCCGTGTCATGCCAAGCAGCCCCAGGACATAGAGCGGCATGAACGCGAGATAGAAGCCGATCAGCCAGCACCAGAAGCTCACGGCGCCGAGCCGCCTGTCGAGTGTGAAGCCGAAGGCTTTCGGGAACCAGTAGTAATAGCCGGCCATGGCGCCAAAGAGCACGGCGCCGATGATTACATTGTGGAAGTGCGCGACGAGAAATAGGCTGTTGTGCAGCACGAAGTCTGCGGGCGGCACGGCCAGCAGCACGCCGGTGAGCCCTCCGACAACAAACGTGATCATGAAGCCGATGGCCCAGAGCAGCGGCACCTCGAAGCGCAGGCGGCCGCGATAAAGAGTGAACAGCCAGTTGAACAGCTTCACCCCCGTGGGAATGGCGATGATCATCGACATGATGCCGAACACCGCGTTGACATCCGCGCCCGCCCCCATGGTGAAGAAGTGATGCAGCCAGACCATGAAGGACAGTACGCAGATCGCAAGCGTGGCCAACACCATGGAGCGATAGCCGAACAGCTGCTTGCCGGAAAAGGTGGCGATGACCTCGGAGAAAATGCCAAATGCCGGCAGCACCAGGATGTAGACCTCCGGGTGGCCCCAGGCCCAGATCAGATTGATGTACATCATGAAATTGCCGCCGCCGTCATTGGTGAAAAAGTGCATCCCGACATAGCGGTCCAGCAGCAGCATGCCGAAGGTGGCGGTCAGGATTGGGAAGGCGGCCACGATCAGCATGCTGGAGGCGAGCGATGTCCAGCAGAACACCGGCATGCGCATGTAGGTCATTCCCGGCGCGCGCAGCTTGAGTATCGTCGTCACCATGTTGATGCCGGCGAGAAGCGCACCGATGCCTGAGATCTGCAGTGCCCACAGGTAGTAGTCCACGCCCACGCCGGGCGAGAATTGCAGTTCCGACAGCGGCGGATAGGCGAGCCAGCCGGTGCGAGCGAATTCACCGACCACCAGCGAGATATTCACCAGCAGCGCGCCCGCGGCGGTGAGCCAGAAGCTGGTCGCGTTGAGGACCGGGAACGCCACGTCGCGCACCCCTAGCTGCAGCGGCACGACGAAATTCATCAGCCCCACCATGAAGGGCATTGCCATGAAGAAGATCATGATGGTCCCGTGGGCGGAGAAGATCTGGTCGTAGTGCTCGGGCGGCAGATACCCCTGGGCGTTTCCGGCGGCGATAACAAGCTGCGTACGCATCATGATGGCGTCGATAAAGCCGCGCAGCAGCAGCACCAGGGCCAGCAGAACATACATGACACCGATGCGCTTGTGGTCGACGCTCGTCAGCCATTCGCGCCACAGGTAGGGCCACCAGCCCTTCCAGGTGATCAAGCCTGAAACGCCGAGCATGACCGCGACGATGAACATCGATGCCGCCATCGGTATCGGCTGGTTGAACGGAACGGCGTCCCAGCTGAGCTTGCCCAGCATCTAGTGCTCCGTCGGGGTCACGATGCGTTCGAACAGGTTCGGATCGACGCTGCCGTAGGTGCGCGCTTGCGCGTTGCCCTCGGGGCGTGCCAGCTGCGAGTAGGCGTCGGCGTTCAGCGCCGGCCCGGCCTCGCGCGTGCGCGCGAGCCAGCTGTCATAGTCGGCAGCCGGCACGGCGTGCACCAGGAAGCGCATATCTGAAAAGCCATCGCCGCTGAAATTCGCAGACAGCCCCGGGTAGTCGCCGGGGCGCCCGGCCAGCAGGTTCAACCGTGTCGCCATGCCGGGCATGGTGTAGATCTGACTTCCCAGCTGGGGCACGAAGAAGGAGTTCATCACGGTTGCCGAGGTCAGTACGAATTCCACCGGTACCCCGGTGGGAATCACCAGCTCATTGACCGCCGCTACTCCCTGGTCCGGATAGATGAACAGCCATTTCCAATCCAGCGACACGACTTCGATTCGGATCGACCTGGCATCGGACTGGAGCTTGCGGGCCGGATCGAGTTGATGGGACCCGATCCAGCCGACGGCGGCGAGGAGAATGACCACCATGGCGGGGATGGCCCAGGTCACAAGCTCGATATGACCGGAATAAGACCAATCCGGTTGGTACGCCGCCCGCGTGTTGGAAGCGCGATACCACCAGGCAAAGGCAAGCGTGAGCACGATCACCGGCAGCACCACCACCAGCATGATGGCCGTGGCATTGAGCAGGATCAGCCGTTCCGCCGCCGCGATCGGACCCTGCGGGTCGAGCACGCCTTGCCCGCGGCACGGGGCGACCAGGCATGTCGCAGCGAGTGCCGAGGAGACCAGGGAGAACGACCGCATGGCGCTTTTTGCTGCCTGCTAGTGCGCCATGGCGGCCAGCGCGGCCGCATCCAGATGGGCGATGGAGCGGGTATCCTGGAAGGCGCGGATGCCTTCAATTCCCTGCTCGCGGCCAATACCCGAGGCCTTCATGCCGCCGAAGGGCGCGCGCAGGTCGAGGCGGGTGGCGCCGTGGTCGTTGACCCAGACATATCCGCAGACCAACTGGCCCGCGACGCGATTGGCCGTGTCGGCATCGGTCGTCCAGACCGAACCGCTCAGACCGGCCCAGTTATCGTTCGCCATACGTACGGCGTCCTCTTCGGTCTCGAATGGGATCACCGGAATCACTGGGCCGAACTGCTCTTCGCTCACCACGCGCAGATTGAGATTCGGATTGACGACGATGGCCGGGCGCACGAAGTTGCCGCCCTTCATGTCGCCACCCGGTAGTTCGCCGAATTCCAGCACCTTGCAGCCTGCGTCCCTGGCTTCCTTGATGAGGCCGTCGACGAAGGCTTTTTGCGTTGGCGAATGCAGCGGACCCATCGTCGTGCCCTTGTCCAGGCCATAACCGAGTTTGACCTTCTGCAGGCGAGCGGAAAGGCCCTTGACCACTTCATCGACACGCGACGTGTGCACGAACAGGCGCTTGGCGTTCATGCAGATCTGGCCGGTGGTGTCGTAGATGGCGGCGAACAAGCGGTCCAGGTGCACGTCGTCGAGGATCGCGTCTTTCAGGACGATGGCTGCATCGTTGCCGCCGAGTTCAAGCGTGACGCGTGTGAGGCTCTGCGAGGCCAGTTCCATCACCTTCTTGCCGCTGTTGACCGAGCCCGTGAAACAGACTTTCGCCACGTCGGGGTTGCGGATCAGCGCGCTCATGTTGGCATCCGCACCCGTCACGACGTTGAGCACGCCGGGCGGCAGCTGTTTGGCAATGCGCTGCACGATGCGGGTCGTGGCTAAAGGAGCCGTCAGGGGCGGCTTCACGATGACGGCATTGCCGGCCAGCAGCGCATGCGGCAGCGCAGCGCCGAGGATGGCGACCGGCCAGTTGAACGGCACGATGATGGTGACCACGCCCAGCGGCTGGTAGGCCACCGTGGTTGCCACCGGGATGGCACCGGGAATCGGGGGCAACACTTTCGACGCGTTGACTTCGTCGGCGTGGTTCAGCGCCAGCTTCCAGCGCAGCTCGAGCACCAGCGAATCGATCCAGGCTTCAAAGCGGATCTTGCCGTTCTCCTGCGACAGGATCGCCGCATCGTCATCGCGGTTCTCGGCAATGCCGCCGAGTGCCGCCAGCATCCGCTCGGCACGCTGCTGCGGTGACAGGGCGGCCCAGGATGGGTACGCGGCCTTCGCGCTGGCGACGGCATCACTGACATCCTGCGTCGTAGCCGCGGCGCAAAAGCCGACGACTACGCCCGGCTTGGCGGGATCGGCAATCGCTATCTTGTCCGCGGTCTGCCGTTCCTTGCCCCCGATGTACAGAGGAGTGGTCACTGGTTGTGACATTGTTTGCTACCTCCTTTTATTTGCGTCTGCGATATCTGCAATCGTGGCAGGTTAACCGCTTCGGAATCGAATTGGCGAACGGGCGATGAGTCGCCTGCGCTAAGCGGCGCATTAAAGCTTGAACAGATACCAGGAACTTATTGATTTATATGTATTCATATTGGCGGCTACGTTACGGCGAGCTTAAGCGTGCGCTCACCGCGGTTCGAGGTTCGCATCACGGCCGCGCCGTATATGAGGGCGCCCAGGATGGGTGCGGCAAAATCGACGTACAGGAAGGCGTTCACACCGTGGTGTGTGCGCGCCCAGCCTTCGATCACGGCCAGATACGCGGTCGGCATATTCGCCAGACATGCGAATACGTTGTACTTGGTCGCCGCCGCGCCGCCGCCGATGGCCTCGAGGGTCACGGCCGAAAAGCCCGCGTAGCACACGCCGGTGATGAAATTGTAGAGCAGCACGAACAGGATGTAGTTGGCCTGATCGTGAGGGGCCAGCGCCATCGCCAGCGCGCACAATCCGAGCAGCAGGCCGTAAGCGACGTAGGCCAGCTTGCGATTGATCAAATCGCTGAGGTAGCCACCGGCCAGGCATCCCAGCAGCGAGATGAGGCCACTGAGTGTGCCGGTGACCAGCTCCACGGTCGTGGCCGAGGTTTGCCAATCGTCGGGGATCACGGAGAACAGCGCTGCGGCCCCCGACGAGCCGATCGGCAGGAACAGCACCAGTAGCGCCAGGTAGCCCCGGGCCGAGCGCGCCACGCTCCAGAGATCGCGCAGCACCTCGAGGGTCCCAGCGGCGATGCCGGCACCACGCCGCTCTCGAGGCGACTCGCTGATCAGGGTGAGGCCGAGGCAACACAGCAAAAAGCACGCACCCAGCACAGCGCCCGTGATCCACGCGTGCCCCACGTGCGTCGCGAGCCACAGCGCCGCACCGCCTCCGAAGCCGCCGCCGGCGAAGCTGCCAGCCTGCAGCCATCCGCCTGCGCGCCCCTGCTGAGCGGGCGGAGTCGAATGGGCAATCAGCGCCTCCACCGCCATGCCGAGCAACGTGCTCGCAAGGCTGGCCATGACGGCGGCCACCGTGAGGGCGGTGAGGTTGACCGGGGGCGCGCTGCACACCGCCATTCCCAAGGCTCCGAGGGCGCTCAGGATCGCACCGATCACATACCAGCGCTTGGAGCTCAGTGTCATGTCGACGACCGGCGCCCAGAGGAACTTCCAGGTCTGCGGCATGAAGTAGAGCGCGATCAGAACTCCGATACTCTCTGCCGACACTCCAGCCTGTGCGAGTTGATACGCGATCGCGACGGTAAGATAGCCATTGACGGCGCCGAACGGCAGGTACAGGCCTGCATAGACGCTCGGATGAACGGTGGCGGCTTTCGCTGGCATTTATCGCAAGTCTAGCAGCGAGTGCCCGTGGTGCCGGCAGGCGGCTCGCGGTCGGTCTGATCGGTCGAGCTTGTAGCTCGTACAATATTACGATTCCTGGAGGGCTTCGATCTTTGGATGCTCGCAAGGCTATGTCGATTGCGATCGATCTACGAACAGCCCATCGCTGGATCGCGGTGAAGGCGTTCATCGGCCTGCTTTGGATGATCGGATGGCTCGGCCTGCCCGTGACGCCTGCCGCCGCGTTTTCGGTCACGGTGAAGGTCGACGCGGCGAAACGCGTGGGGGCGCTGCCGCCGGTGTGGCGCTTCTTCGGGGCGGACGAGCCCAATTTCGCGACCAGCGCGCACGGCGAGAGACTGTTGATGGAGTTGGGCAGCCTGCGGCCGGGGCAAGTCTACTTTCGCGCCCACAATCTCATGACCAGCGGCGACGGGACCGCCGACTTCAAGTGGGGTAGCACCAATATCTACGCCGAGACCGCGGGCACGCCAGTCTACGACTACACGATTGTGGACCGCATCATCGACAGCTACCTGGCGCATGGCATCCATCCCTATCTGGAGATTGGCTTCATGCCGGAGGCGATGACTGCAGCCCCGGTCGATGTGCCTTATCGGCGGCCATGGAAGCCCGGCGTGGACTACCGGGGCGTCACTGCCGGGTGGTCGTATCCCCCGCGCGACTTCAAAAAGTGGGCTGAGCTGGTCTTCCAATGGACCCGGCACAACGTCGAGCGATACGGTCGCGCCGAAGTGGAGCGCTGGTATTTTGAGGTGTGGAACGAGCCGAATCTGGAGTTCTACTGGGCAGACTCAGCAGAGACTTTCTACCGGCTGCACGACTATACGATCGACGCCGTGCGTCGTGCACTTCCGAGCGCGCGCGTCGGTGGACCGGACGTCGCCGGATCCGGCGCGGCCTTCATGGATGGCTTTCTGAAGCACGTCACCACCGGCATCAACTACGCAACCGGCAAAGTCGGTACACCCACTGATTTTGTCTCGTTCCACGCCAAAGGTCAGCCGACGGTGGTGGACGGCCACGTCCGCATGGGCATAGCCAGTCAGCTCAGGACCGTGGACGAGGCTTTTGCCAAGATCGCCTCGGTGCCGGAGCTGGCCCACAAGCCCATCATCATCGGGGAGAACGATCCCGAGGGTTGCGCGGCCTGCCCGGGACCGCAGAACGCATATCGCAATGGAACTCTGTATTCGAGCTACACGGCCGCGATCTATGCGCGACTCTGGGAACTGGCGCGCCGACGCCAGGTGGAGCTGGAAGGCGCGGTCACCTGGGCGTTCACCTTCGTCGGTCAACCCTGGTTTGCAGGTTATCGCCAGCTTGCAACCAATGGCGTCGACCTGCCGGTACTCAATGCATTCCGGTTGTTCTCACGGCTCGGCACTGAGCAGATCGCGGCAACGAGCAGCGCGCAGGTTCCGCTGGAGCAGATTGTTTCGAACGGCGTCGGCAATTCGCCCGACGTGGGCGTGCTGGCGACGCGCTCGGACGATGGCAGCGTGGATATTTTGCTCTGGCACTATCGTGACGACGACGTGGCTGGGCCGAAGGCGCAGGCGCACCTCGTCATCACCGGTCTTTCGCAGCGGACTGAACACCGGGCACGCATCTGGCGGATTGACCGCCAGAACAGCAACGCATTCACCGCCTGGCAAGCCATGGGTTCACCCGCAAGTCCCACCAAACAGCAGATCGAGCAGCTGATTCGGGCGGCACGATTGACGTCTCGATCGGTGCGAGTCGAGGCTCCGGGGCACGACGGCGGCGTGCTTTCAATGGAGCGTAGTCTACCTTTGCAGAGCGTGGAGCTGATCGAGTTGCGTACGTTGAATCCCTGAATCGGTGCAGCCGGCAGCCCGCTTGCGCATAGGCCGCGCAAGCGGGCGAATCGAACCTCAGGGCTAGAGCGTGTCGGTATCGATGCTGATACGCGTCGCCGTTATTGTTCCTTTGATCGGAGCGGGCAGCGCGGGTGTCTTTCCGTCCGGCATCAACTGGTTGATCGTGAATGTTCCGGAGTAGCTATTGTGGTCCGGGGCCAAGGTGATGTGTTGCTTGATGAAGGCGGGGCCGCCGGGCGCACCGGGTCCGCCGCCCGGATTGCCGTTACCGGCAGGCGCGGGAGCGTTGGGGGGACTTACCGAAGGAGCCAGTGGGTCCCAGGACAGGCCGATATGGTTGAGCACGTAGGTGTGTTCGCCGGTGCGCTTCCACACGCCGAGGCAGACAGCGCCGACGATCGGGTTGCGCACGCCCGAGTACGTGCTCTCATTGCCGTCGGCGAACCACGTGGTCACGCCGCCGTCGACGGGGGCTCCGTCGGGAATGCCGAGCGTGGCCATGTTGCCCTCGGAGGTGTACTTGAAGGACCAGAGGCCTACGATCGGGGCAACGTGCGCATCCTCTTCTTCCCAAACCTGCCAGAATCCGGCGTTGATAAAGCGTGCGGATCCATAACCGGATCCGGAATTCCCAGGGTTGCTGGTCGAGGGTAACTTAAGTCCCGGAACGTCTAGACAGCCGGCGTTTGCCTGGGTTGCAAGCAAAACTCCCACAACGCTTGCGGCAACAACTTCGGTGATCACTCTGAACGCGATTTTCATTGATGTGCTCCCTATGGTTAGGCCTGGATGAGCGACGGCGCTTCGGACATCTGCGGCAGCTCCATTGCTCGGCATGGCAATCCTCTAGTGACCGCGCAAAATGCGCCGTCCTTGACAACGAGTCCTTGGGCGAGGAATTGGACACCTCTAAATTGTTGTAATCGGTGTCGTTAATGGTTCGGGCGGGCGAATTCGGCGACGGCGAATGGAATGGTTGCGTTTTTGGGGACCGGGGGCTCCTAACGGGGATGAGGGAGTTTTCTCAGGCGTCGTGGTGTGACGCATCGACCTCCTGGCCGTTATTTGAGCAGCTGGGGCATCAGCCCGGATTCTCGGGCACCGCATAGTGGCGATCCAGATCGCGCTCCAGGGAGGGCGCGGCCAGCAGAAAATGCACTCCGCCCCAGGCAAACAGCACCGCGAATGCCCCAATGGCCTGCATTACGCCGGTGCCCGAGGCGCTGCCGCAGGCCGCTTGCAAGGCCGGGTCGGCTCCCGCCACCGCCATCCCGCCCGGGCACTGCGCCAGAAAATCCCCGCTGGCGAAGGCGCGATGCGCCAGAACGTCGCTCAAGGCCCCGATCAGCGTGGGCCCCAAGCCCACCCCGATCAGGCCGAACACGATGTTGACGATGAACGAGGACGAGGCGCGCATGCTGGCGCCGACCATATTGAGTGCCAGCGCCAGGGTCGGGGTGAAAAACACGAACAGCGTGACGTGCCCTGCCAGCAGCCACCAGAAAGCGTCATGCAGGTTGGCGCGCGTGATCGCCACCAGCAGCAGCGGCGTGCTGGCGATCAGTGCGATCGCCGGCGCCCACACCTGCCAGCGCCGGTCGCGCCCCGAGAGCGCGCTGACGCCAAAGCCGCCGAGCGCCAGACCCGAGGCCATCGCCACCACGGCAATGAGACCGATCATGCGCCCCGACTCCGCCACGCTCATGCGGAAGACCGCGGTGTAGTAGCGTCCCCAGAACTGCCCGATGCCGTTGAGCGCGATCGAGGCCAGGCTGGCGCCGATCAGTACTTGCAGCATCGAGCGTTTTCCGAGCATGAATTTGGTGACTTCCCACATCGAGGGCGGCGCGCCCGTGGGCGCGACCGAATCGTGCAGTCCGCGCTTGGGCTCGCGCAGCGTGAACAGGGTCAGCAGGGCCACGACGAAGCTCGGAATGCTCAATCCGACGAACCACATGCGCCAGTTGGCGTGCTGCGCGATATAGCCACCGATCATCGAGCCCGACAACGCCCCGAGGGGTGCCCCCAGCCACACCACGGTGATGGCGGCGGCGCGTTGACGCTCCGGGTAGTGATCGCCCAGAAGTGAGGCCACAGGAGGACCAAAGCCGGCATCCCCGGCTCCCACCCCGACGCGATAAAGCAGCATCTGCGTGAAGCTATGGGCCCTCGCGCACAGCAGCAGGAATCCCGCGAACACCGCCGAGGAGACCGCGATGATGCGCGCGCGAGGGTAGTGCTCGGCCATGCGCGCGATCGGCAAGCCGAGCAAAGTGTAGAAGATCGCAAACCCGAGCCCCAGGATCAGTCCCAGCTCGGTATCGCTCAGAGCCAGGTCCGCCTTAATCGCCGGCACCACCGCCGCCAGGCCCTGGCGGTCGGCGAGATTGAGCAGGTTCACCAGCAGCAACACCGCGAGCAACCAGGTGCGATAGCCGCGCGAGTACGCTGCGCGCGCGGCGGTGGGTGGGCTGGTCGGTGCGGGGACGGCCACGGTGGCGCAATTAGCTCATAATCCTCCCGACCCTGACAACCTCAAAGGAGACCGACGTCATGTGGAACGTGCAGACGACGGCCAGCTCCACCCGGGGCGATGCTGGCCTCGCACCGCTGGTGCGCGCGATCGACCGTCAAGCGCCCTACCAGCGCATCGCCACCGAAGAGGCCTGGAACATCCCCGAGGTGCTCGAGGCACAAGTACGGCTGCTGCAATCCGACCATGCGCCGGACGACAGTTCGCTACGTATGGCGGGCATGTTTTCCAAACTGCCTGAGCTGCAGGCGCAGCTCATGGACTTGGGGCCGCGGCGCCTCAAGCGCATGGATGAGCTGGGCATCGCCAAGCAACTGCTGCTGCTGACGGCTCCGGGCGTGCAGGTACTTGAACCGGGCGAGGGCACGGCGCTGGCACGCCTGGCGAATGATCGGCTGGCGCAGGCCTGCCGCGCACACCCGGATCGATATGCCGGCCTGACCGTGTTCGCGCCGCAGGACGTGAAGGGTGCCATTGCCGAGATCGAGCGCGGCATGACCAAGCTCGGATTCAACGGCGCGGTGCTCAACTCACACTTTCGCGGCCATTATCTGGACGAGCGGCCCTACTGGCCGATCCTCGAGGCGCTGGAGGCGCACGATGCCGCGCTCTACATTCATCCCACCATTCCGCCTTCCTCCTGGTCGCAGCCGTACGAGTTTCGTGGCTTCGGCGGAGCGCTGGCCGGCTTTCCGCACGAAGTGTGGATGCACACGATGGGCCTGATCATGGCCGGCGTGTTCGACCAGTTCCCGAAGCTGCGCCTGGTGATCGGCCACATGGGTGAGGCCATGCCGCTGCAGCTGTATCGCTTCGACTGGATGCAAAGCAACGCCGACGGCCGCGAGGGCCTGCGCGGCGGCGGGCCGGCCGTCAAGCTCAAGCACAAGATCTCGTACTACTTCCACCACAACATCTGGATCACCACCAGCGGCCAGGGGTGGGAGCCGTCGGTTCAGTTCTGCATGCAGGTGCTGGGCCCGGAGCGGGTGATCTACGCCATGGATTATCCGTACCAGCAGTCAGCCGACGAGGTGGCCGCCTACGACCACTTCGATTTGTCACCCGAGCACAAGAAGATGCTGATGCAGACCAACGCCGAGCAGGTGTTTCGGCTTACCTGATGCCTGACAAGCGGGAACAGCCGGCCCGACGGTAAACGCAGCGCTTATTCACGGCCGACATCGATCATGTTGTCGTCGGGTATACGATCGATGAGTTTGTTGTATGGGTCGATCCCGGCGCGAGTGGGGCGTTCGTTGACCACAATAGTGAAGGTCTGATGCTCCTGGGTGATTTTCTCCCGCCGCATGTACAGTGGCTGCTCCTCGTCCTTCAATCCCTTAAAGACGCCGATGTCGATGTAATCGGCGAGCGGCATGGGTGTCTCGACGCCGTTGCCGTCGGCCTGTACCTTGCGCGCCTGCACCTCGAGCCGCACTTCGTAGCGGCCATCCGGTAGCCTCTTCGAATTCGCCGACAGCGCCTTGTTGTCATACAAAACGATCCGGTTGAATCCGTCGTCGATGAGGTATTGCAGCTCGGGCGGGGTATGTGCCCGCAGCGCTTCGACCAGTTGACGCGTGTCGGGATAGGGCTGCTGAACGGCTCCAGAGCGGTCAGTACTGTCGGCAGCATCAACCTGGTTGGCGGCGTTCGCATAGCGGTACTGCATCAGAAAGTCACTCAGCGCGCGGTCGATCTGCTCCTCGCCGACATAGTCGGCGAGCGTGTACATGATCTGGCCGCCCTTCTCATACCAGACATAGGGTTCGCGCTGCACGAGAGCGAGCGGCGGCTCGT
Organism: Gammaproteobacteria bacterium; assembly: GCA_003132025.1. GTDB lineage: Bacteria > Pseudomonadota > Gammaproteobacteria > Steroidobacterales > Steroidobacteraceae > FEN-1191. Next base: position 41,217 of record PKWJ01000008.1, read on the forward strand.
GGCGGACCTCGCCTGCCCGGCCGCGCAGATAACGGTCGAGAAAGTAGCGCAGAACGCGGTGCATGTAGTCCTTGCCATACTTGTGCTGAATGACCATGTAGGCGGAGTACTGGGCCAGCGTCTCCGACATCATGTTCGAGCCCTCGACACGGCCACCGACCAGCTGATGCCCCCACCACTGATGTGCGAGCTCGTGGGCGGTGACGAAGTAAGTCAGATCGACGTCGGTCGGCTTGCGCAACCGCGTAATGAATCCGATAGCCTCCGAGAATGGCACCGTGTTGGAGAAGGACTGCGCGAAGGTGCGATACCGCGGGAACTCAATGATGCGGAACTGACGGAACTGGTAGGGACTGTAGTGCGCCTGGTAATAATCGAGTCCGGCGCGCGTGCACGCCAGCATGTCATCGACGTCGTAGCCGTGAGCCGGGTCGTAGTAAACCTCGAGATTGATGGGCCCACTCGGGCTGGCATAAATCTCCTTGCGCACCTCGTAGCGGCCGGAGAGATAGGCATAGAAATCGAGTATGTGAGTCGAACCCATGCTGTATTCGAAGAAATGTCGACCGTCCTGGTGCCATTCGCGCTGCAGGTAACCGGGAGCGATCGCGATCTGGTCGTCCGAAGTACTGACAACCGTGTGATAGGTGATCCAGTCGGAGTTCGGCGTAAACAAGTTGGCGCGGGACTCCACCGGATCGCCGCGGTGGGCCATTTCCTCGAGCGGACCCAGATGCTGTTCGCGGCGGCGGCGGGGGTCGTCCAGCTCGACGCTCGGGTCGTAGCCGACGCCGGGGAAAAACTCCGCATCGAAGAAAGTGCCGTTGTAGGCAAGCTGCGCGAGCTCGTTGCCATCCCGGAAGCCGTGCGTCGCGTGCGACACCGAGAAAGTGAGCGTCATGACCTCGCCTGGCGCGAGCGGCTGCTCCAGTGCATAGATGGCGTAGGCGTCTCGCGGTGCGCGGCTCTGCAGGTGGAACGGTCGGTCGAACCGCACATTCGACACCGCCTCGTGCTGGTCGGTGAGATGGATCTGCGAGATCGGCTGCGTACCTTTGTTTTGCAGCGTGTATCGTCCGGTGCCGTCGAAAGAGCGGTGTTCCGGGTAGATGTTGATGCTGGCGTCCACGGCCGTCACCTTCGGCTGCGGCAGATGCTCGTAGCGCTTGAAGTCGCGCTCGTAGTCGGCCTGCAGGCGCCGACGGTCGTCCGCAGTGAGGTATTCATTCAGGACGTGCGCGTTATAGTAGTACCAGGCGCCGGAACCTGCGGCTAGCAGCAGCAGCAAGGCGCCGGCCGGTGCCAGTCGCCGCGCCGCGCGTCGGGCAAGAGCGGCGCGTGCCCGCAGTGAGACTTCTGCACCGCGGCGTGCGAAAGCGATCGAGACGACTCCCAGGAGGGCAAAAATGGCGGACCAGTAGCAGGTCGCCCAGAACAGCGCGGGAACGAAGTGGCCGTAGCCGTTCATGTCAGAATAAATGTACGGCGGCACTGCGCCGGGCAGATACAGCGTGTTTTCCCAGCCGAAATTGAACAAGATCGGCTGCAGCACGACGACGCCGATGACGATGCCATGGCCGATGAATTTGTTGGACACCATGGTCTGCACGAACAGGGCGAGCATCGCGGTGCCGAGCACCTGCGGCAAGGTGACGACGTACAACTCCTTGAGGTACTGCAGCACCTCGTAGTGGTAATAGCCCAAAACCGTCTGCATGAGCATGCCGACCAGCATGGCGAGGGTGAGTAGAACCAACTCGACGAATACGATCGCGGTCAGCTTCGACAGCCAGTCCGTCGTACCCCCGATCGGCAGCGCGTCGTGGATGCCGTCGAAACGGTTGTCTCGCTCGCGCCAGATGAGTTCCGCAGCGTACAGGGCGGCCACGATGACAAAAAACAAAGTCGCCGAGCCTTCGACCGCCTGCAGCATCAGGTAGGTCACAGGCCAGACATCGACGCCGCCGACGCGACCAGCGAAATAGCCGTTATTGACCGCGAACGCCACCATTAAGCCGGCGATGCCCCAGAAGGGAATCTCGCGCGTGATGATCCGGATGCGCAGGCGGGTCAGCGACCAATACTGCGCGAAGATGGTAGCGGTGCCGAAAATCTGCCGCACGCGCGGCAGTGTCGCGACCACCCGGGAACGCACGGGCCTGGACTCCTCTGCCTCCTGCTGGCGGGCCTTCGCTGCCCGCTTACCCTGCGACCTGGCAGTCAAGGCCTCGACGGACATCGGGAACATTGCCCAGACGCTGATGAGCGCTGCGACACCCACTGCGGTCCAGAGCAGTCGGTTGTAGAGAAACACTCCGGGCGAGTAGCCGGAAAAGTTCCACGGCAGCAACTGGCTATTCCTTTCGACGACGCTCCAGTACCGGGTCAACCGGTCCACCATCAGTACGCCGATCGGATCAAGCACGCCGGACCAGAAGTGTTCGAGAGAGCGCGTGGCCGAGAACACCGTGATACCGATGACGTACAGGATGAAGAGCGCGACACCTTGCAGGTATACGACGAGGATCTTGCGCGACAGCGCCGCGACGGCGAAGAACAGCGAGCCAATGTAGAAGATTTGAATGACGACGATCGACAAGAATGGTTGCAAATACCACCATGCCTGGTTGGGTGCGATCCGCGCGTGATCCGCCCACGGCGCTAGGGTTCCAAGGAATGTGCCGACCATCAAACCGGAGAAGGCAAATACGGTCGTGACGAAGGAGCCGGCCCAGCGTCCGCCGAGGTAGGCGAACTTGGAAATTGGCTTCGTAAATACGATTTGGTAAGTGTCGCGCTGAAAGTCGCGTAGTATCGAGGTACCAAAGATGGCAGCAATGACGATGATGCCGAACAGGAGCGCGTAGGCATCCTGGAAGGAATTGGCCCATGGGCCATTGAGCAGGATCTTCCCATTGGTATTGGCCACCGGGCCAAAACTCTCCGAGGCGACGCAAAAGAAAGAAAAGGCCAGCCAGATCAGGAAATAAACGTAAGTTGACAGGCTCTTGGCGCGAAAGCGTAGTTCGAAGGAGAAGAACTCCCAGAGCATTGCCATGGCCGTCTTCCTTCGTTCCGGTAGAATCAGTTCTTGTTATTGCGCGACAAAGTCAGGAAGTAGACGTCTTCGAGCCCTGGGGGCACGGCGCGAAAGGCGGTCCCTGGGGAGGAGGCCGAAAATACGCGGATCTCGTGCTGACCGGACACGAGGTGAGTGCTCACGATCTGAAACTGGGACTCGAGGCCGCGCAGTTCATCGTCGGTTGCAACGATCCGCGACCATATCTGTCCGTCGAGAGCGGTAAGTGCCTCGGCCGGTGAACCCTCGAGCAGAACTTTCCCGGCGGCAATGACTGCCATGCGCGAGCATAATTCGCGCACGTCATCCACGATGTGGGTCGACAGGATGACGGTGATATCGCGGCCGATGGAGGAGAGCAGATTCAGAAAGCGGTTACGCTCGGCCGGGTCGAGGCCAGCGGTCGGCTCGTCGACGATGATCAAACGCGGATTGGCTAGCAGCGCCTGGGCAATGCCGAAGCGCTGCTTCATGCCGCCCGAAAAAGTGGATAGGGCCTTCTTTCGCACCTGCCACAGGTTGGTCTGCTGTAACAGGGCCTCGACCATCTCCTTGCGCTCGGCAACGACGGCGACGCCCTTCAGGATGGCGAGATGGTTCAGCATGTCGGTCGCCGACAGCTTCGGATATACGCCAAATTCCTGCGGCAGATAGCCGAGGATCCTGCGTACGGCATCTTTCTGGGTCAGAACGTTGATGCCGTCCAGGTCGATGCTGCCGGCGTCCGGCTCCTGCAAAGTCGCGATGGTCCGCATGAGCGAACTCTTGCCCGCACCATTCGGTCCAAGCAGGCCGAACATGTTGTTACCGATGCTAAGAGATAAATTCTTCAGGGCAACAACCCCGTTCGGATAGGTTTTGGACAGGCCCCTGATGGTTAGTGCCATGCAAATCCCCGTTGGTCGGCGCGCCGCTCCGGCCACCGCAATGTATCAAGTTATGGGCCAGAACGCGCTGCCCTGGACATGACAATGGCCACGCAGACCGCCTCAGATCCGCGCCCGCTCCCGGTGCGAGCCGCTGCAGCAGTTGCGCGAGACGTGCCGGCGGAGCTTGACAGTACATGCATATGCATGTAAGGTGGTTGGGAGGTGAATTTATGAAGCTGCTATCCCTTCCTTGTTATTGCGCGACGGTGCGCCAGGCGGCTCGAGCCGTGACCGTCCTCTATGAGGAACTGCTCGCCGACAGCGGTCTGCACGCCACGCAATACACGGCGATGCAGGTGCTCGACTCGGTGCCGAACTTAACGACGACCGAGTTGGCGGAGGCGATCGGCATCGACCAGACCACGGCCACGCGAACGTTGGCGTTGATTCGAAAGAGTGGTCTTGCCGTCGATACCGTTGGCCAAGACCGCCGGCAGCGGCGCTGGGCGTTGACCTCGAAAGGGCAGGCGCAGCTGCGAAAGCTACGACCGACTTGGGAGGCCGCTCAGGAAGCGTTCGAGAAGCGTTTGGGGCGGGCGGAGGCCTTCGCTCTGAAGAAGGCGTCGTATGTTGCTGCCAGCAGGCTGGCGTCCAGTTAAGCCCGTCCATGGATCGCCGCGGCTAGAGGAAGTCGGGCACAGGAGATTCGTTGCAACCTGATTTCGATCATACACATGTAGATACATTGAATACTGTTCAACATGACACCAGGAGAAACCATCATGCCACTGCACATTTTGAAGTCTTTTAATCATCCGTTGACACTCATTTCGGCGGCACTTCTTGTTCATATCGGCGGCGCCGTCGCAGCGGATTCCGCGGGCGGCATTCAGCAACAGATGAGAGGGCTACTCGCCGGGGGAAATGCAACCCGGGCAACGCAGCTATCGGAACAGCGCGACGACGGAACAGCGAGGCCCATTGCTGATGTGCAGGAGCTCGCAAGGCGGCTACTGTCGGGTGTGATCGACTCGCGCGCCCCGGGCAATCGGGCGATGACGCGGTCGGAGAGTGCGGAAGGCGCGCTCGCGCTCCAAACAGGCCTCCGTGCCCATGACGACGCGCAGATGATGGCGCAGCGGTTGCTCCTGGGCCAGCGATACGCCATTGCGAAGGGGTCGTGACGGAACCATTTACGCCGTTTAGTGAGCTCATAGGAGAGTCATCATGTTGGATCTCATTGGTGCCATCGCGGGAATGATCGCGGTTGCTGTAAACCTCGTGGCGCTTACGAGTACCCTGCCGGGCTCGCTTGCGCGTCGCCTGAGCCTGGCCGCAATTGCAGGCGGCTGGGTCGGTTTGGCATCAGGGCTGGGGGCGGCGGGGAAGCTGACCTTCTCTCCAGACCATCCCGTACCGCTAGTGGGAGTGCTGTTCGCCACGCCGTTGCTCATCGTAGGTGCGCTCGCGCTCAAGTCCCCAAGAATGCGATCGACCCTGATGGCCATTCCAATGCCGCTATTGATTGGCGTCAATGCGCTGCGCGTGCTCGGGGTGCTGTTTTTATTCCTGGCAGCGGTAGGGCGCCTCAGCGGACCCTTCCCGTATTCTGCCGGCTTAGGAGACATCATTACCGGCGCGTTCGCAATTCCGCTCGCACTGAGCGTGGCTCGCTCTCAAGAGCTTCCGGCGCGTGCAATCGTCCGCTGGAACATTTTTGGGACGCTCGACCTCTTTGTCGCCGTTGCGCTTGGTATCACCTCGGCAGCGGGAAGCCCACTACAGTTAATCCATGCTGGCGTGGGGTCGGAGGCGATGCAGAACCTGCCGTTCTGCCTGGTACCTACGGTATTGGTGCCGTTTTATCTGATTACCCACGCGATCATTGCGGCCCAGCTCCGTGCGCGACGAACAGCGGCTGCCTCGGCCCGAGTCCGACTCGATTTCGGGAAGGTCTGCTAGCGCCATGATCCAGCCTCCATTCGGAAGCCGGGTTGTTATTGCGCAAGTGACTTCTTGACGGTCAGTGCCATCTGGTCACTTATGCCTGGCCCGATGGCAGGATCGAGCAGTATCTATTGTCGCCACATTGACGCGACCTTGGCATTTGTAACCCATACGAAATTGTAGGCGATGGGCTTCAGAATCTGCGACGATCCATTCGTAACGCCTACATTTCCTGCCGATCAACGTGCGGAATGTCGCGAACATCAGCGACCTCCCGTCCCGTCTGAGACTCGGTCATGACCGTCCGGAAGATCGCCAACTCTAGGCAGCGCGATCACGCAGGCGAGGCAGCCCCTTTATATCATCGCCGACTTGATGCTCTGCTACGCGGAGCTCGTAGAGCTTTTGCAGATTCAGCCAGAACTCGGCACTGGTACCGAAGTAGTGTCCCAGACGCAGCGCCGTGTCCCCGGTGATCGCGCGCTGTCCGTTGAGGATATGGGTGATCCGATTGGTTGGCACCTTGAGCTGTCGCGCCAGCTTGGCCGCGCTCATCTTGAGTGCCTCGAGTTGCTCTGCCAGGTGCTCGCCCGGATGAATTGCATGACGCGGCATAGAAATCTCCTCTAGTGGTAGTCAACCACTTCAACGTTCGTCGGGCCTTCGCCACCCTTGAGCCATTCGAAGCAGATGCGCCACTGATCGCTTACTCGAATGCTGTACTGTCCCTTGCGATTGCCCTTCAACGCCTCAAGGCGATTGCCAGGCAAGTCCAGATCACGTAACGAGGTCGCGGCATCCAGCTGATCGCAGTGGCGCGGGTATTCCCCGCCGGGAGGCGGCTATGCGCTGGGGCTACCTACCAGCGCGTTGGTTCCGCTGGCGCGAAATCAGCAATTTGGGCTGGCTCCGGTTGCTTATGATCACAACGAACAGTCCGCGCTCGTGGGCCAGCTTGTCCAGACGCACGTAGCGCGGTACTACGGTGCGCGAATCTGCGGGACACCGATAAAGGAGGCCGGCGACAACGCCGCCTACCAATTCGCTTACGACCTTTCTCGGTACGGGCCGCTGCTGAAACACGCCAGCTTCTCTGAGGAGGCTGAGTGGAGATTAGTGTCTCGACAAATTGGCGTCGGCGAGCCGGAGATCAGGTATCGCGCCGGCTCGCGATCGGTAACGCCTTTCGTCTCCTTCAAGCTTCAGATGCCTGGTGTGGATGCGCCGCTGGCCGTGCCCAAAGACCCCAATCGGTCCATAAGCACTGTTGTCGGTCCTACCCTGGATGAGCACGCACAGTTCGCAATTCAGTCGCTAATGAGAACGTACTTCGGAGACGGGTGCTGGCATGGCTCTTCGAATTGCTCGTTCCGCGCGTAGGAGGTGACACTCTCGATCCAGGGCTTTTCGTCGGGCCGTGCGCGCTGGTGCAACCATAGTGCAACGAACCGCAAACTCGAAGAGAGCGGAGTCGGGCTACGAACCGATAACCTATTGATATATTGGCTCCCCGGGTTGGACTCGAACCAACGACCAACGGATTAACAGTCCGAAAAATGCGGTCCAGGGACTTCCGGAGGCGTTCGTAGCAGATTCATAACAATATGATTCTATTGACTTAACGTCCAAGCACATCCAGACTATTCCGGGTGCAGCCGCTGCACTACTAATACGCTACTAATACGGGAAAAGACCAACGGACTAGTCCAGAACTGCTACGAGGTCGGACTGTATGTCTCGGATCACTACCACTGCGCTGCGTGCACGCTGGCGCGAGTCGGATCGCTGGCTCTCGGATGGCGGCTCGCGCGGCGCGGGGCGATTGACTGCACGCATCACGCGAGATGGCGTGCTGCTCTATTACCAATATTTTTGCGAGGGCAAGCTGCAGCGAATCGCGCTCGGCCCATACGATGAGGCCGGGACTCGCGGACTGTCACTCGTTCAGGCGCGCGAGAAATCCGCGGCCCTGGCTACGCGTTATCGTGAGGGTGTGACGGATCTGCAGGGACATCTCGACCGCGAACGGCGAGCTGCGGACCGCGCGCATCAAGCAGAGCAGGAGGCCGCACAGCGGGCCGCCGAGGATGCGCAGCGTGGGACGCTTCGGCAGCTGCTCGCCGCCTACGTGGGACACCTCGAGCGCCAAGGCAAGCAGGCGACACGCGACGTGCGTTCAATCTTCAACACCCACGTGCTTGAGGTCGAGTCCGATCTAGCCGGGCGCAAGGCCGCAGACTTATCGGTCGATGACTTCGTCGGGTTGATCGGCAAGCTGGTCGAGGCAGGGAAGGGACGCAGTGCCGACAAGCTGCGCTCGTACTTGCGCGCCGCGTATCAGCTGGCAGTCGAGTCCAAGACCAATCCGGCAGCACCGCTGGCGCTGCGCACCTATGGGATCCGTGTCAACCCCATCGCCAGCATTGGCGCCTTGTCCCAGTTCAATCGGGCGCGCGACCGAGTACTGTCTGCGCCTGAGCTGGGAGCCTTTCTACGCCGGGTCGACGAGTTGCGGGCGAGTGCACAGAAGGACGCATTGCAGCTGCTGCTGTATCTCGGCGGGCAGCGGCCCATGCAGCTGCTGCGCCTGAAGGCTACGGACGTGGATCTATCCTCCGACACCGCGACGCTCTATGACGGTAAGGGCGCAAGGACACAGGCCCGCATCCACGTGCTGCCGCTGGTCAAGGAAGCGCGCACCGTCCTCGAGCAGCGACTGGCCGGGGTTACCGTCGGCGAACCCCTGTTCAGTACCGACAAGAAGCACGCTATGCGCCACGAGACCGTCAGCGCACTTGTGGCCGACCTAGGTGCAGCAATGCTGAAGGCCGAGCCGCCGGAGGCGCGCGAGACATTTCAGCTGCGCGATTTGCGCCGCACCTGTGAAACGATGCTCGCGGCGCTCAAGGTCAGCAGCGACGTGCGTGCACAACTGCAATCGCACGGCCTCGGTGGTGTCCAGCAACGCCACTACGATCGGCATGATTACATGTTGGAGAAGCGCCAGGCGTTGCAGAAGTGGGTTAAACACCTCGCCTCGCTCAAGGCCAGCAAACAGGCCGACGTGGTTCCGATAGCGGCCACGCGGCGGCAGCGAGCGGATGAGGAGTCATCGGCTGGCTGAAAAGGAGAGCTACTGCGCGCGGCTCAATTCGACACGCTTCTGCAACCAGGCACGCACTTCAGCCTCCAACCAGCCCACCGCACGCGTGCCGATTCGCACGCGCTTGGGGAAACGTTGATCCGCTTCCAACTGATAGATCATCGAGCGGCCCAGGCCGGTCACCGAACACACCTGCGGCAGCCGTAGGATTCGGATGGTCTTATCGTCCGAAGAAAACATAGTGTTCATCGGCGGTCCTTCGCATTCATGGTAGTGGTACGCGTAGCTCTGCAGAGCGCAGCGCATCCCAGAGGCAGACATCCCTGGCGGGGATGGCGGCGTACGCACCGGCAAGTGGTATCCGCCGGACGGCTTGCGGCGAGAGCAGGACCGCGAGACACCCAGTCCAGCACCTCAGTCCGCCGCCACCCAATACGACGGCCATGGAAGCGGACCTGCTTGGGAAAGCGCCCGACAAGCGCCAACGTACGCAGGATCAACTGGTGCCGCCGCGTCAGCCGAGCGACATCGTGCGCCGTGAGCAGCTGATTCCACGGCGGCAGGCTTTCATTCACCCACCGCGAGATCGAAATGGAGGGTATCGGCGCGTTCGCCGCACCTGTCGTACTTGAGATAATGTTCACACGCACCACGCGTCTCCGTCTTTACCCTCGACTCGGCGTATTGCCCGTGGTGTAGATCATTGACCGGATTCGACCATAATTCTCCCGTAGTTTTGGCGTTTATCTACCCTAAACTTGCATTCCTGGTCAGGGACACAGCAGCGTGAGCATCCAAATGCCTCATATTGCTCAGCGCTGAAGTATCTCACTGAAAGCACCTCTGAAACCGATTGGCGCGCCGCACGTTGTGTCGGAACTTGACAATCTATGACTATGCAACGATAGTCACATGACATGGTACCGAGAAAGCTACAATTGCAATCACTCTACCTCGAGCCAAAGAAGGCCGACCTTCTGGATTCCCTTTCGGGAGAGACACGAATACCCAAGGCGGTGCTGCTCCGCGAGGCCGTCGATGATCTGCTGATCAAGCACAAGAAAGTGAAGAAGGCGAAGTACAACCCGAGGACAGGTTCATAGATGACGCCAAGCCGAGTACAGGTCTTGCGATTCACCTGGCACGCGGTGCGACTGCCCGTCCTAGCACTCCTTATCACTCTCTTGCCCGTCGTTGAGATCCTCTTGACCTCCGTCGCCCTTCTGGGTCTCCTGACCGCGTTGTTCTTCAAGTTTCTGGGTGCCCCGCACTTTCCTTTCTGGGGCATGGTCAGTGCTTCCCTGGGCTGCACGCTTTTGCTGATCGCGTACTACGGGCTTATGCGTCTTTTTTCCCGTTAGCGCTGCCTTGGCGCCGCTGATCGAATCCTTACGACGTCTTTCCTCTGTTCGCGCGCATTGCGAGCAATCCCGGTTCTTTACCGACAGTAGATCGATCACAACGATACCTGGGCACGTACTGCATCGTCTCAGGTCCAGCGAATTAGGTTCGGCCAGTCCAATGGCCAACAGCACGATCAACTCGAAGTTGACCTCCGACTCGGGGAAATAGGTGCGATACGCTTCATACACGTCGCAAAGCCTTTCACCTCGGTCGAGGTTGGGGTAATAGCGAGCGGCCTCCACGATGTTCTCAGCGGGCACCGCGCCGTGGATCCTGCAGAATAAGGCAATGACAGAGGCTTCGCTGCGCATCCGAGCGGAGCGAAAGAATGCGGACAGAAGGGTTGGCGATGGGCCACGCCGCCGTCCCTCCGACTTGACGTGCCATTCGCGCCTCAACGTTTTGATCTTCTCGCGCGTGAGTCCGGCGAAATTACAGATAGTATGTCTGCGTGCCCGGTGCGCGATCATGCGCAAGGCGAGCTGATGCCGTCTCAGTTCACGTCCAATCCGATCTTCCACGGCGCATTCATCCTCTGAGGTTATTTAGTTTTGGAGAAAAAAACGCCCAAACTTGAAGGCAGGTCCGGAGTCCTGCGACAGACAATGACGGCATGGCTTCCAATACCACGCACTCTCCCGGATCCCTGCCAGCCTGGAAATGGACCGGCGGAGAGACACTTGACTTTGTCCGTGCATTGAACGAGCGCTGCCTTCAGGTGCTCGGTAGGCAGGTCACTGAGGAGGGCCGCATATTTCCCGGGTCCGAGACCTTTGAGATGGTGACGGCCTGCCAGAAGCTTTGGTTCGCGCTGGATGAGTCCGCATGGCGCCGAGCGGCCAAGTGTCCATTTCTTCTCATCGACATGAAATTCAAAAATGAGAGGTGGTGGCGTGAGGTTGGGGATGGCGCTGCTTCTCCCGATGGAAAGAGCACTGACTCCAGCATCTTTCCCGCTGAGTCTGCGCGCGAGTTGAGTGCCGAGACGTTGACCTTGGCTTGGCACGCGGCGCGCTCGGACGCGCGCATTGCCTCGCAGGTGCTGGGGCTCGCGCCCGGTGTAGTCGGCATCATCGCCGCGCTTGGCCCGAGAGAAGTCCAGCGCACCGCCGCACGGCATAGTCACCAATTGCGCCCTCGATGGGAGAGCAATCCAGCGTTCTGGCAGCAACTGTTGTCGACCGCGATTAGCGGCAATGCAGAGTCCCTGTCCGAATTCCATCTCCACGGTCTGCAGCTCCTCGGAGGCGATCTCTTGGATCGAATCTGAAAGGTTGTTCGTTTGGCGTGCGCTGTTTCTTGAACGAATTAGCTTCTTCGAGTTGTGTAAAGCAACGGATCTAGGTCTTGCTGCGCATCGTGGCGACTGCGAGCTGCCATCGTGCGCGCGTTGACTTCGATCCATGCGTCCCAGCACTGTGTCCTAAAGAGTGGACGGCTATCGGTGTAGCCGGCACTCCGGTTGGTTGCTAGATTGTTACAACGGACTAGTAGCACCCCTCTGTAGTCGATTCTCATCCCCCAGCTCCATCGGCGGCTCTACAGGCGGACAGGAGCACATGAGGTTGCGATCGCCGTAAACGTGATCGATGCGTCCGACGGGCGGCCAATACTTATCGGCCCATACAGTATCGGTCGGAAAGCAGCCCATCGCGCGAGAGTAGGGGCGGTTCCAGGATTCCCTGACCAGATCGAGCGCGGTGTGCGGCGCGTGGCGCAACGGGGAATCCGCGATCGGGTAGCGATGTGCCTCGAGGTCCCGAATCTCGCCGCGGATCGCGATCAGCGCCTGGCAAAACCGATCGAGCTCGGCTTTGGATTCGGATTCCGTGGGCTCGATCATCAGCGTGCCGGAGACTGGAAAACTGATTGTAGGGGCATGGAATCCAAAATCGATCAGCCGTTTGGCAATGTCATCCACCGTTACTCCGCAGGACCGTTGGTAGGCGCGCGGATCGACGATGCATTCGTGCGCCACGCGTCCGCGGGCATTCTTGTAGAGCACAGGAAAATGAGGCTCGAGTCGGTTCGCGACGTAGTTGGCGGCTACGATTGCCGCTTCCGTCGCGCGCTGCAAGCCGCGGCTGCCCATGAGGAGCAGATACATATAGGAGATCGGCAGGATCGAGGCCGAACCAAAGGGCGCGGCAGACACCGGCCCTACGTGATTCGCATCAGCAACCTCGAGCGGATGGCCGGGTAGGAACGGCGCCAAGTGCGCTTTGACGCCGATCGGTCCCATACCGGGACCGCCACCGCCGTGGGGGATGCAGAAAGTCTTATGGAGATTCAAATGCGACACATCGGCGCCATAGTCGCCCGGCCGTGCGAGACCCACCTGTGCATTGAGATTCGCGCCGTCGACATACACCTGACCGCCCGCGCGGTGCACGATCTCGCACAGTTCGCGGATGTGCTCTTCGAACACGCCATGCGTGGACGGGTAGGTCACCATGACCGCGGCCAACGTGTCGGAATAGTCCTCAGCCTTTGCCGCAAGATCCGCCAGGTCGATGTTGCCCCGGACATCGCATTTGACGATGACGACTTGCATGCCGGCCAGATGCGCCGAGGCGGGATTGGTGCCATGAGCGGAGGAGGGGATCAGACACACGGTGCGCTCTGGCTCACCGCGATTGCGGTGATAGGCGCGAATCGCCAGCAGCCCCGCATATTCGCCCTGGGCCCCTGAATTAGGTTGCAGGCTCACCGCGTCATAGCCGGTGATCTCACACAGCGCTACTTTGAGATCTTCCACGAGCTCGTGGTAGCCCATGGCCTGCCGGGCGGGCGCGAACGGGTGCAGCGCGTTCCACTCGGGCCAGCTGATCGGCAGCATCTCGGCCGTGGCATTGAGCTTCATGGTGCAGGAACCCAGCGGAATCATGGTCCGATCGAGCGCGAGATCGCGGTCGCTCAAGCGCCTCAAGTACCGCAGCATCTCGGTCTCGGAGCGGTAGCGATGAAACGCCGGATGCTGCAGAAACGAGGAACGACGCTGCAGATCTTCCGGAATGCGCTCGAGGACCCCTGGGCTGACCTCCGCATACCGCAGCGTTCCACCAAAGGCCCGCCAAACCGCCTCGATCGTGTCTTTGGTGGTGGTCTCATCGAGCGAGATGCCCAGCGCGGCCTCCTGCGCGCACTCACCGGGAGCAATGATTCGAAGATTCAGCCGCTCGGCGTGTGCGCGCCACACTATGTCCGCGCGCGCGTCCGCCACCAGCACCGTTACCGTATCGAAGAATCTTTCATGGAGCATCCTATATCCCAGCCGCCGCAGGCCGGTCGCCAGCACGGCAGCGTGGCCGTGGATGCGTCGTGCAATGCGCTTGAGTCCCTCCGGCCCGTGATAAACCGCATACATCGAGGCGATCACGGCCAAGAGCACCTGCGCGGTGCAGATGTTGGAGGTCGCCTTCTCGCGCCGAATGTGCTGCTCGCGCGTCTGCAACGCGAGCCGATACGCGGGTGCGCCATGCGCGTCTACCGACACGCTAACGAGGCGACCTGGGAGCTCGCGCTTGTAGGCATCCTTGACCGCGATGTAGGCCGCGTGCGGACCGCCATACCCCATGGGTACGCCAAAGCGTTGGGTCGAGCCGACCGCAATATCCGCACCAAGCTCGCCCGGCGGCACCAGTAAGGTCAGTGCAAGTGGATCGGCGGCCACGACAGCGATGCCGCCTAGGGCGTGCAGCGCATCGATCGCGAGGCGCAGATCCGGCACCTCGCCAAACGTCCCGGGATATTGAAACAGGGCGCCGAAACACGCGGCCGCCTGCAGATCCGCCGGGCTGTTACCGCAGACCACGTCCCACCCCAAGGGCTCGGCCCGCGTGCGCAGTACGGCGAGAGTCTGCGGATGCACCCCGGCATCGACAAAGAACCTGTTCGACTTCGAGCCTGCCAACCGAGCGGCCAGCGCCATCGCTTCGGCCGCCGCGGTGGCCTCGTCGAGCAACGACGCATTGGCGACATCGAGCCCCGTTAGATCACACACGAGCGTCTGAAAGTTCAGCAGCGCCTCGAGCCTGCCCTGACTGATCTCCGGCTGGTAGGGCGTATAGGCGGTATACCAGGCCGGATTCTCGAGCACATTGCGCTGGATGACGGACGGCAGGATGGTGTCGTAGTAACCCGTGCCGATCAGCGAGATGAAAACGGCATTCTTCGAGGCGATCGCTCGCAGCCGCGCCAGGGCGTCCGTTTCGGACAAGCCCTCGCCCAATTCCAACGGTCGATTTAGGCGAATGGCCTCAGGCAGCGTCTCATCGATCAGTTGCTCCACCGACCCGACGCCGATCACCTTAAGCATCGCGGTGATATCGTCAGGTGCCAGACCGATGTGCCGATCGGCGAAATCCATCCCATATTCCTGTTCGTCGTCATCGCCAGACAAGGGCGATAATGTCGTCGTGAGGCTACCGCTCATCGCAGGCCCGCCTCATAGGTGTCTTTGCTCAGCAACGTGGTGATCTCCACCGGTTCACTGATGAGCAATTTGAAGAGCCATCCGGCGCCCATAGGATCAGAATTGACCAGTGCCGGATCGGCCGACAAGCCCACGTTGACTTCGAGAATGGTGCCGCTCAGGGGCGCCAATACCTCCGAGGCTGCCTTGACGGATTCGACCACAGCGGCTTCTGTCCCTTTTTCGAGCTCCCGGCCGACCGCTGGCAGCTGCACGAAGACTAGATCACCGAGCGCCGATTGAGCATGATCCGTGATGCCTACGGTGGCGACATCGCCGTCAACGGCAATCCATTCGTGGTCAGCGGTGTAATGAATCGTCATGGTGTTTCGTGCTTCGATTTATTAGCGCTGATAGCGATGCGCGATGAAGGGGAGCCGTGCAACAGTGACGGCAAATCGCTGACCGCGTACCTGTGCCCAGAGGCGCGTGCCGGGCTTGGCCTGTGTGCTTGGCACATACCCCATCGCGACCGGCGAATGTAGCGAGGGCCCGAACCCTCCCGAAGTCACTCGACCACAAGGCATATCAGACGCTTCATCAAGAAATAAAGGCGTGGATGCGCGCACCGGGCGCTGGTCGGAGCTCAACCCGACGCGTCGGTCGGGAGCGCCCTGTTCAAGCTGTGTGAGGATAATGCCGGCTCCGGGAAACCCGCCGGCCCTGGCACCTCCTGTGCGTCGAGCGGCTGGAATCGCCCATTCAAGCGCGGCCTGTACGGGGGTGGTATCGAGGTCGATGTCAGCGCCGTACAGGCAAAGACCTGCTTCGAGCCTCAGACTATCCCGCGCGCCAAGGCCTGCGAGTCTGACGTGAGGGCTCGTCAGCAATCGCTCCGCCAAGCTCATCGCCGCCTTCGTCGGCACCGAGATTTCAAAGCCATCCTCGCCTGTGTAGCCAGATCGCGTGACCCAGCAGGCGACGCCCTGGAGAGCGAATTCGGTCGCATCCATGAAACGCAGGCGTGCGATGTCAGCCGTCAGCTCGGCCAGGACCTCGGCAGCGCGCGGGCCCTGCAGCGCCAGCAGCACGCGATCAGCCAATGGCTGCACCTGGCCATATTTTGAAAGCCGCTCGCTCAGGTACGCCTCGTCTTCAGCCTTGCACGACGCATTGACAATCAGCAGAAATTGACGGCCGAGATTAACGACCATCAGGTCATCGCGGATCCCGCCTGTCATCGTGGTCAGAAAGCCGTAGCGCTGACGTCCGTCCTTGAGCGAAATAACATCGATCGGCATGATCGATTCAAGCGCCAGCGCCACATCATGCATCGTGGAGTGGCCCCGAGAACGAATTAGGATCTGCCCCATGTGCGAGACATCGAACAGGCTCGCCGCGGCCCGCGTATGCAGGTGCTCCTTCAATACGCCCGCGCGATAGTTCACCGGCATCTCGTAATGAGCGAACGGCATGAATTTAGCGCCGTGCCGCGTATGCAGTTCATGCAGCGGCAGACGCCGCAGATTCGACGGCACGGCGGCTAACATTCGGGCACGTTGACGGCCAGTCCGCCCTGTGAAGTTTCCTTATAGATCGAGGACATGTCCTTGCCTGTCTGATTCATGGTGGCGATGACCTGATCCAGCGATACCTTGTGAGTGCCATCGCCACGCATCGCCAATCGCGCCGCATTGATGGCTTTGACGGCGCCCATGGCGTTGCGCTCAATGCAGGGGATCTGCACTAAACCGGCTATCGGGTCGCAGGTGAGTCCGAGATTATGTTCCATGCCGATCTCGGCCGCATTCTCGATCTGCTCGTTCGAGCCATTCAGTGCCGCCACCAGTCCGGCCGCCGCCATGGAGCAGGCGACGCCGACTTCGCCCTGGCATCCCGATTCAGCCCCGGAGATGGAGGCATTTTTCTTATACAGCATGCCGATCGCAGCCCCGACCAGCAGAAAACGCTCGACACCTTCGTCCGATGCGCCCGGTTCAAAGCGGCGGTAGTAGGCCAGTACCGCAGGCACTATTCCAGCCGCTCCATTGGTTGGGGCCGTAACCATGCGACCCCCGGCCGCATTCTCTTCATTGACCGCCATGGCGAAAGCGTTAACCCAGTCCATCTCGCGCATGGGCCGGGCGGAATCCAGGTCGAGCAGCTGACGATGCAGAGAGGGAGCCCGACGGGGCAGTTTCAGCACACCGGGCAGCAGGCCGCGAGCAGCAAAGCCGCGCTCGATGCACGATTGCATGACCGACCAGAGGCGCAGGAGCGCTGTGCGCGTCTCAGCCTCCTCGCGAAATGCGGCCTCATTCGCGAGCACCAGTTCGTGCAAGGCGAGTCCGTGGCACTTTGCGCTCTCAAGCAGCTCGGCGGCGCAATTGAACGGATACTGCACCTGGACGCGCTCTGCGCAACTCGCCATACCGCCGAGTTCATCCGCGCGCACGATGAATCCGCCTCCTAAGGAGTAGTACTCATCGCTCAATAACAGTGTCCCTTTTTTTTCTAGCGCGCTAAAACTCAAGCCGTTCGGGTGCAGCGGGAGCGATTGGTCGCGATGCCAGAGCACATCCGTCGCCTCGACAAAGTCGATCTCGTGTACACCTGCGAGCCTCAGGCGTTGGTTAACGCGAATGCGATCCAATGTCGGGTCGATCGTGCTTGGCTCCAACGTGTCGGGCGTGTGTCCTTCAAGACCCAAAAGAATCGCCCGATCGGTGCAATGACCGCGCCCGGTCAAGGCGAGCGAGCCGTAGAGGTGCACGCACACCCGTGTGGTGCGAGTCAGCAATCCGCGCGATGCCATGCCCTGCGCAAAGGCCCGCGCGGCATTCATTGGTCCCATAGTGTGGGAGCTGGAAGGTCCGATGCCCACTTTGAAGATGTCGAGGACGCTTAAGCTCAAGGCGGTATGTTCCAATCAAGAATGACCTTTCCGGTTTGCCCGGAGGCCATGGTTTCAAAACCATATTGATACTCTTCGGCGGGAAGGCGATGGGTGATGACGGCGGAGATGTCAAGTCCGCTTTGCAGCATGCTCGCCATCTTGTACCAGGTCTCGAACATCTCGCGGCCGTAGACGCCTTTCATGAGCAGACCCTTGAAGATCACATCCTCCCAGCAGATTCCCGTGTCGTTCGGCATCAGGCCCAGCAGTGCCACATTGCCCCCATGGCGCATGGTGCGCAGCATGTCCCGAAAAGCGGTGGATACGCCCGACATCTCGAGTCCCACATCGAACCCCTCTTCCATCTGCAGGCTCTTCATCGCCAGATCGAGCGACTCGGTGCGAACATCCAATGCCAGGGATGCGCCTAGCTTTCTCGCCAGTCGCAAACGGTACGGGTTCACATCGGTGATCACCACGTGACGCGCCCCGGCAAACCGAGCGACAGCGACGGCCATCACACCGATCGGACCGGCGCCTGCGATCAGGACATCTTCCCCGACCACGTTGAAGGAGAGGGTGGTATGCGTGGCATTGCCGAACGGATCCAGGATTGAGGCGATGTCATCGGATATGGCGGCCGGCAGTTTGAAAACATTGCCGGCGGGTAATGAGAGGTATTCCGCAAAGCAGCCCGGTCGATTCACCCCCACGCCCACTGCGTTGCGACACAGGTGCCGGCGCCCTGCGCGGCAATTGCGGCAGTGACCACAGGTGACGTGCCCTTCGCCGGATACGCGATCGCCGATCGCCAGTCCCTGCACCTCACTACCCAACGCAACGATCTCACCGGCATATTCATGGCCTACCGCCATTGGTACTTTGATGGTGCGCCGTGCCCACTCGTCCCAATGCCAGATGTGCATATCGGTGCCGCAAATCGCGGTCTTCTTTACGCGGATGAGCACATCGTTGGGCCCGTAGCTGGGCTCGGGCACATCCTGCATCCAGATTCCAGGCTCCGCTTTGGCCTTGACCAACGCCTTCATCTTGACTCCTTAGGAAATGATCCCGAGCTCGCGTCCGGCTGTCGTGAAGGCGTGGACGGCCTGTTCAATCTGGCCGGGAGAGTGCGCAGCGCTCATCTGAGTGCGAATGCGCGCTTGGCCTTTGGCCACTACGGGAAACGAGAAGCCGATGACATAGACGCCCAGCTCAAAGAGCCGATCGGCCAGACGCCGAGCGAGCGTGGCATCGAAGAGCATCACGGGGATTATCGGGTGTTCACCCGGCACCAGCGTGAAGCCTGCAGCGCTTATGCCGGCACGAAATTGCTGGGCGTTGGCAGCAAGCCGGTCACGCAGCGCATGGCCTGTGCGAATGAGTTCCAGTACGCGCAAGCTGACGGCCGCGATGAGCGGTGGCAATGAATTGGAGAAGAGGTATGGGCGCGAACGCTGTCGCAGCCAGCTGATCGCCGCCTGCCGGCCGGCCACAAACCCGCCGGCGGCCCCACCGAGCGCCTTGCCGAAGGTGCCGGTGAGCAAATCCACCCGTCCCAAGACTCCTGAGCGCTCCGGTGTGCCGCGACCCTGTGCGCCAACAAAACCAGTGGCATGCGAATCATCCACCATGACCAGTGCATCGTAGCGCTCGGCCAGATCGCAGATCCCTTCGAGCGGAGCGAACGTGCCATCCATGGAAAAGATGCCATCGGTGACGATCAGGCGCGTTCGAGCGCCTTTTGCTTCATGCAGTTTTGCCTCAAGATCGTTCAAGTCCCGATTGGCGTAGCGCAATCTCTGGGCCTTGCACAAGCGAATGCCATCGATGATCGAGGCGTGATTGAGCGCATCGGAGAGCACCGCGTCTTCTTCCGACAGCAGGGTTTCAAAAAGCCCCCCATTCGCATCGAAACACGAGGAGTAGAGAATCGTGTCATCCATGCCGAGAAATGCCGACAGTTCCTTCTCCAGCGCTCGGTGTACCTCGTGCGTGCCGCAGATGAAGCGCACCGAGGCCATGCCGTAGCCGTACTCATTAAGCGCACGATGTGCCGCCTCGAGCACCGCCGGGTGATTGGCCAATCCCAGGTAGTTGTTGGCGCACAGATTGAGCACTTCTCGGTCGCTCACCTGAATCAGGGCGCCCTGTGCCGAACTGAGCTGCCGTTCGGCCTTGAACAAGCCCTGTTCGCGCAGCTCCCCTAGGGCAGCGAGCGCTGCCGCCTCGAATGCTGCCCCCGTCACGATGCGCCCTCAACGTCATATCGCAGTGTGCCAGCCATGCGGTACAATATATCGAACGCGTGTCCTGGATCAAGAACAGGTTTCAAGAGCTCTAACAAGACGGCAGTAAGATATGACAAACGATCGCAAGGCACTCACATGCCAAAAAAACGCTCCCTAGTAACCAAAACCTCGAAAGAGCCCCCGCCCGTGGGACTGTCGCTCGCCGCATTGCGATCGGCGCGCTCGTTGTCTATGGACGCCTTATCTCGTCAGTCCGGCGTGTCGAAATCTATGCTCTCGCAGATTGAGCGCGGTCGAGCCAACCCGACGGTGGCGGTCGTCTGGCGACTGGCCAACGCGCTGGGCGTGCCCTTGCCGGAGTTGCTGGGGTCAGCGGCGGCGGCTGATCAGGGTGCGATCCAGACCGTAAAGGCGTTTGACGTGCCGGTTATGCGTAGCCGTGATCGTCGTGTCACATTGCGGGTGTTGAGTCCGGTGGAGCTCGCGGGCCGGTATGAGTGCTATCAGATCGACTTTGAGTCGGGAGGGATTCTGGAGAGCGCAGCGCATGCGAGTGGGGCGCGTGAGCATCTGACGATTATCGAGGGACGGATTGAGGCGACTTCTGGAACACACAAAGCGGTGGGCAGCCAACTGGATACCTTGCGCTATCGCGCCGACGTGCCCCACCAGCTGCGCAGCATCGGACGGGGCAAGGCAGCGGCCCTGTTGATCGTGGAGTTTCCCGCTGCGAAGCCCTGAAGAAATTGGAAGTGCTTCAGGGCTGGCTCCCTGACCCCTATCGTGGCCTAAGCAATGTACTGGGCTAAAACCTTGTTTCCATGATGAGGTGTTGGATGCTGCCCGTGGTGGTGTTGAAGTTTGGAAGCTCGGTACTGGCGACAGCCACTGAGCTGCCTTTGGCGGTGGATGAAGTCTATCGGCGCCTTCGCGAAGGCTCTCGGGTGCTGGCCGTGGTGTCGGCGTTCGCGGGGGACACGGACCGATTATTTGCTCGAGCGCGAGAGGTCCTGGGGGAAGAGGCCGCCCCTCACGCGGTGGCAGTCTTTGTGGCGACCGGGGAGTTGCAGAGTGCCGCGCTGCTCGCTGGGGCATTGCTGCGCTCGGGAGTCGCGGCGAGGATTGTGGATCCGCGCGAGATCAACTTAAGAGTCGAAGGTAGCGCGCTGGAAGCCGATCCCGTGTCGGTGGATGAGGTAGCGCTCCATGCGCTGTGGGACGAGCATACGACATTGGTCCTCCCAGGATTCTTCGGCATCGATGCCCAAGGTCGCATTGCGTTATTGGGCCGAGGCGGATCGGACCTCTCGGCGCTCTTTATTGCCGGGACGCTCAAATGCGAATGCCATCTCATTAAGGACGTGGCCGGTGTGTTCGACAGGGACCCGGCGCTCGATCCAGCCGGCGCACGCCGCTATGCGGTCATTCCCTGGCATGAGGCCTCGGAAGTTGCCGGTCCCCTCATTCAGCCCAAGGCCTTAAGGTTGGCCGAGCAATGCCGTACGCCCTTCACCGTCAGCCGAGCGAACGGTGAATTTGAAACGCGCGTCGCAGATGTGGCAACGGCGAGCTGGGGTGTATCCCAAGAGGTGCCCGTGCGTCTTCGCATCGCTCTTCTCGGCTGTGGCACGGTGGGACGCGGGGTGTATGAGCGCCTCATCGCCGAACCGGATCGATTTGAACTCATCGCGGTGGTGACGCGACATCCGGCCCGGCACGTTGCGAACGGCGTGCCGGAGTCGATCGCGAGCGATGATCTGCATCAAGCGTTTCGAGCCGACGTCGACCTTGTCATCGAAGCGTTAAGCGGGGTTGAGCCCGCGGGCTCAGTGATCGAAGCAGCACTCATGATGGGCAAAACTGTCGTCACGTCGAACAAGGCAGCGGTGGCCACGTACTGGCACGAGTTTTCTGCGTATTTGGCAGAGCCCGATCGGAGGCTGTGGTACGGATCGACTGTCGGCGGCGCGGTGCCAATACTGGAGACGCTTGGGCACTTGCGCGGGCGCGTGCGGGAATTGCGCGGCGTCATCAACGGAACGTGCAATGTCGTGCTCGACGCGATCGCGACCGGTGAGTCGTTCGATGACGCGGTGCGCGCTGCTCAGCGGTCAGGGTTTGCTGAGGCCGACCCCTATCGAGATCTTTCCGGACAGGACTCCGCGGACAAGCTCAGTCTGATGTCGCACGCCGCCTTTAGTGGACACGCGCCCTCTCACGGCATTCGAAGCCGCGGGATTGACGAAGCTCTGGTGGCCGCGGAGCCTGACGTATGGCGTCTGATCGGGCGCGCGAGGCGCACGCCAGCGGGAGTTACGTTAAGCGTCGGCCCTGAACAGATGGCACGAACGAGTTTTCTGGGTCAGACCGCGGGCGCGGAGAATCGCCTCGAGATCGTGCTCGAAACCGGTGAAATCGTGCGTCTCGCGGGGCAGGGCGCGGGCCGCTTGCCGACGACGTTGGCCGTGCTCGGAGACGTGCAGGAGATCGTGCGTCGACGCGCGCGGGCTGCAACGCCGTGAAGGCGCGAGGTAGGGGAGGCTGGCGGTGTTTCCACATTGGGCCATGGGGGCTGCACCGGGCGGGACGGCCGCCTCATGGAGGCCCACACTGTTGAAGCAAATAGTGCATCCATTATTGAAATTATGAGCTTGAGCTACTTGGCCTGGGCCGGGTGAGGATGCCCGAATGCGCCGTTCCATCCGCAAGCTGTGGCCGCGCAGGTTGCCGCATGTTGAAGGGCGTCTTCGATGGATGCGCCGTTGATCTGAGTGGTGAGGAAACCCGCGATAAACGCATCGCCCGCACCCATCGTATCAACAACCTCAGTCGGCACGACGCGTTGCCGGATGATCCTTGTGCCAGTGCTAAGAACGGCACCGCGCTCGCCTTGCGTAACGCAGACCATCGGGGCGCCCATGGAGTGAATGCTAGCGATGAATGCTTCCGTTTCAGTATCAGATAGGTCCGAGGCGGATAGAAACGCAAGAGTGACAAGCGGACAAATTGTCGCGAGATAACCTACTTCACGCCCAGTCGAAAAATCAAAGGACAGGCCTTGAGCGATCGCGCGGATCCGAGGCAGCTCTGGCTCGAGATAACTGAAGCACGATGAGTGCACATGTCCAAGACGCGCGATCAGATTCAGATCATCTTGGTCCATTCGCAGCATTAACCGCTTGCGTACGCCACCTTTGTTGGAATAGACGAAGACACGATCACCATTGACTAGAGTTACCTTCGCCTTGCCCGTCTCGCCTCTAGCGATCCGCAGGTATTTGTCGGAAAGTCCCTCGGCCAGCACGCAAGCCCGCACATGAGAGCCTTCTTCATCGTCGCCCACAATGCCGATATATGCGCTCGTGGCCAATCCGAACCGATGGGCGAGGACGACAACGTTCAAAGCATTGCCCCCTGGGTAGTAGACGTCTTGGTCAATATAGTGATCAACGACGTTGTCACCGACGCCTACAAGCCCCAGCTCCGATTTAGTGGCCGAAGACATTCCTCAGATCTTGCCAATTCTTCGAATAATTAGCGATGGACATGAGGCAAATAACTGACCGAAGCATGAAGCTAAGCTTTGGTGATCGTCGCGCATAGACAGCCCCAACACCTCTTCGCCTGGCGCGTTGATCAATATTCCATCTTCCACATGTAGCGCCGGACGGTGAGCGGATGACCTTTGGCTTCGGCAAGCTTGTCTGCATAAGCGCGCAGAACCGGCGCGAAAATCAGCGGAGCGATAAATTCCGACACAGTTTCTGGAAATGAAGCTGCCCCCAGTTCCTTCGCGTCCAGCACAGTCATTCGCTGACTGTGTTTGGCCGCGAACGCAAGCGCACGTTCATCCATCGGGCGCGATGGTCCCACACCCAAGAGCTGGACGAACGGCACGTCAAAGTCAGTTACCTCGAACGGCCCGTGGAAATATTCGCCGGCATGTATCGCGGCCGAGTGGATCCACTGCATCTCCTGCAATATGCAGATAGCGTATGAATACGCTACGCCGTAGTTTGCTCCCGAGGCCATCGTGTAAATGACCGTCGCGCGCTTGTAGGCTTCGGCAAACTCAGAGAACTTGGCACGCTGCTTCGAAATGAGATTGTCGACCAGAGCAGGCAGCGCTTCCAGGCTCTTATTAAACGTATCAATCTTGGTGTTGCCTTCCCGGATCTTAAGTATCCCAAAGACGAGTCTCGCCAACACCGCTGCTGAATGTAGGGGTGACATTGTGAGGGGCGAGTGAACATATGAGACCGTGAACTCGGATGCCCGGTCGAGGGGGCTGCCCAGCTCATGCGTTAGGGAGATGGTCAAGGCGCCGGCCTCGCGTGCGATTTTGACCGCTTCCACCGTTTCCGGGGTCGTTCCCGAATGAGAGCAGGTGAGCACAATCGAACTCTTGCCCAAACGTTGCGGGGCTCGGGCCTTAAACTCCGCCGAATTGAGCGCGTTTCCGACGATCTTCTTTGCTTCTCTTTCCACAATGTATTGGTTCGAAAGCATGTGCGCATACGAGCCGCCGCACGCGACAAAGAAGATGTCGGTGACACTGTCCCTAGCAGCTGCGGCATTCAACGCGTTCACAATTCGCGCGTCAGTTTGTTCGGTCGTCATCTGGCATCCTCAATTGGCAAGCAGGGGCTGAGCATTCATTGGCTCAAAATTATGAGTACTGGGCTGAGGAACACTCGCGCAGTCACCGAATTTCCCCGTAACTGGTATATACCAAGATGGTAACCGGGGGTCAACCAATTCGGAGGAAGGTCGATGGCAAATGGCTTGAAGGCAGCGTGATGGTATACATTGCGCCGCAGTCGCTCGCCTAAGGAGAGAGCTGGTTGAACGTCACAGAGCAGTCGGACCAGGCACAAGAGGTCGCCACCCCCGCCTACAAGCAAATACAGGGCTACCTGCAGGATCTTCTGGCTGGCCCCGATTACGGCCCCGGCGATCGCATTCCTTCCGAGCGCGCACTTGCGGAGCAACTCGGGCGCAACAGAATGACGGTGCGCAAGGCGATTGAGGGGCTCATAACCAGAGGGCTGCTCGAACGGCACGGCACAAGTGGAACGCGAATTCCGGTGCCGCGCGTGGCCCGACCAATGGACGGATTTTCTCTGTCAAACAGCATGACGCGGATCATTCAGGCGGGCGGAGGAACCGCTCACAGCAAGTTGCTGCATTTCGAGCAAGCGCATGCGTCCGCCAAAGTGGCAAGTCGACTGAGCCTTTCAGAGGGCGCAGATATCGTTATGTTTCGCCGACTGTGGGCGACCGACGAAACACCAATTTGCATCGAAACGACTCATCTTCCGTTATCGCTAGTTCCAGACCTGGCTGCGCAGGATCTCATGGAAGGGGCATCGCTATATAACCTGCTTCACGCCCGCTACGGGGTTAGCGCCATTCGGGGAGAGCGCGAGATCGGAATCGCCAATTGCACCGAGATGGAAGCCAGATTGCTCGGCCTCGACCCCGGTACGGCTTGCTTATCGCTGCAGCTGCTGGCGCTCGACACGAGTGGCCAGCCGATCGAGTTTACGCGATCCGTAAACCACCCCACGCTGGTCGTTTTCAAGACCGTTCAAGCTGACATGTCAGGGCTGGTCGCGACTAAACGATGACACCGGCGATTTACTTAGCCGCGCGGGTACCCCGCCGTTGACCTGAAGATCGGCGCCACTGCCTATGGCGCTCCGCCTTCGTTTGCTCAGGCAGTTTCCCCAAGCTCCGTGATCACGTTGAATGCACCGTTCACGCGTTGAGCCGTGGCGCGCGTGACCGGATCGATCCATTCCTTCGTTACGTACCCAGGCTTCCGACGGAGGATGGATCTGCCGGTAACAAGTCACTTTGACTGGTCGCATTCGCTCTCGGCGCGGCTTGCCTGCCACTTCAGCCGGTGCACAGGTTTCGGAGCTTGGAAGGCGGGTGGATGATCTGACGCATATACCAGATCAGCCTGAAATCATCGAATCTGCGGGCTCACTCTTGCAATTGGTATATTCCAGTTATAGTCTTGGTACGGTCGAGTAGCCGGTAACCGGCGGCCGATCTGGTTCGATGAGGCAGACGAGCGGTAGATGTTTCGTGCCACTAGTCCCTTCCACGCGCCTGGATCGTCGCTTGACGTCCGTGACCAAATAAAAAGGGGAGCTTCGATGAAAATGAAAATCGTGTCTTGCGCGCGCATGTTGATAGCCACCGTGCTCAAGGCTGCAGGTGCTTTTTCCATTCAGTCAGCCAGGGCGCGGATTGCGCTGGCTTATGCAAGTGCAGCCATCATCAGTTTAGGCGCGCCAATTGGTGCACATGCGCAGGGCGCCGTGCAGAACAGCGCTTCGACGACCGCGTCCGCATCCCCGAAGGACGAGGACCTCCAAGAGGTCATCGTCACCGGAACGCGCGATCCTCAGGCGACAGCAGGCGCCAGCCTGAGTCCGGTTTCCGTCCTCTCGGCGGCTCAACTTACGGCGACCGGCACCCCGACCTTAATGGATACGCTCGTCGATCTTTCGCCCTCGATCGAGCGCATATATCTGTCGCCCGATTACGCCAGTGGGGTCGACAAAATCACCATGCGTGGACTGTCGTCCGATAACACCTTGATCTTGTTGAACGGGATTCGGCGCCACACCACCGCGACCCTCGGAAATACCGGCCCAGAAATAGGCAATTCCCCTAGCGATCTGGGCATGTTCCCGTCGTCGGCGATCGGCCATATCGAAGCTTTGCTTGACGGCGCCTCCGCGCAATATGGCGCCGACGCGATTGCGGGCGTCGTGAACATCATCCTAAAGAATAACGACCACGGCATGGAATTCTCGACCAATAACGGGATTTATGCCGCCGGTGATGGCTTCACATCGGATACGACATGGAATGAGGGGTTTAAGCTGTTCGGCAGTGGGTTTCTGAGCCTCAGCGCCGAATATCTTCATGAGGATCATACCGTTCGAAGCAATCCTGACGAACGGGGTCCAGGCACGATCGTTAATAAATTCTTCGGTAACCCCTTGGTGGATAAGGAAACTGTCTCTTACAACGCCGGTATAGATCTTACGGAGAACGTGCAGCTATATTCCTTCGCTACCTACGCGCACAAGGTGTCGACCCAATTCCAATACTGGCGGACGCCAAGCAATTTTCCGCAGGTCTATCCGAATGGCTTCGAGCCGCAAACCGCGGAAGGGGAGAACGATTACGCCGCCACCGTCGGGGCGAAGGGTACTGTCGGGGGGTGGGACTGGGACCTCAGCGGCACCTATGGCTCTGATCATACCCGCTTCGTCACGTCGGATACCGTCAACGAGTTATTGTACGACGCTACCGGCTCCTCGCCGACAACCGTCCACAATGGCGATTGGGGCGACTCAGAGGCTACCGCGGACCTCAATATACGCCGCAGCTTCGATGCGGGGTTAGCCGCTCCGGTCGTCTTGGCCTTTGGCGGCGAATATCGATACGACACCTGGTTTCAACTTGCGGGCGATCCTGCTTCCTATGTGGATGCAGGCACGCAGGGTTCAGGCGGGTTTCCTCCGCAGGTTTCGGTCAACGGCGCCAATCACAGCGTTGAGGCGGGCTATGTCGATCTCGCCCTCGAGCCTGTCGAACACCTGAAGGCGGATCTCGCGGGGCGTTATGAAGATTACAGCGACTCCGGCGGCAAGCCGACTGGTAAGGGTTCGCTGCGCTACGATTTCACCCCGGCGGTGGCGGTTCGCGGAACGGTCAGCACCGGCTTCCGCGCGCCGTCTCTGGCGGAGGAAAATTTTAGTGGTATCGGGATCACGCCGACCGGTGATGTTGGCCAACTGGCGGTCAATTCGGCCGGGGCGAGGCTTCTCGGCGCACAGCCGCTCAAGCCCGAAACCTCGACCAACTATTCGGCCGGATTGGTGCTGCATCCGGTAGAGAGGATGTCGGCTACGATCGATGCCTATCAGATCACTATTAAAAACCGGATCGTGGTGGGCGGCGGCTATAACGGCCAGGCCGCGATCAATGCGTATGCGCTCGAGGGCCTCGTCACCAACCCCGGGGTCGATCCGGCCGGGGTTTCAGCGAATTATTTCTCCAATGGGGCGGACACCCGGACGCAGGGCCTGGACATCGCTTTCAACTACAAAACGCCGTTCGACGGGTACAAGGTTGACTGGAACGCGGGCGCTCACTTCGGGAATACGAAAGTCACGCGGATCGGCAACGACCTCAACGGCAATCCGTTGCTCAATGCCCAGACGGTGTCATTTTACACGACCGCCACTCCAGCCTTCAAGATCACTGCTGGCGCCGATTTAACGGCCGGCAAGTGGGACGTTAATCTTCACGAAATTCTGTGGGGGCCCACGACAACGCTTCAAGGATATAACGCCGGACCGAACGCCTTTTCGAATACCGTCTTCGGCACTCAACACAATCTGTCCAAGTTCCAGACCGACCTCCAGGTTGATTATCAGGTAACCGATTGGGCGACGCTTGCGATTGGCGCGACTGATCTCTTCAACGAAACGCCGACTAAGCTTCCGCTAATTTTCTCGTACGCTGGCGTGAATAAATACGACTATGACTCAGAACAGATGAACTTTAACGGGGGATTTTACTACGCCAAGCTCCAGTTAAAATTCTAAAATCCGCATTGGTCGGGATCCGGGTGGNNCATCCGCTCGACACCAAACACCCGGCGATCCGCGAGACCCTGCGCGGCACAACGGACAGCTCGCCAAGGACTTCGAAGCGACCGTAGCTTCGGCCAAGGCATTCCTCTATGCCGCCTCGGTAGTGCTGCTCACTCGCCATGTACCAACATTGAAACTGGATCACCCCTCGGGGCAGGCTACGCCAGGTTAAAAGATAAAGTGAGAAAACAGGTGTTATTACTTAAGAGTGGGTTGGTTTGCGCGGTCGTGATGGTCGCTTCCGCCGTCGGCGCTGGCT
>PKWJ01000041.1:0-17936 GCA_003132025.1 Gammaproteobacteria bacterium
CCCCGACGACGCCTTCGTTGCCCACCAAGGCTATCTCCGCCGACGCGCCGTCGCTCATCACGTACAGCAGAGAGACAATCGAATCGGTCGGGAAATACACATGGCGCAGCATGGTGCCGGGCTCATACAGCGCCTTGCCCAAGGGCAGCGTCACAATTTTAATCTTGGGACCGAGTCGCGCGAATTCAGCTTTGGGGAGCGCCGCCAACAGGTGGTTCTGCTTGTACTGAGCGGCTGCCATCGTTGGAATTCGCCCTGCGCGGTCCCGGCCCTTAGCGGTAGCGTACAACCGGCTAAAACCGTTCGCAATTCTCTCGGGGTTACGCGTGCGCGCCACGCGAAATAAAACCGCGTTCGGCTGGAACAACGTGTGGCACCGCACAGAGTAAGCTCGCGTTAGCGAGTAGTGTTGGAGGCCTGAGTCCAGACCTCCTTAACGAACACTACTCGACCCCCGAGCAACTGTTCGGCGGATTCAGCATTTGACCCGTTGACGCGGTTTTCCGCGCCGACGGGTTTTTTATGGCACCGACTGCCCGCGCGCCGATCCCCTTCAGGGCCCGGACGTCGCCTCAGTTTCGATGCCAGGAGGCTTCGCCAGCGCCAAATTCGCCAGTCCACTTGCGAACTATCGCCGCGAGGTTAGCATGGCGATCCCGCTGCATAACCTTCCGGAGTAGCCGATGAAGCTGTACTACATGACCGGCGCCTGTTCAATGGCGTCGCTAATTTCCCTGTACGAGTCAGGGGCGAAATTCGAGACGGCGGCAGTCGATCGCAAGACGCGCAAGACTTCGGACGGCTTGGACTACGATCAGGTCAATTCAAAAGGCTATGTGCCCGCCCTGCGGCTGGATGACGGCCAGGTGCTCACCGAGAACGTGGCGGTTCTGCTCTACATCGCCGACCGCAACCCGGCCGCCAAGCTGGCGCCGGCCGCAGGTACCCTGGAGCGCTATCGACTGATCGAGTGGCTGGCATTCG
The DNA here is from genome assembly GCA_003132025.1 of Gammaproteobacteria bacterium. Classification (GTDB taxonomy): domain Bacteria; phylum Pseudomonadota; class Gammaproteobacteria; order Steroidobacterales; family Steroidobacteraceae; genus FEN-1191. Next base: position 985 of record PKWJ01000041.1, read on the forward strand.
TCAATTCGGAGATCCACAAGAACTTCGCGCCCTTGTTCAGCGCGCCGAGCGAGGACATCAAGCAGTTCGCGCGCGGCAACCTCACCAAGCGCCTGGACTGGCTGAATACCGCGCTCGGGTCAAAACACTTTCTCACCGGCGATACGTTCACCGTCGCGGATGCGTACCTGTTCGTGGTTCTTGGTTGGTCCGGTCATGTCGGTATCGAACTTGGCAAATGGCCGAACCTGAAGCGCTTTCGTTCCGATCTGCAGTCGCGCCCCGCGGTCAAATCGGCGCTGAAGGCGGAAGGCCTGGACAAATAATTCGAGGGCAATGAACATGAATAGAGCAATTACACGGCGTGCTCTGATGCAGGGCGGCCTGCTTGCAGGCGCGTTCGTTCCGGTTGCAGGCCTCTTTATCAGTGGCACTGCTCGTGCCGACCTGCCGGCACTTGATCCGAACGATCCGGCCGCGAGAGGCCGCGATTACGTTACAAAATCGGCGAAGTCCGATGCCTATTGCGGCAATTGTTCGCTCTACAGGAAGGCGGGAAATGCGACGGGTTCCTGCGCGCTGTTCGCGGGAAAGAGCGTGGCGTTCGCCGGGTGGTGCAGCGGCTGGGTGAAGATCGGAGGCTCTTGATTTGACATACGAGCCCATGCTGGCTGTGGCACTTGAAGAGGCGCGGCTCGGCATGGCGGAAGGCGGGATTCCGATTGGAGCCGCGCTGTTCGACCCTGCCGGCCGGCTTCTCGGGAGAGGACACAACCGTCGGGTACAACACGGCGACCCGTCGGCGCATGGCGAGACCGACGCGTTTCGCAACGCCGGCCGCCAGCGCAGCTACCAGGACACGATCATGGTAACGACCCTGGCCCCCTGCTGGTACTGCAGCGGACTCATCGTTCAATTCCGGATCGGCACCGTGGTGATCGGCGAATCCCGTACGTTCCGGGGCGGAATCGACTGGCTGCGCGATCGCGGGATACGGACAATCGACCTCGACTCTTCGGCGTGTGTCGAGCTCCTGGCAACGTTCATTCGCGCGCATCCTCAGGTCTGGAACGAAGACATCGGCGAGCCGTGACATTGAACAGTCGGCGTGTACTGTTCGCGAGCATGATCGGCACGACGATCGAGTTCTACGATTTCTACATCTATGCAACCGCTGCGGTGCTGGTGTTTCCGCGATTGTTCTTTGCAGCCGGTGATCCGGCATCGGCCATGCTGCAATCACTCGCAACCTTCGCCCTGGCGTTTTTCGCGCGCCCGGTAGGCTCAGTGCTGTTCGGGCATTTCGGCGACCGCGTCGGACGTAAGGCGACGCTGGTTGCGGCGCTGCTGACCATGGGGCTGTCGACGATACTGATCGGCCTGCTGCCGGGCTACGCGTCGATCGGCGTGCTCGCACCGGTGCTGCTGGCGCTGTGCCGCTTCGGCCAGGGACTGGGCCTGGGTGGCGAGTGGGGTGGCGCGGTGTTGTTGGCCACCGAGAATGCGCCACCCGGCAGGCGCGCCTGGTATGGCATGTTTCCACAACTCGGCGCACCAGTCGGTTTCCTCTGTTCGAGCGGCATTTTCCTGCTGTTGACCAATCGGATGAGCGACGCCGATTTCTTCGCTTACGGATGGCGCATCCCGTTTCTGGCCAGCGCTGCGCTGGTGTTCGTGGGCCTGTACGTGCGCCTGCGTGTCACCGAGACGCCGGCATTTCGGCTCGCAATCGAGAACAACGAACGGGTGCGCGTGCCGATGCTGACCCTGTGGGCGTGGCATGCGAAGGTGGTATTGCTCGGCACTTTCGCCGCTGTGGCTACGTTCGTGTTGTTCTACCTGATGACCGTGTTCACGCTCAGCTGGGCCACGTCGGCGCTCGGTTATACGCGCCGACAATTTCTGATCCTGCAGATATTCGGGGTGCTGTTCTTTGCATTGGGGATCCCAATCTCGGCGCTGATTGCCGACCGGCGCGGGCGCTACGCGATGCTGATCGCGGCCACGTTGGGAATCATCGTTTTCGGGTTAACCTTCGCGCCGCTATTCGGATCGGGCAGCGTATCGGCGGTACTCACTTTTCTCGCCGTCGGCCTCGCCCTCATGGGGCTCACCTACGGGCCACTGGGAACCACACTCACCGAACTGTATCCGACGGCGGTGCGCTACACCGGCGCATCTTTGAGCTTCAATCTGGCCGGCATCATCGGCGCATCGCTCGCGCCCTATATCGCCACCTGGCTGGCGATTCACTACGGACTCGCGTACGTGGGCTACTACCTGTCGTCGGCAGGACTCGTGACCTTGATCGCGCTGCAGGGGCTGCGCAAATAGCTCGGGAATTCGTGCGCATGGCACGGAAATGGCCCACTCGATAGCGCGACGGCGCGGCCGGATTTGGTAAAAATTGCCTATATTTCCAGCAAAAGAGCGACAGAACCCAGTTTCTGTGACTGGCTCGCTGTCTATCTGACGGATTGCGCCGAATATGGGGCAGACTGCTCTTTCTGCCCCGCGCAATGACGACTATCGCCCTGCGGGATCGACCAGCGCCGGAGTCGCGCGAGTGCCCACGATTGCAATGAAGCCCCGAATCCTGATCGTCAGCGGCGCGTCGAATGACCTCGCGTTGGCTTCAACCGCGCTGGAGCTGGCGGGCTACGACGTTTCCCTCGTCGCCGGCGTACAGCAGGCGCTGGCGGCCGTCAGCACCAATATTCCCGATCTGATCCTGGTCGACATCTCCGGATCGGATCCCGACGGCCCGGCGCTGATGCCGCTGCTCAAGCCCGATCCGAGACTACGTGACGTTCCGGTGGTCGCGCTGGCTGCTGCCGCCGGGCCGCTCGACGCCGAGCTGTCGGCCGACCTGGGTTACAGCGGCTACATAGACAAGCCGATCGACAGCGTGGAATTTCCCAAACAGGTCGCCGCCTTCATACGGGCGACACCGACCGCGCAGACGATTCTGATCGCGGATGATCACGCAGGCCTTGCGCAGGTGCTGCGGCTGCAGCTGGAGGCACAAGGGCACACGGTGCTGGTCGCCGGAAATGGGGTAGAGGCACTGGCGATACTGGAGCGCGAGCGGGTCGACGGAATAGTTTCCGACGTCCTGATGCCGCAGATGGACGGTTACAACCTGTGCCTGAATCTCAGACGCAGCGAGAAGTTCAGTACCCTACCCTTCATACTTTACAGCGGCACGCACAATTCCTCGGAAGATCGCGCGCTGGGGGACGCCGCGGGGGCCGACGCCTATATTGAAAAACCGGCGCCGGTTCAGATCATCATCGGCAAGCTACGAGCTGCCGCCGGCAAACACCGCTCGCCGGTGGCAGCGATTGAGATTCCGGAACTCGAATCGCCGGTCCTGAAATCGTACAGCGAAGCGCTGGTTCGAAAACTGGAGGAGAAAAGCGCCGAGCTGGAACAGGCCGCGGCCCGCATCCAACGCTTGAACCGTGTGCTATCGGTGTTGAGCGCAATCAATGGCCTCATCGTTCGGACCATCGATCTCGATGAACTGCTACGCGAGGCATGCCGCATCGCGGTCGAGGCCGGTCAATTTCCCAAGGCATGGATCGGGCTGGTGGATGCGGAGACGAACAAGCTTCGATTTGCGGCCGGCCACGGAGGAACGGATGCATTCTATGAAAGTCTCAGGCTGAGGTTGGCCGAGGACATGCTCGATCCGAGAAATTTCGCGGCCACAGCCCTGAAGGAATTACGACCCGTCGTGGTCAACGACCTGCACGGCGAACGCACAACGCTGAAAGACATGACAGATACCGGTTCGCGCGCGGTGGCCGTGCTGCCGCTGATCATCGATGGACAGGGCGTAGGCATGATCTCGATTCATGCCGAAGTTTCCGGGTTCTTCGACGAGGAAGAGATGAAGGTGCTGAGCGAGCTGGCCGCGGACATATCATTCGCCCTGGCCCTCCTGCGAAAGTCGGACCGAATCCAGTATCTTGCAAACTATGACCAGGTGACGGGGCTGCCCAATCGCGGTCTGTTCAACGAGCGACTGTCGCTGGCATTGCAGAAACAGACCGACGGCGGCTCCATGCTGGCGGTGGTTCTGCTGGACCTGGAGCGCTTCCGGCGCATCAATGAGACGCTCGGCCGCGTGGCCGGGGACGAATTGCTGCAACTGGTCGCCCGTCGTCTCCAGAAAGTCGACGCCTCCGCCGCCAGGATCAGCGTCGATGTTTTTGCCATCGAGTTGCGTGCCGGGCGTTCGGTGACCGAACTGGTGCGAGCGTTCGAGGACCTCTCGGCACGCTGCTTTGCCGACCCGTTCGATCTGGCCGGCGAGGAGGTACGAATTACCTGTCGCGGAGGCATCGCGGTATTTCCGAGCGACGGCCTGACCGCCGACACCCTGCTGCGGCACGCCGAAGCGGCGTTGCGTCAGGCCAAGCTCACATCCGAGCACAGCGCGTTCTATTCTCCGGATCTCAATGCGCGTGCTGCTGAAGCGCTGGCGATGGAAAGCGGGCTGCGGCGCGCGATAGAGCGCGATGAATTTGTCCTTTACTATCAGCCAAAGGTAACCCTGTCAGATCGGCGCATCTGCGGGCTGGAGGCGCTGATCCGCTGGCGTGATCCCCAGGGCGGTCTGGTACTGCCCGGTCGATTCATTCCGGTGCTCGAGGAATCCGGTCAGATCGGCGAAGCCGGGGAGTGGGCGCTGCGCCAGGCCCTTAACGATCAGCAACGCTGGCGCGCCGCGGGATTGGCGCCGCCGCGGGTGGCGGTGAACGTTTCGGCCCTGCAACTACGCAAGCAGGACTTCGCCCAAGTCATCGCGATGATCATGGCGGGCAAGACCGGCGCCTCGCTCGAGCTGGAGATCACCGAGTCGATGATCATGGAACAGGTCGATCGCAGCATCGCCGCCCTGAAGCAGATTCGAGCGCTGGGGGTGAGCGTGGCCATCGACGATTTTGGTACCGGCTACTGCTCGTTGTCGTACGTGGCAAAGCTGCCGGTGAATTCGCTTAAAATCGATCGGGCGTTCATTGTCGGCATGACCGAGGGCCCGGATGGCCTGGCGATCGTATCGAGCATTATTGCGCTCGCGCATTCCCTCAAGCTCAAGGTGGTGGCCGAGGGCGTAGAGACCGAGGAGCAGGAACAGCAGTTGCGCCTGCTGGCCTGCGATGAAGCACAGGGTTACCTGTTCAGCCGACCGGTGCCCTTTGAAGGCATCGAGGCCCTGCTTCGCACCGATCAGGTGCTGGTACCTCAGGCGGCCTAGGTGTCGGCCGCTGGCGCGGCGCGACATCAGCTAACGTCTTTCGCGCCCTCGACTATCAGCCGCAGTCCCAGTACCCCAAGCACGCATCCGGCCGTGCGATCAATGGTGTTCCTGGCGCTCAGGTAGACCAGACGCGGGCCCCTGGAAGAAAGGGCCACCGCGACGAAGATGTACCAGCTCGTTTCCAGGACGATATCGACCAGCGGGATCGTCCAATACATCCAGGCTGGAATGCGACTCGGAAGCAGTGCCGCGAAGATGCCGCTGATCACGATCAGGGTCTTGGGGTTGCTGAGTTGAGTGGCGAGGGCGAGCCAGAAACTACGGTTGATACCGGCCTGGGTCGACGGCTGCGGTGCCTCGGTCGATACGGCTGCAGCGACCTGGCCTCCGCGCCACATACGCCAGGCGAGGTAGCAAAGATAGATGCCACCCAGCAATTTGAAAGTTACATACAGCCATTCGGCTTGAGCGAGTACGGCCCGCACGCCGAGCAACGCCAGTGTGCACACGATCGCCGCGCCCAGCCCCATACCGGCCGCCGACGCGATGCCTGATCGGCGCGATACGGCAACGGCCGTGCGCGCCACGAATAGAAACGACGGGCCCGGGCTGATTGCGCCCAGGGTGAGCGCGCCGAAAATGCTGAACAACGAGACGATAGGATCCATTAGGGATAAGTATAAGGTGCCGCCAGTTTGGAATAAATGTCGAGCACTCCGCCGAGGGTCGCGGCGATCAGGCCGAGCCACAGTAGCAGCTGATCCACCGGCCGCCAGGTATCCGACGCGTAGGCACTCTGCAGGCGCCGGAAGATGTTCGCACTGACAGGATCAATGGTGCGCACTGCGCCCGCCCCCATTTTCGCAGCCCGGTTCAGCATCCGTCCGACGCGCAGCGCCGGCCACGTCAATAGTGCCGTGCTGATCAAGGCCAGCACGCTGGCGACGACGTCCGCCGTCTTCACGCGCTGTTCCGCTATGTCGCCTTGAGGGCGTGAGCGGTCCCTGCCACCTGCAATACCACCTGGCGCCCCAACACGTGCGACAGCTGTGCCAGCGTGGTGTACGTGACGCCATTGGCCAGCAATCCGTTTTCCAGCCGGCTCAGTTCCGCCTGGGTCATACCGGCCGCCTTGGCAATTTTCGCCTGCGTCGCGCCGAGCTGAGTGCGTGCGGCGCGCAGGCTGCGACCCAGTTCCACAAGTTCACGTTGGGCGCTGTAGCCTTCGCGTGCGACCGGGTCATGCATCAGCCGATCGTAAATGCGCGCTGCTACACCGGCCTTGGGAGCCTTGCGCGGTTTTGCTTTCATCGATAACCCTCAATGCGATCCACAAATCGCCCAACCACCTGTTCGGCGCTCAGGTCCCGGGCGATGGCGATCATGGCAAACAGCACCAGGCGCTTATCCCGCGGGCGCCAGCCGAACAGAAATGTGCACCCGTGGGCGTCGATTACGTACAGCTCAAAGCCATTGCACTCCCTGACGCGCTCGGTCAGCTCCGCGGGCAAACCATCCCGCAGCCACAGGTCGTGGGCGACGCTAAAGCCGCGCGCTGCGTGATCCCGCATCCGTACCGAACCTGCCAGGAGGAGCGCGATGTCGTCCTCCACCTCCGGGCGCACCTCGCCGTGCCTGGGTTTCAACTCACACCGTTTATATGTTATTTGATATATTTGTCAAGGGTCCGTCGCCACATCCGCATCATTGGCGGCTTCGGTGATGCAACGCCCGCTCGAGAAATTTGATCAAAATCAATAGACAAGGCTTTGGCGTGGCCATTGAATGCCGAAGCGGATCGCCGCTCGACACGCCAAATTCGCGCCCCTAGTATCTGCCCTGTTCCGGGAGAAGAAGACGCGAAAACCCGGGGGAGTTCGGACCAGCCACCATTCGTACACTTCCGGAGAGATGGGTATGAAATTGAGTACTTTCCTGTCGATCGTCGGTGTAGTCGCAATTCTGTTTGGCATCGGTTTCGTCGCAGCTCCTGCCGATGTCCTCGCGCAATACGGCATTACGGCCGATCGTTCTGTGGTCTTCATGTCGCGCTTATTTGGCGGAGCGCTGATCAATCTCGGCCTCCTCCTATGGTTTGCGCGCAATATCGTCGATCCATTGGGTCGCTGATCGATCGTGCTGGCGGGCTTGATTGGAGATGTCGTCGGCTTCTTCGTTGCCCTGCAGGGTCAAATGAGCGGCGACGTCAATGCGCTTGGGTGGTCGACGGTCATCATCTACGGGTTGTTCGCGCTTGGGTTCGCCTACTTCCAGTTCACGTCGAAGAACAGCTGAGCGGCTTGGATTCCGCACGCGGCACGACATCCTGGGGGCTGGTCGCTGAGCAAAAAGCGTTGGTGATAGCGTAAGGCTTGCGGTCCAATGCAACGCAACTCGATCGCGCGAGTGAACCGCTGCGGCTGTGGGCGCGGCGACGATCAGGCGATCATCGCCGCGCCCGCGAGCGCTGCGGTCAGTGCTGCGTGTTGGCGCCGCCGGAGCCGAATGCGTCGGCGCCGAGCATGCCCTTGTGGCCGGTACTGGCATCCATCGCATCGAACACCTTGTTCTGATACGCGATGAATTCATCGTGGGTCACCATGCCGTCGCCGTTGGCATCGATCTTGTGCATCTCGCCCATGGTCTGTAGACCCCTGGAAAAGCCTCCAGTCGCGAAGCTGGCCATTGCCGTCTTGTTGCTCATGAACTCCTTGGCGTCGACATTGCCATCCTTGTTCTTGTCCAGCATCGCGTAGACCTTGTCCTGGAACGCGATCCACTCTTCCCGCGACACGGTACCGTCCCCATCGGTATCGATCTTATGCATCAGCGACATGCTATGAAGCCCGCTGACGTAGCCCCCGGTAGCGAGCGAGGTCATGTCGTCCGCGAGCGCACCCGAGCCGTAGCCGAGGGCGACCGCGCATGCCGTGGCGGCCATCGTGCGGCAAATCAGGCGAATAGTGCTCATTGGTCCTCTCCTGGTTGATAGATCTGATCGTCAGTCGCATCGGAACATCCGGTATCGGGCGTCCAGCCGACCCGCGGTATCCCCGCCACTTCCGGCACCGTGATCGGTACTCCCCCCTTAATTCGCGCGGTGGACCCCCGAGGTTACACACCGAAAGCCGTCGTCAGTAGCGTAGCGTCCGCATACGACGCGGCGGTTTCGGCGCGAGTATGCCCTTGAATCGCCGCAAGGGCCACCCCCGTGAGGCCCACTGCAGCCTGTGAATTCCTGCTTCCACCGGGCGACCCGCATAGGTTCCGCGCGCCCAGAAATCGTGCCATTCCGCTAAAGCTCCGCGACACGCCTTACGAAGACGTGGTGCGCCCGGCGCAAATGATTGACTCGCTCTTAAAACCCGATGCTCCGAATAGGGAACACGCAACCGGGTCATCACAAGGTGAACGCGCTCGGAGTACGAACAGAGCGCGTCAGCGTACGTCCGCAGCATGAAAACGAGAGGGACGATGTCATTTGGCCTTCACGATCGGGTTGGTCGAGTTCGGTACGAGATTTTCTTCATTCAGACCGTGCGTCGCCGCGCCTGATCGACCCGCTCAATCAGCTCATCGATGATTGGATTGCGGGACGGCCATCGAAACGAAAACGGGCGAGGCAGAGGCATGAAGGTGATCTCCTTTCCGAAAGGACCGGCATCGCGCAACGTCAGAGTTACTCGCTCCGGGTTGGTGAGCAATGAATACCCAATATTGATGATGCTCTTCAGCGGTACGCGCTCTTCCACGCCGGCGTTCTTGACGATCAGCGTGTCACCATCGTCCCAGACTTCGTCGACCAGATCGAACAACAGCCGACGAAACAGCACGTATCCGACTACCGCCATCGCCACGGGCACGATCAGCATCGGAATCGCCTCGACGTGCGCGCGTCGAGTTGGTAGCGACGCAGCCAGCACAGAGATCGCGAGAATTCCAAACCAGAGCACGGGAAAGATTCGCTTGTAGAAAAGCGTTCGCTTCGAAGAAATGCGCCTCATGGGCCTCTCATACCCCTCTGGTCCGCCAGATCAACCGCGCGATGGGTTCGTTGCCCGGCCGGCGCTAATGATGGCTGCATTGTATCTGTATCATGCCATATAACCAAGAAAACGGCCTCAATGTTGCATTTATGAAACTATAGGCGTGCGCACTAGGCTGCCGTGTTCACCATGGGTAGGCGTCCAGCGAAGGTCGACTAGATTCCCGCTCGAGATGCCTTAAGCATAGCGTCCCCCCTTTTCATTGGGACGTGGACACCATGTCAGAGCACAGCGCCGGGAACCACCGCATGGGCGACACAGACCTTCGAACTGGGACCACCGGGCAGATCGACCTGTGCCAACTATCGGGTGAGAGCCATGAGATGGCGGACCTGCAGCGCGTATTGGAGCAGGCCCCGCGATATGCGCAGCTCGTTACAGGCTCCCCTCCCGGCCGCGCGGACGCGCAGAGTACGTTCACCATCCTCCCGGACGGAAAGAGCTACGCTGACAAGTTCGTCTTTGGCGTTTATGTCTCCTCGCAAATGATTGGGTGCATCGACGTGATACGTGGCTATCCCAGGCCAGACACCGCCACGATTGGCCTCCTGCTTATCGCGGAGGGGTCCCAGCGCAAGGGTATCGGCTCAGCGGCCTACCGCTCCCTTGAACCGGTTATTCGCTCCTGGCGTACATGCACCACTGCTCGAATCGGCGTGGTTGCAACGAACTCGCAGGTGCTTCCCTTCTGGGAGAGTCTCGGCTTTCTCCCAACTGGAGAACGAAAAACATACAAGTACGGACCGTTCCACTCGGAGATCATTATCCTGTCGAAAAACCTTGAGTTCTAATCGGTGAATGCGACCAGATCGGGCCAGTCAATACGGTGGAGACCAAACGCTTACATTGGCTGACCAGCTAATTTCGGAGGCTTAGCCATGGGAATGCTCAACTTCGATACGGTGCGGGAACTTGGTCTTGCCCTACCCGATGTCGTCGATGGCACCGCGTATGGAGCCCCTGCGTTGAAGCTAGGAGGCAAGCTCCTCGCCTGCGTACCTGTTAACAAATCCGCCGAACTAAATAGCATCGTCGTACATATCGATCTCGAGCAGCGTGCCGAGCTGCTCCGGCAGCAGCCCGATATCTACTACATCACGGATCATTACGCACCACACCGCACCGTGCTGGTCCGACTATCAAGGATCACTCGGGCCGATCTGAGGGAACTCCTGCGTGACGCCCGCCGCTTGGTTATGCGCTCGGCCCCGAGGACTGCCGTTACTATTGACCGTCCGAAATCGGCCGTGCGCCAATCAGGCGTGCGTAAAAGACCGAGAAAGCGTTGAAGGCCCCCTTCGATGCGTCCAATGGCGTCTTGTCAGCCAATGTCGGAGATGTGACGCATCGGCAATGCAGCTGGTGCAGAATGGAAAGACGGGATCAGATTCTCCACACGCAGCGCTGACAACGGAGACCAGACCAGATATGGCCACTAACAACACTCCACCGGTACTCACGGAGCTGAAGCTATCGCCCGCGCTGAAGGAAACTGTCAATACGGCCCTCGAGCACGGCAGGATGATCAGCGTCGCGTACGTGTCGCCCGAGGGCCGGCCGGAACTGTCATTCCGCGGCAGCGTTCAGGCCTACAGTGACAACCAACTTGCCATTTGGGTCCGCAATCCCGAGGGCGGTATCCTCAAGGCCGTCACGAGCGGCCGTCCCCACATCGCCTTACTCTATGGCGAGCTCGGCGCCCAATCGAAGGCGTTTGTAACATTCCGCGGTCGTGGGCGTGTGGATCCTTCGGAGTCGGTGCGCCGCAAGGTGTACGACGACTCGCCCAAAGGCGAGCGCGATATGGACAAGGACGAAAAAGGCGTAGCCCTTGTCATCGACCTGGACAGTGTCGACGGTTCTTTCGGCGGCAGCAGCCTCAAGATGCGTCGCTGAGCTCGCGACAGTCGCGACTGCCTGGTAAGTGCCTCTCTTTCGATGATTTTGAAGTATGATAAAGGACGTTATCATACATAAAGAGCTGGCAGGGAACGACCTAGATGGGGTTGGGGCCATGGTGCATCGACGGTCCAGCAAGGCCCGGCACGCAGCGCTTCGATTGCAGGCAACCCCCGCACTCGATCCGCGGAGCGCCGGGACTACGCAGTACGCTGGGCAATGTGCTTGCCGGCGAGTCTTTGATGATTGCTCCCGCGCGCCCGTTACGTGCTTGACCGCATTCTATATAGAGTCTCTCAACGCCCTTGACATTAATAGACCAGTCTCTAGACTAGTCGTAATTGAGGAGACTACGTCGTGAAGACCGAAATCGGCGCCTATGAGGCCAAAACCAAACTGCCCGAACTGCTGCGTCAGGTCCAGGCGGGCAAACGATTTACGATCACCAATCGCGGCAAAGCCATCGCGGACTTGATCCCGAGCGAATCGCAGGTGGCGAAAGATCCAGCGGCGGCCATCGATAAGTTCCTCGCGTTCAAGAAGGCGAATCCAGTACGCGCGAAGATCGATATCAAGAGCTTGATCGAAGAAGGACGGGAGTGACGTTTGTCCTCGACGCCTCGGTGGCGCTGTCCTGGCTGCTGCGGGATGCCGATGCGCGCGAGGCGCCGTACGCGTTCGCGGTGCTGAAGGCACTGCGTGGCGGAGGAGTCGCAGCCTCAGTACCGATAACCTGGGGGCTGGAAATTGCCAATGTGCTCTCACGCGCAGAACGCAAAGACCAGCTCACCGAGGCACAAAGCGAGGCGTTTCTCGAGATGGTCCAATCAACCCAGATCGAGGCGGATTCGGCCACCTTCACCCAGGCACTGACCGACACCCTGCAACTCGCACGTCGTTACCGCCTGTCCTCCTACGATGCCTCGTATCTGGAACTGGCCCTGAGAGCCGCGCTACCACTGGCAACCTTGGATGAGGATCTGCGTCGCGCCGCCCAGAAGGCGGGCGTCAAACACTTCAAGGTCTCATGACGACCTCTCTGGTTCGCCGAACCCTCTCCTCCGCCGCAGTCGCAAAAGTTCCGGCGCTGTACGCGTCGACGGCGCAGGCCGCCAAGCGCTTCATCGAGTACTTCGCCTCCAATATCAGGAATCCCAACACCCGCCGAGCGTATTTCCATGCGGTTCTGGAGTTCTCGAGCTGGTGTGAGGCCCAGAAGTTCACGGAGATCGTCGATATCGAGCCGCTCCACGTGGCGGCCTACATCGAGCAGCTCGGTGCCCGGCTAGCCAAGCCGTCGGTCAAGCAGCACCTGGCGGCGATCCGCATGCTTTTTGACTGGCTGGTCGTGGGCCAGGTCGTGGCCACGAATCCGGCGGCGCCGGTCCGAGGTCCGAAATACACCGTCAGGAAAGGCAAGACGCCGGTGCTCGCGCAGGAGGAAGCGCGCGAGCTGCTGGATTCATTGGATGCCTCGACGCTCGTCGGCTTACGCGATCGGGCGCTCATCGCGACCATGATCTATACGTTCGGTCGCGTCGGCGCGGTGATCAAGATGCGGGTCGAGGACTACTACACCCAGGGTCGCCGCGGCTGGGTCCGGCTGCACGAGAAAGGCGGCAAACGGCACGAGATGCCCTGCAATCACAATCTCGAGGCGTATCTCGATGCCTACATCAATGCTGCAGGCCTCGCCGGCGACTTGAAGGGCTACCTGTTTCGGACTGTGCGCGGCCGTGGCCGAGCGCTCACGACGAATCCCCTCGCCCAGGCGGATGTGTATCGGATGATTCGTCGGCGGGCATTCAAGGCGGGAATCAAGACCAGGATCGGCAATCACACATTTAGGGCAACCGGAATTACGCAATATCTACGCAACGGCGGTCGTCGCGAGCTCGCGCAACAGATGGCGGCGCATGAGTCGCCGCGGACGACGGCACTGTATGATCGGCGGGATGATGAGGTGGCGGTGGATGAGGTGGAGAGGATACTGATCTGATCGGCCAGATCACGCGTTGCGGTCACTGGCATTGGCGGGGCTCGAACTAGACGGCTTCATTTGAAAGTGTAGTCGGCACGCAGTCCGATCGTGCGCGGCCGCGTCACGTATTCGGCGCGATAGCGCGGATCGTCGTAGATTCGCAGCAGCGGCCCGGCGGCGGTGATTCCCTGAATGTTAGTCAGGTTGTCGACGAACAGGCGGACATGAAACTCGGGTCCGAGCTGCAGGCCGGCGCTGGCATTGACCGTCGTAAAGCCGCCCAGCACTCGATAACCCAGCACCGTGTCGTTGAGCTGCGTGGTGACGTTGCTGTGGTAGGCGACATCCGCATGCAGGTCCAGGGCCATCTTGCCGCTGAGCGGCGTCTGGTAACCCAGGTCCCCGGTCAGCGTCTGCCGCGGAACATACGGCAGTCGGTCGCCATCATGGCCATTGACCAGGTTGAAGGTACTACCGTCGACCACTTCGGTGATCGCAAAGTCCTGAGTGATCTTCGCATCCGTGTAGCCATAGCCTATTGTGCCGGTCCAGTGTCTGCCCAAGCGTCCATCGAGTTCCAGCTCAACGCCGTCACTGCTGGCGGTCTTGCCATTGACCACCGCGGGATCGCCGGCCTGGCCGAAGATCTGAATCTGCACGTTGTCCCAGTCCTCGTGGAACACCGCAGCGCTGTAACGCAGCCAGTCCGCGATCGAGCCCTTGAAGCCGACCTCATAGTTCTTCACGGTGTCGGACTTGTAGGGCACGATCGAATCGCTCTCGCAGAAGATGCAATTCCCGATCGACAGCGCATTGACCCCCCCGTGCCGGAAGCCCTCCGAGAATGTCGCATAGACGCGGGCGGTGGAGGCAATCTCGTAGCTGGAATTAACCTTGAAGATGTGATTGTGGAACGACTGCTGTCGCTGCACGATCGTACTGCCCAGGCTGTCGGTGAGATTCTCTGGGTAGGGCAGCGTCGAGTAGAACGGGCCGCCGTAGGGGATCTGCGAGTGCAGGCTCTGCGCGAAGTCCTGCCAGAAGATGCGTGCCCCGCCCGTGATCTCCCAACGGGGCGTCAGATGTCGGGTCAGCTCACCGTACAACGCCTTATCCGTGAATCCGGACAGGCGCAGATAGGTGAAGTTGGTATCCACCGGCTGCAGGGCGCTGGGGCGCGTGCCACCGTAGTACATCTGGAGAAAGTCGCCAAAGTTGGCGTAAGGAGCACCGGGGGTGGACGGCGGAACCGCATCGGCCGAGCCCGGCAGCTCGGACCACGCCGCAAAGCCCGGCACCGACTCGCGCTGCAGCAGGTGTTGCGTCTGATGCTGGAAGAACAATCCGGTGGCGTAGTCCCAGTCCCCGCCTTCCTTCGACACCAGACGCAGCTCCTGCGTGAGACTGGTATCGTGCGAGGTCAGAAAGAACAGCGACGTCACGCGCGGATAGTCGCCGTAGAGCAGCGGACTCGCTAGGTTGTAGTCGACGACGAACTGCGACTCGTCATAGACGTTATCGACGTCCATAACCGAATACGACGTCGATGAGGTGACGGTTGCAAAACCGGCGTCGGCGGTCAGGGTGAGCGATTGCAGGTCCGTGGCCCGGGCCTCAGGCTGATGCGGCACCAGGGCTTCAGTCTCGTAACGCAACCCCTCGGTCTGCCACGAGAAACCCTCCGAGTGATCGCTCTGGCGCTGGAAGGCCAGATTGCCCTCGAGCCAGTCGGTGGGCAGCCAGCGCAGCGCAGCGCGCACGTAGATCGAGTGTGAGTCATTGATGTGCTCCAGGGTCTGGTACACGAGCCCACTGGTCAGCGGGTTGGCGGGATCGGCAAGCACCGGCTGCTGGTTCGGTCCAAACTCGACCGCATTTACCCCGTTAATGAACCCGGCCGACTTCTCGTAGCCGGTGGACAGCCGGAACGCCATCTGCGGGCCGAGCGGAATGTTCACCACGCCGTTGAAGGCGTAGGAAGGATCCTCGGCGTAGTCGGTCTTCGAAGTATCCACGGATACCTTGGCCGAGAACTCCTGTGGATCGGGCGCGTTGTGCACGATCTTAATCGTGCCACCGACCGCTCCCGAGCCGTAGAGCGTGCCCTGAGGGCCGCGCAGTACCTCGATGCGCTGGATGTCATCGAGCTTCAGATCGACGAACTGCGGCACGTCATCGACGTAGGTAGACACGGTCGGCACGCTACCCCAGGGCAGATAGGACGAGGCGACCGGGTCGTTGACGTTGAGCCCGCGAATGATGATCAAGCTGTTGCTGCTGTTGGCGCGGGCGCCGAGGTCCGGGATCGTCACGCCGGGCAGGAGTCGCGCCAGGTCATTGAGATTCGTGGCGTCGGCATTCTCGAGCGTCTCGCCGCTCACCGTCGATATGTTGTAGGGAACGTCGAGGACGTTCTCTTCGCGGCGGTTGGCGGTGACCACAACCTCCTGAAGACTGTTGGAGTCGTCAGCGGCGAGGACGGCGGCCTGCGGTGCAAGCGCCGTGGCCACCGCCGTGGCGATCAGAGTGTTGCGACTGATGCGCGAATGACGGATACGGTTCTGCAGCAACACGGTGCTCCCTTAGGTATTGTTCTGTCTTTGGCGCCGGCAGTGAAAGAGATTGCACTGAGGCCCGTTTGCTTTTCAAAGTAAGCTCTGCGTGCGCGGATCAACGTAGCAAGGCTGTGCGGGCTTTGCAAGCCGAGCGTATCGGCCAGATGCTCGGCGACTAATTGCCCGCCCATCGATGTTCAAACTAGGTGCAAAACATGATGAGAATACTCGCTTCGGTTCGCTCTTGGTGCATGCGCATCGTGACGGTCGCGATGACGCTGTCGCTGGTTTGCTGGGTGCTTGGCGGGACACGAACAGCGCTGGCCGACGTAGT
The DNA here is from genome assembly GCA_003132025.1 of Gammaproteobacteria bacterium. GTDB lineage: Bacteria > Pseudomonadota > Gammaproteobacteria > Steroidobacterales > Steroidobacteraceae > FEN-1191. The sequence goes on from PKWJ01000041.1 coordinate 17,048, forward strand.
CCCGCCGGCCGAGATCATGCAACCCATCGACGAACTCGCACAGTTTATGGCGCAGTTGCCGGCGGGCAGGCACGCGACCATGTTTGCCGCGCGCGGCGTGACGATCGTTGAGAACTATGCCCCGTTCATCTTCTCCGGCGCCGACGCCGTGCCAGCCTGGGAGGCAGGATTCCGGCAGCATGCCGGCGCCGACGAGTTGAGCGAACTGAAGGTCCGATTCGGGCCGGCCCGGGACTTCTCCGTGCAGGGTGAGCGGGCCTACCTTTCGCTGCCCACGACCTGGACTGGGCGAACCCACGGCACCCAATTCGAGGAGCATGGCGCCTGGGCCTTCGTGCTGTCGCGGCGCGCCGGCCAGTGGAAAGTGCTGGGGTACGGTTGGGGAGTGACCGGTTACAGCGAATCCAAGGCAACGCCGGCCTCGGCCAATTGAGCTCGAAGCGGCTCGAGCTTCGCTTCGTAGTAGCGCCACTGATCAAGGGAACTGCGATAAATTGGGAGACGCACCTGCGCCGCACTGGCCGTTGCCACCGGGTCGCGGTTACTGTGGAACTCGAGGCACGCGGGCTCCCACCGCAGTTCCAGCGCCGCGCACAGGCGGCGCGCCTCGCCTTCGGGGTCGGCGATCAGCCGCTCGTAGGAGACTTCATGGATCCGACCCGGAAGTGTCTTTAGCCAATGCTGCATGAGCCGGTGGTAGGCACCGTAGTAGGCGCCGAGCTCGGACAAGTCGTAGGAGAATGGATAGCCCTGGTTGAAGAGAGTCTTGAAGATGGCGTAGCAGGTCGCCAGGGGATGGCGGTTGACATGAACGATGTGCGCGCGTGGCAGTGCCCGCGCGATCAGACCGCAGTAGAGGTAGTTGAGCGGCATCTTGTCGGTGAAGCGC
>PKWJ01000041.1:17961-21949 GCA_003132025.1 Gammaproteobacteria bacterium
GGCATGCCGACGATGAAGATCGGCGCCGGCGAGTTCCAGCCCTGGCTCGCCGTCGACCCCTCAGGGTAGGCCTGCATGATCCAATCGACAGTGGCCACGTCATTGGCCACCTCGTAGCGTAAATGCCGGCGGCGCAACTGCGTCCCGCGCAGCAGCTGTTGCCAGGATTCCTCGTAGCGCCCGGTGTCCTCAAATTCCTTGGCGAGCGCGTAGCGGATGGCGACTTCGGCTGGCCAGGATAGCGATCCTCGGCCCGCAATCTGCAGTAACTCACTGAGGTGGTTGCGCTCGGCGGTCTGCGTGCGCAGCTGGCTGCGGTTGAGCCGAGCTTCCGTATCCTTCGGATCGAGCTCGATCACCCGATCGTAGTCGCGCTCGGCTTCCTCGAGCTGGCCGAGGTAGCGCCGCACGGCGGCGCGATTGAACCAATGGCGCGGCTGCAAGGGCTCAAGCTTTACCGCAAGGTCGTAGCACGCAAATGCCACCTCGTAGCTTCGCAGGAAGATGTGCAGGTCACCGACCGCGGCCTGCGCTCGCGCGCTCGAGCGGGCAGGTGCCAGGCGGCCCACTACCTCGCGCGCCTCGCCGANNATCCCCGCCCTGGGCGAGCGCGCGTGTCGCACTCGTCAGCGCGCGCTCCATCTCACCGCGGGCGGCGGCAACTTCGCTGTCGAGCGACCAGGCTTGTGCATCATTCGGGTCCGAGGTGGTCAGGGCTTGCACCATCGCATCGGCCCGAGCCAGATCGCGGGCCCGAAGCGCGCCAAGGATGCTCTCCGCAGTGGGTGTGCTCGAAGAGGCGCCGTTCATGCGCTGAGCGCGCCCTTCGCGGCGCAATAGGTATCGATCAGCGCTTTGAAGCGCTCACGCCCGAAGCTCGGAAAGTGCCCGCCGTGCACCACCGTCACCGGCAGTTCGCGCAGCGCGCGCAGGCTCTCCATGTAGCGCCGAATGTCCGAATGATGCGCATCATCGACCAGTGGCCCGTCATACACACAATCGCCGGAAAAGAGCACGCCTGTGCGGGTCTCCCACAGGGCGATTGATCCGGGCGAATGCCCGGGCACGTGCAGGATTTCGAAATGACGGTCACCCAGATCGATGACATCGCCATGCTCGAGCAGCCGCGTCGCCGGCGCGGCTCGAACGTGATAGTCCTCGCTGCGAAAGCCCCCTGGCGGCAGCTTGCTGAACATGCTGAGCGTCGCATAGCGATCGGCGAGCGTTTCACGCGCCGTCGGTGCCGCCAGCGTTGCGGCTTCCAGCGCGTGGCAGGCGCGGCGCGAAAACATGTGGTGGCCGCCAATATGGTCGAAATGCCCGTGACTGGCCAGCGCCAGGATGCGCTCAGCGGGCAGCCATGGCAGCTGCGCCAGCAGATTAACAACCCCGAGACCGCTGTCGACCAGCAGGTCGTACTCGCGACCCTGCACGTACCAGATATTGCAGCGATAAAAAGGGTAGATATGATGCTCGAAGACGTGGGTGATGCTGTCACCCACGCGCTCGTGGCGATACCAGTCGGCGGCGTCGGCGGTCTCGAGTGCTCCGGCACCCGCGCTGCTCATTCGGCGCCTCCGCGCTCCAGCGTTGCGGCAGCGGACGCCAGCCTCGAACTCGCATCGGTGCGGCGTACACTGCGGACCGGCTCGATCGGAACCGCGACACAGGGCACCCAGCGCGGCCCGGCCGGACCGAATACCGCGCAGGGCTCGGGAAATATCTGCAGCAGCGAGGGGTAGAGCAGCGCCGGCAAGATAAGGGCTGCGAGCAGGGAGATGTCGATACCGCCGGCGAGGTTACCCAGCCAGCCGACGAAGTGACCTGGAATGTTTACGGTCGCCAGCGCGAAGACCGAGGAGACAATCCAGGCCGTCATCGCGGGAAGATTCCAGCCACGATAAAACCAGTACTCCCCGCCGACCTGCCCGCGATTGAACACCTGCATCGACTCCGGCAGGTAATAGCCGCGCCGGACGAGATAACCGATCTCCATAATGATCATCCAGGGTGTGGTCGTGACGATGATCAGCGTGACGAAAGTGGTAATCGAATCGAACAGCCTGAAGTAGAAGCGTCCGACAAAAATGAGTATGCACGAACCACTGCCGATCAGCAGCGTGGCGCGTGGACGCGACAGACGCGGAAACACACTCGAGAAGTCGAGCCCCGTCCCATAGAGCGAGGTCGTGCCGGTCGACATGCCGCTCAAGAGCGCAAGGCCCAGCAGCGGCAGGAAAAACCAGCTCGGTGACACCGCCAACAGGCCGCCGGCGTAGTCAGTCCGCTCCAGATAGTGCGGCGCGCGGCGCGCGATGATCGACGCCGTCATCAGGCCGAAGACAAAAGGCAGCAGGCTAAGCAGTTGGGCCAGCAGCGAGCCGCCGATCAGGCTTCGCCTGCTGGTAGTGCGTGGCAGGTAGCGCGTCCAGTCGCCCAGGAAGGCACCGAATGAGATCGGATTGGCCAGCGCAATCAGCGTGGCGCTTACAAACGCCGGCCAAAAGGACGCACTGCCCCATGCCCATCCGGCGCCGGCGAAGCGGGCGTCGAATTTCCCCCAGAACGCGGCCACACCCACCAGAAACAGGGTCGATGCGGCCACGACCGCGACCTTGTTGACCACCAGCATCAACTGAAAGCCGTAGATGCAAACGACGAGGACGGCGAGCGCGAAGATCGCATAGGCGAGCGCAGTCAACGTCTCCGACTCCGGCACGGCCAGCAGTCGGTGCGCCGCTCCGATGAGCGCGTCACCACTGGACCAGACGCTGATCGCGAAGAAGGCCACTGCGGTCAAAAGGCTCAGAAACGAACCGACAATTCTTCCGACCACGCCAAAGTGGGCGCTCGACGAGACGGCATTGTTGGTCCCGTTTGCCGGCCCGAACACCGCCATCGGCGACAGCACAAACGCGCCGATGACCACGCCCAGTGTAGTTGCGAGCAGTGCTTGAAAGAAAGACAACCCGAACATGATCGGAAAGGCACCGAGCACAGCGGTGGCGAGCGAGTTGGAGCCGCCCCAGGCGATGCGGACGAAGTCGGCAATCGAGGCATTGCGGTCGTGGTCCGGAATCGATTCCACGCCGTGGCGTTCGATCTCACCGGGGTGTGGCGCGGCACGCTCCTTGGTCGGTTTCAATTGTGAGGCTCTTAGGAAACCCGACTTGCGGTGGACGCTGGCATGGTACCGCCTAAGAGTGCACCAGTTGCCGCCACCACTCCAGTCCCCGGCGACTACGTCGACATGAGTGCGCCCTGCCGGGCGCACAAAGAAAAGGCCCCAGTACTCTCGTACTGGGGCCTTCTTGCATGAGGAGCCTGGCAGTGACCTACTCTGGCATGGCTTGCAGCCACACTACCATCGGCGCAGGGCGTTTTCACTTCCGAGTTCGGAATGGGATCGGGTGGTTCCCGCTCGCTATGGCCGCCAGGCAAACCGGAAAACTCTTTGATTGACGCTTGTCGCGTTCGCCGATGTTCAAGACCTAAGTCCTGAAGAATCAGCTTCGATGCATCTTCCTCTCAGCTACAAACGCCTTGAGGTTATATGGTCAAGTCTCACGGGCAATTAGTACCGGTTAGCTGAGTGCATTACTGCACGTACACACCCGGCCTATCAACCACGTAGTCTTCGTGGGCCCTTTAGGGGAGTCGAGCTCCCAGGGAGATCTAGTCTTGGGGGGGGCTTCCCGCTTAGATGCTTTCAGCGGTTATCCCGTCCGCACATAGCTACCCGGCAGTGCCACTGGCGTGACAACCGGAACACCAGAGGTGCGTCCATCCCGGTCCTCTCGTACTAAGGACAGCTCACCCTCAAATCTCCAACGGCTACGGAAGATAGGGACCAAACTGTCTCACGCATGTAATTCCATCATTACTGATGGCATGGACTATACCTTCATCCCCTGCTTGCAACAGAGGCGACTGGCGTCTTAGCCGCCGGTGTGAACCGACGACTCTCTCCATAATGGATCAGTCTCTA
>PKWJ01000052.1 GCA_003132025.1 Gammaproteobacteria bacterium
CGCACGGCGGCGCTGGCGGGCGGCGCATGCTCATCCTCGCTGGCCGGCGGCGCCGCGTCCGGGGCGGCGTGACTGTCCTGGACCGGGGCTGCGTTCGGCGCTGCGCTCGCGGGCGCGGCGCTGCTGGCCGGTGCGGGCGCCGGCCCGCTCACCTGCCGCTGCAGCAACTGCGGACGCAGGAACACGATGACAAATGCCAGCGCCAGGCCGCCGACGATGCTGCCGGCGACGAAAGCGGCCGCGCGTCCCAAGCGATGCAGATTCATGGCCTTCCCGGATGATCGGCGGAGCGAAAAGCGGGCCCGATCGGTTGTGTATAATGCGATACTTCCCGGCGTTTTACGCGGCGTTCCAAGCTCGATGGCCGAGATTTACCGTGCGCGCCCCAATATAGTTAGAGTGAGCAACCAATGACTGAAATCGGTGCGATTGCCGATCCTCAACAGCCAGAGATAGACCCGGGCCGAAGAAAGTTCCTTACCGTGGCCACTGGGGCTACCGCCGCGGTCGGCGTGGTGCTCGCCGCGATTCCGTTCGTGGAATCCTGGACCCCATCCGAGCGTGCCCGGGCGCTGGGCGCGCCGGTAGAAGTAGATCTGAGCAAGCTTGCGGTCGGGCAGATGATCACGCCCACCTGGCGCCTGAAGCCGATCTACATCGTGCGTCGCGACACGGCACAGGTGGACGAGCTGCCGAAGAACGACTCCAGGCTGAAGGATCCGAAGTCCGAGAATTCGATTCAGCCGCCGTACGCGAAAAACGAAATGCGCTCGCGTCGGGCCGATCTGCTGGTGCTGATCGGCATCTGCACGCATCTGGGCTGCCTGCCGAAACAGTTCTTCGATGTCGGCGATCCGGCACTCGGAGCCGACTGGCCGGGCGGGTTTCGCTGCCCGTGCCATGGTTCGCGCTTCGATCTTGCCGGGCGGGTGATGGACGGCTCGCCGGCGCCGACCAATCTGTCGATCCCGCCGTACAGCTTTCGCGGCCAGGACACGCTGATCATCGGCATCGATGAAACCACGAAAGGAACTGCCTGATGACACCGGACGCCAACAAGAATGGCTATCGGACGGTCGCCAGGGGCGGCCTGTGGGGCTGGATCAATCAGCGCCTGCCGGTCGACGTCTTCTGGCGCTCGCAGTTGTCCGAGTACTACGCGCCGAAGAACTTCAACATCTGGTATTTCTTCGGCTCGCTGGCGCTGCTGGTACTGGTGCTGCAGCTGGTCACCGGCATCTTCCTGACCATGTTCTACAAGGTCGGGGCCGCGACCTCATTTGACTCGGTCGAGTTCATCATGCGCGAGGTGCGCTACGGCTGGCTGATACGCTATTTGCATTCGGCCGGCGCCTCGGCATTCTTTATTGTCGTCTATCTGCACATGTATCGCGCGCTGCTGTACGGCTCATACAAGGCGCCGCGCGAGCTGCTGTGGCTGTTCGGCATGATCATCTACCTGGCGCTGATGGCGGAAGCGTTCCTCGGCTACGTGCTGCCCTGGGGCAACATGTCGTTCTGGGCGGCCACCGTGATCATCAATCTGTTCGGCACCATTCCCGGCATCGGGCCGGGGCTGGTGGAATGGATTCGCGGCGACTACGGCATCGCCGATGCGACTCTCAACCGTTTCTTCTCGCTGCACGTGGTCGCAGTGCCGCTAGTGCTGCTGCTGCTGGTGGCGCTGCATCTGGTGGCGCTGCACGAGGTCGGTTCCAACAATCCCGACGGCGTGGAGATCAAGGACAAGAAGGATGCCAGGGGCAGGCCGCTCGATGGTATTCCGTTCCATCCGTACTACACGGTGAAGGACATCGTCGGCGTGTGCGTGTTCCTGACGCTGCTGGCGATCGTGGTGTTCTTTGTGCCGACCTTCGGCGATCTGTTCCTGGAGAAGGCGAACTTCGAGCCGGCAAACCCGTTGTCCACACCCGACCCGATCTCGCCGTCCTGGTACTTCACGCCGTACTACGCGATCCTGCGTGCGGTACCGGATCAGCGCATCGGTGCGCTGCTGATGTTGATCGCCGTGGTGTCGTTCTTCTTTCTGCCGTGGCTCGACCGCTCGCCGGTGCGATCGATGCGCTATCGCGGCTGGATCTCCCGCACCTTCCTGGCGCTGTTCACGATTTCGTTCCTGGCGCTGATGTATCTGGGATTGCAGCCGGCGCAGGAGCCGTACGTGACCATGGCGCGCATCTTTGCGGTACCGTATTTCGCCTTCTTCTGGCTGATGCCGTTCTATTCGCGCATCGATGCAGTCAAACCCGTGCCCGAGAGAGTTACTTTTCATGGGTAAATTCGCCGCCCTCGCCCTGACCCTGCTGGCCGCGCCGCTGGTGCTGTCGGCCGCGGAACCTGCGGCCGGCGAGCCGGAAGCCGCCGCACCGGTGCGCTGGGAAAATTGGCACGCCGGCAACAATGTCGCGGACGTGGGGTCGTTGCAGCGCGGTGCGCGCAATTTCATGAACTACTGCATCGGCTGCCACTCGCTCAAGTACCTGCGCTACCAGCGCATGGGCGATGATCTGGAAATTCCGACCGAGGAGCTCAACACCAACCTGGTGGCTCCGGGAAGCACCAATCTCGACTACATCGTGACGTCGATGCCCGCGACCGATGCCGCGAACTGGTTCGGCAAGACCCCGCCCGACCTGTCGCTGATCGCCCGCTCGCGCAGCCCGGACTATATCTATCGCTTCCTGAAGACTTTTTATTCGGATCCCAGTCGCCCGACGCGCAGCGATAATCTGGCGTACCCGAGTACCGCGATGCCGGCGGTGCTGTCCGATCTGGAGGGCGTCAAGGCGGCGGTGCTGGGCCCGACCAAGATGTTCGATCATTTTCAGACCATCTCGCCGGGCAACATGTCGGCCGAACAATTCGACGGCTTCGTGCGCGATACCGTCAACTTCCTCGACTATGTGGGCGATCCGGCGCAGGTCGAGCGGCGCTCGATCGGCCTGTGGGTGGTGCTGTTCCTGCTGCTGCTGTCGGCCTTCGCCTTGGCGTTGAAGAAAGAGTATTGGAAAGACGTGCATTGACGGCGCAATCCGTGCGCATCGACCTGATGCCAGGAGCAAGCGTTGCTCCCGGCGGGGAGAGCTGATCCGTGTCTAGCCGCCGCTCGATCATGACGCTGTTTTCAGCGCCCGATCAGCCTTTCAGCCACCGCACGCGCATCGTGCTGGCGGAGAAAGGCGTCGAGATCGATATCATCAATGTCGTGCCCGGGCGCTATCCGGAGGATCTGCTCGACCTCAATCCCTATCACAGCCTGCCGACGCTGGTGGACCGCGACCTGGTGCTGTACGACTCGCGCGTCATCATCGAGTACCTGGATGAACGCTTTCCGCACCCGCCGCTAATGCCGGTGGATCCGATCCTGCGGGCGCAGTTTCGCCTCGCGCTTTATCGCATCGAGCGCGACTGGTACGGGCTGGCACAGCTGATCGATGAGGATCACGACAAGAAGCACGTCGCCAAGAATCGCAAGATACTGCGCGACGCCATCCTGCAGAGCGCGGACGTGTTCAAGGTCAAGCCGTTCTTCCTGAGCGATGAGTTCTCGCTGGTCGACGCCAGCGTGGCGCCGATGCTGTGGCGGCTGCGGCATTACGAGATCGAACTGCCGCCGCAGGCCCAGGCGCTGGCGCGCTACGCGAGCACGATGTTTTCGCGCCCGGCGTTTCGCGCCAGCCTGTCGGACGTCGAGCTGCAGATGAGGAGCGCTTGATGCCCGCGAAAGGCACCGAAGAGGGCGCCGGCCTGTCGCGACGGCCGTATCTGCTGCGCGCGATGCACGAGTGGATCATCGACAGTGGCCATACGCCGCACGTGATCGTGGATGCGCTGCGCACCGGGGTCGAGGTGCCCGCGGCCTACGTCAAGGACGGCAAGATCGTGCTCAACCTGTCGACGACTGCGACCCAGCGCCTGCAGCTGAGCAACGATTCCATCGAGTTCGACGCGCGCTTTGCCGGCGTGGTGCATCGCGTGCGGGTGCCGATGCAGGCGGTGCTGGGCGTGTATGCGCGCGAGACCGGCGAGGGCATGGTGTTTTCCGAGGCGGAAAATGAGCCGACGCCGCCCGAGCCGCCGCACTCGGACAAACCGCACTCGCCGGGCGACAACCGCCGCGCCAAGCTCACGCTGGTGAAGTAGCGCGAACGGCGCGCTAGAACGCGCCCTCGATCCATTCGATCGGACCGGCGCAGCTCTCCAGCAGCAGCGTGTCGAAACGCACCGCAAGGGCTGCCAGTCGTGGCTGTGTCGCCAGCAGAAAGCGCGCCGCGCGTACGATACGGGCGCGCTTGGCGGCAGTAATGCTGGCGCCCGGGCCGCCGAATCTGCCGTTGCTGCGCAGGCGAACCTCGGCGATGACCAGCAGCGTGCCGCGCCGCGCGACGATGTCCAGCTCGCCCATGCGACAGCGGAAGTTGCGTGCCAGGATGTCGTAGCCGGCCAGCCGTAGCAGTTGTGCCGCGCGCTCCTCCGCGGCGGATCCGAGGCGTTGCCGGTCGAGCAGCGCGCGCTGATTGGCAGCCTTGTGCACAGCGGCCAGTGTGCGCGGCGCGGGCGCCGCATCCGCACCGCCATTACTGGCGCGTTGGCGGGGAAATTGCCCCTGTCTGCGGTGGATCGCCGGTGCTGACGGTCAGCCGCTTGGGTTCGCCGTCGCGCAACTGCACCCAGATCAATTCGCGCTGCACCCGGCCCTGGGCATCGAAGTGCAATTGGCCGCTCAGGCCTGCGATCTGCACCTCGGCCAGTTTCTGGCGCCCGCCCGACAGCGCCAGCATCAGCTGGCAGGCGTCATAGCCGAAAGCGAACAGGCGGCTGCGCCAGGCGACGCCATTACCCCAGGCCTGCTCGATGTTGCCGCGGATGGCATCCAGGCTTGAATCGTCGCTCACCATCCACGGCATGTCGGGATACATCAGGCCGTCGGCATCTCGGTTGGCATCGGTGGCTTCGGGCTCAAAGGCGTTAGAGAGCGAATAGCTGGGAATGTCGCCGGCATAAAAGAATTTGAGCTGCGGCTCGATCAGGCGCGCGTTGGTGGCGCTCTCGGGCACCACGAACACGAATTCGATATCGCCGCGGTGCCGCGGTTCAAAGTTGAGTTTGGTGCCGAGCACGTTCTGCAGACGAACGTGGCGGGCGTCGCTGTCGTCGACGTGCAGGATGCCGGTGAGCTCGTAGCTATAGTCGTGCTCAGCCGGATCGTACAGCGCCTGGGTAATCAGGCTGCCGCCGCCGGCAGTCAACTCGCGCGTGAAGGCGTCGATCACGCGGTTGCCCCAGTCGCCGCGCGGCACCAGCGCGACACCACGGCGATGACCGTCGGCCAGGATGCGGCGCGCCACGATGCGGGCCTCCTCTTCCGGCGACAGCGCGAACTGGTACAGGCCGGACGGCGCGGTTCGATCCGCCGGCAGAAAGTTCAGCGCCAGTACCGGCACCGACTGCGAGCCCAGGTCGGCCACCGCGGCCACGTCTTCACGCGTCAGGGGCCCGACGATGAAGCTGCTGCCGTCTGCGCGCGCCTGCTTGACGGCCGCAGCGGCTGTCACCGCGCCGGTATCGTAGACCTGCAGTGCCGGCCGGGTCGCTTCCGGCAGCTGGTAGTAGGCGCTCAGAAAGCCATCGCGCACCGTGGCCGCCTGGCCGGCGGCCGCGCCACTCAACGGCAACAGCAAAGCGATGCGGCCGCCGGTAGCCGCCGTGACCAGCGGCGGCGGCAGTGCCTGGGAGAGCACTTCGAGTGCCGGGTGATTCGGATATTTGGCGCGCCAGCTGGCCGCTTCGGCCTCACCGATCAGCGACGTTGCATGGCCTTCGGTGGCGATGGCACCGAGTTCGAGCCAGCCGGCCACGATCGGGTCGGGACTGGCCGCCGGCTCGAGCTTGACGCCGTGCTCGCGCGCGTCGCGCAGCGCAGCCAGCAGCCGCGTGCGCAGCTGGGTGCGCTCGGCGGCGTTGGCGGCGAAGCCCTCGGCGGCGATCTCCGCACGTACCGCGTCCACCGGGCGTGCTACCGCCAGCGCGATTCGCATCTTGAGCAGGTAATAGCGCTGCGCCGCTCCGGCAGTGGTGGCCGTCGTGGCGGCGGATTCGGGAATGGCAGTGAACTTCTGCCACGCCTCCTGCGCGCGGTTGGCGAGCAGTGCGGTCTCGGCCTCGAGCAGCGAGCGCTCGAGGCTCTGCGCGGCGCTCTGCGGCGCGACGATGGCGGCCAGCACGCGCGCGGCTTCGGTGGGGCGAGCGGCAGCGAGCCACTCGCGGGCGGCGGCCAGCTGCATGTCGACTCGCTCCGGGGGTACGCGGATGGCAGCCAGGTTTTCATACTGCGCGGCGGCCTGGGCATGATCGCCGCGGCGCGCTGCGTTCTCCGCGGCCAGCTCGGTGCCGGGCCGCTGCGCCACCGGCGGCGGCAGCATCGAACAGGCGGCCAGCCCCAGCACGGCGATCCACGCCAGCCGGCGGCCGCTCAAGCTCAACGTTCGGAAAGTTACCATCGACACCTTGCCCTTCAAGCCCGAAACTGCGCGCCGGTGCGCCGCTGTGGCCACGCGCCGCGACGGCTGGAAACGGAGAATTATAGTGGCACGGACCGACCCGCTCCCGTCCCCTGGCAGGCTCGAGGTGGTCGCCACGCCGATCGGCAATCTGGGCGACCTGAGCTCCCGGGCACGCGAGGTGCTGGCCGCAGCCGATCTGATCGCGGCCGAGGATACGCGACGTACCGGCCAATTGCTCAACGCGATCGGGGTGCGCGCTCCGCTGGTCTCGCTGCACGACTACAACGAAGAGGCGCGGCTCGAGCCGCTGCTGCAACAGCTGCTGGCCGGCAAGGTCATCGCGCTGGTCAGCGACGCGGGTACGCCGCTGCTGTCCGACCCTGGCTTTGGCCTGGTGCGCGCTGCGGCGGCGGCCGGCATCGAAGTACGCGCGGTACCGGGCGCCTCGGCGATCACCGCGGCGCTGAGCATCGCTGGATTGGCGACCGACCGGTTCGCGTTCGAAGGCTTTCTGCCGTCGCGCGCCGGCGAGCGCCGCGCGCTGCTGGCGCGCCTGGCGGCGGAGCCGCGCACGCTGGTGTTCTTCGAAGCGCCGCACCGCATTGCGGCAACGCTGGCCGACCTGGCGGGCAGTTTCGGCAATCAGCGCGCCGCAGTGGTGACACGCGAACTGACCAAAATGCACGAAAGCGTGTATCGCGGCACGCTGCAGCAGCTGTCTGTCATGGCGCGCGAGGACGCGGATTTTGCGCGCGGGGAAATCACCGTGGTGGTCGCCGGCGCCGCACCGGAGCGCACCGCTGGCGCGGACAGCGCACTGCTGACCCGCGCGCTGCAGCTGCTGCTGCAGGAATTACCGCCGGCGCGCGCAGCGGCGATCGCCGCGCAGCTGGCAGGGGCCACACGCAGTGACGCCTATGAACTGGCGCTTAAACTGCGGCGCGGCCCGGTTGCCGATTGAGCCGCCGGCGCGCGTACCGGCGCTGCGCCGCCATGCTAAGGTGCCGCGGCGGAGAGTCGGCTGAGCAGTCGCTGCACTTCATCGTATTGAAGCGTGGAGGAAAGTCCGGGCTCGGCGGGCAGGGTGCCAGGTAATACCTGGGAGGCGTGAGCCTACGGAAAGTGCAACAGAGAGTAGACCGCCTAAGCGCTCGCAAGAGTGCCGGTAAGGGTGAAACGGTGCGGTAAGAGCGCACCGCGTCAGTGGCAACACGCGACGGCATGGCAAACCCCACCTGGAGCAAGGCCAAATAGGGAAGTCGCAGTCCCGCAAGGGGCTGCAGCGCGCGCCCGCGCGTGCTTCCGGGTAGGCCGCTTGAGGCGTGCGGCGACGTACGTCCCAGAGGAATGACTGTTCACGACAGAACCCGGCTTACAGGCCGGCTCTCCGCTTTTCGAATGTCAAGGAGCTTTATGCCACAAGCTCATGATCCCTAAAGAATATCACCTTGCGAGCTTAGACCGGGTGCCATCCGGTACGCGTAAGTGCCTACTGCGTCTCAAAATTTTCCCGTTCAGGCGTTGACATGACCACGTCGTCGTTCCTATAGTGGCGGCGAGTGGGAGAAAGTGGGGAAAGATGGGCGTTTCCGCCCTAATCCGATGTTCCGCGGCGCAGCAAAAGTCACCTTGGACGACAAGGGACGCATGGTCGTCCCGACGCGCTACCGCGAGCGGCTGCTCGAGCGTTCGGCGGGCCAGCTAGTGGTCACGGTGGATCGGGACGGGGAGTGCCTGCTGATTTATCCCTTGGGTGACTGGGAGCAGGTCGAGCTCAAGCTGATGGAGCTGCCGAGCCTGAAGCCGCAGTCGCGACGTCTGCAGCGCCTGATGGTTGGTCATGCGACCGATCTGGTGCTCGACGGACACGGCCGCATGCTGCTGCCGCCGGAATTGCGCGAATTTGCCGCGCTCGGCCGGCACGCCATGCTGATTGGACAGGGCAATCGCTGTGAACTGTGGGACGAGTCCCGTTGGTTGGAGCGGCGCGATTTCTGGCTGAAAAGCGAGGCATCCGCGACCGATCTGCCGGCAGAACTTGATTCGCTGTCGCTTTGAAGCGGCAGCTGGCGGCTGCGGGGAGGGGAGTTGGATGAGCACACGCCGGTGCTTGTCGAAGAGGCGCTTGCGGCGCTGGCATTGCGCCCGGGCGGTCTCTACGTCGACGCGACATTCGGCCGCGGCGGTCACACCGCGGGCATCCTCAAAGCGCTTGGCCCGGACGGGGAAATCGTGGCCATCGACCGCGACCCCGCAGCCATCACGGCCGGGCGCGCACGCTTTGCGGGCGAGACGCGGCTGCACCTGGTGCATGGTGAATTCGCGCAGCTTGCAACGCTGGTGCGTGCGCAGACGGCCCGTACCCATTGCGATGGCGCGCTGTTCGATTTCGGCGTCGCGTCGCCGCAGCTCGACGACGCTGCGCGCGGCTTCAGCTTCAGCAAGGACGGCCCGCTCGACATGCGCATGGACCCGACGCGCGGCCAACCCCTGTCCGTGTGGCTCGAACATGCGGACCTGGATGAGATTCGTCACGTGATCGCCACCCTGGGCGAGGAGCGCTTTGCCAGCCGCATCGCCGCCGAGATCGTGCGCGTGCGCGGCTCGCAGCCCCTGACCCGCACCGGCGAGCTCGCAGCGCTGGTGGCGCGCTGCGTGCGTACGCGCGAAGCGGGCAAGCACCCGGCGACTCGCACCTTTCAGGCACTGCGCATGCACATCAACGATGAGCCGGCGCAGATGCAGCGCGGTCTTGAACAGGCGCTGCAATTACTTGCGCCGCGCGGCCGGCTGGTGGCGATCAGCTTTCATTCGCTCGAAGACCGGTTGGTCAAGCAATTCATGCGCGCGCACTCCGAACTCGATCCGGTGCTCGCCCGCCTGCCGCGCCCGCCTGCATCCGCCGAGCCGCCGCTGCGCCGCATCGGCAGCAAACAGCGCGCCGGTGCCGCCGAGCTGGCCGCCAACCCGCGTGCCCGCAGCGCCGTACTGCGTGTCGCCGAGCGACGCCGGTGAGCATGTCACGGCGCCTGCTGCTGCTGGTGCTGCCGCTGCTATGGTGCGCGGTGCTGGCATCGAGCGCCGGGGCGGTCTACACCAAATATCGCGCGCGCGAACTGTTCGTGGAGCTCGAGCGCCTCAATAGCGCGCGCGATGAGCTCGACGCCGAGTGGGGACGGCTGCAGCTCGAGCAGAGCGCGTGGTCGGCCTATGGTTTCGTCGAGCATGTGGCCAGTGAAAGGCTGCATATGAGCATTCCGGACTCGCGCGACATCGAGATCGTGCCGCCATGATGCGCCTGCGATCGCGCGCCGGCACACGCACAGCACGCGTCACGGGCAGCGCGCGCGGCGGCGAGCGCGGCAGCGCGCCTTCATTTCGCGCCCGCCAGTGGCTGCTGTTCGCGGTGCTGCTGGGCGCCGCCGCCGCACTGGTGGGGCGTGCGGTGAACCTGCAGCTGGTCGATAACGGCTTCCTGGCGTCGCAGGGCGACGCGCGCTCCTCGCGCGTGGCCACCATCACGGCGCATCGCGGCAACATCGTCGATCGCAACGGCGAGCCGCTGGCAGTCAGCACGCCGGTGGATTCGGTGTGGGTCAACCCGCGGGTGCTGGCCGGCAGCCTCGAGCAGCTGCCGCACCTGGCCGCGGCGCTCGACACCGACCGCGCCGAGCTGACGCGGCGCGTCAGCAGCAATCTGGACCGCGAGTTCCTGTACGTCGCCCGCGGCATGACCCCGGTGGATGCGCTGCGCGTGCAGCAGCTGAATCTGCCCGGGGTAAATCTGGCGCACGAATACCGTCGCTACTACCCGGCCGGCGAAGTGGCAGCGCACGTACTGGGCTTCACCAGCATCGATGACGTCGGCCAGGAAGGCACCGAGCTGACGTTCGACAACTGGCTGGCGGGCGAGAACGGCGCCAAGCGTGTCATACAGGACGCCAAAGCGCGCAATGTCGAGGACGTCGAGAGCATCCGGCCGGTGCGGCCCGGCCGCGACCTGACGCTGAGCATCGATCTGCGCATCCAGTACATGGCGTATCGGGAACTCAAGAGCGCCATCATCAACAATCGCGCTCATGCCGGCTCGGTGGTGGTGATCGACATCGATAGCGGCGAGGTGCTGGCGATGGTCAACCAGCCGGCCTACAACCCCAACGATCGCGAGCAGATGGTGCCGGCGGCGTACCGCAATCGCTCGGTGACCGATCTGTTCGAGCCCGGCTCGAGCGTCAAGCCGTTCATCGTCGCGGCGGCACTCGCCTCCGGCAAGTTCACTCCCGACAGCGTCATCGACACCGCTCCCGGCTTCGTGCAGGTGGGCGCGACCACTTTCGAGGACGAGCACAATCTGGGCGCCATCGACCTGGCCACGGTGCTGGCCAAATCCTCCAACGTCGGCATGGCCAAACTGGCGCTGCAGCTCGAGCCGCAGCAGATCTGGACCACGCTCAATCACTTCGGCTTCGGCCAGGTGACCAGCAGCGGCTTTCCCGGTGAGTCGGCCGGCGTGTTCACCAATTATTCGCACTGGCGCGCCATCAGTATCGCGACCCTGTCGCATGGCTACGGCATTTCGGTCACACCGCTGCAGCTGGCGCAGGCCTACGCCGCGATCGGTGCGCGCGGCATTCGCCGGCCGGTGTCGCTGTTGCGCCTGGATGTGGCGCCGGCCGGCGAGCGCATCCTCGATCAGTCGGTATGCCGCTCGCTGATCCAGTTGCTGGAGGCGGTGACCACGCAGGAGGGCGCCACCGGCGTGCACGCCAAGATTCCGGGCTATCGAGTGGCGGGCAAGACCGGCACCGCCTGGAAATCCATCAACGGCAGCTATTCCAAGGACCGCTATACCTCAGTGTTCGCAGGACTGGCGCCGGCCTCCAATCCGCGGCTTGCGGCCGTGGTGGTGATCGATGAGCCGACCGCCGGCAAATACCTGGGCGGGGACGTTTCGGCGCCGGTGTTTTCCGCCGTGGTCGGTGGTGCGCTGCGCCTGCTGGCGGTGGCGCCGGATGAACCGTCGGCGCCGAGCTCGCCGCTGCTGCACGGACAGAGACTGGCGCAGCGATGATCGCGGCGGCGCAACCGAACTGGCGACCGCTCAAGGCCCTGCTCGGCGGGCTGGTGGACGTGCCCGAGCGCCTGGAAGTGTCGGACATCACCCAGGACAGCCGCAGCGTGACCCCGGGGGCGGCCTTCCTGGCTTGCCGCGGGCGCACGCACCACGGCCTGGATTTCGCCGACGCTGCAGTCGCGGCCGGCGCGCGCGCGATTCTGTGGGAACCGGCGCCGGGCGTGACGGCCCCGGCGCTCGATGCCGCCGTCGTGGTGTGCGCGGTGCCGAACTTGAGCGCGCAGCTCGGATTCATCGCCGACCGCTTTTTCGATGCACCATCAGCCAGCCTGACGCTGGCCGGTATTACTGGCACCAACGGCAAGACCACCTGTGCCTGGCTGCTGGCGCAGGCGCTGCAATTGTGCGGGCGGCACACCGCTTACATCGGCACGCTCGGTGCCGGCATACCGGGGGCGCTCACGGCGCTCGCCCATACCACACCCGACGCGCTCACATTGCATCGGCTGCTGGCGCAGCTGCGATCGTCCGGCTTCGATTCCGTGGCGATGGAGGTGTCATCGCACGCGCTCGACCAGGATCGCTGCGCCGGCGTGCGATTCCACACCGCGGTATTCACCAACCTGACGCGTGATCACCTGGATTATCACGCGGACATGAGCGCCTATGGCGCCGCCAAGGCGCGGCTGTTCGATTGGCCAACACTGGCGGCGCGCGTCATCAATGTCGACGACCCGTTTGGCCTGGAGCTGGCGCGCGATCAGCTGCAGGCGCAACTGGCGCGCGGCACGCCCGGCGCGCGCCTCTTCCTGACCTCGCAGCGGCCGGCCGAGTGGGTCGCGAGCGGCGCCGATTACGTGTGCGCCAGCGCCGTGCGCGCCAGCCCCGGCGGGCTTGAAATCGAGATCGAAAGCAGCCGCGGCTCGGCCCGGCTCAGCAGCAGCCTGATCGGCAATTTCAACGTCGACAATCTGCTCACCGTGCTGGCGGTGCTGCTGGCCTGGGAGCTGCCGCTCTCGAGCGCCTGCGAGGCGCTGGCGCGCTGTTCGGCGCCTCCCGGGCGCATGCAGCCCGAAGGCGGCGGCGACTCGCCGCTGGCGTTGGTCGACTACGCGCACACGCCCGATGCACTGGCCAAGGCGCTGCACGCCGCGCGCACGCACTGCCGTGGCCGCCTGTGGTGCGTGTTCGGCTGCGGCGGCGAGCGCGATCGCGGCAAGCGCGCCGACATGGGGCGCATCGCGGCAACGCTCGCCGATCTGATCATCGTCACCGACGACAATCCGCGGCGCGAAGACCCGCACGAAATCGTGGCGTCGATCATGGACGGCATCACCGCCGCGGGGGGTGGCGCGCGCGCGCGTGTGATTCACGATCGCGCGCAGGCGATCCGCGCGGCGCTGGCGAGCGCGCCGGCGGCCGACGTGGTGCTGGTGGCCGGCAAGGGTCATGAGGATTACCAGATCGTCGGTCGCGAGCGTCGCGCCTTCAGCGACGCGGCGGTCGTACGCCAGGTGCTGGCCGAACGCGCTACCACATGATCCGCACCCTGAAGCAATTTGCCGCCGCCGGTCACGGGCGCCTGTACGGCGAGGATTGCGGCTTCAACGAGATCGCAATCGACAGCCGCAGGCTCAGCGCCGGCGATCTGTTCGCGGCGCTGCGCGGCGACAAGGCCGACGGGCATGATTTCGTGGCCGACGCGGCACGCGCCGGGGCCGCCGGTGCCATCGTGGCGCGCCGCCTGGCACTGCCGCTGGCGCAGATCGTGGTGGCGAACGTCGAGGCGGCACTGGCCCAGGCGGCGCGTAAGGCGCGCGCGCAATTCAAAGGGCCGCTGATCGGTGTCGCCGGCAGCAACGGCAAGACCACGGTGAAGGAGATGATCGCCGCCATCCTGACGCAGCGCGGACCGTGCCTGTCCACCCGCGGCAATCTCAACAACCACCTCGGTGTACCGATGACGTTGCTGCGCCTGGACGACAGCCACGTGAGTGCGGTCATCGAGATGGGAGCCAATCGTCGCGGTGACGTCGAACAGCTGGTGCAGATTGCGCGGCCGGGCATCGGGCTGATCACCAACGCAGGTGCGGAACATCTTGAAGGGTTTGGGTCGCTGGAAGGCGCGGCGCGCGCCGAAGGCGAGATGGTGGCCGGGCTGCCCGCCAGCGGCACCGCCATCATCAATGCCGACGACGCGTACGCGTCGCTGTGGCGTGCCGGCACGCAGGCGCGGGTGCTGAGCTTCGGTTTGCAGCATGAGGCTGACTACTACGCCGCGGCGCTGCAATTCGAAGTCGCGGCGCAGGATTTTGCCACGCGCTTTAAGCTGCACAGCCCATTGGGCGAGGTGCAGGTGACGCTGGCGCTGGCCGGGCGCCACAACGTTCGCAACGCACTGGCCGCCGCGGCGGCCGCCACCAGCGCCGGGGCGACGCTGGCCGACTTGGCCGCGGGCTTAGGCTCGATGCGCTCGGTCAAGGGCCGGTTGCAGTTGCGCCGCACGCGCGCCGGCGGCTGGCTGATCGACGATTCCTACAACGCCAATCCCAGCTCGGCGCGCGCCGGCCTTGAGGTGCTGAGCGAGCTGCCCGGCCGGCGCTGGCTGGTGCTGGGCGACATGGCGGAACTGGGTGAGTTTGCCGACAGCAGCCATCGCGAGCTGGGCGAGTTGGCGCGAGCGCTGGGCGTGGAGCGTCTATACGCCTTCGGCGCGCTCGCAGGGCTGGCCGCCGACAGTTTTGGCGCCGGCGCCGAGCGCTATCGCGATGCCACCGAGCTCACGCGCGCCCTGGATGCGGCGATCACGCCGGATGTGCGCTTGCTGGTCAAAGGCTCGCGCGTCAACCGCCTCGAACGAGTGGTCGAGGCGCTGGTACCGGCCGCAGGGCCGCAAGCGCTAGGAAGATAGTCGATGCTCTACTGGATCGCGAAGCTGCTGGCGACGCATCACACCGCATTTCACGCGTTCTCGTATCTGACGCTGCGCGCGATCCTGGCCGTCATGTCGGCGCTGAGCATCGCGCTGCTGGTCGGGCCGTTCATGATCGCACGCCTGTCGCGCTACCAGATCGGACAGGTAGTGCGCGACGACGGCCCGCGCTCGCATCTGCCCAAGGCGGGCACCCCGACCATGGGCGGCGCCCTGATCATCGTCGCCATCGTTGTCAGTACGCTGCTGTGGACCGATCTGCGCAATCGCTTCGTGTGGATCACGCTCGCGGTGACCGTCGGCTTTGGCGCCATCGGCTTCTGCGACGATTACCTGAAGCTGGTGGTGGGCAATTCGCGCGGTCTGTCCGCGCGCTGGAAGTATTTCTGGCAGTCGCTGCTCGGCCTCGGCGCCGCGGTGCTGTTGTACCGCACCGCCCATGTGCCGGCCGAGACCGATTTCTTCGTGCCGTTCATCAAGACCGTCAGCGTGCCGCTGGGCGCGGCGGGTTTCATCGCCCTGGCCTATTTCATGATCGTCGGCATGAGCAATGCGGTAAACCTGACCGACGGGCTCGACGGCCTGGCGATCATGCCGGCCGCGATGGTGGCCGGCGCGCTCGGCATCTTCGCTTACGCCAGCGGCAACTCGATCTTCGCCAATTACCTGGCGATCCCCGCCATCCCGCAGGCCGGCGAGCTGTTGATCTTCTGCGGCTCGCTGGCCGGCGCCGGGCTCGGGTTCCTTTGGTTCAACTCCTATCCGGCGCAGGTGTTCATGGGCGACATCGGCGCGCTGGCATTGGGAGCTGCGCTCGGCGTGGTGGCGATCATCGTGCGTCAGGAAATCGTGGCGCTGGTCATGGGCGGCATCTTCGTGCTGGAAACCGCCTCGGTGATCCTGCAGGTGGCGTCATTCAAGCTGACCGGGCGGCGCGTGTTCCGCATGGCACCGATTCATCATCATTTCGAACTCAAGGGGTGGGCCGAGCCGAAGGTGATTGTCCGTTTCTGGATCATCAGCTTCCTGCTGGTGCTGGCCGGGCTGTCGACGCTGAAACTGCGATGAGCGCAACTCCGATAATGCCGTTGCATGCGGTAGTCGTCGGCCTTGGCAAGACCGGCTTTTCGGTGGCGCGCTACTTGCTTAGCGCTGGCTCGCGCGTGGCGGTCACCGACAACCGCGCTGAGCCGCCGGAACTTGCGCGACTGATAGCCCTCGGCGGCGACATCCTGGTGCGCACCGGCGGCTTCGATGCCGCGCTGCTCGAGCACGCCGACCTGGTGGTGGTGTCGCCCGGCGTGGCGCTCACCGGTCCGTTCTTCGACGCCGCCCGGGCACGCGGCCTGTCCATCGTCGGTGACATCGAGCTGTTCGCGCGCGCGGCGCGTGCACCGGTGGTCGGCATCACCGGCACCAACGGCAAGAGCACGGTGACTACGCTGCTGGGGAAGATGGCGGCGCGCTCGGGCCTGACGATGCGCGCCGGCGGCAACCTGGGCGCTCCGGCGCTCGATCTGCTCGATGAGGGCGTCGAGCTGTATATCCTGGAGCTGTCGAGCTTCCAGCTCGAGACCACCGCATCGCTGGCGTTCGCTGCGGCGACCGTGCTCAACGTGACGCCCGATCACATGGATCGCTACCCCGACCTTGTGGCCTACGCGGCCGCGAAGGCGCGCATATTTGCGCGCTGCGACGTCGCGGTGATCAATCTCGACGATCCGCTGGTGGCGGCCATGGTCGGTCCCGGCCAGCGGCAGCTGAGTTTTTCGCTGCGCGCCGACGTCGGCGCCGATTACGCACTGATGCGGCGCGATGACGGCGACTGGTGGCTGATGCGGCGCGAGGAGCGGCTGCTGGCGTTGTCGCAGCTGCGCCTGACCGGCCTGCACAACGCCGCCAATGCGCTCGCAGCGCTGGCGCTGGCCGAGGCCTTAGGCCTGCCGCGCGCCGCCTGCGTCGCAGCGCTGGCCGCATTTACCGGCCTGGCCCATCGCACGCAGTGGCTGGCCGAGATCGGCGGCGTGCGCTACGTCAACGACTCCAAGGGCACCAATGTCGGGGCCACACTGGCCGCAGTGGACGGCACGCCGGGCCCGCTGGTCGTGATCGCCGGCGGCGACGGCAAGGGGCAGGATTTCACGCCGCTGCGCGCCGCGTTTGCCGGCAAGGTGCGCGCCGCGGTGCTCATCGGGCGCGATGCGCGCGCGCTCGGGCAGGTGCTCGCCGGTGTCTGCGCGCTGCACTATGCGGACAGCCTGGAAGCGGCGGTGGAGTGCGCGGCGCGGGTGGCGCAGCCGGGGGATACCGTGCTGCTGTCGCCGGCCTGCGCCAGCCTCGACATGTTTCGCGACTACAAGCACCGCGGTGAGGTGTTCGCCGACGCGGTGCAGCGGCGCAGCGCATGAGCAGCGCCGTCATCGGTACCACCCGCAGCGAGCGTACGCATCGCGGGCCTTCGATCGACGGTCCGACGGTCATGCTGGCGCTGGCGATCGTGTTGCTCGGCCTGGTGATGGTGACTTCGGCCTCGATCACGATCGCCGGGCGGGACGGCGATCCGTTCGCGTTCCTGGAACGCCAGCTGCTGCTGGTGCTGATCGGCGCCGTGGCGGCGGCGGTCACCTTCACCATTCCCACCGCAAGGCTCGAACAGCTGGCGCTGCCGCTACTGCTGCTGGCGGTGCTGCTGTTGTGCATGGTGCTGGTACCCGGACTCGGCCACGTGGTGAACGGCAGCCGGCGCTGGTTGCGCCTGGCCGGCATGAATTTCCAGGTGTCCGAGGCGGCTCGGGTGCTGACGCTGATCTACATCGCCAGCTACGCGGTGCGCTACGAGGCGGCGCTGCGCGGCGGCCTGCCGGGACTGCTCAAGCCGCTGGCGCTGCTGGCCGCGGTCGCGCTGCTGCTGCTGATCGAACCGGATTTCGGCGCCGCCAGTGTACTGTTCATCACCGGCTTTGGCGTTTTGTTCCTGGCCGGCGCGCGCTGGCGCTGGATGCTGGTGATGCTGCTGGCCGCCAGCGGTTGCATGACGCTGCTGGTGATGTTCTCGAGCTACCGCATGCGCCGGTTGACGGCCTTCATGGATCCCTGGGCTGATCCATTCAACAGCGGCTTCCAGCTCACGCAGTCGCTGATCGCCATCGGCCGTGGCGGGTTATTCGGCGTCGGTCTCGGCGCCAGTGTGCAGAAGCTGTTCTACCTGCCCGAGGCGCACACCGATTTCCTGTTCGCGGTGCTGGCCGAAGAGCTCGGCCTCGCGGGCGTCGCGGTGACACTCGGCCTGTTCCTGGCCCTGGCCTGGCGCGCGTTCGTGATCGCACGTCGCGCCAACGACGCGGGCCTGAAGTTCCAGTCGTATCTCGCGTCCGGCTTCGGACTATGGCTGGGAGTGCAGTCGTTCATCAATGTCGGCGTCAACATGGGAGTGCTGCCGACCAAAGGCCTGACGCTGCCGTTCATGAGCTACGGCCGCAGCAGCCTGATCGTGACCCTGGCTTGGCTCGGCATCCTGCTGCGCGTGCACCACGAGACCGTGAACGGCAGCCGGCGTTCGTCGCGGGTGGAGCGCGCATGAACGCGCCCGCCAGTTCCACCGCCGCCGTGAAGCCGCCGCTGGCCACGCCACTGAGCGCGCCGCTGGCGCTGATCATGGCAGGCGGCACCGGCGGCCATGTGTTTCCGGCGCTGGCACTGGCGCGCGAGCTGCGCGCGCGCTCCTGGCAGGTGGTGTGGCTCGGTACGCGGCGCGGACTGGAAGCGCGCCTGGTGCCCGCAGAACACATTGCCATCGAGTGGTTGTCGGTCGGTGGCTTGCGCGGCAAGGGTGCCACGGTGTGGTTGACCGCGCCGCTGAAACTGGCGCGCGCGCTGCTGCAGGCGCTGGCGGTGGTACGTCGCCGGCGGCCAACGCTGGTGGTCGGTCTGGGCGGCTTTGTCACCGGACCGGGGGGACTGGCGGCCTGGCTGCTGCGCCGGCCGCTGCTGATTCACGAACAGAATGCGATCGCAGGCTTTACCAACCGCTGCCTGGCACGGCTGGCGCGCCGCGTACTGACCGCCTTTCCCGGCAGCTTCGCGCCGCAGCTGCATGCGCAGGTGGTGGGTAATCCGGTGCGGCGTGAAATCGCCGAGCTGCCACCGCCGTCACAGCGCTTCGCGCAGCGCCATGGCCCGACCCGGCTGCTGGTGGTGGGCGGCAGCCAGGGCGCGACGCGCCTCAACGCGATGGTGCCGTTCGCGCTGGCGCGCGCGGCGCAGAGCCAGCCGTTCGATGTGCAGCATCAGTCCGGGGAGCGCTGGATCGAGGCGGCGAAGCGCAACTACGCCGAAGCCGGCATGAGCGCGCGCTTGCAGCCGTTCATCGAGGACATGGCGGCAGCGTACGGCTGGGCCGATCTGGTGATCTGTCGGGCCGGCGCGTTGACCGTGTCCGAGCTGGCGGCCGCCGGCGTGGGCGCAATTCTGGTGCCGTTCGCGGCGGCGACCGACGATCACCAGACGCGCAACGCGGCGATTCTGGTGGACGACGGCGCCGCGGTGATGATCGCCGAGCGCGACCTGTCGAGTGAGCGGCTGGCGGCGGAACTGCTGCAGCTGTGCAACGGCCGTGGCCGGCTGCTGGCGATGGCCGAGCGCGCGCGCGCGCTGGCCAAGCCACACGCGGCGCAGGATCTGGCCGACGCCTGCGTCGAACTGGCGCGCGACGCCGCCGTCGGGGGTGTGGCTTGAACTGGCGGCCGGATCCGCCCGGCGTGGCGCGCGCGCGCATGCGTCGCATCGACACCATCCATTTCGTCGGCATCGGCGGCATCGGCATGTCGGGCATTGCGGAAGTGCTCATCAACCTCGGCCACAAGGTCCAAGGCTCGGACCTCTCCGACAACGCCAGCGTCAAGCGCCTGCGCGAGAAGGGCGCGACGGTCGCGATCGGCCACGATAAGGCGAATCTCGGCCAAGCCGCGGTGGTTGTGGTCTCCTCAGCCGTCAAGCGCGACAATCCCGAGGTCGTCGCGGCGCGCGCGCGGCGCATTCCGGTCGTGCGGCGGGCTGAGATGCTCGCCGAGCTGATGCGGCTCAAGCAATGCGTGGCTGTTTCCGGCACGCATGGCAAGACGACGACGACGTCGCTGGTGGCGACGCTGCTCGACGCCGCCGGGCTTGACCCGACGGTCATCAACGGCGGCATCATCAACGCCTACGGGACCAATGCGCGGCTCGGGGCCGGCGACTGGATGGTGGTCGAGGCCGACGAAAGCGA
>PKWJ01000056.1:0-17980 GCA_003132025.1 Gammaproteobacteria bacterium
CCGACAGCCCCTGGTGACGCGCGACCGCCGAGAAACGGCCCTTCGTTTCGCGGGTAACCCAAGCCTTGAGTTGTGTGCCGTCGCTCATCGTGAGCAACGTTGTACCAAAAAGCAGCCGCCAGGCTTTCCTGCATATCACTCAAAATGCAGCGAAACCCTCACGACTTTAACGATCGCCACTCTGCAAAATGGCGCCTGGATTGGTGAGCCCAGGAGGTCGTGAGAGCCGACTACGCCCCCCAGCATTA
Organism: Gammaproteobacteria bacterium; assembly: GCA_003132025.1. Taxonomy (GTDB): domain Bacteria; phylum Pseudomonadota; class Gammaproteobacteria; order Steroidobacterales; family Steroidobacteraceae; genus FEN-1191. The sequence continues at coordinate 249 of PKWJ01000056.1, forward strand.
GAGCCAGGGTCGTAAGGCCATCGAAGGAAAGGACACGGATAGCTGGCAGCGCACGATACGGCCGCGGCGCTCGGCGCCGACTACCGTCCCCGGCGNNAGGGAGAGCGCCACCGGCTAACACGCCCCCGCGCCGAAACTCAGGACATGCGGCCAGTGCCTCCGTGACCAGGTCCCAGAGTTGCCCATTCAACTGCACATCGCGCGTCGCCGGGCGTGCCGAGAATGACGATAGAGAACTCTCGAATTCACTACTTCTTCCTCCGCGCCGGACCGGGGGTCGCGGCGGAAACTGAACCCGCAGGCCTCTTCAGGATCGAGCCGATCGCATCGACGCTCATCGACGGGCAGAAATCCTCGTCGGCAACAATCGCCATGGCCGCTTTCTGCGTGAGCGCCCCAGTCGATCGTACGTTCCTCTCCCCGGCCCCTTGATTCCACGCACTCTCCCACAGCACGGCGAGGAGGTGAGCACCACCCTGCATAACTTTGATGGTGGCCGTGCCAAATGCCTTCCAGAGTGCATCGGAGCTCGCCTTGCCGCCTGTGCCTACATTGATATACGCCTGAACGAGCTTCGGCGGCGCAATGGCCCGAAATGTATTGCGCATGAGCTCGATGGTCGCCTTCGCGGCCTCAAAGCCGCTGCTGGCCCATTCTTTTTCCTCGGCTTTGGGTGTCTTCAGGAGCCCATCGAGAATCTGTTTGCGGTGGTCATGCACCATCGCGTCCTCGTACGCCGAGTGCACGCCCTGGCCCATCGGGCGTTCCTCGGATGTCCCGGCTTTCTTGCCGCGCTGAAAGGTGTGCTTCACCGGTCGGTTGGGGTCCCCGTCATGCAGGTAGGAGATGTGCAGGGGCTGGCACGCATCTCCGACATAGTGCGTCAGCACCCCCGCGGCGCATACGAAGTTTTCTGCCTCACCTTTGCTGGCGAACTCGACCATTTGGTCAAAGAGCTGCCAGACTCTAAAGGGGAGCAGTCCACGGTGTACCGGCTTGATGGGCTCCCCCGTGAGTGTGTCGGTGACGCTGTTGTAGAAGTCCTGCCACTTGTCAGGATCGATGAAGTCGTCCTCCTCCGTGAGGTCCAGTAGCGTCTTACCGTCTGGGTTCTCTTGATCCATGTCCGCAAAGTGATTCGGGCCCTCCAGTTGCCGCGTGTGCCCCTGCTTGCCGATTCTGGGCTTCCAAAAGAAATCCGGAACGTCGGCCATCGGTACGAAGTCGTCACTTCCCATGCCGCTGAAATCACCCTTGAGGATCGCCGCGTCGTCGTGGCTGATGATCTCGGCGTTGTTCTTCATGAGTGTGACGAGCGTCTTGAAGCGATTGGAGAGCGCGACCTGAGTGCGCGCCGCGATCGAGAAGTGTCCGATGGACCCCCAGGTGTCAGGCTGATCGAGATTCCAGGCGCGAACCGGGTCGACCTCGAGGAGCGCACAGACTCGGGACAGGAGCGTAGCCAGCGCAAAGCTCTGAGGGGGTGCGCGATCGGCGGAGTAGAGCATGTTACGGCCCCATTGCATCGCCAGCGGAAGGTACTGCTCCGCCGGTACCGGACCTTGGTGGCCGTCGTTCCCGACGGGCTCGAGCATCCAAAGGGTGCCGGAATCCCCGGGGAGCGTCTGAAATGGGATCGGTGCGGCTGATGCCGACTGTCCACCCTTCGTCGAATGCGCTGCCCGAGGCCCGATGAAGAGGTCCGACACGTACTCGAATCCGCCGCCCGTCTTGTACCGGTAAAAGAGTCCTTGGATCTCGCCCAGCATGTCACCGCTTGCCGCGCCGACACCCCGAACGTGACAGCCGATGAGGGAGAGTGAGAGGTTGCTCCCGGAGAAGTCCGCCGTGGGACCGACGATTCCGATCCCTTGCACATCCGTGGTCCAGCGCGAGAGGTCGTCCAGGTCTATGAGACCTACGTCCAGGTTCACGAACGTGTCCTTCGCCTCGAGGTTGGGGTAAAGCGCCGCGAGCGGCATCCGCGTGAGCTGCTTATCCGCACTAACCCCGATCGGCTCGCTGTTGCCCGCGACGCGCGCGTACACCGTCTCTCCTGGGTCGCCGGTGACGTGGCGATTGGTCAGCCCGTAGACGCGGTGACCGTCACTCACCAGGCAGGCGATAGTTGCAGCGTATGGGCGACCCTGTACTTCAGCTACGATGGGATTGCCCGGGCCGATGTTGTTTACCGGAAATACTATGTCGCGCGCGTCCGTCGGGGTCGTGATCTCTCTGGGCGCCTCGACGACGCAGACCGGGACAGCCCGCCCGTCAGGGAGGAAAAGAGTCTTCGGCACCAAATCCGAGGGATGGCTCGCGAACTTGGCGGGGTCTTGCCATTCGTCGACAAGCACCAGGATGCAGGGCCAGGAGTACGGTCGCACCTCGGAATTGTCGAGCCTACGGACTCCGGTTCCATGATGCTTGCGAGCATCGTTCGGCCAGCTATCGCCGCTGCGAATGCGGTAGCGGGCGACAGCCGTGGCGACCACATTCGGATGTCGCATCAGGAATTCGTGATAAAGGGCCCGCGCTGCGACGAGATCTGTCACGGACAGATGGGCGAATGCGTTGTCGGCCACCTGGTACTTTGAGAGATCCGCCTGGCTCGATGGTCGCGACATACATCCCCCTCGCTCAACGGTTAGTTTCCAACGACAAGCGGAATTCTTACTCGTGCAACAGCAATCTCAACTCCCCTGTCATTTTTTAGCTTATCGGATGCGAGCACTGGCTCGCCCCTGCTCTTCTCTGGTGGGCCATAGATTATCGGCATGACATCGCCGTTGCACACATCCGTGATATCGCAGGTATCGTTTTTGTCAAAGGTCCAAGTTAATTGCATTCCTTCACCATTAGTCGCAGTGGGGATTAGAGCGACGAATTCAACAACGTCAAATCTTCCCTTTGGAATGTACAGGACTTCCCGTCGCGAAATCTTTTCGCTGGGTTCCAGCTCTCTATCGTCAAAGAGTCGGCCGGTCGCAATTAGAACCATCTCCTGTCCCGCAGTAAACCGAGAAACCGTTCTAAGCGTGTCTGCATTGAGAACCTTCTCGATAGCATCTTTACTAAGTTTGTCATTGGCTTTTAGCCGATACCCATAGATTAACCAGATACTATGAAAAAGGTCCACCGTGCGCGTGCTTGGATTTGTTGCCGACGCAGACATCGACAATGCGAGCCCCATTTCCTTTGGAGCATTGGTATCCGCATTTACGTCCTTTCGAATTTCCAAGCTAACCGACGTGTTCGTTGGGGCACCTGCAGGAACCACAATCTCCTTGTAGATAAACGTATACGCGCCCCATGCGCCGGCAAAACAGATGCCAACAGTCTGCACCCAAATATTTATCAGCTCGGACAGTGATTTCTGTGCTTTTGCGTCTGCCATTTGTCTTTCCCTGCATAGCTGAACCGAATGACCGAAAGCCTTGCGACGTCACAAGCGATATCGTCACTTGATCGACGCTCCGCCTGTATTCGCGACGACACTACTTGGCCTACCCTCGCCGTGATCGCGCTAATACCACATAGCAGCTGACCGGCGACGGGCGCGATAGGCTCGTCATAGGTATGTGCCGGTCGGCCGTGCACTCCGTATTCTTTCGTCTTGTCTACGGTTGCGTATGTAGTGTGCCCGCGCGCTAGGCCATAATTGCGTGGTCGGTCTGAGGGCACTTCTGCTCCACGCCGTATTGCCAGATGGCGCCCATCTAAGCCCGCGCGATCTTGCTCCACAACCTGTAAAGATTGACAGGTTGACGGACCGGAAGTAGGAAGGGACGAGCACGACGACTTGCCGGCCTCGAGTTCGAATGTGCTCCAGCACCCGGTGTCATTCCTTCCACGCGATCTGAGAACGAGCGGCGGCCGAGCACAGTGATGTGCCCACAGTCATACCTGCTAACTATTACAGTTGCGCGCTCCAGATATTTCTCCTATCTACTACCTGGCGCTCAGCTGAAGGACTTAATACAAGATCCGGGCGAGGATTCGTAAGGAGATCGAGCAGCCATAGTTTTGCGCCTTCCATAGTGTCACATGCATGGGGCACATCGATCGCACTGCAGCATTCGGAAATCCACCCCTTTGCGAGTCGGGCGTTACGAACCTAGCCTTGGCACTAAAGATGGGGCAGTTCGAATAAGACATAGAGGGTTTATGAGCCAGCAACGCCTTCTTCATTCCCGATGGGGAGTGCCATTTGATTTTGGTGCAATAGCATAGGGTAGGGAATATCGAGAACTCTAAAGCCCAGGTTCTGTAAAGGTATTGATTGGACGGAGGTTCCTGTTAGCCCACGAGAATTGAGCATTTTCGGCACCGTTGGCGCATGTTGTCGGCGAGCAAGGTCAACGCATCGCCGAATAAGTTTATAAAAAGCGATTTTATGAGTCACCGTAATCTATGGATCTCGACTGTTGGCCTACTAGCGTTAGCTATCAATGCGGCTGCTTTCGGTTGGGGCCACGAAGGGCATGAATTGATTGGATCCATCGCTGACCAGTTGCTTGACTCTAACGCGCGTCTGCAGGTTGCGCATATTTTGGGCTACGAATTACGCATTGCCGCACCCTGGGCTGATTGTGTGCGCAGTGTGATTCGCAACTCTGACGGTACATTCAAATACGCGCCTGATTCTAGTCACCCGGAGTACACGGTTCCCTGCAGGTCCTTTCAAACACCGGCGGAGACCGCACGAATGGAAGACTATGTGGCTCGAAACTGGAGCAATTGCTTCTATCAAACTGCTCACGGGTGCGACGAGGCCTATCATTTTGACGACGTAGACGTTTCCCATGACCACTACGATCGAGCATATGCCGGAACCAGTGACCACGATATCGTCAGCGCAATCAAGGCCGCACTCTTCCTTCTTGAAGGGAAGCCCGTTCCCGCCCCGTTTTCAATAAAGGANNATTTTGTGGGCGATATACATCAGCCCTTGCACGTCGGCACGATCTATTTGGACCCCAACGGAAATGTAATCAATCCGGACGCCGCACCCCCTGTTAACCCAAGTACCAACACGGCGGGCGGAAATTTCATTCACGATCAATACGCCAGTCTCCATTTTGAATGGGATCAAATTCCCGCCTATCTCGGGCGAACGGCGGATCCATGCATCACACACGCGGCGGCCGCTATCCCGACGTCCGCAGGACCCCCGGATAATTGGGCCGCTGCATGGGCCTCCGAGACAATATTGGTAGCACGGACAGCCTTCGCTGGAACAACATATTCGAGCGACGGACACGGCCACTGGATAGTCGCTTTTGCCGACCGACAAGCGTATTGGAAAACTCAAGAAGGCATCCAAACCGCACAGATCACCAAAGCCGGCGCCAGACTTGCCCAATTGCTCAACGCAATATGGCCCTAGCCAAGTTCCCTCGCCTTTTCCAAAATAGAGCAATCCTGCACTAGCGTGGCCCGACCTTGCCTCATCGAACCCAAAAGTCACTGCTTACTCTAAAGGCCCGCCACCGAGAAAGCGTTCCAGGCCATGAGGCGGCGCCTGCGACCGCTCTCGCAAGCCCTCAGCCTCGTGCTGCGGCTCGCGAGCGCTCGGTTGCCCTCCGGTCAGGGTATCCACCCAAGATAGGCGGGCGCGCGGTGGTTCATATTAAGTTCGCTACTTGCGACGTAGTTGGGCCGAAATCGAACGAAATGGCCGGCGTACGTAAAGTAATGGCGACAAATGAAGACGAAGGTGAGTCGACTTCTTACGCCGTTAGAGTTACTTGAGGAGATATGTCTCTCGCCGTTCAAGTACGCTCGAATATGCGCATGTTAAGGGGAGGATCATGGAAGTACCCGTAAGCGTCAATACATGGATCGGATGCGAGGTAGGCGATGCTGTAACGATTGCGAAGCAAGCAGGTCAAATCGCAACTCTATTCGCTGACTTTGTGGGCAAGACACAGAGGTCCCTGCATATTGCTATCTACGACTTCCGACTGGATCCGGGACAAGGGACAGTAGTGATCGGAGCCCTTAACGCGCTCGCTGCGCGTGGTCTTGACGTTCGGGTCGCCTATTTTCAACAGCCCCCAAATAAAAATACCAATAAGGATGGCGGCGATCCGTCTCCGGGGACCAAGGCGAGCGATTTCAATAACTTTAACCCAAAGATCGCCGTAAAGGCGATCAAGGGCATCGACGTCGGGTCGCTCCCGCGCGGCGTAAAAAAAGAACCCATCGAGGGTGGTGGGCACTTAATGCATAGCAAATATATGGTTCGGGACGGGGAATCGGTATGGACGGGTTCCGCAAACTTCACCACGGACGCGTGGAGTGTCCAGGACAATAACGTTGTACAGCTCACGTCACCTGAGATTGCGACGTGCTACGAGACTGACTTTGGGGATCTCTGGAGCACGGGTCGAATCGCTGGCACCGGAAAGAATGACTTGGGTAACGCTAACGTCGGCGGTTTTGAGCTCGATGTGGCGTTCTCTCCCGGCGATGGAAGCACGGTTGAAAAAGAAATTGCTGGGGCGATTGCGGGTGCACAGAAGAGCGTGCGCATCGCATCAATGGTTATTTCCTCTGGCGCAATTCTGGGTGCCCTGATCGACGCCATTGACAGAGGCGTGACGCTCTCTGGCGTTTATGACGGACCGGAGATGAAGGTCGTACTTGCAGACTGGGCGAAAGGGGGAAAGAGCGCCGGCAAGGCAACGCAATGGGCCAAGATCAAAACGAAGCTTGTTCCAAAATGGTCAATTCCTTACACTCCGAGCGGACCACACAACTTCATGCACAATAAGCTCGCGGCCGTCGACGGTAAGCTGGCGGTTACGGGGAGTTTCAACTTTTCCCAGAATGCAACGCATAATGCTGAAAACCTCTTGACGCTACGTGATCCGGTACTTGTCTCACAGTATTCCAAGTACGTCGATCAACTTGTCGCGACGTACACAGGAGACAGGCCCGCGAGGGCAGCTCTGCAAAAGACCAGGAAGGCCAAAACTGGGCGCAAGACTGGTCGCCGTTAGATGATCTCACATAGGTCACGACGCGGCGACGCAGTTGGGCCACGAGACGTCTATCTACGCTCATTCGTTGCGGACTTCTGCGAAATCAGGCTTTACCTAAGGCCCCTATTGCGCCCATTTATCCGCTCGTGTTGCCAATTAGAACTGCTGGAGCAGAACTATGAGTGACAAATCTTACGATCTCCCAGACATAGAGCGTCTTCGCCACATTGCGCTTTCGACCCTGGTCATAGTATTAGGCTCGCAGCTGTGCTGGGCCAACTCCACGGTAAAGACAGTGGTCGGGACAACTTATTGCATCGACCCAGCCTTTGTCCCCGAAATTTCAACTAACGTGGCATCCTTGAGGGCGATGGTTGCGGATGCCCGGCGCGAAGGAAAGTTGGTAGGTTACATTAGTGTTCCGATTAGCCCTGCCGGCGGCGGTGACACTCAAATAAACAAGGGTGTCAGCACCGACGTGAAACGGCACCTGGAGAAGACCTATGCTGGAGCCCTTTGGATGTTGTCGCCAGCGACGCAGGAGGCAACTCTGCCAGATGTGAATGGCAAGAGCGCCGGCGGGCAGGAATACATGTACATGTGGACACAGGTTCTGGCCGGCGACGATGGAGAGGGACGGGACTTCGACCTTTTTTACTTCGTCGGGCGGTCTGATTTTTGGAGGGCGTTGCGAGTTACTGATGACACCAGCATTGTGAGGCTTCGGCAATTGGCAGACGAGCGCGGCCTTTCAGGAGATAAGAAGATTGAATTTCTAAAGTATTACGCGTTCCGAGCGTCCGCTGATGCCAGTCGGGGATCTCACGATGAGTGGAACATGCTTGGACTGATCAACAGGGCACGTCGTAAGGATATCAAGGTCGGCGTCGCGGGACAGATAGTGGCCCTCTTTGACGGGCGCCAGGTGTCGCCTGGAGAGTTGGAGGGAACAGTCAGCGCCGGATACGAGGGAACATGTGGCCCCTAGTTCCTTAGCGACTGTCGCGGTTAGACGCCCGATTGGGATTTCACGTACCTTTTAGCTCCTGGAAGGCCCCTCTGTGTAGTACTCGTCAATAACCGTCGCATCGTTAGTAGTAGTTCATTGCGCAAATAAAGCGCGCAGACAACGCGCTCGATCTAGAGAGCATAGCCCCGCGACACGCCTGCCTCAGTAGACGCTGGATCAAGCTGCCCGCCGTCAAAGTAGCCTGCTAACTGTATGCTGACATCCCCATCAAGCTGACCGGGCTTAGCCGTCCTAGTGCGGCGCAGTAGGTTAATCTGGCAGTATATGTTCCACTCGTCGTGACTGCCGAGGCTGAAATTCCCGCTCGCGCGCAAGCCGTAGTATCGAAAGAACTCGATTCGCACGCGCTCCCACCGGTCACGAAGAGACGCTTGCGCCGTTCCTGCTGTGGGCACTGCGCCCCAATTCAGTCCCGGAATCGCAAAGCTGTCGCGAAAATCGGCATCCGTGGCCTCGCGGCGCGAAAAGTAGTTCTCGATCCCAGCCGTCAGAGAGACGCCTAGTTGCACGAAGAACGCTTGCACGTCTCTGGGTCCGAGAAAGTAGAATGCGTCGAAATGCTGTCCAGTATTCCGCAAATTCGGGTCATCGGTTTCAAAACCGTAGGCAGCATCATTTTCAACCAGCGCCTTGGTCCACATCCGCAAATAGTCACCGCCAGTTGGACTTGACATGGTTCGCAACTGGTTGAGATCTATGTGCAGTCGCTTTGCATGCTCTTCCATGAGCCCGCTACCGGCTTTGGATTCCAGTTGATATTGCGCTGGATTCAGAATCCAGAACCCTTCACCCCAACGCTGGAGTAGCGCGCGCTCGGTGAATCTCGCGATATCAACATTAGTTCCACTATAACCTCCGCCGCGGGCGCTTATCGGGCAGCTCAGATATACAGTGAGTCTGTCCTCAGCGCGGGCGCGACGTACGTCTTGTTTGATAAGAGCTAGTTGCAAATCGAAGATGTCCATCCACGGACCTGTATGCCACTCGAATTGCAGGGGAAATCCTGGGACGGGCTCACCTCTCTGCGTCCCCACCGCTTCTACCTGCGTTATGCCGGTCCAAGTCCCGTCGTTCGCTTTCGGCACGGCTCATTCTCCGCCTAGACAAGCCTAATATTCGCAAACAGAATGCTGCGCAAAGCGTCGTACCGCTCGTCATTCCCAGGCATGTGAATCATGCCGGAGTAGTAGTGATTATGGCGATGAGTGAAATAGGTGTGACTGTCACTGACAAGGAGATCCGGGCGGCCCCCGATGAAGGTGATGACCTGTTCGGCACCCTTAAACAGATTGGACATGGCAATCTGACGCTTATAGGTCATCGCTTCCACCCCGTAGGCTCGAGAGGGTGACAGCTCAATCGTTGCGACGCTTTGGCCTCGACTGTGCGCAAACTCCTCGACGGTACCGGTGAACTTTAGAAACGCATGCAGGTTAAAGAGTGAGTACCGTTCTTCGGCAATATCTTCGCGTGGGAACATGAAAATAAACGCCTGTTGGTCGTCTACGTTTACGGGAACGATTTCGAAGGCCTCCGAAACTATCCAGGGAATTACAAAACCGTAGTCTGAGAAATCGTAAGTAGTTCTCGCAGTGAGCTGGCTTCGATCTCCCTTATAAGCCGGGGCGGCAGTGATGCTGGGCATCGGCTGTGGGTCTGCCATAGGTTGTCTCTCCGTTTGCGCAAGAACTGTCATCGAGACCAATGCCAGAGCCACACTCCTACAACGTCCGAAAGGGCCCATGGCTTTGCCCACGGCCCACCGCCGGAGTCGCTTAGATATAATAGAAACAGCGCATTTATACCGATCAATGAGATATTTTTTAGTCCTGCGGCAAGATGGCCTCCATAGGCTGACCAACCTAGTGCCTCGGCCTTATCCTTCACATTTGGCGCTTCGAGGCCGATGGCCGCTGCACTTTGCAGAGCGAGCTGGCGGTTGGCTCGGTGTATCGCCATACCCATCGCGCTGAAAATCATAAGAGCGCAGGCGCCGACCCGACCTTCTAGGCCGATCAGTATTGAGATACCACCGCCATACATCATGATCATGCCGGCAATCGCACATATCACCGAGGCCAGGCGCCGCTGCGCCTCAGATACAAAGTCAAGTAGAAGTGCCGTCTGACCGACGGTCCATTCACGTGCCGCTGCGTCTTTCGTGTTTTGCCATGCCGCATACAGAAAGACGTACGCAACACTGAGACGCACTAGAATCCAACCAACCGTGGATAACGATGTGCTCAACAGTCACCCCGGGCAGTGAAGCCAGACGGCGCTAGCCACTTCCGCGTCAAAAGGGACTTGTCGCCGGAGACACGGCGTGGCAAAGCACTCTAGGTACCGGGCCAATATAGGACGGCCTACCATCTAAAACTCTGCCGTCTCAAGGGCGGTTTCCGAACCGATCCGCAACGAGGAGCCAGGAGCTTTTCCCAAAGCGTCCCGTACGCGCCGATTCAACTCCGGATTCGCCAACAACTCATTGCATGTGAGCACGCTATCCGGGACGAAGCTGAACCGCAACGCGTCGAATAATCCCGGGCGATTGTTCATCGCCCCCGTGAGCTGAAGCTCGAGAGAGTTATTCGCGCCGACAGTCGGCTGAACAATGTTTACTGGGAGCTCCGATTCCAACTGAAGAATGGTCAGCAATCTGCCGAGCCCGTCCATGTGTCCCGCCATCATTGCGAGCTCCGCAATCTGGTGATCAACCAGTCGCTTGATTGCAGCGCCCACATTGTTAAGACCTGAAAGATCGAGATGCCGGACACCCGCAGCAAGTTCTTCGCCGTTTTCGTCGTTTAAAGCGCTGCGCAGCGCCTGTTCACAGCGGTACGCTGTGTGCGGGGCAGTCACGAATGCCTCAACCCAGTCCAGAAGTGCCAATTGCAGGTCTGAATACGTTCTTGCGGGTGCGAGACGGGGTGCATCGATATGAAGAATCATCCCCTCGGCAGTGGCTACGGCTTTGCGTAGGCCCGCGCTATGCTGCTCATCGGTCAAACCGGGCAATCTGAAGCTGCCCACGCCGTACGACTGCAATATGGCGTTGAAGAAGAACATCGTATGATGTTCCAACCCATAGCGAGATCGGTTGAGATGGTACACCTTCTGGATTAGGAGCTCCTTGAGTGGCGGACGATTGTAGCCCGCTGTCTGCGTTCCATTGCGCCATTCGTCCTCATTGAAAAGCAATGGAAGAGAGTATGGTGCCTCGAAACGTGCCAGTTCGCCGTGATGCATCAGCGCGTATGTGAGGCTACCCGGGAAATATGCTCCGAACGACCAGCCATAGACCCCAACATGTATGCCACCGAGTGCCAGTCCCTTGTCTCGCGTCCCTTGAGCAGGCTCCTTCTCCCATGACACCAAAGGTATTCTTCTGCCGCGAGGTTGCGCCGGATCCACATGAACCTGACCGGCCACAATCTCTTTCGAGGGCAATTCGACACGTGCCGGGATAAGGTCCGGCATCCCCGCGGTCGTGCCAGAAAGAATTCCTTCGACAACTTCGCGAACGGGCTTCGGCACGACCTGATCGAAGACCCCTCTAAGAAAGTCCTCGTCGGGTATATTAAGTGACGAAAAGACCCCTGTTAGCGCAACGAACTGCAGTGCGATGAATGCAAGTTCAACCACCTGGGAATTTATCTTCTGTTCGTTTTCCGCATCGGACACGATGTGCGCTGCACTGTCTGCAGCAGCTCTAGCGGCCACACGCGCGTCCTCAGCGCTCCTCCCTGACGCGAGTGCCACTGAAAGCGCAGCACGCCCGGCCCTTACCTGCCTTAGCCACCCCGCCTCCTCCCAGTACACACTCGCGTTGTGTTCCGCTAGGGCGCTACGAAGCTCCTCGTACTCCGTGGCCGTGTATGTCTTCGGATCGGTCGCAAAACAGCGCGCAAACCTAAGCGCTGCCAGCTCCAAGCGCGAATACATCGCCGCGCTTGCGTCCATTTCGAGAAGATGACCCCATTTATTCGCAATATCCGCGTCGCTCAGATTATGTTTGCGAGCAGTCAGGGTACCCAGCACCGCATGATGGGTCATGGAGTACTGCGAACGACGCAGCTGTGCGATGTAGCTTATTACCAGTTCTCGAGCGACGCGCGGAAGGTATCCGGAGACCTGGACGCCGTTACGGAACGACGGTTCGTCAAAAATCAATGTGGTCGAATAATTTAACTGTTGCTCGAAGATACCTGGAACCTGCAGGAAGTAGCGGGCCAGATTATTAGGGAACGCAGTTGGCGTGAGATTGCCGCTCCAGATCCAATCTGACTCCGATTGAAGCCCCTTCGTCCAATTAAAGTTATCGAGACGAACATCGGCGTCTACAAGGGGCACCGATGAGGGCGGACGATTTTTGAGGGGCTCTATCATTGAATTGCCTCCAAGGCTCCGAACTTGTCTGTCCAGTAGGCCCTCAAAGCCGGTAGCCCCTGCTCAACGCGTTTGCGGCCAATCATGTCGATTAGGCGCGTGACGTCGGCAACTGCGGCAGCATGGGCGCGCAGTGCGGCCGGAAGATTGAGAGTCCCTCCCTGCTCTGGCGGAATGAGGCCGGTCACCAGATTTCGCTTGATGATCCGCTGCTGCCGCGTGTCCTCGCCCCCTGCTCCACCGGTCGTCGGATCGATTTGAACGGCAGAACTACCGCCGCGGGTGGAAACCTGATCCAGTTCTGGAATGAGTACCCAAAGTTGCTGTGCCTGAAAGCTCTGCAGCGAGCCCGCAACATTCGCCTCGATGCCGCTGAAATGAGCGTATTCCACATAGTAGCGTAGCTCGTCAAGCGTCAGTATTCCCTTTGTTGGCAGCCCTCCGGTTCCGACATCGTACTGGTTCAGATCGACGAATTCGGGCGACGAGGCTGTATCAACCAGACAGATATTCGCGACTTTAGTCTGGATCTGAGTATCGATCATCATGGATGTCGCGCCGGCTCCAGCGGCTGCGTCCACCATCAACTTGATGACTCCCTTGTTTGTACGGGGACCCTTGGCCGCCGTTGGATAGTACGTCGAATGCGGAAACAGTTCGTTCAGGGAGACCCAGGCGGAGCTGGCATCATCGGGCAACACACCTTTTGCATGTAATGCGTATAGATCGACAGTGTCACCGGGCTGGAACAGAATAGTCCCCGCTGAGTCACGGACCGTACCAATTACCCACTTACCGTTATCGCCAGACAGATCAAATGCACCCGGCGTGTCCCTGGACGATGGATGGAACTCACGGAGTTCAACCAAGCTTCGCCGCACCGCTTCATTGGACTTGCGCTCATTCCAGAGTTGAAGATTTTGACCAAACAGGACGCCCATCATCTGGCAGTGGCTGAATTCCTCCGTCCGCTTAAGCGTCAGCGCTACTTCTGTAAGCACTTCCGACACAAGCTCGACGGGCATGCCGTCAACACCGACTTTTATGAGGTTGGATGGGTGAACACGAACGCCCATGGCATTTGCTACGCCAAGAGCAGCCTGCGACGCCTTGCCCGCGATTTCATACGGGGATTTCTGAATCGCCTGACCGTTCTCGCTTCTGCGATATAGAAGCTGGTCTTCGCCGATATTCGTACTGAGTTGCACCTCGAGATCACGCTTGGACGCGAGAACCGCGTCGCTGATGTCCATAATGCGCTGCGGCTTGATGTTCCCCAGCGCGCTTCTCGGGTCTTCGCTGTCAACTATGCGGGCTCCCCCGAGGACGGCCTCTCGTGCTTCCTGCGGGCTGAAGACACTGACTAGTAACTTGCGGTTTCGCGATCGATCCACGGTGGCTCTCCCCGAACTGCCCCATGCGCATATCAGCTCAGTTCGGCGCAGCGATACGACTCTTGCGGTGAATTGCCGGCGGCAGCAATGGATTGATTGAATTCATGCAATGTCCGAACGAACGCATACAGTTCTTCTCAGGTTATTGGATTCGACATCCGCCTGCGGGACGGAATTATTCCTATGAACTCTAGAAGAGCACCATCACAGGCTAGCTGGTCCTTTTGTGGGCGCCAAGCTGTAAGAACTTACAGGTACAAATCTATCTGAACCGACCGGCACCGCTAGACCGTCTTCGGAATGTCATACGAGAGGAGATGACACAATTCGCGGTTTAGAGCACGGTAATTCACGGCGGCCAAGTTCGACATGGCAACGGCCCCATACTTAAACGGCTCTACAATTGCGCGTAGTAGGTGAAACTGCGCCAAATTGACGGAGGATCGGATCGCGCCACGTAAATTTCGACATAACCCCTTCCGGGATTACCATTCCGTCCACGGTATGTCCCCAGCGCATTACCTTGTCCTTTTCACGGAGTAGCACTGCGCAAGTCCTTTGCGATATCAACTTCTTAGGAAGGTGCGGCGTCATTCGATGACGGTCGCGATTAGACCCGTCGGCCTTTATTTCCCCAGGCGATGAGCGCCACGATCGCCGACTTGCGTTGCGCGATGCAATGTCAGAACGCTGATCTTGCGCCGGATCGGAGGGGCGGCCTACTGTAACTTCTTACAGTTGGACGCCATCGCTCGGTGATGAAATCAAATCCGCATACTAGTCCCGTGGCTTCGGAGAACTCCGAGCCGCGAAAAGGCAAGTCATGATAAAGTTAAGTACCAGACGTACTGGATCAATCTCAAAGTCCTTAGCGGCCGCGAGTTTCAAACAAAAGTTCGCCGAAAGGTGGTTGTCGCCCGTTTGGATGGTCTGGGGGGTTCTGCAAATTGGGGCGTCCCGATAACCGAAGCAAACTTTAGGGGACTCAGATGAGCGACGAGCGAGCAGATATTTCCGGCGAGGTAGTGATCCAGATCAGGGCTGTCGAAGGCGCGGTTGTACCTGAGGGCGCGACCGAGGACTTCATTCGCGCGAGCGCCGAGAAGCTCCGCGAGGTGGCGCAGGTCGTCAAGACGAGCTGGCAAAACTTGGTGTCCGAATTGACCCTCATGCAGAACGCTCCAAGTGAGATCGCCCTGGAATTTGGCGTCGACGTCGGTGCGGAAGCCAGTGTGCCCTTCATTTCCAAGGGAAGCCTCGGAGCGAACTTCAAGATTTCCATTAAATGGACTCCAAAGCAGGGAAGCTGAATGGAGTGCTTCTATCCGGGCCGCATCCTGATCGCCCCGAACCGCGAGTTGGACAGCGGCTCGGCCGACCTAATGGTAGAGCTTGGCGATAAATATGGGCGGGAACTCCAGCTCGCCTATCGCATCGAAGACGTCCTGCAAGCCAACGACCTTTCCCTGGCGCCAGATCTCGCCGCGCGTGGTCTACCATTCGTCGGCCGCGTGCGGGTCGGTGCGGAAAACGAAGTCGCGGCTGCCATCAGGGAACACCCTCGCGTGGGAGCCGCAACACCGGACTACGTCGTTGATCCCAATGCCACTCTTACGATCGACCAGACGGTAATTGATCAGTCTTTGGCCGCGATTGGGGCTCATCCCGCGTCGCCGCATTGCGGCTCAGGGTGCGTCGTCGGGGTACTGGACTCCGGCATCGATCCATCGTTCGTCACGAGCCGTGGCGTTAGACGAACGCAATACGACGCGCTCGACCCTGGCGGCGCAGCCAAGGTTCCGTCCGACAGAACCGGACACGGTAGCCTAGTAGCACGCATCATCGGCGAAGTAGCTCCGGGCGCGGAGTTGATCTCTATCAAGACGTTCGAGAACTCTGGAACCATTAGTTCCGTAATCGCCGGGCTTTACCTCGCGCATGCCGCTGGACCATGCCAGGTGATTAATATGAGTTTGAGCGTGCGATGCGAACCGCTGCGTTGTGCCGTCTGTGGTCGGACACCTTCGCCTGAAGCGACGAATGTCCCGCAGCTCAGATATTTCTTCGAGACGTTCATGAAGAGTGCGCCCAACACCGTGTTGGTCGCAGCGTCTGGGAACGCCAACTCGTTAGCACTGCCTGCGGCGCTGTCCAACATCATTGCCGTCGGCGCATTTGACTATAGCCAGCGCACCGCCGCATCAAATTATCCGCAAGTGCCATTGGATCGATATGTCATGGCGCCGGGCGGTCAAAACATCCCGGGAGCTGCGTTCGCAAGTGCGCAAACGTTCGGCGGTTCGAGCTACTTCTGGGGCACATCTTTTGCAGCAGCTTTCGTTACGGGGTTTGCAGCGAAGTCCGTCTGCGCGTCCCGCCTCCCCGGGTGCGGCACGCCGCGGCGAGGTACACCCGCGACAGGTTACCAAGGACCTTTGGCGGAGGTGCTTGGGGAACTCTACGCCCGCAGCGATCAAACATGGAACGGATACCAACCGCATAGACACGGACTCGGAGCGATTCGCTTCTAGCAAGGAAGCTAGACTGCATGCGCCCGATCTTCGTGAAGCAGAACCCGGCTTGTCCCGGCAGCCGCTCAAATTATGTCCTCGTAATTTGATGCGGCGGTGGCCGACCGGACCGATGCTCGTGAGAGCGCCGACGGAATATTGAGGCGCCGCGCGCGGACCGAACGACAAAAGTTCGGCAGCGTGAAGTATTCACACAGCTACACGGTGCGCGGCACCTGGCCGAGGGACCTGCGCCGTCGATGCGGTAAATCTGGAAACTGACGGCTCAAGAACCGCGGACGACCGCCTCATTGCCCTACTCCTCGGACCGGCGGTGGAGGTCGCACTCAGGAGTCGAGGCCGCATCTTTATCTCGCATTCCCGCAAAGTCCCGCAACCACATGGCTGTGCATGGGGTCGTGCCGAAGGCGATGGTTTAGTAAATGTCTGATAGGCAATCACAATTTGCGCGGAAAGAAAAAGTCCCGACCTCCTGGTTGAGTAAACAATCTGTCTACGCGAATGAGTCCACCTCCGGCTCAACATCGAAGTCCCGCGATCACCTGGATAGTCGAGCCGACCCGAATAGCCATGTGGTTGCGTGACTTTTGCGGGTTTCAGTGGTGCTTTGTGCTGCTCAGTGGTGATAAATGCAACAGTATCCCGGCGGCAGTGGTTTAGTAACTCTCTGAAAAACAAACAAACGGATTTTCGCTCATGTGGCGCAAAAGACACCTCGTCAAACTACGAACCAGGGGGTCGGGAGTTCGAATCTCTCCGGGCGCGCCAATTACGACAACTTAGCGTCGCTGCATTGGTCATCAATTGCGGGCTGTGACGAATTTGTGCCATCAGGCACATTCTCCACGACTCGCAACGCGCACAGTCGATCCGCATACGGAGCCAAATGCTCCGCCGAGAAGTGCGCGTAGCGCCGCACCATCTCGGAACTCTCCCAACCTCCAAGTTCCTGCAAAGCGTGAAGCGGCGTACCGTATTGCACATGCCAGCTCGCCCAGNNAAGTCCTCGATACCGGCGCGCTCCAGCGCAGCGTACCAAGCCTTCGTGCTGACCTGCTTGATCGGCTTTCGACCTGAAACCCGAATTTAGTCCGGAACGGGAGTAGAGTCCGCTCATGGGAGCGGAAAATGAAGGCGAAGCGATTTACGGAAGAGCAGATTATTGGGGTGTTGAAGGAAGCCGAGACCGGGGCAAAGACCAAGGAGCTGTGCCGGCGGCACGGGATCTCAGAGCCGACGTTCTATAACTGGAAGGCCAAGTACGCGGGCATGACCGTGTCGGAGGCCAGGGGGCTGAAGGAACTGGAAGCCGAGAATGCCAAGCTCAAGAGACTGCTGGCTGAGGCGGAGCTCGACAAAGCGGCATTGAAGGATCTCCTGGGCCGAAAATGGTGAGCCCGCA
>PKWJ01000056.1:18005-159222 GCA_003132025.1 Gammaproteobacteria bacterium
GATCGAGGAGATCGCCGCGCTGAAGCGGCGATATGGCTATCGACGCATACACGTTCTACTGCGCCGGGAAGGTTGGCACGTGAACCGCAAGCTCACCTATCGGCTGTATCGGGAATCGGGCCTCGCGGTACGTCGGCGCAAACGTAAACGCATCGGGCCGTTTGAACGAAAGCCCCTGCCAAAGCCAACGGCGGCGAACCGGAGCTGGTNNCGATGGATTTTGTCTCAGACGGCCTCGCCGATGGACGGCGACTGCGCTGCCTGGCGATCGTGGATGACTGCACACGAGAGCGCTTGGCGCTCGAGGTCGACACCTCCATCACCGGCACCGGCGTCAAGGCAGTGCTCGAGCGACTGGCGGACACGCGCGGGCTGCCCAGATCAATCACGGTGGATCACGGCCCGGAGTTTGAAGGTCAGGTGCTCGATGCCTGGGCCTACCAGGTCAACGTGCAACTGTCCTTCATCCGACCGGGCAAGCCGAACGAGAACGCGTACATCGAATCCTTTAACGGCAAGTTCCGCGACGAATGCCTGAACGAGCACTGGTTCATCACGATGGCACAGGCACGCCGAGCCATCGAAGCCTGGCGGATCGAATACAACACTGAGCGACCGCACAGCTCACTGGGCGATCTCACGCCGCAGGAGTTTGCCGAAAGAGGTTTGGCGAGAGAGCAAGAGAAGGTATCTTCACTAACCGCGGACTCTAACGCCGGACGGGACTAAAACGGGCTTCAGGTCGCCTTTATATTTGTGTTCGCCTGGGTCGCAAAATCAACCCCTGTCATGCTCAATTGGTATGTGTCCTTCCCGACGGGCACCACAATTGATCCAACGGTGACGCACGCGGCGAGAATCGCCGAGATGACNNCCTACCGCTCGCATAAAAACGCTTCATGTATGTTCGTGTGGGGAGGGAGTCTATTGATTATTGGACGGGGGTTCCAGGACGCAGTCTCGATTCGTCCCTCACGCGTATTGACAGCGAGCCGCCAGACGAGAACGGCCGCATTAGGTAAGAACAGCTAATCGACACGATGATGCCTTGAGAGCACAATCGCCGGAGCTTCATTCACAGATCGGGGCGATTTGGTTCCGTTTGAGCGAGAGCGCGACGGCATTTTCCGCTTCCCGATCGGTGCCTTATTTCTCGGTTCCTTCCCGGAGTTGCCACGATGCGCAATGCAATGATCGTCATTTTACTAATGACTCTCGGCATTTCAGCCGCGCCCGGAGCGGGCGTGGCCGTTGAGCAGCCTGCCGACAGGGCGGCCATCAACGCCGCAATCACGGACCGCTTCCTCGCCGGATGGAATACGCACGACGCACACCTTTTCGCTTCCGCTTTCGCACCGGACGCCGACTTTACCAATGTTCGCGGCGCAGGCGCTTCGGGCCGCGAAAACATCGAACAATTCCACGCCCAGGCATTTCAAAAGATGTTTATGCAGAGCCATCTGACGGCCGAAGTGAAACGCATCCGGTTTCTGAAACCCGATGTTGCCGTTGTCGACGTACGCTGGGAAATGACGGGCGCACTCTCTNNGGCGCTTCAATCCCCGTCCGCACCGGCCTTCTTGATTTAGTATTCACATCCTCTGGCGGCATTTGGCTCATCGCGGTCATGCACAACCAAGACCTCACACCCGCATCGACCGCATCGCCAGGTAGCAAGTAAGGAGTTCAACCCTTAGCGCTGGACGGGTGAGTCCGTGCCATTCGCAGGTTGCTGCGAACGGCCGCTTTCGGAATTTCAATTTCGATGCACTAGCGTCCGCAGTCGATTGCGGTCACTCACCTCGAAACGTAGGACTTCAGCGATCCTCCGCGAGTTCTGGCGAATCGTAGAGTGAGGGCGGGCCACTTAAGCTGTTGAATTACCAAGTACTCAAATTTCCTAAGTGCCCCTACGAACCCAGGTTTCGCCTCGCGCCAAATCCACCCGGATCAGCGCGTTAGCTGAGCTTCCCCAAAAGATCTCACTGAAAAACGTAGGGAGCTACGCCGATACCGCGGATGCGCGGGTTTGACCCGAAGCGGTCTGTGGTCAATGGCGGCTTTACGGCAGGCCGAAGGACCGCGCCCAACGGTATCCCATCACGCGGGCGCCCGCGCAGCAATCAATGGCTCATCAGTAAATTGAGTGGCTGGTATAAATCGTTATNNATTGCTCAGAAAATCTCTTATGAAATTGTCCTGTCAAACTTTCCGCGATGCCTTCTCCAGCCAGCGAATCAACTGATAGCAGGATAAGATGAGTGCCTCCACGTAGTTCAATAATTGCGGTCTCTTCGTCAGTGAAAAATGGAGGAACGCCGAGATTCGAGTAGAATTGGCAACTGCTCTTGAGATCAGCCACTTTAAAGACAAGGTGGGCTACTGCCAATTCCAAGTCAGCGGCAGTCTTCATCTTGCTCAATGCTAAACCGGTCATGATTTCACCTCGCAAATTGTTCTTTAAACTTGCCCTACCACTTCGGGAGCTTTAACAGTCCTTAAAAGCGACGATCTCACCGCGACCCTTGAGTGCCGAATGGAATGAAGGCAACCCTGAACAGCAGCGTCACGGTCCGTCTTGAAGGGCATTGTTGCGGAAGATACCACTCGGTATCTTTTAATGCAATCAGTCTATTTAACCGACTGGTATCATCCAAAGGAATACAATTTCGGGACGTTGGGGAGACGTTCGAATATGAAGGCGGCGAAAGTAAAAACGCGTACATGAANNGGGCCACTTAAGCTGTTGAATTACAAGGTGCTCTGGTATCTTCAGTGACCCTACGAACCAGGGGGTCGGGAGTCCGATTCTCCCCGGACGCGCCAACTTACGCGGGTCGGTTCCGATCACATCCGTAACGCTGAATTGGATAGAGCAGCTGGCAGCTGCCAACCGAGGGTCGAGAGTTGGTTCAGGGAGTTGATAGCCCCTACTCGTGAAGGAGCCAGTTTGAAGGGACCGCCTCAGTCGGCCCCGGCACCGATTGATCCATCGGATGTGAGTGAGGAGCGTGAAGCTTTGGGCCGCTGAAGAACTCCTGTGTGCGATAGTCGTAGAACCACCGCCATTTATGAGAAAGTATTACCGGGTCTGCGCGAGCTCCTCCCGCAATATTTTTCGCACCTGAGCGGCTGTCACGGGTTGCTCAGCATTGTTGACATGCTTCGCCAACGCATCGTTGATGAGCGTCTGATACCCCTTGCCGGTACGCTCAGACTCAGCCTTGAACCTCTCCAGTATCACGTCGTCCAGATAAATCGTGATCCTGGTCTTGCCGGCTGTCGCTAGCACGGCACCGCGCTTGCCGCGGGAAAAGTCATATTCCTTCTTCATATGCTCTTCGCTCCTTCGGCTCTGCCTTCCGAGCAGAGATCAGCCGCACATCATCGTCTCGCTCAGCCCAGACGACCACCATCAGTGTTCCCACAGAGTTCAGACCGACCGTAACGTATCGAACCTCTCCGTCCGCCGAATCATCTTCGACCGTCAAAGCAAGGGGATCGAGCAGCACGCCGTCTGCCTCGGATAGCGAGACGCCGTGCTTAGCGATGTTGGCCTCGTTCTTTTTCGGGTCGAACTCCGGGCTCACGTTGCTATTATATGTATCTTATGCATATATTGCAACGCGCCCCAAAGTCTTCGCATGAAGCTAAACCGGAAGATCTGCACTGTAGCGAAAACGTCGCGTTTGATGCCGTTTCATGCGCAACGGTGCCTGATTCGAGAGAGGGCGGACTTGCTAAGTGGTTGAAGATTAAGAACCTAGAAAATCATCTTTGCGACTACGAACCAGGGGGTTCGGGCACTTCAACGCAGATGGCAAACCAGGCGACGAGGCGCTACTCAAGACTCGCGCTCCCTTCCACGCGAAGGCTTCTCGTGATTTTGTCTTCACGCGTTACGCACCTTAACAATCGTTCAATAGGAAAGCAGGCTGGGACGAGTCTCAAGACAAACCTGTGGAGGCAGCCAGCTGCCGGTCGACCAATCGTCTGTGCGATTGAAACAAATCATGCGAGCCGGCTCGTTTTACTGTACAGCTGCAGCGGACCTCGGGAAGGAACCGTCATATCAGACACCGTCAGCGTCAGCAATTGCGCTCGATCCACCAACAGTTCCTCGGCCGACAGAGGTTGCTTGGCGCGCAGATAGTTGCGGAGTGCAGGTTGGCTGTCCGGCGCGGGCGGGGCCTTGTTGCGAGCTTGTTTGGAGCGGGTCCTTTCGATTAGCAGATCGCGCACCATGCCCAATGCCCCCGGAAGTATCAACCTGATCAAACAGAGGCCGGAGGATGGCGGCGATCCTGCTGATCGAGCACTCGTCGCGAAATAGCGTTAGGTGCCAAGCCGGCAGCCGGCAATGTAAAAGCCGGCCCGTGACCAGATCACCCCATCCCATGTTTTTATCCAACCAGCGGCTGATCGGAATGTCGTTGCTCTCCAATAAAACCACATCGTCGGTGCTGGCGGGCGCCTGGTACTCGGCGCGCGCGCGCATCAGATCAAACAGGAACCAGATGTCCTGGTTTGTCAGTGCAGTGAATTCCTCAAGATTCTTGATGAGCCCTAATGCTACCAAAGTGCGAATCAGTCTGTTCCACTTCGCGAACCTCGTCGTTGCCACGAACTCATCGAATCGCAGCGCGCGAAAGCTGGCCAGGGTGTGCCGGTGAATATTGAGTCTGCGGCGCAGGTCGAATAGAACGGCGTGCGGGAACGGTACCCGCATGTCATAGCTGGGCGACCAGGTGTCGGCCATGATCACCAGGGGGACACGCTCTCCGGCCAGCCGCAACTGGCGCGCGGCTTCGTAGGCGATGAGGCCAGCGATACAAAGCCCCATGAGAATATAAGGGCCGTGCGGCTGTGCCGCGCGGATGAGCTCCACGTAATCGGCTGCGACCTGCTCCAGGCTGCGGTAGGGCAACGGTTTCGGATTGATGGGATCGAACAGCTGAACGGCTAGGAATCTCCGATCCGTACCGATCTTTTGCGACAGCTTGTAATACGACATTCCATTATTGATCGCGATGATCGGCGTCTTTTCGCCCAGCGGCTGGAGTTGGATGAGCTTCCAGGGCTCCGGCGGCTTTTCCGACTCTGACACGCGCCGCGCCAACTGCCGCAGTGTGGGCGCCGCGAACAGCGCTGCCACACCGATTTGCACGCCGAAGACACTGCCGACACGCGCCACGAGGCGCAGCGCCGTAAGGGAATGCCCGCCGAGCTCGAAGAAATTATCCTCCGGGCCCACCGGCTCGACCTGCAGCAGCTCGGCCCAGATGCGCGCCAGGCGCTGCTCGGTCTCCCCCTCCGGAGCCTCATAGCCGCGCGCCATGAAGGCCGCGGCATCGGGCAGCGGCAGCCCCTTGCGATCAAGCTTGCCGTTAGTCGTGAGGGGCAGCGCTTGCATCCGCACGAAGGCGCTCGGGATCATGTAGTCGGGCAGCATGCTGGAGACCGCCCTGCGCAGCTGCGCCGCCGACAGCTCAGACCCGGGCTCCGCAGTCACATACGCCACCAGCCGCTTGTCCTCCGGCCGGTCTTCTCGCGCCAGCACCACTGCCTCGCGCACCCCCGGGCAAGCGATTAATCTTGCTTCAATCTCGCCCAACTCGACTCGAAATCCACGCACCTTGACCTGGAAGTCACTGCGACCCAGGAATTCAATGCTTCCATCCGATCGCCGCCTGCCCAGATCGCCCGTCTTGTACATGCGCGCATTTACAGCGTTGCTAAACGGATCGGATACAAATCGTTCCGCGGTTAGATCCGCTCGATTCAAATACCCGCGGGCAACACCGGCTCCGCCGACGTGAATTTCACCGCTGACCCCGATCGGCACCGGTTGACCGCGTGCATCCAGGATGTAGATCTGCGTGTTGGCGATCGGCCGGCCGATGTTCCGTGCTCCGGCCGTGCGCACCGGCGAAACGACCTCGCCCGGCGTTGATCGCGCTTCTGTCGCAGCAGTCGCGCGACGTTCGAACAGCGTAGATATGCTGCAATAGCCGGTCGCCTCGGTCGGGCCGTACACGTTCATCACCTTCTCGAGCGAAGGGCAACGAGCGAGTTGATCGAGCAGTGCGTCGGACGGGGCTTCGGCGCCGAGTATCACCACACGGACCGAAGCGGGGAGTTCGAAGTCCTCCAGGACCACGGCGAGGACCGAGGGCGTGGCGCCTACGACGGTAAACGATCCCGCGTGTACCGATCGAGGCAGCGCACCGAGGGACTCGAGGAGAACCACGCTGCCCCCGACGGTCCACGGACAGAACATCTGGGTCAAACTGGGATCGAAGCAAATCGAGATACTGAACGGAGACAACGCCAGCTCGCGCGGACCGAGGAAAGTGCCGGTGGCGAACCGAATAAGGTTGACGATGCTTCGATGTTCGACGCCGACGAGCTTGGGTCGTCCGGTGGAGCCGGAGGTGTAAATCGCATAAGCGAGGTTATGCGGAGCAGCGAGACACGGTGGCGCCTCGGTGCTTTGAGTAGCGATCGTCGTCGCGTCGGCCTCAAGGTCGACCCGTAGCACCTCCGGCGCGATCGACGCTGCCCATGAGGCGCGCCGGCCAATGAGGATCGATGCGCCGGACTCGGCGAGCATGGAGCCGCGCCGCGCAGGCGGATCTTCCGGGTTGAGCGGCACATAGGCACCGCCGGCCTTAAGAACGGCGAGAACGGCCACGAGCAGCGGGGCGTTCCGGCCGAGGCAGATGGCGACACGCACTTCCGGGCCGACACCCATCACCTGCAGGTGGCGCGCGAGCTGGTTGGCTCTGGCGTCGAGTTCACCATAGGAGATGCTCTCTGCCTCGATGTACAGGGCGATCCGATCCGGCCCGCGCGACGCCTGGGCTTCAAAGAGCTTATGGAGGCACACGATGGCAACTTGCTCATCGACGCTGCCGCTTGCCGCGCGGAGCAGATCAGCTCGTTCGCGCTCATCGAGGATGGGCAAGTCGGCCACTCGGCGCGCCAGGTCCCCAGCGAGAGCGAGCAGTAGCGTCCTCCAGTGACGAAGCATCCTGCCGACGAGCGCGTCGTCGATGCGAGCGCGGTCCGCGGACACCTTGAGGCGGAGCCGCTTGCCTCCGTACGCCAAACCGACCAGGAGCTCGTTGCCCCGTTCCAGGAGCTTAATCTCTCGGTGAGCCCGGTCCCCGGCCGGCGTGATCGCGACGTCGCCGTGCGCGCGATCTTCAAAGATCAACATGCTCTCGAACAGCGGGCTGCCCCGCTCGATCTTGCTGCATCCCTGGATGAGGTTGAGCGCGCTGTGCTCGTGCGGGCGAATGGCCACCCAGGCCGCGCGCACTTCGCGCAGCCATTCGAGCACCGCGCGCTCGGGGTCGAGTCGCACGCGCATCGGGACTGTGTTGATGAGCAGGCCGATCATGGAGGCGACTCCGGGCACGGGCGTGTGCCGGCAGGCCCTGGTCGCCCCGAACACCACGTCGTCGCCGCCCCCGTAGCGCCCGAGCAGCGCGGCCCAGGCCGCCTGTAGCAAGGTCCCCAGCGTCAGATCGTGCGTGGCGGCGAACGCCACGAGAGCGCTGGTCTCTTCCTCGGAGAGCACGGCCTCGTGTATCGCGCGATCGTCGCCATCATTGCCGTCGGCGGGCGACATATGCGTCAACACCGGCAGCGGCGTCGGCGTGGAGAAGCCGTGGAGGAAATCCCGCCAGAAGTGCTTCGAACCCTGCGCGTCCCGCTTTTCGAGCCAGTCCAGCAGGTCGCGGAACGGAGCGACAGGAGCAACGGGCGTGGCCCCGCCCCCGCCGTCATAGGACGCGAACAGCTCCTCGAGGAGCAGGCGCTGGGAGCGGCCGTCGAGCAGGGCGTGGTGGTAGGTCCAAAGAAACAGGTGCTCGGTAGGCCCAAGCCTGATTGTCGAAAAGCGCAGCGGCGGCGCCTCGGCCAGATCGAAGCCGAGCCGCCGATCGTCGACCAGTAACGCCCGCCAGCGCGCCTCCTGCTCCTCCGAAGACAGCCCTTCCCAGCTCTCCTCCATCCATGCGGGACTGGCATGGGCGTGCACCCGTTGCACGAGCCCCACGTCGCCGTCGAGGTGAAATGTTGTTCGGAGCGCCTCGTGCCGCGCTATGAGTCTTTGCCAGGCGCCCTGGAATTTTGCGACGTCGAGTGCCTCGTGCAGCCTTATGGTGAGCTGCTGCACGTACACGCCGGCGCGGCGGGCGCGCAGGCCCTGATACACCATGCTCTGCTGAAGCGCGGTGGTAACGGCGAGGGCATCATCGCGAATCTCTGCCATTCGGCTGGTCCGTCAATCGTCGGCGCGATCGAGGCGGTGCATGCGCTGGCCGAGCATGCCTACCTCTGCATGCGCATGGCTACCTGCGCGTCGCGACGACCAGCGGAAAGTACTCCGCCATGTCGAACGGCCCGAAGTGAATGTCCCGCACACGAAAGCGGCGGCCGAGCGCGTCGAGGACGTGCGCGAGCGGCGGGGCGTATAAGACCGCGCGCGACTCTCGCCAGCGCTCGATGGCGAAGAGATCGTTGTCCGGCGTACAAGGGCAGCGCTCGAACAGCGCCGCGAGATCGGCGCGATGCGCGTCGAACATCTCGACGGCGCGCGCAGGATACAGTTCGAAGGTGTCGTCGCTCGCTCCCGCAAAAAGCATCGCGGTGCGCAGCGCCGTGTAGTTGATGTCGGACGCGCCCAGCGATTGTTCGATGATCTCGGCGACCGTGGTCGGCCGCCCGAGCGGCAGGGTGAGGAAGCGCGCCATCAACGTCGCGCCCGGGTGCATGCGGTCGGCGAGCGCGTCACACAGCAGCCGCCACTCCTCCGGATGGCGGACGAACGAGAACGAGTTGTCACCGACCGCGATGGCAATCGGCGCGCGCAGCGCCGGCAGGGCGAGCCAATTGGCCTCGATCAGCTCCACGGTTCCTGCTGCGCCGTCGTCGGAGGGCGAGATTTCCGCCCGCGCCGTGTCGAGCATTCCGGGGTTGATGTCGACCAGAGTCGTATGATCCAGCGCGCGGCGCAACATGCTGGCGATCCACGGCGTGGCCCCAAGCACCAGCGCCAGCGAGCGCGCGGGCAGCGATTGGCGCTCGAAGATCTCCGCGAACCAGGCGCGCGATCTCCCCCTCAGGTTCAGCGGCTCGCCGATCTGCGCATACCTTTCCGTAACGAAATTGAACTTTCTGGCCTGGGCTTGCGTCGTGCTGCCACTGTGCCGGAGAGGCTCCATCAAGGCACGTGACGCAGGTTTTTGATTCATGAATACTGGTCCCTGTATTTGCTAATTATGTATAGTCACCCCTCACGCCAAATTTCCGGCGAGCGCGGTGAATGCCGCGTCGACTCTACCTGCGGAAGCGGCTGCCTGAATATGCAAGGACGAATACCTAAAAAGCAACCAGTACTGTGCGCATCTGCCTTACTGAGCGTGAACATAATCCGTCATCCTGCACTCCAGATTTGAATGACCGCTTTCAGGCCGAGACTCTAGCCTTGCGACCGGCCGCGTTTGGCCGACTCCGGTCACGCAAGATCAAAGCGTAGGACTTCAACTACATTCGGCGCATTCTGGCCAATCGTAGAGAGAGCGCGGGGAGCTTTGACCTGACGTTTTGCGCACCTTTTGAGGTGGTCGCCTCGATCTGGTTCACCAGCAGTGTCAAGCGACAACGAACAAGACCACAACTACTCACGCCGACTATGACGGAGCCCCTGAACCGGTCGTATTGCGAGCGGCTCACAGGAGCACTGCCAACCGGGCCCGGCAGAGATGAATACCTGGCGTCCATTGGCTTCGGACGGAAGCGAGACATGCTGAGCTCCCGAAGCTCCACCCCCGATAAAAAGCCGACACGCATAGCCATGCGGTCGAGTAAGTCCTTCGCAATTTTGGTGGCTTCACTATCGCCCTTCCGATATGACGTCTACCAGTGCAGGTTCGCCTGTCTTGACCACGGCAATAGCGCGCCTGAGCGCTGGTCCGAGCTTGTTAGGATTGTCAATCGGTCCTTCACTGTAGACACCAAGACTTCGCGCCATCGCAGCGTAGTTTATGTCAGGCGAATCGATGTTACAGGCAATGCCCACGCGATCGACACGACGGTGGCGTCGCTTGGCGATCACTTGCATCTGCAAGACTTCCTGGTGATAGCTCCGATTGTTATGCACGATATATAGCAATGGAATCCGTTCGTGCGCAGCCGTCCAGAGAATACCCGGACCCATCATCAGATCGCCGTCACCTACAATGCTGACGCTCAGTCGACCGTATTTTTGATTGGCTAAAGCGGCCCCCAACCCTGCCGGTGCCAAGTAGCCCACCCCGTAGGCTCCCCAGCCACCGATGTATTGGTGGTGCCTATCAGCGTTCCACAATCGCTGCGGCCAATAGCTTTGGAAATCCGAGGCAGACACCAACGACCAGTCATCGTTTTTGATTTCGTTGTACAGCTCTTGACACAGGCGCGGCATGGAGATCGGATTGTTATCCCAGGCGTAAGCAGCATCTTGCTTAGAGCGGTTGAGCTCGTTTAGGTGTGCTTCTGCAAAGGCGTGCCCGCGCGCGTCGATGGTGGACTTGCGGCCGGCCGACATCTGTCGCTTTACTTCCTCGATCAGGAAGGGAAGTGTCGCCTCCGCGTCCGCAGCCATCTCCAGATCAATATTTGCCGCATAGCGCTGTACGACTTGATAATTGCCCTTCGGAGCGAGGCCTACTGAAGAGATGCTGATTGATTTTGCGCCGTCCTTCAAAGCCGGATGCAAATTATTAGCCTTGTCCTTCGAGGTAACTACGTCGAAGGGATCGCCAGCCTCCAGCATTAACAGGACGTCGGCTTGGCTGATCAGTGCGCGGTGTCGGAGCGTCTGGTTCAGCGGGTGCCGCCAAGGAAAATTAAATCGGTTTTGGCTGTCCCACACGGGTGCCTGCAGCAACTCGGCGAGTTCAACAAGTAATTTCAATCCCGTCGGCGTACGCGCCGAGCGATCAGCGTAGATAACCGGATGCTCGGCGCCGACGAGCAGGCCAGCTGCTTCCTTTACGGCCCCCTCCTCGCCGGCTGGCGGCGAGACCCGCACCAAGCGCGGTATCGGGGGCGCCTGCGTCGCGCCACCGGGGATCTCATCCTCCTGCATGAGAGCATCGACGGCCAGCAATGTCGGGCCATAAGGCGGGGTCATCGAAAACTGATATGCACGTACGGCAGATTCAGCGAAGTGTCGCAAGGACGCAGGCGTGTCGTCCCATTTGGTGAAGTCGCGCACCATCGCAGGTGCGTCGTTTGCCGAGAGAGCCCAAGCCACTTCGCCGTCTCGCCTGGTTACATCCAACCAGGCGCCAGTCAACAGGAATATGGGCACGCGATCTGCATAAGCGTTGTAGACCGCCATCGAACCATGTTGCAGGCCTACGGATGCATGCATCATACACGCCATCGGCTTACCCTCGATCTTGGCATAGCCGTGGGCGATCGCGACCGAGGCTTCTTCGTGCATGGCGCAGATCGTGCGCAGATAGGGGCGGGTCAGCATGCCATAGTTGACGACTGCCTCATGCATTCCCATGAAGCTATTGCCGGGAACGGCGGCAAAGTACTCGATTCCCAAGCGACGCAGCACGTCGACCATGTAGTCGCCGCCGCAACTAGAGTAGGTCAGGCCCTCAAGGGGCGGTGTGGTCTCCGGTGAACGCGGAAGAGCGGGCGCCGGCCGTGGCCCCTTAGGATTCACCCCGGGAGCGGCTCCGTCGATGCTGCCTCCGGTCTGTGCGACGCCGGATACCGGCGCGGCTATGCCCGCCACGCCACTTAAGGCCACTCCTTTAAGAAAGTTACGGCGTCCTCCTAACGCTTCCCGACGCGCGCGATCTGCGTCTCCGTCAGTTTTTGCCACGTATTGCCCCCGGTTCACATGATCTGTTGCGTCGTGCCCAACGACCTCGCACGCGCACCAGCGGTTTTCAGGGCGTCATCTTCGCATTTGAAGAGTCTAACGCATATTTCGTGTTACACAATTGATTAGTTCAATAGGATGAATAACGGTCGCGATGCAACGACTCGCTCCGCTCCGTCTTTCGTACGCCTGACAATCCCACTTCGACCACCTGTAAATGTTGACAGCTAGACGGACTCATATCGTTGTGACGACGATGCGACTTCCGTCAACACCGTGTTCCCATGGGACTCAGGAGGACCTATGCCGTTTGCAGGATGGACCAGTCTTGGCCAACCAATGCCCCAAAGTGTTCTCTCTCACGCAACCGCACTCAATGCGGATGGCCGAGTTGAGGCCTTTGCTCTTGCCGCTCTACCCGAACAGCAGGCGGGCGCAATTTGGCATATCTGGCAGGGGGCAGGCGGCGAGGGTTGGTCGGCCTGGGCTGCGATGGTTCCGCCACTCGATCAACCGCTCATGCCTCTGGGCGCCATAAGTGCCGGTCTGCAGAAGGACGGCCTGCTAAAAATGTTCACCCCAGCCGGTTCTCAGGTGCAGACTCAACAGAGCAATGGCTGGTCAAATAAGTGGCAATACTTTTTTGTCTCCGCACCCGGATCTTCTACGACACCTGTCCAGAGTGCCACGCCCGTTCAGGTCAACTATTACGTGGTTGTTCACGAAAGCGACAACAACATGAACGTCTTCGGAATTCCTACGATGTATCAATCGCCGCTAGCTCGCACATACCAGACGAACCGCTATTTCAACAATTATCACGGCTGGGCGCTCGTTGAGTCATTGGCGTCTCAGAATCCCCTCAATCTGATTGCAGAGGACTTCGATGCGACAAGAAACCAAGACGACCGCATGGAAGCCTTCGTTCGAATGTCTGACGATTGCCTATGGCACACCTGGCAAACGAAGCTTTTCAGTCAGTTCACTGATTACTATAAGTTTGACAACCCATCCGCGGACGTCGTGCTTGTTGGCCGCCCGGCGGCGGCGCAAAACGCGGACGGGCGTATTGAGGTTTGCATTCGCGGATCGGATGGCCAACTGTGGCATATCTGGCAGACGGCCATAAACAACGGATGGTCAACCTGGTCAGCCCTAGGAGGAACTCCCATTGGAGATCCCGTGATGGGATTGACGGCGGGTGGTCAACTTGTGGTCCTCGCGCAATTCCCGGACGGCGCGCTTTGGCAGGTCTCTCAAATCGGCCAAAACGGAACACAAGGATGGGGCTCGTGGACGAGTAACGCCGCGGAATCCATCACGCATGTCACTCTGCAAAAGACGCTGAGCGGCAATCTACTGGCATTTATAAGCGCTGCGGGCGCTTTGTGGTTTCAGGAGATTACCGCCTAAGGCGGCAGCGCTCGTTCACACGATCAAAGCGGCGGTCAGATACCTCTCTTCGAATATCTCCGCCGGCAGCGGCTTGCTGAAGATGTATCCTTGCATCTCGTCGCCGCTCAGTTCGAGACAGCAGCGCCAGCGACATCGGCTTTGCGTTGGCGCGCGCTACGGAAAGGCGCCATATGTGAGGCTGCGACCTTCTCCTAGGCGAGACGGTTGGTGCACCATTTGCTGGCCTCCCGCAAAGTCCCGCAACCACATCGCTCATCCGGTGTTCGGTCATGCCGCGCCAGCCAGCCGCCTGGGTTGCGTTGCCCGCGCCAATGCCGCGAATCCGGTGATGGCCAAAAGCGCCACCGCCGCCTCGCTGTACAGCATGGCGTTGGTGCCGTAGCGGTCATGGAACACGCCGTCTATATCGGTCATGGCGGCGATGGGCACATTGGAAGCCGCCGACAGCAGGTTGAACTTGGTCGCAGCCGCGCCCTTGCCGATGGCCTCGAGCACCACCGCCGAATAGCCGGCGTAACAGGCGCCCAGCACCAGGGCATAGGCCAGGGTGCAGACGCTGAATATCTCTGGAGTGCGAGGCAGCAGCGCCATCGCCACCGCCACCCCAGCCAGTGCCGCGCCGAAGACGCAATAGGCGATCCAGCGATCCATCCGGTCGCACAGAAACCCAGCCAGCACCGCGCCCACCAGACTGGCTATGCCGCTGAGCACGCCGGTCACAAGCGCCACGATATCGGCGCCGGCGCGCCACTCGCCGGCGATGGCCGACCACACGCCGGATGCCCCGCCCGAACCGATAGGTAGCACCATCAGCACAAAGGCGAGCAGACCGAGGCGCGAACGCACCAATGCCCATACGTCCCTGGCGACATCCGCCAGACTTTCGACATAGCGCCGCCGGCGCGGTCCGCGCTCGGGCTCGTCCACCCACAAAAGCCCGGCGATGCAGGCAATGCACAACAGCCCCACCGCGGCCGCCGCTTCCCACGGCGCGGCAACGCGCTGCGCCAGATAGAGGCCAAGCCCGCCGCCGATGCCCGCGCCGCCCAGGTTCCCGGCCTGCGACCAGCCGGAGATCGCGCCCTTGCGCTCGTCCTCAATGCCATGAGCCATGAAAAGCTCGCTGGACATGCTGACCATGGTCGAGGCCACGCTGGATATCACGACCAGCAGGGTCAGCAGAACCGTGATGTTGCGCGTCGCGGAGACGAGTCCCAGTGCCAGGACAGTCAGTCCGGTGCTGAGCGCGCCAATCACATACCATTGCCTGGCGTTCAACAAGGTATCCACCAGCGGCGCCCAGATCATCTTCCAGGTCTGAGGCCAGACCGAAAGGGAAACAACGGCCGCCACGGCGGCGGTATGCATCCCGGCACGCGACAGGAGGAAGGCCAGGGTCACGGACACATAACCGCCCGAAACACCGAACGGCATCAGCAGCACCATGAAAACGGGGGCGGGGGTTCTGCGCCGGACGACATCCATTCGCACAGCGTAGCTTAGATGGGGCCCATAGAGGCGTATCGAAGGGTCGACCGGCTTAGCGGACGAGGCCAGACCCAGACGAACTTCACCTCTGGATCGAATGAATGGGTCCCGACCCGCTGATGAGAAAATCAATGCGATGCTTTGCAGAGCCGAGGTAGCGTCCCCTTTGGTAGCACGCCTGGCTTGGCGGCGACCATCGCCATTTCGAAACATAATAGTTATGTACGGCTACGCACAGACTTCGCAAGCCCCCGTTTAACATATTGGGCGCCTCCTAATCTACGGGCTGATGCGATATCAGCAACACAAGAGGAGCATCAGATCGTCGCGCTATAGGCCACCTATGACGGCGATTCACCGATCGAACCGGTCGGCACGTTTACATAACACGAGGCCTTAAGTTATTACGCGCCGCTCCACCCAAGCTGCAACGAATCGCGAAGCAAAGCGCGACGGCGCAACCGCGCGCCGCGAACCCCTGTATGGCGTTACCGCGATCGTTCATCACAAGTAGCAGGTACCGCCTCTACGCACGCGACGTGCTGTAAGCTCTATCTATGCGCTATGGGTTCGCACGAGGATCAGCCTGCACTACACATGACCTACAACGTGCAACATCGACTTGACGCTTTCGTGAATGGCGAATGTGGTCCGGAAGCATTAGCGCAAGAGTTGTCCGCTTTTTGCGGAACAACGCCAGACTCTACTTGGGACGTTCTATCGCTAATCGATCAGTATCATCGTCGCGGCAAGTTGCCCGTTGCTCTGTTTCGAACGGTCAAACAGGATATCGAACGGCACGCGTTAGGGATTCAATGCCGCAACACAATCCGTGAGATCTCCGGCATTGCGAATTCTTCTGCCCGCCCTGTCGTAACCGCCGTTCCCCACAATTCCGGGGTAATCCAGGAGCAAACGCCGTCAGCAAAGGAACCGCGGATCGTCTCGCGTAGTCAGGCCACGGTTCATCCCGAGCGATTGGGGGTTGGTCCACGGCGACTGTTCGGGAGCGAACCGCCAAATGACGAAGCTGATGCTGCTGTCGATGTGCGCGAGCACTTACGCCGACGGCGGCGGATTACATTATCTCAAGCGGTGTTATCGGCCACCGTCGTATTCGGGGTTGGAGCATCGCCAGCGCTTCGAGACTTGCCAAAGCACGTCGATGCGGGGAACGTGGCGCCAGCTGTTGCTGCGGCACCGATTTCCCAGATTGCTGAACCTGGAATAATTACGCTGTCCGCCGACAGGTACGTCGTATTCCCCGGCAAGCGGAGTGCGGAGATAAATGTCCACCGAACCAGTGGCACTGGCGGTGATGTAAGCTTTGTATGGTGGGCGGAAGCATCGGGGGCAAAACCTGGCAAGGACTACCTGTCGGGAAAGCCGAAGATAGCGCACATGCTCGAGGGAGTAGATTCCTTGCAGTTGTCGGTGTCGATTCTTGCCAATCCATTGCGAAAGCATACGGAATTGTTCTATGTGGTGATAGGCAAACCTGAAGGTGGTGCCTCACTCGGTGCGATCAGGCGCGCATCGGTATTTATCATGCGCCCCGATTAGGAGTGTAGGCGCGCCGTTAGGAAGTCGGTTGGCGTGCCTACAACATCACGCCCGATCGCAGCAGCGGCATCGGGAGCTGGAGCGACGCCGACGTGATGCACTACCTGTCGATAGGCCACGCTGACGCCGTATGCCAGCTATACCAGAGTCGGTCGGTGCTGTATTTTTTCAAGCAATGCCGTGGCAGACATCACTTGGCCGGACTGGCAACAGCCGCATTGCGGTATCTGCAGCGAAATCCAGGCGGCTTGTACCGCTTTCGCGGGCTTGCTCTGAAGGCCCTCGATGGTAGTGACCTGTCGTCCGGCCACGCCCGACAAGGGCATGACGCAAGAACGGATCGCTTGGCCATCCATGTGGACTGTACACGCGCCCCACAGCGCCATGCCGCGCCCACATTTCGTGCCAGGCAGGCCCGCGAGCTCGCGCACGGCCCACAACAGCGGCATATTGGGGTCGGCATCCAGAGTCACGGGTTTGCCGTTAAGAACGAATGATGTGGACATGACTGACTCCGCGGGTACCACTGTGGTTCTACAAATTTTTCGGGCCACGCGGAAAGATGGTTGGGTACACGTGCTGAATGACGTCTGGCCGAGAATTGGTCATCCGGACTTGTAACGTGATGTTGGAATCTGTGCTCCCGTCAGTGACCCATGATGAAAGCCCATATGGCGTAGGCGCCGCAGATCGACGAACAATATCCGAAGCGATCGTACTGATCGTCAGAGCTGGCAGCACAGGGGAGGTCGGACACATTCCGGATGGAGACCCAGTTGGTGAAGGAAACCGCCTTGAGCGCGGAGGCTACATAGGCGTCGTTCTCATCGAGTGTGGCCCCAAGCGTTCGATAGGTGGCAATTCGGCCGCACTCATCGTCGCTGATGCGCGAATTGGTCACGACGTCGGTGAGACTGGTCCCCGAGGATTTGTAGTAGATCGATGGGGCACCGCTGGTTGTCTCGCGCCCACCCGTCGAAATAAGGCCACTGTTAAGGCAGGTATCTCTCTTGAGAATCTCTGCGTTGACATAGTCGTACCAATTGCTATACCCAGCCGGCGCGTTGTCTCCGACGACATTCGCCAGCCCCGTCAGCAGTAGCCCTTGTTGCTCCTTCGGCATCGTCAGGCCGAAACGAGCGCTGTTGGTGACGACTACGTCGCCGAGATCGAGCAATTCCCAAATTCCACCGGCGGTGCCCGAGGTGATCACGGTCCCCACGTTGCGGCTTGCGCCTGCTCCGACAAGGCGCTCGAAAAATAGGGTCGTCTCCGAGGGCTGCAATTTGGGGTGAAATTCGCTCTTGAGGCAAAGAACGCTCTTGCCATTCACAGTCGCGCGAAAGAAATACGCGTGATAATCCTCTCCGGCAGGCTTCGGAAGATCACTGAAAAGAAGCGGGCTAAAGTTGTTGTCGTTCTCTCCGTTAAACTTGTAGAGACCTCTGCCGAAGACCAGGGCCATTCCTTGGGTCTCGGCCGCGGTCCAAGTGATGATGACAAAGTCCGACTTTGGCACCGCGGAGACGATGGCCTTGCTCGGGGCGCTAACATTGAGCTTCAAATCGACTGCGGTAGTTGCCTGGCACGTGCTGCATTGAACGGGCATGGTGTTCTCGGTGTTGATCTCAAGATTCGAGCGTTAATGGGCAATAGGCAGTCTCCGCACGGACGCATTACGCGCGACTCAGTGCCTCGCCACTTACGACGCCGCCATTGGCTCGAGGGTCCTGCGGTCATCCCTCGGTTTCCTGAGAGCCGCCATCTGGCTCCTGCCCGAATGCACAATTCACTGTTGTGCCCCTTGCGCCGAAAAGCCTGAGCGTTCACACACTTACGCCGCTGCGGAAGCGTCGTATTATGGTAGTGGCGCTGGGATGGAAAGAGCAAGCGGGCGTCTGAATTTCTGTGGCACAACTGGTGCGTAGCGCTTGTTGACGAATTGGTCGCTCGTATCAAGAAAAGTGGAGCTTAGAACGTGAATGACCCTGGCACTTGTTCCAACAATAACCATCAATAAGCGATCTAGATGGCTTTCGAACGCGGGTATTTTCGAAGCTTCTCGGGTAGCGCTATTGCCGTTGGAGTCCAAGCTACTTCCGAGTCCGTTAGACTCTCGCCATCGATCAGCGCGTCTTCGAACGCGGAGCATACCGTCGACGCTGCTACCCGAGGTGCATAAGTGAACACCGCTCTGTCGGCACCCGCTCCCGATCGGCGTGAGCATTTGGCATGGGTTGCTTGGCCAATCTCGGTTGGCCTCGTCTTTTTGCTGTGCTCGATTTCCTCGCCTATCTTCGAGACCAATGACGACGTCCACTTGTCGATGATCGCCCACGGGTATGGCATTGCCACCGGCGGATCGCCCCGACTGGTCTATTCGAACGTCCTGTGGGGGTATTTCATCCAACTAGTTCCGGAGATCTGGGGCGTGCCGGGTTACTCGCTGATCACTCTGGGAATCGTCGTCGTCGTCGGCGCCGTGGTCATCCGGAGCGTGCTCGCGACGCGAATCGGGATTGCAGGCGCGATCGCGGTACTGACGCTCGTCGTCGCGCGGGCAATCCTGATCCCGCAGTATACGATCAATGCCGGCTTGCTGATGGTGGCAGCCGTCGTGTGCTGGCACCGATTCGACAAGCAGGAATCCGGCGGGCGCTTAGCGCTATGCGCAGGATGCTTGCTGGCCTACTGCAGTTTCTTGGTCCGTAGCCATGAGTTCCTGTTGGTGCTGGGCGTGGCGCTGCCGCTGCTGCCCTGGCGGTCGCTTTGGTTGCGACGTGACGCGAAAGTCGCGCTCATCCTGCTGGTGGTGGCAATCGGCGCATCGTCCATCCTCGATCACTTCGCGTACCGGGGCGCAGAGTGGGCAGAATTCAACAGATTCAACGCAGTCCGCATCCCATACAACGACTACGGTGCGGCAGAGCACCTCAAGGACAGACCGCAGATCCTGCGTCGCTACGGGTATACGGCCAATGACGTTGATCTGATCACGGACTGGTATTTCGAAGACCCAAAGATAGCCGACCCCGAGAAGCTGCAGTCGATGCTCCGCGAGTTGGGGCCGCTCGCCTTTCAGCCCGGCTCATTGGAAAAGGCCTGGAAGGGCGTCTCGGAGCTAGGGTCTTCCGATAAGCTGCTTCCGATCGTGTTGGCCGGCGTATTTCTCGCCGTGATGCGCCCGCGCTGGCGCATATTTTGGGTGTGGAGCCTCTGCCTCGGGGCACTATTTACGCTCGGTCTTTTGGGGCGCCCCGGTGTCACGCGTGTCTATGTCCCGCTGGTCGGACTGCTCCTGCTCGCACCGTTTCTGGACGATGGCGGTGTGCTCCTGGATTGCACCAAGGTTCGCCGCTGGACGATTATCGGCGTCGTCCTCGTCGCGTCTTTGTTCAACGCGCAGACCGTCCTCGGGAACTCGCGAGGCCTGCGGAGCTGGTCCGAGGATGTCCGTGGCGGGCTCCGGCTCTTCCCCAGCGATGGGGTCGTCGTATGGGGCGGTAACTTTCCCTACGAGGCAGTGTATCCGGTCCTCGGCTCGTCCCCGAACTTTAGGAACTTGCACCTGTACCTGCTCGATGACTTCACGCTGGCACCATATTCGGTCGCGACGACCGCGCGACAAAGTGGCCACGGATTCCTCGATCAGCTCGTCGATAAGCGCGGCGTACCGGTAGTAGTGAACGACTACGGTGCGGCGCTCCTCGAGACCTATTGTCGCGATAACCTCCACGGGATCTTCGATGTCCTCGTGAACCGCAACTACGGTCAGGTCTGGGTCACGACTTTCCGGTGCCGGGTAGATTGACGTGCCACCGCTCGAGGTAGACAGGTCACCTTGTGACGGTCCGTTCTGGCCGGCAGACAGTACACTTCTTGATGGCATCGAGGCCTGAGCGTCAACGGGGTCGGATTCGGACTTAGTCGGAGTCGACTCCGGGATTGACTTTCGTGCGCGAGAGCGACGTCATGCTTCCCTCTACATCAAAGTCCTGACCTCCGGGCGTTCCAACTACGATCGAGCTGATGCGAGAACTTTCGACCTCCTAGCTTTAACGTACGTAATGGTCCCTTTCTTGAAGGCACTCCAGGTAGAGGTTCCTATAAACAATGATTCCCTGCAGCTGATGCCAACGGACAGGCGGGTCGAATTCGCGTGGCGCCGTATTATCGCAAGCGGGACATTGCACTCGGCTTGCCGATTAACAAACGGTAACTTTCGGAACCTTATGACGATCTGATGGGCCTATCTGCTAGGTCTGTCCAAACAATGGAGCGGAACGCTATGGACACCGGTACGCACGACTCCTCCCCACTATCAGCTTCAAGGGGAACACCGGTAGGACTAGCACGGTCCTGGAGAGCGGAGCCACCCCGTGTCGGCATAAATGATTCGGCCGTTCGCGTCGTATGCGATTCAAGAAGTGAAGACCTGTGGACCGTCGGCAAGGATTGCGGGCTCGAAGAGATGCTGGACAAAATGGCTCGCGTGGGTGTTGGCGCGCTGCTCGTGACACATGAGCGGAATGTCGTAGGCCTAATAACTGTCGAAAACATCAAACGAAAGCGCGGCACACATAGGAATGCCAATCGCGTGGCCGATGTCATGACCGATGCCGGGCACGTACCGATGATCGACTGGCAGACTGTCGTCGGCGCCACCGTGAATGATGTGCTGCGACTACTCGACAGGACCCATGCCAACCATCTGCTGGTAGTTGAAACAGAAAGTAGCTCATTCACGCGCGTGCGCGGCCTGGTTTATCGCCGCCAACTGGTTCAGCAACTGGGCGTATTTGCCATCCTCGATCGAGGCATGAAGTCGGCGTTATCGCACTAAGCGGCTTGCGCGCCCCCAAACCCGCGAACTCGGCGAACTGCGCAAGCTCCGCGGCAATGAGGTCTAGTCCGCTCGCGCAGGCAGATGCCTATTGGATGATTCGCCGGCGGGCGATGCGAGCTTGCGCGCGATAGAAGTGTATCTGCTGGCGTCGCGCCGACCGGCGCGACCTGGGCCCGGCTGGCGGTCCGACCCTAGCGACGATCCGCCGAATCACCGCTGGCCTTGTGTTGCGGCCACCAGCGCTCGAGCAACGCGGCCGCCCAGTTCTTGCCGCCCAATCCGAATGCGAGCGCCAGCGCCAGCATCAGTCCCCCCAAAATGATCAGAAAGGTCTTCTGTACGATATCGCCGCCGACTTCGATCTGGCTCAGGGCGATCATCACGACGAAGGTCATGATCAGGTAGCGCGCCAACCGACTCAGCACGTCGGCATCCGCAACCTTGGCACCAACGCAATAGGTGTGCACCGCGCTGCCAACGAAGCGCGCGAAGTAGGAGCCGAATATGATCACCAGCATCGCGACAAGGATTTTTGGCGAAAACAGCACCAGCCGCTGCAGCAGGTCTGTGATGTAGGTGACACCCAGGCCGTTGAAGGCGATGATGAGCGCCGCCAGCATGACGAGCCAGTAGGCAAACAGTCCGAAAAGCGTGGTGGTGTCGCCGCGCAGTCCGCCCTGTTGCAAGAAATGATCAGTACCGGCGCGTTCGGTCAGTACATGGAAATTGACGGCGCGCAATGCTCTCTCCACCGCAAAGCGAACCGTCTTGGCGGCCAGCCAACCGACGAACAACACCGCGAGAGCCAGGGCCAATCGCGGAAGCAGTGCGGCTATCTGCTGCAGAAACTCGCGCGTCGTTTCCAAAAGCATATCGATACTTTGCATAAATGCCTCTTAGGACTTCGCGACGTTGAAATCAAATCGAATCAATGAGCGGCGCATTCCAAGATGCCCTGTAACGGAATGCCGACCCACGCCGGACGGTTGCTGAGCTCGTAGCGCAATTCGTACAGGGCCTTTTCCAGTTCGAACAGTGCCAGCAGTCCACTGCCCGCCAGCGCCGATGCGTACAGCATCGCCGGGCGCGCCAGTGCATCGTAGCTCGATAGAAACGCCGCACGCACTTCTGACTCCCAGGATTGGGCCAGGGGTGCAAGCTTGGCCGCTTCGGCCTCGTCGTGGGCAACACTGCGCAACGCACTGTGCTGAACGTAGCTGAATGAGCGCAGCATGCCGGCCACATCGCGCAGCGGCGAGTACTTGGCACGCCGCTGCTCCAGGCTATGTCCGGGTTCACCCTCGAAGTCTACGACTACGAAGTCGTTGCGGGTGATCAGGACCTGGCCCAGGTGATAGTCGCCGTGAATGCGGATTTTCTGGCCCTCCGCCGGCTCAGCGGCCCACGCTGCCAGGCGCTCGAGCACCCGCTCGCGCAGCGCGAGCACGCCGTTGGCTTTCTCGCGATCGGTGGCCGTGAGCTGTTCCAAGTTGCTCTTCAGCAAATCGAGCGCATTGCGCGCCTCGTCGAGCGCCCGCTGTCGGTAGCCGTCGAGGTCGGAACGGGTTAGCGGCTGCGGCGCGAACACCGGGTCGTCGGTCTGGCGAGCCAGTGCCAGGTGCAGTTCCGCGGTGCGCGTCGCCAGCACGCGAACCAGCCCCAGGTAAGCTTCGTGCGCATTGACCGGCAACGCGTCCGTTACTGGCGCGGTGCGGTTCTGTTCCAGGTGGCGGCGCAGGTATTCGAGCGAATAGATCCAGCCGTCGCCCTGATTGGGAATATACCCCTGCAGCATAGCCAGCAGCTTGTTCTGGCCGCCGTTTGCCGAATACTCCAGCACCCCGGCGAGCGGCGCACAGTTGGGAAAATGTGCCACCTCGGTTAGATACAGCCCCATCTCCAGTTCCGGGCTGGCGCCCTCCCTTAGCCTGCGATAGCCCTTGAGCATCAGGCGCTGGGCCAGATTGACCACGGTGTTGGAGCTCGAACTGGTCAACCGCTCGACCGCCAAGGTGGCGAAATCGGTGCCGGCGAGCCGCTCGAATGCCGCAGTGGGCGTGAACTGTAGCTTGCCTTGCGCTGTGGCAATGCTGCGGCGGTCGGCCATTGCGGCCACCACTGCGCGACAAAAAGCGGCATCGGCGAAGGCATCGCCCATCACACCGACGTTGGCCTGTTGACGCACCCGGGCTACGGCAGCAGCCGACAGATTGCGAACCCGATCATCATCGCGCTCATCCCAGGCTAGTGCGAGCGGCATGAAGTAGGTCGAGCGTTCGGCACCGGCATCGACCTCCAGCAGCGACAGCAGCCAATCGATCTTGCCTTCCTGCCAGAGAACATGGTCGGCGATGCGAGCGCGTTCGATCATGCTGCCCTTGGATGCGTACCAGCGCTGAGTTTCAATGTAGCGCGGCAATGCGTCGGCCTCGAACTGCTCGCGCGTCTTCTCGGCCATGCCGATGCGCCAGGGCACAACCCGATCGCGGAAGAGACTGCTCCAGCCGTCGAACAGCACCAACACCGGACGCTCTTCCACCGGCAGCACGTGCTCGTGCCAAGCGGGCACCTCGGCATCGGTGGTCAGCCTGAACCAATAAAAGCCGTAAGCAGAGATGGTCAGCAGATAAGGCAATTCACCGATCGGCGGAAACGCCGTGCGGCCGAGCATCTCGACCGGCACGCGGCCCTTGAAAGCCGACAGGTTAAGCTCAACAGGCTGTGCGGAACGCGATAGGTTGGCGACGCACAGAATGCTGTCCTCGCCGTAGGCGCGCAGGTAGGCGAGTATTTTTCGATTGCCCGGCCGCAGAAACTGACGTGTGCCGCGGCCGAAAGCCTGGCTGGTCTTGCGCACCGCGAGAATGCGCTTGGTCCAGCTCAACAGCGAGCTCGGATCGCGCAATTGCGCTTCGACGTTGGTCGACGGATAGCCGTATACGGGATCCATGATGGGCGGCAGGTACAGGCGCTGCGGGTCGGCGCGCGAAAAGCCGGCATTGCGATCCGGGCTCCACTGCATCGGCGTGCGCACGCCATTGCGGTCGCCGATGAAGACATTGTCGCCCATGCCGATTTCGTCGCCGTAATAGACAATCGGCGATCCCGGCATCGACAACAGCAGACTGTTCATCAGCTTGATTCGGTCCCGGTCGTTTTCCATGAGCGGGGCCAGGCGGCGCCGGATGCCCAGATTGATTCTGGCCTGGTGGTCGGCGGCGTACATCGTGTACATGTAGTCGCGCTCTTTGCTGGTCACCATCTCCAGAGTCAACTCGTCGTGGTTGCGCAGAAAAATGGCCCATTGGCAATTCTCTGGAATGTCCGGCGTCTGCTGCATGATCTCGATGATGGGATAGCGGTCTTCCTGTGCAATGGCCATGTAGATGCGCGGCATGAGCGGGAAGTGATATGCCATATGGCATTCGTCGCCGTCGCCGAAGTATTCGCGCACGTCCTCGGGCCATTGATTGGCCTCCGCCAGCAGGAAGCGGTTCTGGTACGAAGCGTCGATATCGGCCCGCAGGCGCTTGATCACGGCGTGGGTCTCGCGCAGGTTCTCGTTGTTGGTGCCCTCGCGCTCTACCAGATAGGGAATCGCGTCCAGCCGGAAGCCATCGACGCCCTTGTCGAGCCAGAACCGCATGGCCTGCAACACCGCATCCATGACTGCCGCGTTGTCGAAGTTGAGGTCGGGCTGGTGGCTGAAGAAGCGGTGCCAGAAATATGCCTTGGCGACTGGATCCCAGGTCCAGTTTGAAGTCTCCGTGTCCGTGAAGATGATGCGCGTGCCCAGGTATTTCTGATCGGTGTCACTCCAGACATAGAAGTCGCGCTCGGGGGATCCGAGTGGCGCGTGGCGCGCGGCTTTGAACCAGGGATGCTGGTCCGACGTATGGTTGATGATGAGTTCGGTGATGACCTTGAGGCCGAGCCGGTGCGCCTCGCGGAGCATGACGCAGAAATCGTCCAACGTGCCGAACTGCGGATGCACGTTCTGGTAATCGGCGATGTCGTAGCCGTCGTCCTTGAGCGGCGAGGGATAGAATGGCATCAGCCAGATCGTGTTGACGCCCAGGGACTTGATGTAGTCGAGCTTCGAGGTGAGGCCCTTGAAGTCGCCGATTCCGTCGTCGTTCGAATCGAAGAATGACTTGACGTTCAGTTGATAGATGACGGCATCTTTGTACCACAGCGGATCATCGCTCGTCAGACCGACGGTTTCGGCGTCGGTTATTACGGTAGCCGCGTCATTCATGATCGCGTTTCACCCGTAATAATCAAAGTCGAGTTCTTTGCGAATGAGTCGGCGCACCTTGAACACGTGTGCCGGCGCACGCTTCGGATCGAGCATCACGTAGTTGGTGCGCCCGCGCCAGATGTACCGCTGCTCGCCCAGCAGGTCGTGCACCTGGTAGGGTTGAGCCTCATCGAGTTGTAGTGCGCTCAGGTCCAGATCCACCCAGCCGGACTGTACCTTGTAGGGGTCGAGATTGACGATGGTCAGGATTGCGGCGCCGTTGGCATCAGTCTTGAGGTATGCGATCAATGCCTCATTGTCGATCGGGCAGAAACGCAGGCTGTGGTCGGCCTGCAACGGCGGGTTGTCGTTGCGGATACGATTGATGCGCGCGATCAGGTACCGCAGGCTGTCCGCCCGGGTGAGATCCCAGTGCCGTAGCTGATACTTTTCGGAATCGAGATATTCCTCGCTACCGGGCTCGCGCGGCTTGCTCTCCATGAGCTCGAACGGCGGACCGTAGATGCCGTAGTTGGCGGCCAGTGTCGCTGCGAGCACCAGCCGTGTGGCGAATACCGGCCGCAGGCCCAGTTGCAATGCCTCGTGCAGGATGTCTGGCGTATTGGGCCACACGTTAGGTCGGTAATAGTCGCGGCCGGGGCCGCTTGTAAGTTCGGTGAAATACTCCGTCAGCTCTCGCTTGCTGATGCGCCAGGTAAAGTAGGTGTACGACTGCGTGAACCCTGCCTTGGCCAAGCGGTGCATCACCTTGGGCCGCGTGAAGGCCTCGGCCAGGAAGATCACATCCGGATGTACTCGGGTGATTTCGGCAATCGCCCATTCCCAAAATGCGAACGACTTTGTGTGCGGGTTGTCGACGCGAAACAGCTTCACGCCTTGCGCGATCCAGAAATCGAACACGCTCTTGAGCTCCGCCCACAACGCGCGCCAATCCGCGTTTTCGAAATCGAACGGCAAGATGTCCTGATACTTCTTGGGTGGATTCTCGGCGTACTGGATGGTACCGTCGGGTCGATGCTTGAACCACTGCGGGTGCGCCTTCACGTACGGGTGATCAGGCGCACACTGGAAGGCGATGTCGAGCGCAATTTCGATCCCAAGCTGCTGCGCCTTTTGGGTCAGTGATCGGAAATCTTCCAGGGTGCCGAGTTCGCGCTGAATGTCCTTGTGTCCGCCCTCGGCCGAGCCAATCGCCCAGGGACTTCCGACATCGTCCGGCAGCGCCGTGAGCGCGTTATTCCTACCCTTGCGGTTCACGATGCCGATCGGATGAATGGGCGGAAAGTACAGTACATCGAAACCCATTTCTGCCACATAGGCAAGTCGCGCCTCAACATCGCGGAACGTGCCGTGGCGTCCTGGCTGCATTGCGGCCGAGCGCGGAAACATCTCGTACCAGCTGCTGAACTGAGCCTTCCTGCGGTCGGCGACCAACTCGAGCGAGCGCGTCACGGCCAAAGCGCGGTCCGGATAGCGGGTAGCCACAGCGATGCGCGC
The DNA here is from genome assembly GCA_003132025.1 of Gammaproteobacteria bacterium. Classification (GTDB taxonomy): domain Bacteria; phylum Pseudomonadota; class Gammaproteobacteria; order Steroidobacterales; family Steroidobacteraceae; genus FEN-1191. The sequence continues at coordinate 44,973 of PKWJ01000056.1, forward strand.
CGGCTCGAGCGCCACGGCTTTGAGTCCCTCGGGTCCGATGGGGTCGCCGTCAGCCGCGGCGGCGTCCCGCATTTGGGCCGCCCAGCGGGCAAGCATTGCCGCATCGTCCCCCGCGGCGCGCGCCGCTGTCTGTTCGGCCAACTCGGCGCCGAGCCGCAACGCGATGCGGATGTCCGCAAGCTCGAGGCGGCGCTCAAGTTCATGACGCCATGATTCGAAGTGATCGACCCAAGCCGTCACGGTGTAGCGATAGCGGCCCGCGAGCGGCGGCGTGAACTCGCACCACCAGACGTCATTCGGGAGCGGCACCATGTCGAGGTCATGCACCTCCGCGCTGTCCACGGCTTGCCATCGCATGGTCACGCGCAGCCTGTCATGGCCATCGGTCAGGCAATGGGCTTCGATGCGCACCGGCTCACCAGCAATCCGCTTTGCGGGGAATCGACCTCCGTCGACTACCGGAAGCACCGCATCGATGACCGCGCGCGACCGGCCCTCGGGCACCGCGGCGGCGGATGGTAGCACCGCGGTCGCTGCTGCCGGTGTCGCTGCTGCCGCGGGTGTGGCGACGATGCCAGCGGACTCAACGCTCGACCCGCTGCGATCCGGCATTGCTGCGGCGGGTTGCGACTCAGTGGATGGACGCTTTGCTTTAACCATCGGCTTCCCACCGACACATGATGGTCGACAGCGGCGGTAGGGTCAGATTGATCGAGTGCAGACGGCCATGCGCGCCCACAGGTGACGATTGTACGCCGCCCAAGTTGCCCCAGCCGGCGCCCCCATATTCATGCGCATCACTGTTGAGGATTTCGCGCCAGAACCCAGGCAGCGGCACGCCGGACAGGAAGTTCCTGCGCGGGACGGGCGTGAAATTGCACACCACGAGAACCGGCGCGCTCCCATCAGACGCCTTGCGCAGGAAAGCAACAACGCTGATTTCGGCGTTGCCGACATCAATCCATTCAAAGCCTTCTGGAGAGAAATCAATCTGGTGCAGCGCCGGCTCGCTCCGGTAAGTGCGATTCAGATCGCGCACCCAAGCCTGGATGCCTGCGTGCGCCGGCAATCCCGTGACCCACCATTCGAGTTCGCCCTCGTGGGTCCACTCGCGTCGTTGCCCGAATTCAGCGCCCATGAATAGTAGTTTCTTTCCAGGATGGCCCCACATATACCCGAACAGCATGCGCAGATTGGCGAATTTCTGCCAGTCGTCGCCTGGCATTTTGGAAATCATCGACCCTTTGCCGTACACCACTTCGTCGTGCGACAAGGGCAGCACGAAATTCTCGTTAAACGCGTAGATCATCGAGAAGGTCAGCTGGCCGTGGGAATACTTGCGGTACACCGGGTCTAGTTTCATGTATTCGATGGTATCGTGCATCCATCCCATGTTCCATTTCATGCCGAAGCCCAGGCCGCCCATATACGTCGGTCGGGAGACCATCGGCCATGCGGTCGACTCCTCAGCGATCGACATCGCGTCCGGAAAGTCACGGTAAATCGCCTCGTTTAGCTTGCGCAGAAAACCGACCGCCTCGAAATTCTCCCGGCCGCCGAGGCGGTTCGGGATCCACTCGCCCTGCTTGCGGGCGTAATCCCTGTACAGCATCGAAGCTACCGCATCAACGCGAATCCCGTCGACATGATATTTATCGAGCCAGAATAGTGCCGAGGATGTCAGGAAGCTGCGTACTTCGTTACGTCCGTAATTGAAGATGGCGGAATTCCACTCTGGATGAAAGCCCTGGCGCACATCCGCATGCTCGTACAGGTGTGTGCCATCAAAATGCATGAGGCCGTGTGCATCCGTGGGAAAGTGCGAAGGCACCCAATCGAGGATAACGCCGATGCCGTTCTGATGCAGGTGCTCGACAAAATACATGAGATCCTGCGGCGTGCCGTAGCGGGCGGTGGGCGCAAAGTACCCGGTGGTCTGGTAGCCCCACGAGCCGTAGAAGGGATGCTCGGTGATGGGCATCAATTCGACGTGCGTGAACCCCATTTGCGTCAGGTAGTCCGCCAGCGCGTCCGCCAGGTCGCGGTAGTTGAGAAATTCGCCGCTTTTCTTGCGCCAGGAGCCCGGGTGCAGTTCGTAGATTGCGATGCTGGAATCCAGAGCGTTGCGGGACGCACGCGAGCCCATCCACTGGGCGTCATTCCACGCATAGTCGAGATTCCATGCGCGCGATGCCGTAGCCGGGGGTTTTTCGCAATAAAATCCAAACGGATCCGCCTTGTCGACCGCAATTCCGTAATGTGGGGTGACGCGATACTTGTAAGCATGACCGTGCCTGACCGTCGCCAAGTGGCCTTCCCATATGCCGGACTCATCTGCGCGGCGGGTCAGGTGATCAGCATCGAAGCGCCAGTCGTTGAACTCACCGATGATAGAGACCGCTGCGGCGTTGGGTGCCCAGAGCGCGAATCGCGCGCCGTCGGCAGATAGCCTGCAACCCATCTTCTCGTGCAATCGACCGTGCGAGCCTTCGCGAAACAGATAGATATCGTGATCGGTTAGCAATAATTGGCTCCATGGGATCAGGCAATACTGCCTATTTATACCGCGTCGGCCGATGAAATCTTGTAGGACTCAGCCTGCAAGTTAGTCGAAATCGTCAGCATGTTGAACCCCCAAACCAATGGAAACACTGCGAACTGACCGCATGGCTCGTTCGGAATCGCAGAATTGAGCAAGGCGGCCTCGGAGCACGTCTTCTGGATATCTCAAGTGCTCGCGCAGGCCGTGAGCCAACTGTGCGCTATGTACTTCGATGTTACCGAGCAGACGGTTCATCGAGCGCTGACAAAGCTCACTTGAGCTAGCTCCCGCGCGAAGGCAGGCAATGGCGTAAGAATTGGGCGCCTCGCGGCCGAGGCGCCCATGCTTAGCTTCGCTGGCCCTGCTGCAGGACAGCGGAAGCGCATTAACCATCGCGCCTTGTGTGTTGATTGCAAGAGAAAGCGAACGGTTTGTAGAAGTAACTATCTTTTGACCGTATGCCGCACGTAGTCGACATAAGGCCCATACTCTGCTCGCTCAGCCGCATGCGAGCTGAGTTGGCCAGTGAATTCTTACTGACTATACGTCGAGGCCTAAATTTATGAATGAGTCAAAGAGCGCTTCCGCCGGCCAACATGGCAGCACTACCCATACCGCAGCTACGAAGAACGTCGTCGATACGGCGATCGCGGCGGGCAATTTCACCACGCTGGTTGCTGGCATCAAAACAGCGGGTCTAACCGATAAGTTCACGGGAAGAGACCCGTTCACGATCTTTGCGCCAACCGACGAAGCCTTCAAAAAGCTTCCGTCTGGCGCACTCGAGGCCCTGCTCAAAGACTCCGCGAAGCTCAAGGCCGTTCTGAGCTATCACGTGGTCACCGGCCATGTCTGGGCTAAGGACATAAAGTCAGGGGACATGATGACCCTTCAGGGTACTCCGCTGACCGCGTCCGTATCGACCTCGGGCGTGCATGTCAATGGGGCGCACGTCAAGCAAGCCGATATCGCTGCGACGAATGGCGTCCTCCATGCGATCGATGCAGTCATCATGCCGAAGAACTGGCAATTGCTGGCGGCTGCCGCTTAATGATCGCCCGTCGCTGAGCATCTGCGACCGCTGAAAGGCCCTGCAAGCAGGGCCTTTCTTTTGGTGCGCCTTTCTCGCACTACGTATGACAATGCCCAACTGTTAACAGCCAATCCTCTCACCGGCTGTTTACAGTATGGATGAGGTGTAGAGAACGGACTCCATCGCGGGAGAGGGGCTGTAGAATTCAGAGAGGATATCGTCGATGAAAAAGATGGATCTCGCTTCCGTTCCTGCCATAGCCGGCAGCAATTATCCATACCCTTTCAATCTGCCCTGCAGCGCGCAATCCTGCCAGCGGCTAGCGCGCCATGGAGGTCTAAGCCTGTTCGGCGTGAATCTGACGGTCATTGAGCCCGGCGGCTGGTCGAGCCAACGTCACTGGCACAGCCACGAGGATGAATTCATCTGGGTCGTGGAAGGCGAACTCACGCTGGTGACTGACGGTGGCGAGGAGTTGCTTCGCGCCGGGGACTGCGCGGCGTTCCGGCGTGGCGTGGAGGATGGGCATCATCTGATCAACAAATCAGCACGACCGGCCCGCGTGCTCGAGATCGGCAATTCGGATGCGCAGGATCGCTGCGTCTACTCCGACATCGACATGGTCGCGGGGCCGGGCAGTGACGGCTACCGTCATCGCGACGGGACCCCCTATCCTCCGAACCCGGGCTGACCGAGCTCCTCGCGGTTTATTGAAAGCAGAAAGTGCGCAGGAATCGCAACCGTCTGCCTTTAGGACGCGCGTTGCCCTGCGCCGCCGTCGACCGGCTGCCTCAGCTCGGCATGTGCGAACCGTCATTCCATTTCGCCAACAGTGCTGCTTCATGCTCAGGTGCCAGGCCAGCCAGCAATTTCGCTTGCCGCTCTTCAGACTGCCCCCTAAACCAGGCGAGTGTTTCCGCGGCCGTCGTGGGGAGCGGCCGAAACACAAGTCCTGCCGCCAGGGCCTTGCGGATGCTGCGCCTGGCGAATCCCGCGGAGTCACCTTGGCCCGGCACCCAGACCGGCATGTCACTCCATGGCTCTACGTTCTGTTCTTCCAAGAAATCCGCGGCTACCCAAGTGATGTGCGCATCCGAATGAGTTCCCTCCGCGATATCCGCGAGCATCTCACGCATGTTGAGCGCATGCCCCGGGCCGGTGGCATTGAAGGTGCCGAAGGTGCGCGATTCAGCCATGCGGACGGTCCACTCGGCGAGGTCGCGGGCATCGATAAATTGCACCGGGTCGGCCCCGTCGCCGGGCGCCAGCACTTCGCCGCCCCGCGATAGCCGAACCGGCCAGTACGTGAAGCGATCGGTCGGATCGCCCGGTCCTACGATCAGACCAGGCCGGATAACGGTCGTTATGTGCGGAAACTGTCTCTCAGCCTCCTGTTCGCTGACTGCTTTGAGGGGTCCATAGAGTTCCATGTGGCCATGGAACGATTCCAGCGTTTCCGCCATGGCATCCTTGCCAGCATAAGCGGCGACGGGAGCGGATTCATCGGCGGGCGCGTCGTCTTTCGCGTAGACTGAAACGGTCGACACAAAGATGTAGTGCTTGATCTTACCGTGTAATACCCGGCCGGCATCGCGGACCCAGAACGGGAGCGTTGTGGGATTGTCGATGCAAACGTCCCATTCGCGGCCCTCGAGTGCTTTCAGGTCGCCGACATTGCGATCACCAACCAATTGCTCGACTTCGTGCGGCCACTCATTAGGCTGCCGTCCGCGATTGAATAGCGTAATCCGATGACCGCGTGCGAGTGCGTAACGCACTTGATACGGCCCGGTGAAGCCGGTGCCACCGAGAATCAAAATGCGCAGCGGCTTCGCTGCGCGCTTAGTGCCGTCCGCTGCGCTCGCCAGGGATGCCCAGGCTGCAAAACCCGGGACCGATAGCGCGGCAAGTTTGACAAATTCGCGGCGGATCATGCGCATGGTGGCTTCCTGGTCATCTGCGTTAAAACCGGCCTGATCGTTGTGTCGAAATTCTATCGCGCTGTGTTGTCAGGCTTCAATGTAGACACTGCACCGACGCTTGTGCCGCTGCCGCCTTCACTGATGTAGCAACGCGGTGGCCTTGTCGAGGCGCTGACCATAGGCCTCAAGCGCACGTGCCGTGATCGCAATGTATTGGCCGGCCTCGTCCCAGCGTCGCGCTTCGACTGCTTCGCGTACGCCCGGCATCGTTTTGGCCTCGTAGCCGGTCAATACTCCGGGCGCATAGATAAGATGCTTGAACCAGGGCCGACCAGGCAATCCATCCTCGTTTGTCAGAGCTTGCTCAAGCCCCTGCAGCAGCCGATCGAGTTCGGCACGCTCGGCGGCCTCGAGCGCCAGACCCTTCTGCGCGGCATGCTGGTATGCGTCATCGTAGGCTTTGGCGCTGCGCTTTAAGCGCTCGATGGCATTGTCCAGCGGGGCGAAGTCCAGGTAGGGAACATCAGACTCCGCGGCCGGTGGCCCCACAGGCCGCGTCGGATCGGCGGAGATCTCAAACACCTCATCTGCAAGCAGCACACCGAGCTTCTGCGCATGCTCGCGCTTGTCATCAGCGAGCTTATGCAGCTCCTTGACATAGCCCTCGTATGTCTCGGCAAGATCTGAAAATTGCATGGGCAAGGTGTCGGCGTCAGCGACACGCAGTATCACGTGCCCCACGGTCTGCGATTCCACGAGTCCGTAGGCAAACCCGGGATCGCCGAAGCGCAGGTAGTGATCGAAGCTGTCGTAGCTGGAATGATAGATGCCACCGTTGTCGCCTTCCCCATCGTACTGGACGCTCAGTGTTGCGATCCCTAAGTGCTGCAGGAACGACGTGAAATCGGAACCCGAGCCGAGCGCGCCGATCGGCACATCGGCGCCGGAGGCCGCTGCCTCGGCGAGCTTCTCGGCTTGATCGTCGCTGTCGCTGTAGGCGTTCGCGCGCTGCGATGCGCGCAGTCGCTCGAGTACTGTTTTACCGGTTTCCGGATCGCGTATTCCGGCGCCGACTTCAGTGACCAGTCGCTGTAGTGAAGGACTGCCTTCGGCATCCAGGAAGCCGCGCTCGATGAGGTCGGAGTTCAGGTACAGCACGGCATGGCGTTGCAGTTCCTGCGCGTGCGTCTCGGCCCACTCGGTGGAGCCGAGCATTCCCCCCTCTTCCCCGTCCCAGCTGGCATAGATCAGCGTGCGGCGCGGACGCCAACCGGTTTGCAGCAATGCTCCGATCGACTTGGCCTCCGCCATCAGCGCCACATTGCCCGACAGCGGATCCCAGGCACCGAATACCCAGCCGTCGTGGTGATTGCCGCGAACCACCCACTCGTCGGGCAGCTCGCTGCCGCGAATCCTGGCGATCACGTCGTATATTGGCTTCTGGCTCCAGTCCGATTCCACATGCAGATGCACCTTCGCCGGTCCGGGCCCCAGGTGATAAGTGATCGGCAGCGCTCCACGCCAGCTTTCGGGAGCCACCGGCCCGGCGATGGCGGCCAGTAGCGGCTGCGCATCGGCGTACGAAAGCGGAAGTACCGGGATCTTCATGATGCTTGCCGCCTCGGCGATCGGCAATCGCTTGGCATCGGCCGTGGCCCCTACCCCAGGAGTCAACGGATCACCGGGATAGAGCGACCAATCGACCACCGTGCCGCGCTGTACGCCGTCGGCCGGCCGCCAGCCGCCGCGCGGATAGACGTCGCCCGCGAAGTAGCCATCGCCACGCGGGTCGGAATAGATCAGACACCCGATGGCACCATGCTCATGTGCAAGCTTGGGCTTGAGCCCGCGAAAACCATTGCCGTAACGCGCAATCACGATCTTGCCCCGCACGCTGACACCGCGACGATCGAGCTCTTGGTAGTCGTCTTGCATGCCGTAATTGACGTACACCAGATCACCCGTGACATCCCCATCGGCGCCATAGACGTTGTAGGGCGGCAGGCCTGCGGCCGTGTTGCCCGAAGTACGGTCGCCCTTGATCGCGGGCTCGTGCAACTTCGCGGTGAATTGAGTCGGGGCAATCATTTGCAGCGCGATGCGTTTGGGTGTCGGATAGAGCACGCTGAAGGTCTCGATATCCGCGTCCCAGCCCCAAGCGCGAAATTGTTGCAGCATGAACTGCGCATTGGCCTTGTCGTGCGCCGACCCGACCTGATTCGGCTCGCTGGCCATGCGCTGCATCCATTCGCCTTGGTCGGCAGCGTTGAGGGAGGCATCAAATCGCTGCTCCAGCGAGCGCTCGTCGGTGGCATGCGAAACGCTAAATCCGAGCATCGGGGACGATGGCGTCTGACCGCCCATCGAGAGCGATAACAGTGCGAGAGTCGCCCCCGGCACTACGGCGATGGCGAACCTAGTGGCGCTAGCCCGCGGTCTTGGCCGAATGTCTGGAGTACCCACCTGCATAGCTGGCCTCATCGGTTCTGGGACACGCCTATTGTGGCAACGACGCAGCGATCAGCCGCCATCTGGCCATCGACAGTATGATAAGCGGAGAAAGGCCTGCGCGTAATATTCCAGAGGTGCACACATGGTGATTCGTGAGTGGCGAGGCCGCGCTAGTCGTTCGCGCGCGGATGCGTATCCGAAGCATTTCCGTGGCAACGTGCTGCCTGCGCTGCGCCAACTGCCGGGATTTGCCGGGGCGTACCTGAGCTGGCGCACATTGGGCGACAACGTTGAGTTTCTGGTGCTCACGCAGTGGCAATCGATGGATGCCATTCGAAGCTTTGCGGGAAAAGATGTAGACAAGGCAGTCGTTGAGCCCGGCGCTGTCGCCGCCCTGCTGGACTTTGATTCAAACGTGCATCATTACGAGGTCATCGAGAACGTCCTGCCGGCGCGCTGAGGTGGGCGCCAACCGCGCCCGGTCGAAGTCTCGACAGCTACCGGCAGGGCACGCGTCGTGGCGTGCGCACAGATTTGAAATTGTTACACAGCGGCGTCGCGTTCCGAGCGACAGAGTATGCTGCCGCTCACCATCCACACGGTTGGAACGAGCGTCATGACCTCCAAGTTCGTCGGTGTGACGGGGCTACCGCGAGCCGGTTCGACCCTGCTGTGTCAATTGCTGGCGCAGCATCCGGAGATTCATTGCGAAGGCCACAGCTCACCGCTGTGCAATACTCTGCTGGGCATTCGGCGGATGGTCAGCGACGATACTTTCTTCCTGTCGCAGCTCGATGGCTCATTTGAAACCAGCTACGGTCATCTCACCAGCGCCATGCAGGGCTTCTGTCGCGGCTGGTACGGCAATGTTCAACAGAAGGTCGTCGTCGACAAGAATCGCGCCTGGCTGCATGCGGTGGAGCTGCTGCTGCGTCTGGAGCCGGACGCCAGGCTGATCGTGTGCCTGCGGGAGCTGGGACAGATCTACGGTTCGATCGAAGCGCAGCACCAGCGCACGATCCTGGTGGACTTCATCGATCACCTGGCCGATTACGATCGATTCGGGCGTGCCGACATGCTGTTTGCGAAGGATAAAGCCGTCGGCTCGCCGCTGATTTCACTGCATGCGGTGCCGGACTTGCCGAAGCAGGTCCAGGAGCATCTCTATTTCCTGCGGTTCGAGGATCTGATGGATCAACCCGCCGCGTGCATGGCTCATATATATGCGTGGCTGGGTGTATCTGCCTCGGCGATCGAGGTTGACAAGATCAGCATCGGCGCCCAGGAGAGCGACAGTCACTACCATATGAAATATCCGCACCGGCAGAGCGGGCGGATCGTAAAGCCGGATCGGCATGAGATTCCGCCGCGCATTCAGGCGCAGATCGAGACCGCCTGTGCCTGGTTTTACCAGCTGTACTACCCGAAGAAGAGCTAGAACCCCTTGCTGAGCGCAAGCCACACGCGCGCGGAGTCGTTGTGGCCGACCAGCACCGGCGTGGGGCCCAAGGGCGCTGCGACGTAGATCTTTGCGTTCCATCGTCCGGGCCAGTTCCAGTTCAGTCCCAGGCCGGCGCCGCTCAGGGTCGCGCCGTTGGGTCCGGTCGCCCAGGTGCTGTGATTGATGGTCACATGTTCAGTATCGGCGAAGCCAACGAGCTGCAGCGGTCCGTACCAGACCACGCCCAACTCGTGCCGCCACTCGGCGCTGGCAAGGATACCGCTGTCGCCGGACAGCACCCCCATGTCATAGGCGCGCACCGTGTAGGCACCACCGGCGACCATTTTCTGCGCCGGATCCAGGTTGGCATCGCTCCACTGGCCGACGATCGACAGATATAATGAGTCGCCGGCGTCTACGCGCTGCAGCCGTGAAAAGCTCGCATTGCCCTGCCAGAACCTGCCCTGGGTGTCGGCGGTGGCTAGATCGGCCAATCTCGCGCCGTCACTGTCAAAACCGACGCGCCCGTGAGTCAAGCCCAGGCTCCAGCTGTTGACCCCGCCCGACAGCAGCGTGTCACGCAGGTCGCCGGAGACGCTGGCGGTGCCGTTATCCAGATGGCGGTCGGTGTGCAGATCGCTGGCACCGATCGCATCATCGAGCTGCTTGTGATCGTACTGCAGCTGGCCGTAGAGGTTGAAGTTCGTTGTGCGCACGAACGGCTGCTTGGCCCAGACGCTTTCGATCTCCGCGGTGCCGTGGCCGTCGAGCGCGGCAAGCGGATCGCCCAGCACATAATGCAGCACCGAGTATGACCCGCCCAGCCCGGTGCCCTGCCCGTTCAGCAGTGACTCGTAACTGACGCTGCCGTAGTTCATGTCGCCCGAGGTCAGCCCGGTCAGGCTCAGTGCATCGCCATGCTGCGCAGGATCGATAAAGCTGACGGTGCCGCCCAGGCGCGCGCGGCCGGTGTAGCGGTTACCATCATTATCCAACGCCACATTGCCGGTCACGGCGGCGGTCGCACTGGTGTCCACCTGCAGGTCCGAGGTGCCCACCGCCTCGCCTGGCTTCAAGGTCGCGACGACAGCGATCCCTGGGATGTCAGCCAGCAGCAGCAGCGCGCGATCAAGCGGCGCGTCGCTGATGACCTCGCCGCCCTGCAGCGGCGAGAGCGTCGAGCGTAGCAGCGGATCGACGACGCGGCTGTGATTGTCGAGCTCGATCTGGCCGTAGCGCGCCTCGATGATCAGGATGCGAACAATGCCGTCCTGGATGGTTTGCGCCGGGACGATGGCGCGCGCCAGCGGATAGCCGTGAGCGCGGTAGTAATCGGTGATGCGGGCGATGAGCTGACCTAATTGCGGCAGCGTCAGGCTCGTGCCCTCCTCCGGCGCCACCAATCCATGCAGAGTCGGCGTATCGATAGCAGTGTTGCCCGAGATCTCGATGATCCTGACCAGAAACGGCGCACTCGCCGGCAGGGTCGCCCCGCCCGGCTGCTCGATGGCAAGTCCGGTGCCCGCCGGGGATGGCGCGGGCGGCAACTGCGGCTGGGACTGCTGCAGGATCGATCCGGCGCCGGGCACTGCCGGCTCTGCGGCATGGGCGACCAGCGGCAGAGTTGATATCACCAGTGCGGCTGCCAGCGGCACTCCGGCGAACGGCCTGCTAGCGTGCATTCACGTCGACCAGATTGTCCGGCAGCCTTACCCCGCCGCGCACGATGCGTAACGAGGGGATCATCGCATCGGTGACGACTCTCTTATCCATCACGACGCCGTCGGTGGAATCAACCGCGGTGGCGGCCTGCGGCCCGGAGTACGATCCTTGTTCCAGGGAAATGTCCGGCGCCAGGTCCAGCTGTGCCAGCGTAATGCTCGTCTGTGAGGCAGGCAGATCCGCCTCGAGCGCGCCGGCTGCAGTCTGGGCCAGACCCAGCAGCGCCGCATCGGGACCTGATGATTGAGGAATCGGGGGCACGGTGACTGGTGGAATCACGGGCGAGCTGGGCGTTTGCACCGTCAATGCGGTGGCATTGCCCGTGGCCTCGACAAACACATAGTTGGTCGCCGTGAGGCCGCTGCCGTCGATTGCATACTGGCCGGGTGCGCTGGAGGCCGACGCGCCGCTGCTCCAGATCAGCGTACCGGCAGTGGAATTCGCCTGGCTGTCTGCCAGCACGAATCCGCTCAAGGTGCCGGATAAGCCGGTGGGGGTCTGACCGGCGCCAAAGCTGGCCGCGGTCGCGTTGTAAGTCAAGGTCGCTGGAGTGACCTGAAATGCCGTGGCGTTACCGGCCGCGTACGAGAACAGATAGTTGCCGTTGTCGGCGCTCAGGCCCGAAGCGTTGATCGCGTAGCTGCCGACATTGCTGCCCGCGGTGGCAGCGGTGGCGAAGCTTTCAGTCCCCGTGGTGGCATTGGCGAGCGTATCAGTGCCGACGAAGCCGGTTATGCTGCCCGTAAGAACTGGATTGGACTGTCCATAGATTCTGCTGGCGCCGTTCGCCGTGACCGTCAGCGTCGCCGGCGCTATCGTCAGGGTGGCGTTGACGTAGCTGATGTCGTAGCCCTGCTGATCGGAATACAGCGAGGGTGCGTAGCTGCCGACATTGATCGCGCCGCTGTAGGCGTTGTTCAGGTTGAACAAGTTTCCCGAAGTTGGCGTGTTGGGCAGCGAATAGCTGACACCGGGCAGAGTCGCGATCGGTGCGCCGCCGTAGATCTGGCCGCTGCTGTCCGCGGTCACGGTGAGCGGCGTGAGAAAACTCAGCAGCAACGGCGCGGTGCTGCCCTCATAGATGCGCCATATCGACCCAGTGCTGCCGCCGACGTCGGCGATGGTCCAGCTCGCTGCAGCGAAGTTCGCCATCGTCATCATGCCGGCGGTGGTAAGGCCGGCCGCACCCGTGGTGGTGCCGGCGCCTATGCCGGTTGCATTGATGTCGCTGTTCCAGAAGCTCTCGCTGACCGAGCCGTCGTTGTACCCGACCAGGCCGCCGACGGAACTGCCGCTGGGCCCGACTACGCTGCCGGTCGCGTAGCTGTTGCTGACTGTGCCGTAGTTGTATCCCACCAGACCGCCTGTGGAGGCGTCCTGGGCTGTCGCGACCACACTTCCGGTTGCGTAGCTGTTGCTGATCGTGCCGTAGTTGTAGCCGGCCAGGCCGCCCACCATGTCGGATCCGTGCGCGCTGCCGGTCGCATAGCTGTTGCTGATCGCGCCAAAGTTGTACCCGACCAGTGCACCGATATCGTCGGCAGTCCCGGTCACGTTACCGGTCGCGTAACTGGTCCCGACGGTGCCGTTGTTCGCGTTGTACCCCACGAGGCCACCCACGTCGGATGTGCCCAGGGCCACGCCCGTCGCGTAGCTGCTGCTGATCGCGCCGCCGTAGTTGTATCCCACCAGACCACCGACATTGATGGTTCCCATGACCATGCCCGTGGCATAGCTGGTACTGATGGTTCCAGACCTGTTGCCGCCGACCAGCCCGCCGATGGTGCTCGCGCCGCTCACATTGCCGGTCGCATCACTGGCGGTAACGCTGCCGCCGGTGTTGGAACCGATCAGGCCGCCGACTTGGCTGACCCCCGAGACCGTGCCCGCGGCGTGGCTGCTGCTGATCTGACCGTAATAGTTCGAACCTACCAGGCCACCGATGTTGGCCCCGGTGCCGGTCCCGGAGGCGATCACCGTGCCGGTCGCATAGCTGGCACTGATCGAGGCGTGAGCGTTGTAACCGACAAGTCCGCCGAGATAGCCGCTCCCGCTTACGTTTCCGGTGGCGTAACTGTTGCTGATCGCGCCATTGTTGGCTCCCGCCAGTCCGCCTACAAAGGTGTTTCCGGTGACGGCTCCCATTGCGTAGCTGTTGCTGATCGTGCCACCAATATAATTGAAGCCGACCAGCCCGCCGATGATGTTAGCCGGGCCGGTAACAGCGCCGGTCGCATTGCTGTTGCTGATCGTGCCCTGGTTGATACCGACCAAGCCGCCGACCTCGTTGCCGGTAGCGCGTACGCTGCCCATGCCGTAGCTGCCATCGATGGTGGCACCGGCGGTATTTTCCCCGACCAGGCCGCCGACAGAGTTTCCACCGCTCACGGTGCCAGTGCCCGCATGGCTGGTGCTGATCGCGCCGGCGTTGAATCCCACCAGGCCGCCGACGTTGCTGGCCGCAGTGACGCCACCCGTGGCATAGCTGCCGCTGATTACGCCATTGTTAGATCCCGCGAGCCCGCCAGTGTCGGAATCGCCGAGGACAGTACCGCTGGCGTAGGAAATATTGACGGTGCCGCCACTGTTCTCGCCCACCAACCCGCCGACAAAGCTTCCGGTACCAGTCACGGTGCCGGTGCCGGCGTGGCTGTTGCTGATCGCGCCATCGTTAGTGCCCACCAGTCCGCCAATACCGTTGCTCCCGGAGACGACGCCCGTGCCGTAGCTGCCATCAATGGTGCCACCAGTGGCATTTCGCCCGACCAGGCCGCCGACAGAGTTTCCGCCGCTCACGGTGCCAGTGCCGGCATGGCTGGTAGTGATCGCGCCGTAGTTGTATCCCACCAGGCCGCCAACGTAGTTGCTACCGTTCACGGTGCCGCTGGCGCTGCTGGCAGTTATGGAGCCTTTGTTGTTGCCCACCAGGCCGCCGGTGTAAGCATTCCCGCTCACATTACCGGTGGCATAACTGACGCTGATCACGCCGTAGTGGCTTCCTGCAAGTCCGCCGACGGCATAGCCGGCGCCGATCACGTTGCCAGTGGCATGGCTGCTGCTGATCGCACCGCTGCCTGCCCCGATCAGCCCGCCGAGGTAGTTTCCCCCGGTCACTATGCCGGTGGCGTAACTGTTGCTGATCGCACCGGCAGTCGGATCATTGACGTAATTTCCGTAGTTCTGCCCTACCAGTCCGCCGAGACGGCTGATGCCGCTGACGTTGCCGCTGGCGTAGCTGCCACTGATGAAACCGCCGTAGTTGATCCCTATCAGGCCGCCGACGTAGTTTCCTCCCATCACTGCGCCCGTGGCGTAACTGTTGGTGATCGTCCCGCCGTGGTTTGACCCCACCAGGCCGCCGACATCGTTATTCCCTGTGACATTGCCGGTGGCGTAGCTACTGCCGATGGAGCCGCCGTTGGCATTGTCTCCAACCAGCCCGCCGACGTACGAGCCACTGCCGATCACGGCACCGATAGCGGCATGGCTGTTGCTGATCGTGCCACCGTAGTTGAATCCCACCAGACCACCGACACTGATGGTTCCCGTGACATTGCCGGTGGCGTAGCTGGTACTGATCGTTCCAGACCTGTTGCCGCCGACCAGGCCGCCGACGTTGGCCGTGCTCGCGCCGCCCACGTCGCCGGTCGCATGACTGCTGCTGATGATGGCCTGATTGTTTCCGCCGACCAGGCCGCCGACGTAGTTGCTGCCGGTCACGCTGCCCGAGGCTGAGCTGCTACTGATCGCGCCGAAGTTTGGGTTCAGGAGGACATTGCCGTAATTCTGGCCAACGAGTCCGCCGACGCGGTCGAAACCGCCGACCTGGCCGCTGGCGTAACTGCCGGTAACGCTGCCGTTGCTGTTGGTACCGATCAGGCCGCCGACTTCGCCTTCGCCCGAGACCGCGCCCGTGGCGTGGCTGCTGCTGATCTGGCCGTAACTGTTCATGCCTACCAGGCCACCGATGTTGGCATAGCAGGTACACACAGCGCCGGTCACGGTGCCGGTCGCATAGCTGGCACCGATCGAGCCGTGAGAGTTGTAACCCACAAGTCCGCGCACGTTTGTGTTGCCGCTGACGCTGCCGGTGGCGAAGCTGTTGGTGATCGCGCCATAGTTGGCTCCCACCAATCCACCGACATTGGTACCCCCGCTGACTGCGCCCGTGGCGTAGCTGCCAGCGCTGATGGCACCGGTGTTTGTTCCGACCAGGCCACCGACGGTGTTACCGGTGCCGGTTACGCTGCCTATGGCGGCGTGGCTGTTGCTGATGGCGCCTCCGGCGTTAAATCCCACCAGTCCACCGACGTAGTTGCCGCCACTGACCATGCCGATCGCGTAGCTGTCGCTGATGGCAGCAGAGTCGTTGTAGCCCACCAACCCGCCGATGTAGTCAGTGGAACCGGTGACGCCGCCCGTGGCGTGGCTGCCGCTGATCACGCCTGCGATGTTGTTTCCTACCAGGCCGCCGACGTAGTCGGCGCCGATCACTGTGCCCGTGGCAAAGTTGTCGGTGATGGCGCCGCCGCCGTTGTCTCCGATCAGCCCCCCAACCCAGCGACTCGTGCCGGTGACATTGCCCGTGGCGTAGCTATTGCTGATCGTCGCGCCAGTGTTCGATCCCAGCAGGCCGCCGACGGCGGCACCTCCCATGACATTGCCGCTGGCGTAGCTGCCGTTGAGTGGGATAGGGCTCGAATTTCTACCGACCAGGCCGCCAGTGTAGTCACCGCCGTTCACGGTGCCGGTGGCGTGACTGTTGGTTATCGTGCCACTGGCGTTGTCACCGACCAGCCCGCCGACAAACCTGGTGCCACTGACCGCTCCCGTCGCGCTACTGTTGGTGATTGAGCCGTAGTTGACCCCGACCAGTCCGCCGGCGTTAACGACCGTACTGACGGTGCCGCTCGCCTGGCTGTTGCTGATGATGCCGTTGTTGGTGCCCACCAGCCCGCCGCCGCTGTTCAGCGCGCCACTGACATTGCCGGTGGCAGAGCTGTTGCTCACCGTCCCGTAGTTGCGACCCACCAGGGCGCCGGCGAAATAGCGACCGCCGTAGACACTTCCCCCGAGCAGTGCGACGTTCTCGATCACTCCAGCGTTGCCCACGAACCCGAACAGCGCGGCATAGTCGGTAGCCTGGTTGATCGTCAGGTTGCTGATCGTGTGGCCCTGTCCGTCGAAGGTGCCGTTGAAGCTGCCGGTCAAGCTGAGGTTATTGCCTCCGATCGGAACGAAGCCTGCCACTGTGCTCCAGACATCGCCGCTGCCCGCGCTCGACGCCACGGTCGTGGCTGAAGCGTCGATGTCAGCGAGCAGGATGTAATTCGCGCCCGGCGCCATCACCATCAGTTGCAGCTGGTGCGCGTTGACGATGCTGGTGGAATACTCCGACGCCAGCATTGGAAAGGTCGCACCAGTGCCGGGGCCGTTGGCATTGTTCAGACTGCCATCGGCGTCGACCATGACCCAGTTGTTGCCGCCAAGCCCGGGCGTGAGCGTGAAATTGAAGCTGGCGAAATTCGATGCAGTCTGCATCGCGGTCGTGCTCAATCCGGTGCCGCCGCCGTACGATGTGGTCTGCCCGGAAGTAGTCGTGTCCCAGTAGCTACCGTTGATAGTCCCCTGGTTGCCATTACCGACCAGGCCGCCGAGAGCCCCTGTGCCGCTCACCGCACCGGTGGCGTAGCTGTCGTTGATCGTGCCGACGTCGGTGTAGCCGACAAGCCCGCCAACGGTACTGCCGCTCACGGCACCGGTGGCGTAGCTGTTATTGATGGTGCCGTAGTTGATGCCGGCGAATCCGCCGGCGGCATCGCCGCCTTGGACGGCGCCCGTGGCGTAGCTGTTGGAGATTGTTCCATTGCTCTTGCCCAGCAATCCGCCAATCGAATGAGTCCCACTCACCGTCCCCGTGGCGTACAGGTCGACGCCATTGCCGGCAAATAATCCGACCAATCCACCGACTTCGATTTCACCGCTTATCGCACCGGTCGCATAGCTGTTGCTGATCGTGCCGTAACTGGCACCCACCAGTCCGCCGGCACCGGTCGAGGGGAACATGCCGCCGGCAACGGTGGCCGTGACATTGCCTGTCGTATAGCTATCGATAATCGCGCCATCATCGCGGCCCACCAGGCCGCCGGCATAGGATGCGCCGGCCACGGTTCCTCCAACCATTCCCACGTTCTGGATCACACTGGCACTGCCCGCGACACCAAACAGGCCAACATAGTTTGTCGACGGCAGATTGATGGTCAGGTTACTGATCGTGTGACCCAGCCCGTCGAAGTTGCCGGTGAACGACGCTCCGACCGTTCCGATCGGCGTGAAGCCTGCACCCGCGTTCCAGAGCAATGTCGGCGAGGCATCGATGTTGTTGCCCAGGGCATAGTTGCCGGCAAGACTCGATGTCGCCGCGATGCCTTGCAGCGTCATGGTTGCCGGGGCAGTAGTCGCATCCGCCGCGACACCCAGACTGCTGACGACGGTGTAATTGATCACCGGGCCGCTTGAGCCCAATTGCGTGCTGAAGTTCGGTCCGGCTGGCAGATTGACCGGTGCATTGACCGTGTAGCCGGCCGTGACGCCACCGATCACGCCATCGGTCGCCCCCTGGCCGTACTGCAGTGCCAGGCTGGCGCTGCCACTGCCGTTCAGGGGGTTGTTGATGATGATGTTGTTGTAGGCGTTGAGCGTGAGGGAGTTCGCGCTCCAGCTGACCGTGTCGTCGACATTGATGTTGCCGGAGGTGCCTGAGCCCCCCATGCTGCTCTCGATGATGACGTTGCCCGTGGTTAAGGCGCTGCTGAGCTGCGCGCCGCTCATGTCCCCGCTGGTGCCGGGTGCGATGGTAAAGTCGGTCGGATCAATCAGCCAGCTGCCATACAGTCCTGAGGTCGCCGCGGTCGTGACCCTGGCGTTATCGGCCACCTCCACATGCGCGCCTGAGGTGTCAATGAAGCCACCGTTGCCGCCGATGGGCGCCGAGGCGTCGAGCGTGCCGCCGACGTCGACCGTTCCGGCCGCCATACCTGCAAGCAGCGTAATGTTGCCGCCCTGAGTGCCCACGGTGCGCGCTTCGATCACGCCCGTGTTATTGACCGCGCTGGCGAGCAATGCGTCCCTGGCGCCCGCTGTCATCACCACCTGGCCGCCGTCCGCTCGGATCACGCCGCCGTTTTCCGCCACACTGCGCCAGACGCTCTGATCGATCTGCACCCGCACCAGGCTGTTGTCGCTGAAGGTCAGTGTCGCAGCGCTGCCTGCGGCGAGAGCAACCGTGCCCAGCTGCGCACTGATCACGCCCTGGTTGCTGACATGACTGCCGAGCAGTGCGACGTACCCGCCGGTAGCGGCGGTAATGGTGCCTTCATTGACGACGCTGGCATTGCTGTCACCGCTCAACGAGCGGGTATTGCCGGCGAGACTAGCCTGACTAATATCCAGCGTTGAAGCAACCAAACCGCCGACGTTCACCTGTGCGCCCGGCCCGAACAGGATGCCGTTCGGATTGAGCAGAAATACCTGCCCATTGGCATCCAGATGCCCGAGGATCTGGCTGCCATTGGTGTCGAAGATGCGGTTGACGGCGATCGAGTTGGCCGACGGCTGTATGAAATCGACGGTCTGTTGTGGCGCGATGTTGAAACTGGTCCAGGTCAGCGAGAGTTTGGGGCTCTGCTGCGTAATGGTGGTCAGAGCTCCCGACTGGGTAATGCTGCCAGTGCCTGCTGTGACCTGTCCGCCGGAGGGACCGCCGGCCTGTGCGCAGGCGGCTCCCAGGGACATGGCGGCAGCGAGGAGCGTACGACTGGGCTGCTTGCCGCGTCCGCGGGTCTTCTCCGCCACTGGAATCCAGACGCCACGCACCGCGCTCCAGATCAGACGATACGCGCGGTTCATGGAGGCGTGGCGATTCATAGGGCTGGGCCTTTTTTCATGCGTTCTCCGCCATCCCCACGAGCCCATTGACCATTCAACGTCTCGCCCTGATTCGACTCTCTGAAGTGCTAATCCGTGTCGGGGAGATGGGCTAGTTGAGCATCTGGCCCTGTGCCGGCAGGCGGGTCTGTACGCTGGCAAACGCTCGACGGCAGTCGAAGCAGCTCACGCGCCGTTGTGTGACGCGCGGCACACAAATAATGCTGAGCGGGGCGATCTGGCTGGCCATACATGCGAATCAGGGGGCGGCGCCCGGAATCCATTCCGGCGCGCCGCAAACCGCAGTACGATTCCGCGATGAGCGCGTATCGCATCGTCTTCATTGCAATCCTGGGTGCTTGCCTGGGCATCGCCCACGCTGCCGACGAGGGAGCGAAACCGGTCGCGCCTGCACCTGCCCCAGCGCCAGCGCCAGCGCCAGCGCCAGCGTCTACGCCCGTACCCGGATCTGCATCTGCACCTGCACCTGCTGCAAGCTCTCGCGTGTCCGTACTGACCGGCGATCAGGTGATTCAGATTCTGGATCAGACGGTCGAATGGTACCGAACGCTGGGCACGCAGCAGCAATCGGCCAGTCAACCCAGTGACCTGCTGATCCTGTACGCCAACCAGCAGACCGCCGCCCAGGTCGTGACGCTGGCCTTCGATATCGCACGCGCCAACGCGGAATTGCTCAGCAGCGAGGCCAGCAACGCGCAATCCGCCGCCGATGCTGCCTCGTCGTCGCAGGCGCTGGTCGCACAGCAGAAGAAACTGCAGACGCAGCATCTGAGCATTCAAACGGAAATGGATGGCGTGCGGCGCCAGATCGCCGCCGCCTCAGCCGGCAGTAAACCGGACCTGACCGGCAAATTATCCGAGCTGCAGGGCGAGCTGGACATGCTCGATGCGAGAAAGAACCTGCTCGATACCATGGCGCAGTTCGTCAACGAAAACGACTCAAAATCATCCAGCGCAAACGCGCTTAAGGCGCACATCGACGCCATCGCAGTCTCTGTTCCCACAACAGGAACCGCCCCCGCGCCGACACCGGCGCCGACCGCACCCACTCCCGCCCCTGCCGCCGGCAAGACTGCCGCCGCCCCAACGCCGGCGGTGATTGCAAACGGCGCGACCGAGTCGGACCGCACCGGAATCTGGGAGCTGGCGTCCAATGTGTTCAAGCTATCCGACAAAGTCAGCACCATCAAAGCGATCGACCGCAATACCGCCGCTCTCGAAGAGACGTTCGCGAGGATCCGTAGCGCGCCGCTGGAACAGCTGAAGTCGTTATCCGCGCGCGGCGACGCACTGGCGACCCAGGCCGATAGTGCACAGGGCGCGGCGTTGAAGGATGTCCGCAATCAGCTCGACACCCTGGCATGGCTGTTCAAGCAAACCTCCGACATCCTGATTCCCTTGAGTAAAGAAGGGGTACTCCTGAAGCAGTACCGTCACAACCTGACCAGCTGGCAGGATGCCGTCAAACGTCAACATCGGGAGGCTGTCGCAACGCTGGGAGTGCGCCTGGGCATTCTGCTGGCGCTGCTCGCCGTCGTGTTCGCCGGTGGCGAAGTCTGGCGACGCCTGGTGATTAGGTATACCCACGATCCGCGCCGGCGCTACCAGCAGCAGCTGGTTCGGAAAATCACCATGTGGACCCTGGCCGTCGCAATTATCGGTTTGAGCTTTGTCACGGAATTGAGTTCGTTTGCTACCTTCGCCGGTCTGATCACCGCCGGCCTGGCGGTGGCCATGCAGAGCGTGCTGGTCTCCATCGTCGGTTATTTCTTCCTGATCGGGAAATATGGCGTGCGTGTCGGCGATCGGGTGCAGATTGGCAACGTGAGCGGCGAAGTCATCGACCTGGGCCTGGTCCGAATGCATCTGATGGAACTCAGCTCGCAAGGCACGCTCGGGGCCACCGGCAGGGTGGTGGCCTATGCGAACTCGATCGTGTTCCAACCCACCGGCGGATTATTCAAGCAGATCTCCGGAGTGAACTTCACGTGGCATGAGATCACGTTGGCCCTGCCTCCCGGCAGCGACTATGTGGCGGTGAAGGAAAAGTTGATGGCGGCGGTGGTCGACGTCGTCAAGGACTATCACGAGGAGATCGTCAGGCAGACGAAGCAGATCGAAACCACCACCGCCTCCAGTTCTGTCGGCGGTGCAAAACCGCAGGTGCAGCTGCATTTCTCCGCCGCGGGCGTGGAAGCGCTGGTCCGTTACCCGGTGCAATTGCAGCACGAAGCGGAGATCGACGAGCGGGTATCCAGGGAGCTGATGAAAGTGATCTCCGGCAGCTCCATCACTGCCGACGCCAAGAGGCAGACGCCGGACCGCTGATGTCGGTCGCAGGCCTACGACAAAAAGTTCCTTTCCGCACTTGCCGCGGCGACGCTGTTGCCTCAACGTGGTGGAAATGCGCCCCACATTGAATCCGATCATCGTACTCGCAGCTTTGCTGCTGGCCGCTTGCGGCGGCGGTAGCGACAGTAGTGGCAACAATAGCGGCGGAAACAGTAGTTCCGGCGGCACTTCGACCACCCAGCCCGGCATGTTGCTCCAGAATCCGCCGACGCTGCTGTCCACGGTGTCAGCACCCGATCTGCTGGCCCAGGTCACCACCGGCGCCAGCTCCCAGACGTTCGGAGTGCAGGCGCTGGCCGAGGTCCTGACGCTCAGCGGTGCTCCGACGTGCGACGTCAATGTGTATCACATCGAGTACTACACCGTGGGCGGCGCCAACGAAAGCACGACGGCTTCCGGCGCCCTGATGGTGCCCAGCGGAACGGCTGCATCATGCCAGGGTGCACGCCCTATCGTGCTGTACGCGCATGGCACCAGCACCGAACGCAATTTCAATATCGCGGACTTAACCGATCAGCAGAACTCCGAAGGAATACTCCTGGCAGCGTTCTTCGCCTCGCGCGGCTACATCGTCGTCGCGCCCAACTATGCGGGCTATGACACCTCGACGCTGACCTACCATCCATTTCTAGTAGGCGATCAGCAATCGAAGGATATGATCGACGCCTTGACGGCGGCCCGCTCGGCGTTGTCGACCAACTCACAGGTCAGCGACAATGGTCAGCTGTTCATCACCGGATACTCGCAGGGTGGCTACGTGGCGATGGCGACGCACCGCGCGATGCAGGCCGCTGGCATGCCGGTCACCGCTTCAGCACCGATGTCGGGTCCGTACGCGCTCTCGGCTTTTGTCGACGCGGAGTTCGAAGGCGAAGTCAGCGGTGGTGCCCCGGTGGTGGCAACGCTGCTGATCACCGCCTATCAGAATTCCTACGGCAACATCTATAGTGCCGCGACCGACGTCTTTGCGGCGCAGTACGCTCCGGGCATCGCTACGCTGTTCCCCAGCACACTGTCGCGCAGCCAGATTTACGCCGACGGCCTATTGCCTCAAACGGCCCTGTTCGACTCGATCCCGCCCACACCGGCGTTCGCCGCAATCACCCCGGCTACCGAGCCGGCTGTTCTGGCACCGGTGTTTGCACAGGGCTTTGGCCCCGATGGCCTGATCACCAACGCCTATCGCCTTAGCTATTTGCAGGATGCGCAGGCGAATCCGGATGGCGGCTTTCCGACGCTCACCAATGACGTGCCGGCTGCGGCCCCGGCGCTGCCATTGCGCCAGGCGCTCAAACTCAACGATCTGCGCAGCTGGACGCCGGTCGCACCGACGATGCTGTGCGGCGGTGACCAGGACCCGGAAGTGTTTTTCCTCAACACGCAGCTGATGCAGGCCTACTGGGCAGCGTACGCGCCGGCAGCCACTCCAGTCAGCGTGCTCGATCTTGATTCGAGCATTCCGAGTGCCGGCGTCGGCGGCACATTGCAGGCCGATTTCCAGATAGCGAAGCAGGCGGTCGCGGCGGCCGCCGTGTTACAGGGCGATACCGATGGCGGTGCGGCCGCTGTCTTCGAAGCCTACCACGCCACGCTGGTCGCCCCGTTCTGTCTGGCGGCGGTGATCAATTTCTTCAATGCGCAGTAGCGCGATCGCATAACGGCGACAATGCGTTCGCCGCCGGGCTCGCATATGCTATGCGGCCAGGAGGCAAAACAATTAATGCAGGCCGAGGATGAAGTCCGCGCGGCATCGGTGAAGTTCTACGCTGCGTTGAATCGCATGCTTAACGGCGATCCCGGCTCGTTGACCGACATCTGGTCGCACGGCGCTAGCGTAACCGCCATGCACCCGATCGGCGGCCGCGAAATCGGATGGGATCAGGTGAGAAAGTCATTTGAGCAAGTGGCCAAGCTGACCTCTGCCGGGCAGGTCAGGCTGAGCGACCAGATCATTCAGGTCGCGGGCGACGTAGCCTACGAACTGGGAGTCGAGCGGGCACGCTGACGCGACACCAGCCATGCTGGATGTCGCCGGCCGTTTGAAGAAGTAGTTACCAACACAATCGGGAGCAGAGATGAAAATCAGAAACTTGTTGCTGGCCTGCCTGATGGGGATCGCCGTACTTGGCGCCGCCGGCGCGGCGCAGGCTGCGAATGTGAGGATGTTCGTGCGCCATGAGGTTGCCGACTACGGCACCTGGAGAAAAGCGTTCGACAGCTTTGCCCCGATGCAGAAGAAGATGGGCGTCATTTATAAGGCCGTGTATCAACCAACGGACGACCCGAACGACGTGACGGTCATCCACGACTTTCACAGCCTGGATCAGGCCAAGGCATTCGCCGCTTCGCCAGATTTAAAGGCCGCAATGGAAAAATCCGGCGTCAAGGGCACACCACAGATCTGGTACACGATCAGGAGTGCCAAGTAACCGCGCAGTAGTTCGCTGGCAGACCGCGGGGACCCACGTGCCCACACCGACTCTGGGCGATTGGCAGCAGATGTACCGCGCCATGTGGCGCATCCGCCTGTTCGAAGACCAGGTGCAGCGGTTCGCGGCTGCGGGCGAGGTACCTGGTTTTCCGCACCTGTCCACCGGCCAGGAAGCGGTGGCCGTGGGCGTGTGTGCGCACCTCTCGCACGAGGACGTCTTGTTCACCAGTCACCGCGGCCATGGGCATGTACTGGCCAAGGGCAGCGATCTGCAGGCGACCCTGGCCGAGATTCTCGGTCGCCAGGACGGCCTGTGCCGCGGTCGCGGCGGCTCGATGCATCTGGTGGACGCCGCCAACGGGGTCCTGGGTGCAACCGGCGTCGTGGCAGGAAACCTGTCGCTGGCTGCCGGGGCTGCCTGGGCGGCCCAGGCGCAGGGCCGGCGGAATATCAGCGTGGCGTTTTTTGGCGATGGCGCGACCGGCGCCGGCGCGTTCCACGAGACGCTGAATCTTGCCGCGCTGTGGAAACTGCCGGTGCTGTTCGTGTGTGAGAACAACGGCTATGCCGAGTTCACCAGCCGCGAGGAGCACTCCAACGTCACGCATGTAAGCAGCTTCGCCGCCCCCTACGCCATTGCGACGAAAACCATCGACGGTAACGATCTGCTGGCGGTATACGCCAGCGCGGCCGAGGCGATCGACCTGCTGCGAAGAGATCAAGGCCCGTACCTGCTGGAGTGCATGACATTCCGCCTCGCCGGTCACTACGTCGGCGATGCACAGCAGTACCGGTCGAAGGAGGAACTTGCGGCGCATCGGGACAAATGTCCGATCGAGCGCTTTAAGCGCCATCTGATCGAGCGCGGCGTCGCACAGCAGGAACTCGATGCCATCGGCGAGCTCGCCAGGCTCGAAGTGCAGCAGGCGGCCGATCGCGCTCGGGCGGCGCCGCGGCCCGATGCCTCCACCGTGCTCGAGGATGTCTACCGCTCGCCCGCTCTCGACGGCATATCGGGCTGAGCCGGCACGATGATCCACAGCTTCATCGACATTCTGCGTCGTGCGCTCGACGAAGAGATGACGCGCGATGCCGCGGTGCATCTGCTGGGTGAAGATGTCGCGGCCGGCGGGGCTTTCGGCGTAACGCGCGGCCTGGCACAAAAACACGGTGTCACGCGGGTGCGCAATACACCCATCAGCGAAGCGGCGATCACGGGCCTGGCGACCGGTGCGGCGCTGTGCGGTCTCAAGCCGGTGCTGGAAATCATGTTCATCGATTTCGCCACCCTGGCGATGGACTGCCTGGTGAATCAAACCGCCAAGTACCGCTACATGTCGGGCGGCCAGCTCGCCGTGCCGCTGGTGGTGCGCACCCAGGCCGGCGCCGCCGGGGGAGCTGCCGCGCAACACTCGCAGAGCCTGGAAGCCTGGTTCATCCACGTGCCGGGGCTGGTAGTGATCGCGCCGGCATCGCCGGTCGAGGCGTATGGTCTGCTGAAAAGCGCGATCCGGCTTGGCGACCCGGTGCTGTTCATCGAGCACAAGCGCCTCTACACCATGAAGGAGGATCTGGCGGATGACATCGAGCTGCCGCCGATCGGCCGCGCACGCATCGTCAGAGGCGGAACCGACGTCACGTTGATCGCATATTCGGGCATGGTGCAAAGCGCACTGGAAGCGGTGCAGACGCTGGCGGACGTGGGGATCTCCGCTGAGATCATCGACCTGCGCACGCTGCTGCCGCTGGATATGGCGACCATTGCGGCGTCGGTGTCGAAAACCCATCGCGTCCTCATCGCGCACGAAGCGGTGCTCAACGGCGGCTTTGGCGCCGAGATCGCAGCGCGCATCGGCAGCGAGCTGTTCGACGAACTCGACACGCCGGTCGTACGCGTCGGCTGCCCGTTCGCGCCGATTCCATTCGCGCCCGACCTGGAACGGGCGCTGCTGCCGGGCGCTCAGGACATCGTGCGCGCGGTGCGCCTGATGCCGGGTCTTGGCGAATAAGTCGCAGGAGCAGTAGCACGTGACCCTGGTCGCTCAGGACATACCGAAGATCGGTCTGGTGATGGACGCCGTCAAGGTGGTCCGCTGGCTGAAGAACGTCGGCGACACCGTGAGACTGGGCGAGCCACTGGTCGAAGTTGAAACGGAAAAATCGATCGTCGAGATCGAGGCCACCGCCAGTGGGCGCCTGGCTCAGATCCTGGTGCAGGTCGATCAGCAGGCGACGGTCGGCGATCGTATCGCCTGGATCGAATCGGACCAGGCACAACCTGCAGGCGATCGCGTCCGCAGCTCTCCCGTAGCGCGCAAGCTCGCTGCCGAAAGCGGCCTTGATCTCGGCGCCATTGCCGGCTCGGGACCGGGGGGGCGTATTCAGCTGGAGGACGTGCAGCGAACGGCAGAGGCCTCGTCAAACACCACCGCGCCACTGTCGCCTTCGTCTGCCTTAGTACCGCTGTCGCCAATGCGGCGCGCACTGGCTCGTGCCATGACGCGAAGCAACGCCAGCATTCCGCAGTTCACGGTCGAGCGCTCGGTGGACTGGACCGTGCTGCAGGCCTTGCGCACCGAATTTTCCACGCGGCAGACCCACGGCGCGCCCAGACTGTCGGTGAACGACTTTCTGCTGCAGGCGGTCGCCCGGACTCTGGTCGAGTTTCCCGCACTTAACGCCACCTTCTCGGGCGATCCCGAATCGCCGCACGCCGGCGTCATGCAGGCCTCGGGCGCGCATATCGGGCTGGTGCTTGCGGTGGACATCGGTTTGCTGGTGCCGGTACTGCACGATGTCGAGCGGCTTGGTCTCATCGAGATCGCGCGCCGGCGCCTGGAGTGCGTCGAGCGCGGCCTCAAGGGACGCCTGAAGCGCGAGGAAACCGACGGTGCGACGTTCAGCATCTCGAACCTCGGCGCGCAGGGGCCGGATCGCTTCACAGCGATCATCAATCCGCCGCAGTCGGCGATTCTCGCCGTTGGCCGCCAGCGCGACTGTGTCGTGGCAAGGGATACCGACATCGTTGTCCGCCCGCTGTCCGCGCTGACGCTGACGGTCGATCACCGCATCGCCGACGGTCGCCTGGCTTCGGATTTCCTGGCGCGCCTGGTCCAGATTCTAGAGGGCGATGACTGGCGCCTGGACTAGTGCTGGCGTCGGCCGTTAGCGGCCGGCTTTCAGCACCGCGCGCACGGCAGCAATGATCCGCTCCTCATCCGGGATCACGTAAGCCTCGAGCGGCTCGCTGTAGGGTACCGTCGCGTCACGCGCAGTGACCTGAATAATCGGTGCCTTCAGCGACGAGAAACCGTGCTCGGCAACGTCGCCCGCGATGATGCCTGCCACGGTCGCGTGGCGCGGTGCCTGATCGACCAGCACCAGGCGCCCGGTCTTGGCGACCGATTTCAGAATGGTCGCAAGATCCAGTGGCGCCACGGTACGCGGATCGATGACTTCGGCCTGGATCCCCTCGGCGGCCAGCTTCTCGGCCGCAGCCAGCGAGCGCGGCACCATCCAGCCGGTGGCGACAATCGTCACGTCACCGCCCGCGCGTCGAATCTCCGCCTTGCCAAACGGGACCAGATGCTCACCGTCGGGCACCTCGCCATGTTCGAGCGTGAGCAGGTAGTGGTGCAGGAACACCACCGGATTGTCATCGCGAATCGCAGTGGCCATCAGTCCCTTGGCGTCGGCGGCGGTCGAGGGAACCACGACTTTGAGGCCGGGCACGCCCATGAACAGCGCGGTCAGTGAACCGGTGTGCTGGCCGGCCCAGCCGGCGGCGAAACCGAAGCCGGCCTTGAGCACCAGCGGTACCTTCACCTGGCCGCCCGACATGTAGCGGAATCGGGGCGCTTCGTTCAATACCTGGTCCATCGCGACCAGCATGAATTCCGCCATGTACAGCTCGACCACCGGCCGCAGGCCCGCCATCGCCGCGCCGATGGCGATGCCGATCTCCGCCGTCTCGGAAATCGGCGTCACGCGCACGCGCTCGTGGCCATAGGCGGCGACGAACGGGTGGTTCTCGGTAGTCGCCAGGTTCTGGCCAAAGTAGAGGACGCTCGGGTCGCGCCGCATCTCCTGATGAATGCCGGCATCGATGGCGGCAATGAAGGGCAGCTGTGCCATGGATTACTCCGGCCTAGGCGTAGACATTATCGAGCGCAGACTCGAGCTTGGGGAACGGGCTCTTGACGGCGAAGCTGACCGCGGTATCCATTTCCTTGGCCACCTGTGCGGCAAGCTCGTCGGCTTTCGCGCCGCTCAGTACGCCGCTCTTGACCAGCGTGGCGCGAAAGCGCGGCACCGGATCGCCGCGCAGCGCCGCCTCGTACTCCTCGCGCTTGCCGAACACCGTGATCGCCTCGTGCTCGGGGTAGTGCAGCGGCACGCCGGGCGGGGCGATGATGTTGCCGTGTGCCGATAGGCGGTAGACCTTGGACTCCACCAGCGTTGGACCGCCCCCGGCGCGCGCGCGCTCCACCGCCGCGCCGACGGTGGCGTGCACAGCCAGTGGATCGGCGCCATCGACAGTGACGCCGGGCATCGCATAGGCCTTCGCCTTGATGGCCAGCGGTTCGCCGTTCGCGGCATTCGCATCCTCCTGCGCCGTGGTCGTCACGACGTTGTAGCCGTTGTTTTCCATGACGAAAATCACCGGCAGTTTCCACAGTGATGCGATGTTGAGTGTTTCGTGAAAAGCGCCCTGCTTGGACGCGCCGTCGCCGAAGAAGCAGAACACCACTTCGCCCTTGCCGCGGATCTGCGCCGCCCATGCCGCGCCGGCCGCGTGGGGTATACCCGCACCGACGATGCCCGACGTGCCGAGGAAACCACGCTTGACGTCGGTCAGGTGCATCGAGCCGCCCAGGCCCTTGCACAGTCCGTCAGCGCGGCCGTAGATCTCGGCCATCATGGCCTTCGGGTCGCTGCCGAGCACCAGCGGATAGCCGTGGCAGCGATAGGTGGCGAGCGCTGCATCACCGGCGCGGAAGTGACTGAGTGTGCCGACGATCGATGCCTCCGCGCCGTCGGCCAGATGCGTATGGCCGCGGATCACGCCGGGATGTTCGGTAAACGTTCGCTTGACGCGCTCTTCGAATTCGCGCACGCGCAGCATGTGGGTGAAGATCCAGATCTGTCGCTCGGCGTTTGGTGGCTGCACGCTCATTCGATCCCCCTTGCTGTCGTAGCGATCGGCATCGCGGTGCCGTGCCGCGGATCAGTCGCCGGGCTTTCGAGGATAATAGGAAATCCGGACGATCAATTGCAATCGAAAATCGCGGCGCGGGCTCGCTGCTACGCTTGCGCGTGCGCCGGGTGTCCGATCAACCAACGAAGAACCCGGCTTCGATGACCAGCGAATTGCAACACAATATCTCCGACTTCCACCCAGGCCCGCAGCCGGAAGCCCCGGGCCAGGAATGCGTAGAGCAATGCGCCCAGCACCACCTGGATCGCCAGGCGCAGCTGCACCGCCCAGGCGCCAAACAACCAGCGATCGGAAAGCAACAGCACCACACCCATCGCAGCCGCACAGCCAAACGGTCCCGCGACGTTGCGTAGCAGCGCGCTGAAACGAAGATTCACGATGCGCCCGGCACTCGACCACACCGGGTACCAGACGAATACATAGCCGCCCAGCACATAGGCCCATGCAACTCCCATCAGGCCCCAGTGGGCGCCGATCAGCACCCCGGTCGCACGCACCACGGTGGAAAGGATGCCCAGACGAAACAGCACGTCGGTTCTTCCCTGCGACATGAATATCCACGATGCGGTGCTGTAGGTGGACTGTGCCAGCCCGGCAAAGCACAGCAGCTGCAGGATGACTATCGATCCGCGCCATTTGTCGCCGTACACCACCAGAATTGCCGGCTCCGCCAGCACGCACAGCGCAATCATCGTCGGAAAGATCACCAACGCGATCATCCGTGTGCCGCGCAGGTAGGCGCGCCGAATGGCCTCGACGTCATCCTGGATGGAGGACAGCGCCGGAAACATCACCGAGCTGGTCACGTCGGTGACGTTGGCCAGTGGCAGGCGCATGAGCTTGTCGGCCAGGCTGTAAATCCCCAGCGATGTGCTTCCGATCCAGCGGCCGATCACCAGTTTGTCCACGTTCTGGGACCAGTAAATGACGGCGCCGAAACCCGCGAGATGACCGCTGAAGCGCATCAGATCCTTGATCGCGGAGAAATCGAACGATAGCGCGGGGCGCCAGGATGATTGGGCCCACATCATCAGGACGCGCACCAGTGACTGGGTGAGCGATTGCCCGACCAGGCTCCACACACCCGCACCGCTGAATGCCAGCGCCACCGCCACCGCCCCGGAGGCGATGTAGGAGGCAGTTTCAATCCAGAATCTGGCGCGGAAATTGAGCGCCTTGTCGAGCAAGGCGGATTGCACGCCGTTCAGGGAGCCCAGGAAGAAATTGAACGCGATCGCGACTGTGAGCAGGCGCAGTTGCGGTTCCTCGTAGAATCTGGCCACCAGCGGAGCCGTCAGGGCAAATACTGCGGTAAGCACCATTCCGGTCGCGACGTTCAGCCAGAACACGGAGTTCAGATGCCGCTCGGTAACCGTGCTCTTCTGAATGATCGAGGCGCCCAGCCCCATGTCGGCGAAGTAGGTTGCAAAGCCGGTAAACACCAGCACCATGCCCAGCAGGCCGTATTCCTTCGGGCTGAGCAGGCGCGCCAGAATAACGGTGGCGCACAGCTGCAACAGCTGGCCCAGCAGACGGGCCGCCCCATTCCATCCGAGCCCGACCAACGTGCGCTGGCGCAGATTATTCATTCATGATCAATGATGCGCCGTTGGCAACGATCATTCCGTCCAGCGTGCGGCGTCCAGGCCGCGCCAGGCGCTGATGTCGCGCGCCCATTGGGCGATGGTTCGCGTGGGATCCTGGGCCTGCTCCGGGACAATAACCTTGAAAGCGCGATGCGGTCGTTGCAGGAAGCGTCCGCGGAGCTCACCGCTTCCATGGCGTCCTGCAGCAAGCCGCGGTGATTCTGAAACACCCCCTTTGGCGCTCCGGTTGATCCAGAAGTGTAGATCACGCAGGCGATGTCGTCCGGTGCCGGTGCGGGCGTGGGCGTGGCCGCAGCGGCGTCGCCAGCTTCCGGGTGGTCCAGGTCGATGACCGGGAGCCCGATTGGAAACAAGTCACGCACAGTGGCGATCAGCGCCGACGTGGAGTCGATTATCCTGGCGCCCGAATGAGCAGCGATGCGCGCGTTTCGTTCGGATGGACGGTCAGCGTCCAATGGCACGCAAACGCGTCCTGCGGCCAATACGCCCAGGATGGCCGCAGGATACCGAGCCTCATGCGCCAGCAAGACGGCGACCGGACCGGAATCCGCATCGATCGCGGCAATGGCAGCCACTATGCGCCGATATTCCCCCGCAAGCTCGCGATAAATAAGGGTACGCGCCTCATCACGCACGGCGACGCGGTCAGGGTAGAGCTGCGTGATGGCATCGAAGCGTTCGATGACCGTGCCATGCTGCGTCGGATCTGGTGGCGCCGGGTTTTCCGGTGACCTAGGCATCTGGAGGCGCCGCGGCGGCTGGCGCAACAGCGCTTGGCCAGCCCATTCGGACACCACCTCGGCAAAGCGGCACCCCGCTTCATCACTCTTCGGATCGTCGCGCGCATTGGGCGGCATCACCTTGAACGTGAAACGACCCGCGGCCTCCAGATCGTTCAGTGCCCTGCGGTGGTTCCTGTTGAAGAACCGTAGCCCGTTTCGATCCTTCGAATAGACGATGAGATTCCTGGCGGAGCGCTCAGTCAGAAGCGATGAGAGCCTGCGACCAAAGTCGAGCGGCAGAACCAGATCTTTGCGAAACGACAATTTCCCACCCAGCCACTGCTCCGCGGCGTCCGAGCCCAGGCGGCGCAGCAATGACTTGACCAGCTTCGAGTCGCCGGTCAGAAATCGCTGCCACGCGCTCATGCTAAACAGGCGCAATGGCAATCGGTCGAAAAATGTCAGCTTCGCCAGCAATGGATCGAGGTTCGGATTGGTGAGTATCAGTCCGACAACGCGCGGATCCAGGAGTGCGGCGTTGAAGCTGATGTTGCATTCAGCGCAGTCACCCATCAGCACGACCTGCGTGATGCCGCGCCTGGATTTGATCTCGTCGATGGCCTGCCTGCAGGCGGCGATCCCGGAATCGTCGTAGAACTGCAAGCGGCGATTCAGATCACCGAAATTCTTGAACACCTGGATCTGCATGACGACCAGCCCGAGTGCAGCGAGACGGCGGGTGATGCGGCCTTCGAGCCTTCCGAGGCCAAACAGGATCACGCCGGTCGCGGAGCTCGGGCGCGATGGATCGCTGATGTATCCGAGATACGATCCGCCCGGTCCGAATTCGAATAAACCCTCGCCCGCGGCGGTGACGTCCATGGTCGGTTCCCTATTCCCGCGCCGACCGCATCCGGCTCTGTCGATGGCCTCTGAGTGGCAGCGCAGCCGCTTTCAATCTAGCACAAGCACTCACGGGCCGAGGCTCGGCACTGCCCGGCCGCGACAGACTTGCGAGTGGATCACGAGTGCTCTTTACTTAATCACCACACCAGCATGCCAATAGCGCGCGACAACCGGCTTTCGAGCAACCACCCATGACTACCATCCTGCTGCTGACCTGTTCGAACATCTTCATGACCATTGCCTGGTATGGCCATCTGAAATACGGGCACGACTGGCCGCTGTGGAAGGCAATCGTGGTCTCCTGGTTTATTGCCCTGTTGGAATACTGCCTGGCGGTGCCGGCAAATCGTATCGGCTACGTCCAATTCTCCGGGTTCCAGCTCAAGATTATCCAGGAGGTCGTGACGCTCCTGGTTTTTATAGTGTTCGCGGTGCTGTTCCTGAAGGAGAAGCTTGCCTGGAACTATGTCGTGGCGTTTCTGTTCCTCGCCGTGGCGGCATTTTTTGCATTCGCCTTCAACACCACGGGGACGGCCGCCTGAAGAACCCCTGCCGCGACCGGCGTCGGGCTCAATCGCGACGCCGGTCTCATTAACGTCGTAAATCTCTGATTTCAGACGCGCCTGCGGCTGCAGCACGCCGGAACGCGGCGGGCTCTAATCCCCGGCTATGCGCGCCAGCGTACGGAGCGAAGGGTGCCGTTCCCGTACTCTTAATTCGAAGGATAGTGCCCCAATTTTACGCCTCTCTTGTTGCCATGCCCCGATCAGGGTGCTTCGCAACAAATCAACTGGAAGGAATCATCATGAAAGGTTCAATGTTAATTGTCGCATCACTAATGCTGTTGGCCTTGAGCGCCTGTGCGGGTCCTGCCGGACCTCCAGGGGCAACCGGTAACACCGGTAACACCGGCAATACCGGCAACTCCGGCAACACCGGTGCCACGGGTGATACGGGTAGCACTGGCTACACCGGCGCCACCGGTAACCCCGGCGCGACCGGTAATACAGGCAACACCGGAGCGACGGGTGACACCGGAGCGACGGGTAACGCCGGTAATACCGGCAACACAGGTAATACCGGCCCTGCCGGCCCGTCTCACTAACGGGGGCCGCGCCCGCGTCGGCCCGCGCGACCCGGACCCGAACTCTCAAGCCAACGTGACTGCGTGACAGGTCATGAATGCCGTGAAACCTGCGCGCATTCTGATCGTGGACGACAACCGGGCGATCCACGAGGATTTCCGCAAGATTCTGCTGGGCGGAAAGCGGGATGAGGATCTGCAGAACCTTGAGGCGAGAGTGTTCGGCAATCCGGTGGTCGCGCGCGACACATCGGGTGAATTTCGGTTGGATTCCGCCTACCAGGGGGCGGAAGCACTGTCGCTGGTGCAGATCGCGCATGACGATCACGAGCCTTACTCGGTGGCATTCGTCGATATGCGAATGCCCCCGGGGTGGGATGGGCTTGAGACCATAGAGCACCTGTGGGACGTCGACCCTGACATCCAGATCGTCATCTGTTCGGCGTACTCGGACTACGACTGGCAGAACCTGATCACGCGACTTGGCCGCTCGGACAAGCTGCTGGTGCTCAAGAAGCCGTTTGAGATGATCGAGGTGTTGCAGTGTACGTACGCGCTGGCGTCAAAGTGGCGCATTGAGCGCGCGCTGCGCCAGCACGTCGACTCGCTCGAGAAAGACGTCAGCGACCGCACGCTGGGGCTGGAAGCGGCCAACAGGCAACTGCGCCACCTCGTCACCCACGATTCGCTCACCAGTTTACCGAACCGGGTGCTGCTCGATGACCGCATGAGCCAGGCCATCGTGCATGCGGAGCGCGCCGGGGAGGGTTTTGCGGTCTGCGTACTTGATCTGGATCGCTTCAAACTCATCAATGATTCGTTGGGCCATCACGCGGGCGACGAACTGTTGAAGCACGTTGCACGCCGACTGACCGGCGCGGTGCGCAGCGTGGACACTGCCGCGCGCATGGGCGGCGACGAATTCGTGCTGATCATCAACCAGGCGCGGGTACCGGCCGACGCCGAGCAGGTCGCGCACAAGGTGCTCGAGGCGCTGGAGGCTTCGGTTCAGATCGGCGACCTCGAGGTCTACACCTCCGCGAGCATCGGCATCGCGTTCTACCCAGGCGACGGCACGACGATCGACGCGTTGTACGCGCACGCCGATGCCGCCATGTACTGCGCCAAACAGCGCGGTGGATCGGGCGTCGAATGCTTTGCCTCGACCATGAACCTTGCCACCGAAGATCGGTTCCGATTTGAGGCCGATCTGCACCGCGCCGTGAAGCTGCAGCAGTTCGAGCTGCGCTATCAGCCCAAGTACAACGCCGTCACCAAGAAAATTCACAGCGTGGAAGCGCTGATCCGCTGGCAACACCCCGAGCGCGGACTGCTGCTTCCAGATCAATTCATACCGCTGGCGGAGGAATCCGGGCTGATCGTACCGATCGGCGAGTGGGTGCTGCGCGAGGCCTGCCGCCAGGTCGGCGCGTGGCAGCTCCAGGGGCTGCCGACACTGCGCATCGCCGTCAACATCTCGGCGCTGCAGTTTCGACGGCTTGATTTGGTCGATACCGTACGGCGGGCGCTGGCGGACGCCAAAGTGGATGCGAAATACCTCGAGATTGAACTCACCGAGACCGCGGTGATGAGTGACCCCGAGGAGTCGCTCGATATCCTGGAACGACTGAGCCGCATGGGCGTCATCGTCTCCGTCGACGATTTCGGCACCGGGTATTCGAGCATGAGTTACCTGCGTCGCTTCCCCATCGACAAGCTGAAAATAGACCGCAGCTTCATCGCCAACGTGATGACTTCGGCAGACGATGCGTCGATCGTGCGGGCAATCATCTTGCTCGCTCACGGCCTGCGGCTCAAGGTGGTCGCCGAAGGGGTGGAAAACGCAGAACAGGTGGCGTTCCTGCAGGACCTGGGCTGCGATCAATACCAGGGTTTCTATTTCAGCCGGCCGGTCGACTCGGCCGTTTTCGAAGATATGCTGCGCGGCGGTAATGCTCCTGAGTTTGAGCGCCCGGAAGACGAAGCCGAGCGCACGCACAGCAGGCTCGCCGTCTCCACCAATCGCCAGCGTCGGGTAAGCAATCGGCTCTGAGATAAGCGCTTGCGCATCAGCATTGTACCTATCGCAGGCTGGCTGCGGCATCGAATGGCACGGCGGGCCGGGATGCCCGCCCGCGGCGATGCCGAGCGTTCGCAGGCGCTGCTCGAGCGCCTGAGCATTGCGACCCAGGCCGCGGGCATTTATTGCTGGGAGCTGGATTG
This sequence comes from Gammaproteobacteria bacterium, assembly GCA_003132025.1. GTDB lineage: Bacteria > Pseudomonadota > Gammaproteobacteria > Steroidobacterales > Steroidobacteraceae > FEN-1191. The sequence continues at coordinate 80,574 of PKWJ01000056.1, forward strand.
GAGCACCTACGCGCTCACCTGGGACGAGAGCAGGCTGCCGGCGACCGAGGCCGCCGCCGCATCGCGCCGGCATTTCGGCGTAGAACTGGGCAGCGATCTCTTTAAATGGGTGCACCCGGACGATCGGCAGGCCGGCGGCAAGGCGATCGAGGAGTCGCTGGCGCGCGGCGAGAACCACGTCTCCTTCCGCTACCGTCTGGTGCTGCCCGACGGGTCGATCCGCCACGTACAGGCCTTCGCGCGCACCTACTGCGACGCGGCGGGGAAGCCGCAGCGCTCACTGGGGGTGAGCTGGGATGTCACCCAGGAGGTCGAGGCGGCGGGGCGCGCGACGCGCGACGCCGCAAAAGAACGCGAGTTACGCGAGCGCCTGGGCGTGGTGACACAGGCTGCCGGCCTGCAATGCTGGGAATACGATTTCAAGCAGGCGAATCTGGTCTGGCTCGATTACGTCTCCGGTGATGAGTCTGGCGGATCCGCCAGCGCGCAACAGGCGGGCGACACGCTGTACGCATCGATCCTGCCGGAGGATGAGCTCGAATTGCAGCGGCTTTCGGATGCCGCGCTGGAAAAGCACGAGCCGATGATCTCGGCGCGCTTTCGCTGCCGCGACCCCGATGGGACGCTGCGCTACATCGATACCTATCATCGCTTTTTCTATGATCCGCGGGGCCAGCCGACCCGCACGCTCGGCGCCAACATCGACGTCACCGAGTCCTATCAGCGCCAGTTGGACCTGGAAGCCCTGTCGGTCCGTTTTGGCATCGCCACGCGCGCGGCGAAAGCGGGCGTGTGGGAATGGCGCGAGGGTGACGACGAGGTATGGTGGAACGACAACATGTATGCGATCTACGGCTTCCCGGCCGCGACTTTCCAACCGCGCTTATCCGTCGCCCTCACGATGATTCACCCGGACGACCTGAGCGTTGCGGAAGCCGCCTGGGCAGGAGCGCTACAGCAGGCCACGGACATGCACGTACAGTTTCGGATCATCCGCGCCGACAACAGCATCCTGCACCTCGACTCAGTGGCCGCGGTGGTGACTGACCCGCATTCGCCGAAGCGCCGCCTGGTGGGCATTATTCTCGATATTACCGAGCGCGTCGGCACCGAGCAGCGCGAGCGGCTGTTACAGAAGCAGCTGCGCGAGGCCTCGCATCAATCGGGGATGGCCGAAGTGGCCACCGGGGTGCTGCACAACGTCGGCAATGTGCTGAACAGCCTTGGGGTGGCCTCATCGACGGTGCAGGCACGCCTGAAGGCATCGCAGTACGACCGGGTGGAGCGCGTCGCCGCCCTGCTCGACGCGCATCGCGATTCGCTCGGGGATTTCCTTGTCAATGATGCGCGCGGCAAACATCTGCCGCAGTACCTGAGTGCACTTGGCGCGCAGCTTAAAAAGGACACCGAGGGACTGCAGCGGGAAATCGATGCGATCAGCGGTCATGTCCAGTACCTGTGCGACATCGTACAGGCGCAGCAGACCTTCGCGCGTGTCGGCGGCACGGAGGAGGCGATCGATGTGCGTGAGCTGGTGGACACTGCCCTGCGACTGAAGGCTCAGGATCTCGAAGGCATGGACGTCAGGCGCGAGATCGCCGACGTCCCGGAATTTATGGCCGACCGCTACAAGCTGCTGCAGATCGTGGTTAATTTCATCGGCAACGCATGCGACGCGATCGCGGCGAACGCACCGGGTCCCCGACGAATGGCTATCCGCGCGCAGGTCGTGGATGGGCAGCTCGAAATCGCGGTCGACGATTCGGGCGTCGGCATTCCTGGCGAGTTATTGGCGCGTATCTGGGAATTCGGCTTCACCACCAAGACGCACGGTCACGGCTTTGGCCTGCACAGCAGCGCGGTCGCGGCGCAACAGCTCGGTGGCACCGTCGCCGTGGTCAGCGCCGGCGCCGGCCTGGGCGCATGCTTCACCGTCAAAATACCCCTCAACGTGGCGAGCCACAGCGAGCGCGAGGCGCTGGCCTGAAGCTTGGCCTGGCGCGCGCGTCAGCTAACCGCACCGTCAGTCTGAGCTGGTGCTATTGTCTGTCGAACACCGCGATGTTGTGGTACGACGTGCCGTCCGCCTTTTTTCCCCGGCTGTTGAGCGTCAGCACTTTGCCATGGGCCGACATCGTGCGAATGGTGCGGCCGACGACCTTGCCGTCCTTCTTTTGGAGGCTCCTGGTGGTACTGTGATTGATGCGCTTCAACGACAGCGTGTCATAGTCGGCTGAACCGATGATCGGATAATCCTTGCCGTCATACTTGAAGGTCGAGTGCCCGGAAACCGCTGATCCATCCGCGGCGACACCAGTAACCGTGAGCGCCGTGCCGTCGGGTGTGTCGGCATAGGTCCGCGTCTGGGATTTCGGCGCCGGGCCGGGTACGAATTTCGACTTCTCCAGGTTCAAGGTCCAGGTACCTGCCATCGACTCCGCCGCGAACGCGGGCGCGCCACTACCAAACGCCACCACGGTCCCGACAACCAGCACTTGCAACAGTTTGTTCATAGAATCTTTCCTTGCCAGCAACTTTTCTGACTTGATTTGCCCGTAATCGGCGCGGAGTCCTCGACCTCGGCGCCGATCGGGCGGCGAGTATGCACTCGCCGGCGGGCCGATCGCAATGTCGCGTTCGACGCCGTCTCGATTCCGGCGGGCAATCCGCGGCGGGTTCTACTTGCCGGGCTGCTCCGGCATTCTTATGCGCCACGGCGGGTTCAATCGATTAGCACCTGCCCAATAGATACATATAGTGTTACCCGAAGGATCGATCAGTCTGGCTTCGCGCCATAACCAGGCCTCATCGCGGGGCTCCTGCAGGAATGCGATACCGTCACGTTGCAACTGCGAAACCGTCTGGTCTAAAAGACGAGTCTCGAAATAGACAACCGCGCTGGAGGGTGATTGGGGTTTGTCGGCCAGGTGAACGGAAAACGTGCTGTCGCCTTCGGGACACTTGAAGCGAGCGTAATGTGGCGAACGCACTATCAGCTCGAGTCCCAGGCGTTGATAAAACTCAACCGATTCATCAATATCCGTTGCCGGTAAGGTGACCTGATTAAGATTCATGACGGCTGCGTTAACATCGTGGATCGTGGACCCAAACTCTACCTTATTCCGCGCCCGTCCCGGTCAGACAACATCCGCGTGCATCGCTATCGCCATGTTACTGGTCGTAGCGTGGCCCACGGCTTTCGCGGCGCGAGCGTCGGTAGACGCAACGAGGCTCGACCACGCCGCCTCCGATCCGGCGAACTGGATGAGCTACGGCCGCACCTACGATGAGCAGCGATTCAGTCCACTGGCGCAGATAAACGCCGACAACGTGCGGCAACTCGGCCTGGCCTGGTACGCGGATCTGGACACCAACCGGGGCCAGGAGGCGACGCCCCTGGTCGTCGACGGCGTCCTCTACATCTCCACCGCCTGGAGCATGGTCAAGGCGTATGAGGCTGACACCGGAAAACTCATCTGGGCGTTTGACCCGAAGGTCCCGCGCGAAATCGGGCCGGATATCTGTTGCGACGCGGTCAATCGCGGTGTCGCCGTGTGGAAAGGCAGGGTGTATGTAGGGACACTGGATGGCCGCTTGATCGCTCTGGACGCCGCAACCGGAACGCCTCAATGGACCGTACAGACGACGGACAGGTCCAAGCGCATCACGATCACCCAGGCGCCACGCGTGGTGAAGGACCGCGTCATCATCGGTATGAGTGGCGGCGAGTACAACGTTCGTGGCTACATCTCCGCCTATGACGCGGCGTCGGGAAAATTGGCGTGGCGCTTCTTTACCGTTCCTGGCGATCCGTCGCAGCCGTTCGAGTCCCCCATCATGGCGAAGGCCGCGCGCACCTGGAGCGGGGAATGGTGGAAATTGGGCGGCGGCGGCACCACGTGGGACGCGATCGCCTACGATCCAGATTTGGACCTGCTCTACTTCGGAACGGACAACGGCGATCCCTGGAACGCGAAATTTCGAAGCGATGACCGCGGCGACAATCTCTTCCTGACATCGATCATTGCCGTACGGCCCGAAACCGGGCAATACGTCTGGCACTACCAGCTGGTACCCGGGGATGAGTGGGACTTCTCAGCCACGCAGCAGATCGTCCTCGCCGATGTACGAATTGCCGGAAAGCTGCGCAAGGTGCTGATGCAGGCCCCAAAAGACGGCTTCTTCTATGTGCTGGATCGTCGCACCGGTGAGCTCCTGTCAGCCAAGCCGTTCACCGTGGTGAACTGGGCGTCGGGCATCGATTTGCGGTCCGGCCGACCGATTGAGAATCCGGCGGCCCGGTATTCGCGGACAGGAAAGCCATGGCTATCGCAACCGGGCGCCATGGGTGGGCACAGCTGGCAGCCGATGTCGTACAGCCCCGCGACCGGACTGGTGTACATCCCGACCAACGAAGCGGCCTTTCCCTACACGCCGGAGACCGTGTTTACCGCCAAGCCACGCGGAATGAACAACGGCCTGGACAAGCTGGCCGGCGATCTGCCGCCCGATCCGGCTGCGCGCTTGCAGATTGCGGCTGGCCTGAAAGGTTATGTGGTCGCATGGAACCCGGCGCTTGCAAAGGAGGCGTGGCGCATCGATCTGAAGGGGCCCTGGAACGGTGGTGTGTTGAGCACCGCAGGCAATCTGCTGTTTCAGGGCAACGCGTCGGGTGAGTTTGCAGCCTACCGCGCGGATAGTGGCGAGCGTCTATGGTCACTGCCGACGCAAACGGGTGTCATGGCGGGCCCGATGACATACGAGGTCGGCGGGGTCCAGTACGTTGCGGTACTTGCCGGTTGGGGCGGCGTGTTTCCGCTGGTCGCGGGGGAGCTTTCCGAAAAATCGGGCAAACAGCGCAACGTCAGTCGCTTGCTGGTCTACAAGCTCGGCGGCAGCGCTTCACTTCCCGTCCAGCAGGGTGGCGAGCGCGCCCTGGACCCGCCGGCTGAAACTGCCGACGAGGACACGCTCAACACCGGCCATGCGCTCTATGCCAACTTCTGTTCCGACTGTCACGGCGCACGCGCTCACGGCGGCGGCGTCCTGCCCGATCTTCGCACCAGCGGGCTGCTGGGGAGCGACGCCTGGTTCGACGTGGTACTCGATGGCGCGTTGAAGGCCAACGGCATGGCGTCATTCGCAAACGTGCTCGACCATCGCCAGGCTGCTGCCGTGCGCTCCTGGGTCATATCGCTCGCACGCGCCGACAAGGCGGCCGAGGCGCTGACGCAGTCACCCTGAATCCTCATGGCAGCGCGTACAATGCGCGGCATGAATAGCGAGCTCTGGCCTGAGCTACCGTACGCGGCGTGGCAGGATACCTATGCGACCCTGCACATGTGGTCGCAGATCGTCGGCAAGATCGCGCTGGCGCAGGCGCCCCCGATCAACCAGTCCTGGGGCGTCTCGCTGCACCTGACGGCGCGAGGTCTCACGACCAGCAATCTGCCGCACGGCAGCCGCACGTTCAGCATCGAGTTCGACTTCGTCGACCACCGGCTGGTCATCCGCACCACGGATGGCAATGAACGGGCACTGCCGCTCAACGCACGTTCAGTGGCACAGTTCTATAGCGAGGTCATGGATGCGATGCGCAGCATGGCTCTGCCGGTGACGATTCGGACGATGCCGGTGGAAATTCCGGCGCCAATCCGCTTCGAAGATGACACCGTGCATCATTCGTACGATCCGGAGTTCGCCCATCGGTTCTGGCGCATTCTTGTCCAGGCAGAGCGGGTGTTCACCGAATGTCGATGCCAGTTCATCGGTAAGTGCAGCCCGGTGCAGTTTTTCTGGGGCAGCTTCGATCTTGCGGTATCGCGATTTTCAGGCGCCACCGCGCCCGCGCGTGACGGGCCGGCATTCATGCGCGATGCTTATTCGCACGCGGTGATCAGTCACGGTTTCTGGCCTGGCAGCGGACCGCTGCTGGAACCTGCGTTCTACGGCTATTGCGTCCCGGAGCCGAAGGGCCTGAAGCAGGCATCGATACAGCCTGCGGCAGCCTATTACCATTCCGGCCTGAACGAATTCATCCTGCCGTACGAGGCGGTGCGCACTGCACCCTCCCCTGACCAGGCGATTCACGCATTTGTCGACAGCACCTACGCGCAGGCAGCGACCTTGGCGGGCTGGGATCGCGCTGCACTTGAAATAAGCGCTGTATCAGGCTGAATCTCCTTGCACCGGTGGCGCCCGATCAGTCTGCCGGCGGGCACGCTGTTTCCATGCGCCCTTGCCAGACCGGTGCGACGCCCGTAAGGTGGCAAAAATTCATCATGCGGCCTTCGTCGTGCCGTCACACCCGAGCGGCATCATTTGCTACCTGTACCTGACTCAAGAGATCCATTCCATGCCCCTCGAGCAGCAAAACCAGGACGATTTCAAGCAGCGCCGGCTGCAGCGGCTGGAGATGCGCTACCGGCGTGCGCACTTCGTCCTCGCCGGCGCCCAGGCGGTGTACGACTCGCTGCGCGCGACGCCGGTTGTCGATGAGCTGCGCCTGCGTCAGGCGCTGCAACGGGTGGAGCAGACGCGTGAACTGCTGCTGGACATCCAGTGCACCATCGAATACCTGGAAGACCAGGAGCGCGTCGCCTAGGCTCGCATCCCCTTGACCATGCCGGCGCTGGATATCAAGCGGCTACGGTCTGAAACTCCCGGATGCGACCAGCGCATCCATCTCAACAATGCCGGCGCCGCACTCATGCCCGCTCCCGTGGTGCAGGCGATCCAGGATCACATCCTCCTGGAGAGCCGCATCGGCGGTTACGAGGCGGCCGACGCACGTCACGATGCGATGCTGGCCGCCTATCAATCGGTCGCCGATCTGATCGGGACGCAGCCCAGGAACATCGCGTTTACCGAAAACGCGACCGCCTCGTTCAGCCTGGCGTTGTCGTCACTGCCGCTCGCGCGCGGCGACGTGATCCTGACGACCCGCAACGATTACGCCTCCAACCAGATACAGTTGCTGTCGCTTCAGGCGCGTATCGGGGTGCAGATTATCAGAGCGCCTGATCGCAGCGCCGGTGGCGTGGACCTGCAGGCCATGGCGGAGTTGATCCACGGCGAGCGCGTCAGGCTGGTGTGCGTGACGCACGTGCCGACGAACTCCGGCCTGGTGCAGGACGTGCGGGCGATAGGTTCAGCGTGCCGGGACGCGGGGGTGCTCTATCTGCTGGATGCCTGTCAGTCGATCGGCCAGTTGCCGCTCGATGTCGCGGACCTGGGATGCGATTTCCTCTCGGCCAGCGCGCGCAAATACCTGCGCGGCCCGCGCGGCGCGGGCTTTCTATACGTCTCGGATCGGGCACTGGATCAGGGCTTGGAGCCGCTGTTCATCGACATGAGGGGAGCGGATTGGATCGGGGAGAACCGCTATCGCGCCGTGGCGGATGCGAAACGCTTCGAGAACTGGGAGTCCGCCTGGGCGCTGGTACTGGCGACCGGGGAAGCGGCCCGATACGCGATGGCCGTGGGGATGGAAGCCATCAGCCGGCGAGTGATCGGCCTGGGGCAACGGCTCCGCGAGCAGCTCGCAAGCATCGACCAGGTGCGGGTGCTCGATCGCGGCAGCGAGCTATGCGGCATCGTCTCCGCCGCCATCGAGGGCCGCGACCCCGGCGAACTGGTGACCGCGCTGCGCGCTCGCGGCATCAATACGTCGGCGCAGCGACAGGAGTACGCGCTGCTCGATTACGATGACAAGCGCATCACGGCGTCGCTGCGCATATCACCGCATTACTACAATACCGAAGAAGAAATCGATCAGGCGCTGTCGGCCATTCGGGAGATACTGCAGGGGCGGCGGTAACTGCGCGGTCAATGCCTACAGAGGGGGGTCGGCCGGCAGTGCGGTGGGTACATTGTCGGTCGCGATCTGCCCGGACCGATGCGCGCGCAACATGACATACAGCCCGCTGCCCACGATCAGCACCGCGCCGACGATGGTCGCCAGCGGTGCGCGCGCCGACCACACCAGCCAGTCGAACATCGCGCCCCAGAGCAGTGCCGTGTAGTCGAACGGCGCGACCACCGAGGCCGGCGCCAGCACGAACGCCTTGGTCAACAGATACTGTCCGACCGCGCCCGAAAGGCCTAAGCCGAATATCAGCACCCAATCGCTGCCCGCGATCGGACGCCAGCCCGGAAGCGCCATGGCACCGCAGCCAACCGAGAGCGCGGCCAGAAACCAGAACACCATGCTTTCCGGCGTCTCGGTTGCCGCCATGAAGCGGGTCATCACATAGTTGACGGCGTAGCAGGCCGCCGATCCGAGTGCGGCGAACGCGACACCGAGCGGCAGGCCTTGCGGAGAAGGCCGCAGCACGCACACCGCACCCAATAGTCCCACCGTCACCGCGATCCAGCCGCCGAGACTCACCTGTTCCTTCAATAGCAGCACCGACAGCGCGGTCACCAGCAACGGCGCCACCATATACAGCGTGTAGACGTTTGAGAGTGACGAGCCACGAAGGGCGTAGGTGAAGCCGACCATCATCAGGATCGCCAGCGCGCCACGCAACAGGTGCAGGTCCCAGCGTCGGATCCGCAGCCGGCCCAGTCGCCCGCGCGCGATCAGCGGCACCAGCACGAACGGAATTGAAGCGATACCGCGCAGCGTGCTGACCTGCATCGCGCTGTAATGCGGCGTGAGCAGTTTGAGCAGGACGTCCAGCACCGAAAGAAAAGCCACGGCCATCAGCATGCGGGAGATCGCGCGGGTGTATGTTCCTGCCATGGCGTGAGCTTAACCCGCCGCGAGCGATCAGCGGGGGCTGGCTGGCCCGAGTGCCACCATCGGCCGCTATACTCGCGACATGCCACGGGCACTGCGTGTTTTTGTTCTGCTCCTGCTCGCGGCATGCAGCACCGTGCCGCCGCGCCCGCTGCCGCCGCCCGGCGCCCAGACAGCGGACAATAGCGCGGTCATTTACGTCATCAGGCGCAAGTGGCATGTCGATGTCGGTTTCGCGGCGGCGGATCTGCAGCCGCCGTTGGCCTCACTGCGTGCGGATTTTCCCGCGACCCGCTATCTGCTGTTCGGTTTCGGCGATCGCCACTATCTGCTGGACAGGGACCGGGGATTCGGCGGCATGTTGGCGGCGCTTTGGCCCGGCCCCGGGCTGATGCTGGTAACCAGCGTAGCAACGACGTTGCAGGCCGCATTCGGTGACGTCAATGTAATTGAGATTCCAGTCACCCCGGCGCACGCCGCCGAAGCGCAGGCGTTCGTGTGGCAGAGCCTGGCGGCAGCCAATGGCGCCATCGCTCCCCTACTCACCGGACCGTATGACGACAGCCTGTATTACGCGAGCTCTGATCGCTACTCGGCGCTGCATACCTGCAACACCTGGGCCGCAGAAACTCTGCACGCGGCGCATCTGGCGGTACATTCCGAGGGCGTCGAGTTTGCGGGCCAGCTGTGGCGGCAGGCGCAGCGCCTGCCCTGAAGCTCGGGCGCCGACCCGCTGCGAATCAACACACCGCCGGGGCCGCGCACCGCCGACTCCGTCAGCTCAATTGCAGGGCGGATGAGTGCCGTCCGAGCAGACCACCGTCGTGCCCGAGTCCGCCGGCACAACCACAGTCGTAGTGCTCTTTTGTGGCGCCGGAGGGCTGCTGCTGCTGATGCAGCCCGATATCCCGGCGAGCAAGACCAGCGAAGCCAATAGCATTTTCATGATGAATCCTCTTACTTCCCTGAACAGATTTAACCCGCAACCAGCATGCGGCTCGCGCGCGACGCGTTGAACTGGTCAGCGCCCGGTACCCAACGTCGGTCGCTTCCTACATTTGCGCAATTACCGCATCACGCCCGTCATCGAAGCGTGGTTGATGCGTCGCGGATGAATGCGCGCTGAACGCGGCGCCGGTTTACCAGCCGCGCTTGTTGCGTATCGACGCGATCGTTAACATCCGATAAAGCCACGATGTGAGAAAACGCAGATGCCCAGGATCAACCCGCTCGTTGCGCCCCAAGGCTCCGGCACACGTTATCCCGCCCCGTTCGATCAACCCTGCAGGAATCGCAAATGGCGCCGCCTGGGTGAAGCGGCCGGACTGACGCAGTTCGGTGTCAACCTGCTGCGCCTGGCTCCCGGTGTCTGGTCGAGCCAGCGACACTGGCACTCGCACGAAGACGAGTTTGTCTACGTGCTGCAGGGGGAAGTTGTGCTGGTCACCGACGCAGGCGAGCAGCCACTACGGGCCGGAGACTGCGCGGGTTTCAAGGCCGGAGTGCGCGACGGGCATTGTTTTCAGAATCGATCGCAGCAGGATGCCGAGCTGCTGGTCGTGGGCTCGCGCATCGACGAGGATCATGGCGAATATCCGGATATCGACATGGTGTTTACCGCCGGGCGTTATTCGGGCAAGGGCGGCTATCGGCGCAAAGACGGATCGCCCTATTAGCGCCAGGCGTGAGCCGCGGCCGGCGCCACCTGACGCGGCTCAATTCAATCTGAAATCCGGCATGACGATGCTGTAGGCGCTATAGCGCATCTCGCTCCAGGCGAGCTGCGGCAGCGCCCGGCCCGCAAACAGGGGAATCGTGACCGGCGTGAAGCGTATCCGGATGCGGATCGCCCGTCGCCCCTCGGTAGGCATCCGCGCCCACCGGAATCAGCGGCGGCTCGGCCGCGACTGCCGACGCCGTGGCAAGGGCGGCGGCAATGATTATCGTGATAGCCTTCACGCCGCGCCTCGGCGAGTTAACATGCATTCGAGCCTCAGACTTGGCCCGGGCGGCGGGCTGGCACTAAGATAGCAACCCGACCACTCACCTGGGATCAAATCATCATGAAATTGTTCATTGCCACTGCGGCGTTTGTCGTGCTGACGGCAGGGCCGGTCTATGCCGACTGTCCGTACCCGGCCCCGCCGGAAAAGATCCCGGATGGCAATACGGCCACGTTGAGCGAAATGGTCGCCGTCAAGAAGCAGGTTTCCGACTATGACGCGGCGATCGGCGTCTACCTCGACTGCATCAAACAGGAACATGAGGACGCGCTGACCAAGGGTGGCGACAAGATAACCGATAAACAGAAAGAAGAACTGGACCATGTGGAGACCTCGAGGCACAACGCCGCCGTGGCCCAGCTGCAAAGCATCGCCGACCGCTTCAACGAACAGGTTCGGGTCTACAAGGCGAAAAACGCCAAAAAGGAATAACTGCTCGCGCCGCGCTTGCGAGCGCGGCCTCACTCGGGCGGATTATTGGCGCGCAGGAAATCCACCGTAGCCTGCAGCATCTGCAGTCGCGTCTCGCTGCGCGACAACCAGTGGTCCTCGTGCTTCAGGGTCACCAGCTCGACCTGCTTGTTCGCGCGCCGCAACGCATCGTACATGAGGTCGCTTTGCTCGTAGGGAACCACGGTGTCGTCCTTGCCGTGGATGAGGAGCACCGGTACCGTCACGGCGTCCACGTGCTTGATCGGCGAGATGCTGTCGAGTAAGGCATCGTCCGGGCCGCTCATGCCCAGGAAACGGTCCCAGTAGCGATGCACGATGCTGCTGGTCGAGCCATGGTTCTCATCGATCCAGTGCAGCATGCGCTTGAGATCCGACGGGCCGGCGACCGAGACCGCGCAGCGGTAGACACCGCGATCCACGGTGACTCCGGCCAGTGCCGCATAGCCGCCGTAACTTGCGCCGACGATGCACACGCGCGCCGGATCGGCGATGCCCTGCGCCGCCAGGTAGCGCACGCCGTCGGACAGATCGGTCTGCATCTTGCGGCCCCACTGGCCGAAGCCGGCTTCCAGGGATGCCTGGCTTACGGTCGAGCCGCGAAAATTCGGCTGCAGGACCGCATAGCCCTGGTCCGCCAGGGCCTGCGGCCACCAGTTAAAATCCGCGGTGTCGCGCGCAGCAGGACCCCCGTGCGGCAGCACGATCAGCGGCAGCATGGTCGCAGGCCGACCGCGCGGTAACGTCAGGTAAGCCGGGATCTTCAGGCCATCGGCCGCATCGTAGGTGATGCGCCGGATCTCGAGCGGAGCGGTAACGCCGTCGTAGATGTCCCCGAGCGCCGAGGCCTCATGGCTGTTGAGGTCCACCAGTTCGTACTTATAACCGTCTTTAGGCCCATCGACACGCACCACGATCCTGGTGAAATCGGCAGCGTTGGAGACAAAGTGCACCCGCGCATTGGGGAATGCACGCGTGATTGAATTCCATTTTTCCTGCATGAGCGGATCGAAGAACACGTAGTGCATCGAGTCATCGATGTATACCCCGCCAATCATGCGATAAGAGCGTTGATCCTCGATCGGGCCTTCCAGCACCCTGCGTTCCGCCATCGGCGCTCCGAGCGATCCGTCCTTGAGCGACAACAGTCGCCAGACCCATGAGCCCTCCTCATGCATGCGCATCAGGAGCGTGTCGGCAAACGGACCGAAACCGAGCAGCTGCGGGATATCGATCGGTTCATGGCCACCCGCGACCTCCTTCAGTCGGCCGTCGCGCAGGATCGACACCGCCCAGTGCTGATGCTGATCGTCGTAGTCCTCCTGTGCCGCCACAGCGCCATTTTCGTCCACCAGCCAGCCGCGCGTTGACGCACTTCCCAGGCGTATCAGCTTCTCGCTGCCGGTCTCGATGTCGGCGCTGAGCAGCATCGGCAGCGTTCGGTCCGTGAGGTAAATCCCAGGCACAAACAGCACCGTGTGCCCGCCGACGTGCCGCACCATCGGATGTCCGGACAGCACGTTCATCATCCTGATGTTCTCAAGCTTAGATACGGAGGGAATCACCCTGATTTTATTGGCGGCGACGTCATACACCTGCAGCAGGAACCACTCCCTTGGCATGCCTACCAGACCCCACGGCAGGTCGGTGGCCGAAGTCACGAGCATCAGATGATGGTCGTCCGCCCACTCGATGCTGCGCAGCTTTTCCTCGCCCAGACGTACCCCGCCCAGCGCTGTTCTCTTCGTCAGTGATACCACGCTCACGACGCGGGTATTGCCCACGGTCTTGACGTAGGCCACTTGTGACCCATCCGGCGACAGCGCCACGTCTTCCAGCACCGGCAGTTGCCCGTAGACCTGCAGCGGCACTGCCTGCACCATCGGTGTGGCCAGTGCCAGCAGTACCAGCAGCCGGATCCGGCGCGGTGGCGCGGGCGCGCGACGCATGCTCTGCGTTCTCGTAGTCGCTAGCTGCCCGCCAGCACCATTTCCTTGGTGTTGGGTACCGTCGCCCCGCCCTTGCGCTCGATCGTGACGGCGAACTGGTTCGCGGTCTGGATCGGCAGCTTGGCGCGGAAATCCTCGCGCACATTACCCTTGGCATCGACCTGGAATACTCCGGCGTCGACCGGCGACGGGTACTTCGGATCGATGATCCAGAGCTGGTAATCCTTGTCGCTCGGCAGCGGCTTGAGATTGCGCACGATGAATACGCCGTCCTGGCGATCGTTGTCCCACACGCTGACGGCGACCGTCTTGGGCGCCGCGGCCAGCAGCGAGTCGAGCAGCGCGATGCGGAAACTGGCCAGACGATTGCTTTCGCGCAGTTTGGCCACCGTCTGGCGCAGATCCGCGCTCTCGGCGCGCGCCAGTTCGGCGTTCGCCATGAGTTCATTGATGTGGCCGGCCTGCGCGGCGAGCTGCGCGCGCAGGCTGGCGCTTTGCCAGTAAAACGCCAGCGACACGATCGCCATCGCGGCCGCCACGGCCCACGGTATCCACGCGCGCGCCGGGGCAGCGGCGGGGGCGACGGGCGGCGCGCCGATCGGCAGATCCTGAACGCGCTTGGCCGCGGGCGGGCGTCGCTCATCGATCTCGAGCAGCAGCCTGGCCTTGACCGCCGCCGGCGGCTCCAGCGCCGGCGCCGTTCCCGCCAGCGCTTCGGTCACCGAGCGCAGCTCGCGCACCAGGGCGCGCAGTTCCGGATCGACGCGCAGTGCTCCCTCGAACGCCTTGGACTCATTCTCGTCCAGCGCGCCGAGCGCGTAGGCGGCGGCTCGTTCCTGCATGGTCTCGTCGATCACAGCACCCCTCCGAGCTGCTCGCGCAGACGCAGCATGCCGCGCCGGATGCGCGCCTTGATGGTGCCCAGCGGCTGCTGCAGGCGCGCCGCGATGTCGGTCTGGCTCAGCCCGGTGAAGAACGCCAGCTCGATCGCCATGCGCTGATCGGCCGGCAGATCCTTCATGGCCTCGCGCAGCAATTCCGCCCGCTCGCGACCGTGCACGATCTCATTGGCGGATGGGTAGGAAGTGGCGTCGGAATCCTCGGCCATGATCGCGGCTTCCTCGATCAGACGCAGCCGGCGCGTGCGTGCGCGCAGCCGATCGAGGGCCTTGTTGCGGGTGAGTGCCACGGCCCAACTCGAAAGCGTACCAAGCTGCGGGTCGTAGTCGCCGGACTTATTCCAGATGACGAGCATGATTTCCTGCAATACGTCCTCGGCTTCCTTGCGATCGCCCAGCACCCTGGCCGCTACTGAAAACAGCAGCGGGGAGTAGCGATCGTAGAAGCCAATGAACGCCGCGCGCTCGCCGCCGCGAATCCGTTCGATCAGTGCTACCGCGTCCTGGTTCTGTTCCGGCACGTTGTCGTCGGCGTCCGATCGCGGCCAAAGCCGCGGCACGGGCGCGAGCACTCGCATGTAAGTAAGACTGTCCATTCATAACAGACCGGCATCGCCGTAACAAGTGACATTCACTACTGGAATAACGATCCTCAACAGCCGGCGGATGCCTATGCCCGCCTGGCTCGGGCATAACGCCGCACCGATGCATCCGGCAAGCCGCGGCGTGCGTTATATGCCACGATATCTCTCGCCACGGTGCCTAATTAGCCACACTTGCATGGAAAGGATTGCAATCATCGGTACCGGCATCGCCGGCCTGGGCTGCGCGCATTTCCTGCAGCACCGCTACCAGCTCACCCTGTACGAAAAGAGCGACTACGTCGGCGGCCACAGCCATACGCTCAGCGTCGATGCCGAGCGCGGCCCGGTGCCCATCGATACCGGCTTCATGACCTACAACGAGGTCACCTACCCGAATCTGAGCCGTCTGTTTCGTGAGCTCGGAGTGGCCTCGCGCTTAAGCTCCATGTCGTTCAGCGTGCAGCACCTGCCGGGTGAGCTCGAATTCTGCGGCTCGAGCCTGAATCTGCTGTTCGGGCAGCGGCGCAATCTGCTGCGCCCGCGATTCTGGAATATGCTGCTGCAGATCAATCGCTTCAATCGGGAAGCCGCCGCAGCGGTCGAGTCGTCGGACCCGCAGGCCGGAAACCTGGGCGAGTATGTGCGCGCCCGCAATTACGGCGAGCGGTTCCTGAACTACTACCTGTTGCCGATGAGCTGCGCGGTCTGGTCCACGCCGCCGGAGCGCATGCTGCAATTTCCGGCGATGACACTGCTGCGTTTTTTTCACAATCACGGCTTTCTCGGACTGCATACCCAGCACCCCTGGCGCACCGTACTTGGTGGCGCCAGGGTCTATGTCCAGCGGCTGATCGCACCATTTCGCGACCGCATCTATCTCAAGCGCGGTGCGCTCGCCGTGCGGCGCGCCGCCGATCAGGTTCAGGTCACCGACCAATCCGGACACACGGCGCACTACGATCACGTGATCCTGGCCTGCCATGCGGATCAGGCGCTGCGGATGCTGCCGGACGCCGACTCCCATGAGCGCTCGGTGCTCGGGCAGTTCAAGTATCAGCCCAACACCGCGCTGCTGCATACCGATGCGCGGGTGATGCCGCGCACCACGCGCTGCTGGTCGTCGTGGAACTACCGCGTGAGCTACGATGCCGGCGGCCGGGTGGCGCCTTCGACCATCTACTGGATCAATCGCCTGCAGGGCATCGATACGCGCCGCAACTATTTTGTCTCGATCAACGGCGAAGACACGCTGCGACCGGAACAGGTGCTGCAGCGCATTCACTACAAGCACCCGCTGTTCGACGACGCTGCGATCCGTGCCCAGCAGGAGTTGCCGCGCCTCAACCAGCGCCGCAATCGTGTCTACCTGTGCGGCAGTTATTTTCGCTACGGCTTCCACGAGGACGCCTTCAGCTCAGCGCTGCAGCTGAGCCGCCTGCTGGCGGAGGACGCATGGGCCTGAATTCCTGCCTGTATGAGTGCGTCATCACGCACCGCCGACTGCGGCCGAAGGCTTACACCTTCGAACATCGCATGATGATGCTGTACGCCGACCTGGACGAACTGGAGGCTATCCACCGCGGCACGCGCCTGCTGAGCCGCGACCGCCCCAATCTCTACAGCTTTCGGGACGCGGACTACTTCCCGACCGGCGCGCCGGGGGGACTTAAATCCCGGGTGGGCACGTTCCTGCGCGAGCGCGGCATCGAGCTTGCGGCCGGCGGCCGCGTGCGGCTGCTGACCCTGCCGCGCATCCTGGGCTACATCTTCAATCCGATTTCGATCTATTTCTGCTCCGACGCCCAGGACGTGCCGCTGTGCGCGATTGCCGAGGTCGGCAACACCTTTCGCGAAAGCAAGCTGTTCCTGCTGCCCAGGCAGGCGGCGCAGTCGCCATCCGGGCACGCACGATTCAAACTTCGGGTGCCAAAGCATTACTACGTCTCTCCATTCTCCAGTCTCGACATCTGCTTCGACTTCGACCTGCTGCTGCCGGGCCGGACGCTGCAGCTGCACATCGAGGACTGGGATGCGGACGGCAAGCTGCTCGACAGCCACCTGCGCGGTGCCCAACTGCCGCTGTCGGACTATCAGCTGCTGCGATTCGCGCTGAAATTTCCGGCGCTGACGCTGAAAGTAATCGGCTTGATCCACTGGCACGCGCTGCAGCTGGCGCTGCGGCGGGTACGCTGGCACCCCAAAGCCGATCGCCCCGAGCTGCAGCGTGAGGTACTCAATCCCGTTCCGGCAGCACGAGGTCGCGGCCATGTCCACTGATCTGCAGCAAGTCGCGCAGCCAACTGCGGGCGCAACGCGGCCGATGAGCGTCGATAACCTGCTCGCCCGGGGCCTGCTGCCCGACTGGCTGATCCGGCAGGGCATCCGCAGCCTGCTGCGCGGCCGGCTGCGCGAGCAGAGCCGCGGCACCGATGCGGTGCGGGCACGCGCCCGGCAAGCCTTCATCGAGGAACTCAAGGCGAGCCCGATCGCGATCGACACCGACGCGGCCAACCGGCAGCACTACGAACTGCCTACCGCGTTCTATCAGCTGTGTCTCGGCAAGCGCCTGAAATACAGCAGCGGCCTGTGGCCGGAAGGCGTCGCGACGCTGGATGCGGCCGAGGAGGCGATGCTCCAACTGACCTGCGAGCGCGCGCGCATCGAGGATGGGCAACAGATCCTGGAACTGGGCTGCGGCTGGGGTTCGCTGTCGCTGTGGTTGGCGGAGCATTTTCCGCGTGCGCGCATCACCGGGGTGAGCAATTCGGCCACCCAGCGCGCGCACATCGAGGCCGAATGCGCCCGCCGGGGCTTGGGCAATCTGCGGATCATCACCTGCGACATGAACCGCTTCGACACCGCAGCGCGCTTCGATCGGGTGCTGTCGATCGAGATGTTCGAGCATATGAAAAACTACCAGCGGTTAATGGCCAATATCGCCCGCTGGCTGCGCCACGACGGCCTGCTGTTCGTCCACATCTTCAGCCACCGCCGCTTCGCCTATCACTTCCAGGCGCGCGACGAGTCGGACTGGATGGCGCGCTATTTCTTCACCGGCGGGCTCATGCCCAGCGACGACCTGCTGCCCGCCTTCGAACGCGAGCTGAAGCTTACGGCGCGCTGGCGCGTTGGCGGCGAGCACTATGAGCGCACCGCGCAGGCCTGGCTCGCCAATCTGGACCGCAACTCGGAGCGGGCACGGCCACTGCTCGCGGCCACCTACGGCGCCGGCCAGGCGCAACGCTGGCTGGCGTATTGGCGGGTGTTCTTCATGGCCTGCGCCGAGCTCTGGGGTTTTCGCGGCGGCACCGAATGGCAGGTGTCGCACTATCTGTTCAGTCCCTCCGGCCTGCCAGTGTGACCTGAGACACTATCGGCGGCGCCTACCCGCAGTTACACTTGCTCCCACTCCTTAATAGAGCGGGTGATGACTTGCGATGGTGCGTGGCGGTGAGGATCGTGGCTAGGTTATCGCGCGGGCTACTGACCGTACTGCTGCTGGGCGCCTTCGGCACCGCCGCCGCCCACTCCCGGATCGACAGCCATGATCCCTATCATCGATCCGCATCGGCCTACGCCGCGGTATTGGACGGCGAGCTGTTGTGGGGCAGCAATGTCGACGTGCGCCGCGCTCCGGCGTCCCTGACCAAGCTCCTGACGGCGCTGGTGGTGCTCGACTCTGACTGGCAGCCCGATGCGATGCTCAGCGTCAGCCACGATGCAGCCCACACCAAGCGACCGCGGGTCGGGCTGCGCACCGGCGAGAACATTCGGGCCGATGACGCGCTGACCGCGATGCTGATGCACTCGGCCAACGATGCCTGCCTGGTGCTGGCCGAGCACGTTGCCGGGTCGATCGAGGCCTTTGCCGCCCGGATGAATGCCCGCGCCGCCGAGCTCGGCATGCAGGACTCGCACTTCGTGCATCCCTGCGGCTTTGACGCCGACGGCCAGTATTCGACCGTCACCGACCTGCTGCGCCTGGCCCGGGCTGCGCACGCCAACCACCGCATCGCGCAGATCGTTGCCCAGGAGCAGGCCACGGTCAGCACCGCCGCAGGCAGGCAACTGGCCTTCAAGAACACCAACCAGCTGCTCGGGCGCCTCGACGGCGTGGTCGGGCTCAAGACCGGCTATACACAGCACGCCGGACACTGCCTGATTGCCGTGGCCGAACAATCGGGCCATCGCGTCTGGCTGGTGCTGCTCGATTCGCCGCGTCGCTGGTGGACCGCGCACCGCATCATCACCGACGCCTTCGCCACCGCGGGTCGCACGGACCACAGCCACGAGACCACCTACGCCGGCACCTGAAGCCGGCCGACACCAGCAGCTGGCCGGCACTTAAGGCCAGCTTGCCTTGCCGGTGTTACTTGGGAATCAGCTCCTGGATCAGTTCCGATCCGAGGATCACACGGATACTTTCGCGGCTGCCATATCCCTCTTGTGCCTGCTTCAGGCTGCCATTTAGCTTGATTGAGACAGCGTCGAAGTCGGCGTTGTGATCCAGCGCGGCGTAGTTCGGATAGGTCACGGTGAGGATCAGGTTCGGATCCTCGGGACGACGCGGCGTCACCTGGTAGATCTTGTAGCCGGTGACCAGGCCGGCTTTCTTGAACGCCTCCATCTGCGCGGCGTAATTACCTTTCAGGTAATTGATGTACTCGTACATCTTGCCGTCCTTGACCCGGACCCAGGCGACGCTGGTGACCGGTCCTTCCTTGTAGGGTTTCTCGTCGGCCACGGCGCCTGCGGCCATGGCCAGCGAAAGTGACAGCGCTGCGATGTGTTTGAACATGATCGGCTCCCTGGGATGTTGCTGCAGAGTGCACAAATATACGCCAGCGGCAACTGGCTAGTCCGCTGGTGCCGTCAGCCGGATATCTCTGGACGAGCTTCCGACCTGAATCGAACGCCGGCCCACGGCCAGTTGCCATCGATGCTCCGCCTCGGACCAGTACTGCAGGCGACGCTGCGGCAGGTGCAGCAGCACACGCTTTGACTGGCGCGGCTCCAGTGCGACGCGGGTGAACGCGACCAGCGAGCGGTCGGCAAACTGGGCATCGCGCGGAACCGGATCCGGTGCCGTCAGGTACACCTGAGGGACTTCATCGCCGCGTACCGGGCCAATGTTCCTGAGCGTGAACGATACGTCCAATCCGCCATCGGCAGCCGGCCTGACCGCCAGCGATTGATATTCGAAACGCGTATACGAGAGTCCGAATCCGAAGGCAAACAGCGGCTCGATGCCCTTCCGGTCGAACCAGCGATAGCCGACCAGCAACCCTTCCGAATAGCGCGTCACGCCATCGACTCCGCCGGACGAGCGTTCCGGATGCGACGCATCGTGCGCCACCGTGTCCTGCAGGCGCCTGGGCCAGGTGAATGGAAGCCGGCCGGCGGGATTGGCGCGACCGAGCAGCAGATCGGCGGCCGCCCATCCGCCTTCATCGCCGGTGTACCACATCTGCAGCACCGCCCTGACCTTGCCGAGCCAGGGCATGGCGACCGGATCGCCGGTGTTGAGCACCACGATGGTGTTGGGATTCGCGGCCGCGACGTCGGCGATCAGCTGATTCTGATCGCCTGGAAGCGCCATGACCGGCTCATTGCGCGACCAGGCGAACACCACCACCGTGCCGGCGCTCTTCGCCGCCGCGATCGCGGCCTGGTAGTCGGCGCGCTTTTGCCGCGGGGCTGCCCAGTTGAGCCGTACCTGCAGCGGCTGACCCGAGTCATCGCCGATCGCCGTCACGACCAGCGCATGTGCGCCGGCCGTCAACTGGATTCGCCGTCGTAGATTGTCCAGGCCATCGGGCGTTGGCAACACATTGTCCTGGCCGGCCTGCAGCACGTCGCCATGCTGCGGCGAAATGGCAATCCGCGCGCCCTCATGACTGTCCAGCTGCATGGCCCCGGAGCCACCCAGCATCTGCAGATTGAACTCGTAGGCGCCGCCCTCAGGCACCGTCACGCTGCCGCTCCAGCGATGTTCGGAACGCGCTGCCAGCGCCCGCCCATTGGCACGCGTGAAGTTGATTTCGGCGGCAACGCCCTGGCCGTGGCCGCTGCGGTCCTGGTCAACCAGGCCCGGCGCACCGTCATGGCTGAGCGCGGCGGCCGGGACCACCGATCCGTTCATGTCGTCGCCGGCTGAAAACAGGATGTGTACCGATCGGTCATGGCGGTAGCGGCGGCGCAGAGCCTGCACGGCGCCGATCTGCCGCGCCGGCCTGCCTAAGCCTTGTTCATTGGCTCTGGCGACGGCCACGGTCTGAAGGGCACCGGGCCCGATCAGCAGCAGGGAACCCAGATTTTTCCTCGTCAGCGGCAGTGCGCCATCATTCTTGAGCAGCACCGCGCCATCCTCCGCGGTGTGCAGCACGACAGCGGCGTCGCGCTCCACCGGTTCGGCACCCAGCGCGTGCGTGTGGCGTGCCTCAAGCAGCCCGAAGCGCTGCATCTGCAGCAGGATGCGCCGCGCCGCCTGCGTAATCGTGGCGTCGGTGACGCTACCGTCACGCAGCGCCGCACGCAGATCGGCATAATCGGGCGGCGGTGCAACCGCCGGTGCGCGCTCTGGCGCCGCGGCAACGGCCTCTTCCACCGCCGATTGCACTGCCGGTTCGTCCACTGCCGGTTCGTCGACCGACTCCTCCGGAATCCGGCCTCTGGGCCCAAAGCCCATGCCCTCCGGGCTCCTCGGCGGCATCGGTGGCACCTCACTGGCCGAAAAGTACGATCGCATCAGTTCCTCGCGATCCGGCCCGACCCGCAGTTCGCCCGGCATTTCCATGTCGAGGCCGGCATTGATGAACTCGGCCGCATGCGTGGCGCCCCAATCCGAAGTCACGAAACCCTGGAATCCCAGCTCGCCGCGCAGCAGGCCGTTCAGCAGCGCCGCATTGCCGCAGTCGAATTGGCCGTTGACCTTGCTGTAGGCACACATGATTGATGCCACGCCGGCATCCACCACGTCGGCAAACGGCACGGCATAGATCTCGTGCAGCGTCTGCGCGTCGAGCTGCACGTCGTTCGCGCCGTCGAAAGCAATGTAGTGTTTGGCCTGGGCCATGACGCCTTGGCTCTGGATGCCCGCGACGAGCGCGGCGCCCATCTGTCCGGTCAGCAGAGGATCCTCGCCGTAGGTGTTGTAACTGCGGCTGAAGCCCGGGTCGCGGTAGATATTGATGAACGGTTCGAGTACCAGGTCGATGCCAAGAGCGCGTGCATCGCGGCCAATCACGACACCGTTGGCCCGTGCATCGTCGCGGCTGAAAGTCGCCGCCAGTGCCATCGTGGCCGGAAGAGCGGTGGATACCCGGCGCGTCAGCACTCCGGGCGGCCCATCGGCCAGGCGCAGCGCGGGAATCCCCAGGCGTGGCACTCCAGGCAGATAGCCGGCCTGTCCCTGATAGCTGGATGCGGGTTCCGTGGCGCCATGAATCAACGCGATCTTTTCATCCAGGGTCATCGCGGCCAGCAGGCGCTGCACCTGCGCCGCACCGGCGAGCGGCGCGCCTCTGAGGGCCAGCGGTGTCAGCAGGGTGAGCAGCGCCAGCGCGATGCGCGGATGCGGGGAAAACATAGGCTGGGGCGGTTTCCTCCGGCCGTGCGGGACGCATCATTGGCGTTTGTGCGCCAAACAGCGCGATGTCGCCGGAGCTTTTATCGCAAACGATTGAGCGCTGTCCAGACCGGGCCGCCCCGGCCCGGCGGCCCACACGCACGTCGCGCTTCGATACCGTGGCGGCTTTAGCGCCGGGCCGACTTACGCGGCACCTTTGCCCCGGACTTTCGTGCTTCCGATAAGCCGATCGCGATCGCCTGCTTGCGGCTTTTGACCTTCTGGCCGGAGCGGCCCGACCGCAGCTTGCCCTGCTTCATTTCGTGCATCGCGCGTTCGACTTTCTTGCCGCTGGCTTTACTGTATTTGCGTGCCATCATTTCACTCCGTGAGCGCACTCCTTAAGCCCGCTAGGCCTGGAGCCGCGTCTTCCTCGCCTTCAGTGCCTGACCGACCTGCTGCAGATCCATGCCGGACTTGCGTGCTTCGGCAAACATGCCGCCCGGCTGTTCCTCTTCCTTCACGTGATGCTTGATCATTTCGGAGAGCACGGTCACCTTGGCATCGAAGTAATCATCCCTCGGACTGGAGGCCTCGATCTCCGCGATCAACCTCTTGGCCGCGGCGTGCTCGACCACCGCCTCGTGATGCATGTCGGAGTCGCCGGTGCACTCGAGGAATGCGGGATAGAATATTTCCTCTTCGATCTCGGTATGAATCTTCAGAGCATTGCAGATCCTGGTCGCCAACGCCTGCTTTCGGTCCGCCGAGCGCGTGTGCTCGTATTGCTTGAACCAGGTCGCGACCTGCCGATGATCCGCCTTCAACAGCGCAATGGCGTCGGTGTGCGCGCTCCTGCCCGGCCGGTGTGTCGCTTGCTTGTGGTTGATACCGGATTCCCGTGCTGCTGCTGTTCGCATCGATACGCCCCCAGTAGTGGTGGTTTAAAAGTAACTATCTGCAACTGACTCTTGGACCAGTCAGCGCGCTAGCGTGTCCGCGTTGTTGCAGTTCTTTTGTCATCCAGCAGGATGAACCCGCCTCGCCGGCCAGGAATCGCGCAACTGCGGCGCGACCGCTGGCTCATGGACACCGATCGGCGCTAGTGCGAGAGCAGCGCGATCAGAATGATGATCGGGATCGGAATCCCGAGCATCCACAGCAGAATTGAACGTCCCATAGGAATTTCCTCTTTTGTCAGACCTTGTATTTCCAGGTGCCGTCCCGCAGCCCGCCACCTTCGATGGCGGCCAGACTGGCCGCAAACGCCCCGACCAGCAGTGATGCGGTCAGCCACAGCGACAGCTGCGCGGCTGCCTTGCGCGCCTTGTCCACCGCAACCTTGGCGCGCTCGATCGTGGCCGACACGCGCTCCTCGGCCTGCGACGGCGTAATACCGGTGCGGGCCGCAACCAGTTCCGCCAGGTAAGCGCGGTCCAGCCCTTCGAAATCACCGCCGTTCTGGAATGCAGACGCGAATATGCGGCCGGCCTCGGCACGTGCCGCCGTCATATCGGCGGTGGCGGTGTTCGAGGTCGGATCGCCGCGCACCAGCGAATCCACGTAGCCATCCAGCAACCCGGCGGACTGGCCCGCGACGTGCGTGATTCCCGAGCTCACACCACCGACCAGGGTGCCGGCGGCGGAAGACAGCACCGCCGCACTGAGCAGCGTCGCAAACCCCCAGGCCAGAAACCCGTGCGCGGTGTCGCGGAAGAAAACCTCCCGCGTATGTGCTCCGATCCAGCGCGTGCGCAGGCGGCCGGCGAGATACCCGCCAACACTGGATGCAATCATCGCCGTGACGATGAAATACAGGCCAGCGGCGAGATGAAAACCGGTCGTGGTGGCAGTCGCGGACCAGGGGGAGACGGATGAGAAGCCGACCCCGGCTCCGAAGGCCAGCAGGATCAGCGTCAGTGATGCGGCGGCAACGCCGCCCGCCAGAATGGCGCCCCACGAGACTGCCGATGCGGTCGTCTCCGGTGCGCCGGACTGAATATCGACGTTTGGTTCAATGGTCGTTTCTCGAAGCATGGTGCTACTCCCTAGCGGTTGCAGCCAAAGGTTCATTCCTCTGCTGGGCACGGTCTGCCGCGATGGGCTGCACAATGCTTCCCGCAGTTTGAGGCCGCTGTCGTATCCCGCCCCCGCGTCACGTAGGAGATGGCTGATTCGGTGCACAATTCAGGAAAATTGCCGGTCGGGCTAGAATCATCGCCAGCTATGCAATACGCCCTCCGTGTGGCTGTACCCGGCGACACGCCCGCGCTGCGTGACCTGATCGCCCGCTCGATCCGTTCGCTGGGAGCCGCGGATTATTCGTCGGCGCAGATCGAAGCCGCCCTGCTCGGCGCCTTCGGTGTGGACTCAGCGCTGGTGGCCGACGGCACCTACTACGTCGCGCAGACCGCGCATGGGGTAATCGTCGGCTGCGGTGGCTGGAGCCGCAGGCGCACGCTGTTCGGCGGCGATAGCCACGCTGAGCGCGACGAATCGCTGCTTGATCCGGCCCGTGACAGCGCCAAGATCCGCGCGTTCTTCGTGGATCCGGCACACGCACGTCAAGGATTGGGAAGCGCGCTGCTGGAGCGCTGCGAAGCGGCAGCCGCGGCAGCCGGTTTCCGGCAACTGGAGCTGATGGCCACCCTGCCCGGCGTACGCCTGTACGGCGCCTGCGGTTACACGCCCTCGCCGCAGATCCTGTACCGGCTGCCCGGTGGCGTCGACATCGAATTTGTCCCGATGCACAAGCGGCTGTGAGCACTTTGTTAGCGGTACCAGATGCCCGACGGGTGTAGGCTCGGCATGGTGCGTATCAGACCCGCGAACTGGATGATTGCCGCGCTGGCGATGCTGCAGCTCGCCACAGGTTTGCACTGGCAGGTGGCGCATGCTGCCGTGCAAACCGGGCACTGTCCTGCCCATGCTGGAGCTTCGACCAGCGCGCCGTCGTCGCACACCAACCCTGCCGACAAACACGACTGTTGCGGCTCACAGGGATGCCAGTGTCATGGCGCGCAAAGCCCGGTGGTGCTCGCGTTACCGTGGACGGGTGCTGTTTCCGCCTTGCCTCTGCTACCCGTGTTCGATACGCGACGTCCTGTGGCCCCTGCGACTGAGTTCTTTCGACCTCCCATCGCTTAAGTCCCGGGCGTCGGCCCCGCGAAAGGCCACGCGCTTTCAGCGCTGATGCCCATCAACTCGCCTACTTGGGCTATCGCACGGCTTGGGTCCACACATTGATGTGCGGCGCACGCGGCCCTGATTGCATGGGTTGGTACGGAGGAATCACGATGGTTGGATCTCGCTATAGACCGGTGGCATTGAATAATTCGCGACGGCGCTTTGTGCAGGGCCTCGCGGGCGGAGCGCTGGCCATCGCCAGTACGCCGCGCTTTGGCTGGGCAGCAACGCCTGATTCAGACGTCCCGGACAACACCGGTGCGGTGCTGTCCGGCACGGAATTCAATCTGGAGACTGGCGCGCTGCCCGTGAATCTGACCGGTCAACCGGGACTCGCCACGGTCGTGAACGGACAACTGCCGGCACCCCTGTTGCGATGGCGCGAAGGCGATGTGATCACGCTGCGGGTGTCGAATCGGCTGCCGGCACCGACCTCGATTCATTGGCATGGGGTCATTGTCCCTGCCGATATGGACGGCGTGCCCGGGTTGAGCTTCAACGGCATCGGACCGGGCGCGACCTACGCCTATCGCTTCAAGGTCAACCAGTCGGGCACCTACTGGTATCACAGCCATTCTCGATTCCAGGAGCAGACCGGGCTCTACGGCCCGATCGTAATCGAGCCACGGGGCGGCGAACGCCACCAGGCAGATCGCGAACACGTGGTGTTGTTATCGGAATGGACGGATCTCGATCCGGAACACATCTACCGGACCCTCAAGCGCCAAAGTAACTATTTCAACTTTCACCAGCGCACCGTGGGCGACCTGGTCCGCGATGTGCGCCAGCAGGGCTTGAAGCCGACGCTGACGGATCGGCGCATGTGGGGACAGATGCGGATGGACCCCACGGATCTGGCCGATGTATCCGGCTGCGCCTACACCTATCTCATGAACGGGATGACGCCGGCAGGCAATTGGACCGGGCTGTTCCGGCGCGGAGAGAGACTACGGCTGCGCTTTATCAATGGCTCCTCGATGAGTTTCTTCGATGTGCGCATTCCGGGACTGAAGCTGACCGTCGTGGCTGCCGATGGACAGGACGTCGAACCGGTCAGCGTCGATGAGTTTCGTATCGGGACCGCGGAAGTGTACGACGTGATCGTGGAGCCGAAGGACGATCGCGCCTACACCATCTTCGCCCAGTCGCTCGACCGCTCGGGCTACGCGCGCGGCACGCTGGCGCCGCAACGGGGAATGCAGGCGGAGGTGCCGCAGCTTGATCCCCGGCCGCTGCTCTCGATGATCGATATGGCGATGAGTCACGACATGGGCGGCATGCCGGGCATGGACCGCCTGGACGATCCCGGCGTGGGCTTGCGAAACAACGGCCGTCGCGTGCTCACCTACGCCGATTTGCACACCCTCGGCGGCCCGATCGATCAACGCCAGGCGGGCCGCGATGTTGAGCTGCACCTCACCGGCAACATGGAACGCTTCATCTGGT
The DNA here is from genome assembly GCA_003132025.1 of Gammaproteobacteria bacterium. Taxonomy (GTDB): domain Bacteria; phylum Pseudomonadota; class Gammaproteobacteria; order Steroidobacterales; family Steroidobacteraceae; genus FEN-1191. The sequence goes on from PKWJ01000056.1 coordinate 107,401, forward strand.
CCTTCAACGGCCAGAAGTTCTCCGACAGCGAAGCGCTGCGATTCAACTATGGCGAACGTCTGCGCCTGGTGCTGGTGAACGACAGCATGATGCATCACCCGATTCATCTGCATGGCATGTGGAGCGAGGTCGTGTCGGAGCAAGGAGAATTCCAGGTCCGCAAGCACACCATCACGGTGCGGCCCGGACAGCGGCTCGCTTATTGGGTGACCGCCGATGCCCTGGGTCGTTGGGCGTATCACTGCCATCTTCTGTATCACATGGAAGCCGGCATGTTTCGCGCAGTGCACGTCGAACATCCCTCCAAGGAAGGGGCCGCATCGTGACGATGCGCGCGCCGCTCATTCTGCTTTGCGGCGCCCTCGGGCTCCTGGCCGCCTCATTCGCGCCCGGCCAGGAGTCCCAGGACTCGCCAGGCCATGTGCCACCCGATCCGCCGCAGCAATCGATGAGTGACATGCCGTACCAGGAGATGTCGGCGATGATGCAGATGGACGACACGGCGCCTACGGGGAAGGTGCTGTTTGATCAGCTCGAGTGGCGCAACACTGCCGAAGGCAATGCGGCGGCCTGGAATGCAGAGGCGTGGTACGGCGGCGACTACAACAAGATCTGGTTGCGATCCGAAGGCGAGCGCGTCGACGGCACGACGCAGAACGCCCGCGCCGATCTGCTGTGGGACCACACGATCGCGCGTTGGTGGAGTCTGCAGGCAGGGGGACGGCAGGATTTCGGCGACGGGCCGGGCCGCACCTGGGCGGCGATCGGTATCCAGGGACTGGCGCCCTATGGGTTCGATACCGAGGCGACGTTCTATGTAGGTGAGGAAGGACATACGGCTTTCAGGCTCAAGAGCGAATACGAACTGCTCGTCACACAGCGGTTGATTCTGCAACCGGAAGGCGAAGCCAACCTTTACGGGCAGGCGGATACCGCGCGTCAACTGGGCTCGGGCCTGTCCGATCTTGAGATCGGCCTGCGTCTTCGTTACGAGCTGCGCCGGGAGGTCGCCCCCTACATCGGGGCCGTTTGGTCGCGTCAATTCGGCGGGACCGCGGATCGCGTACGGGCATTGGGCGGGGATGCGAGCAATGTACAGTTCGTCGCCGGTATTCGCGCATGGCTGTAGCGGACCGCAGCACACAGCGCGACTTACGGATAAGCAGTTTTATCGGCATCATTCGAGCAATTCCAATTCGGAGATCGACCATGAAGTTCTCATCGCTCCTGTCCGGCATTGCCCTGATCACATGCGCCGTCACGGCCGACGCCCACGCTCACCTGCAGACGTCGAGTCCGGCCGATAACAGCGTCATCACGAGCTCGCCGCCCACTCTGGTGCTGAATTTCTCGGAAGCCGCGCGACTGACCGCGCTGTCGATTCAGAAAGGCAGTGAGCCCGAGCAGAAGCTGAAACCACTGCCCACCGGCGCCGCAGCGCAGATCCTTGTGCCTCTGCCGCCGTTGACGCCCGGCGCCTACATCGTCAGCTGGCACGCGCTGAGCGATGACGGCCATGTGACGTCAGGTGCCTTGCACTTTACGCTCTCTGCCGACCATGTGGCGGACCGCACCGGGTGATTGCCCATGCCCGACATTCTCTCGGTAATCCTGCGCGCATTGAGCTTCATCCTGTTGTTCCAGGCGGCAGGCGTCGCAATCTATATCGCGCTGTTTCGCCGCCGACTCGATCGCTCGCAGGGCGCGGTTCGTCGCATCGGTCAGGCGGCGGCGCTCGCAGGCGTCGTGTTGGTTGCAGGGCACTATGCCCTGGAAGCCGCGCGACTGGCTGGGGACATGTCCGGCGTGTGGGACCCGACGCTACAGGAAATGGTGTGGCATTCACCGAGCCGCGCGGCGTTGCTATGTCGCCTGCTCGGACTGCTGCTCATTGCCGTCGGGCTGCAAGTTGGAAGCAATCGTTCGACCATCGTGGCCGTTGGCGGAGCGGTGCTCGCCACGGGGGCATTCACGCTGATGGGACACACTTCTGTGAATGTGCATCGTGCGGCCCTGGCGACGCTGCTGCTGCTCCATCTGCTTATCGTTGCATTCTGGTTCGGCGCGCTGATTCCGCTGTATCTGGCAAGCTTGAGGGAGACGCCGGCCCGGGCGTCCGACCTGGTCGAGCGGTTTACCGCCGTAGCAACCTGGCTCGTGCCGGTGATCCTGTTGGCCGGCGTCGCCATGGCGGCGCTCCTGCTTCCGAACCTCGCCGCCTTGCGCCAGCCCTACGGCAGACTGCTGATCGCCAAAGTCATTGGTTTTGCGCTACTGATGGGACTTGCGGCCGCCAACAGGTGGCGGCTCGGGCCGGCCCTGGCCCAGCGGACCACTGGAAGCGAGCGGCGGTTTCGTCGCTCGCTCGCCGCCGAGTATGTCCTGATCGCGGCGATTCTTACAATCACGGCGATTATGACGTCTTTCTTCTCACCCAAGGCGTAACGGCGGGAAAGCATTTGCGCTTACGCCGATTCGGCGCGCGCTCCGACAGGCAGAAATCGCCGCTGCCGTTAGCGTGGGCCCTACTCTCGATCAACAGGAGCCGGTCATGCAATTGAAGAAATCAATACTCGCCATCGCGACATCTCTCGCGCTGGCAGCTGCGCTGGGCGCAACCGTCGCGGTGGCGGCGGCACCGGCGGGAGGTGGCGGTGCGGCGCCCGCCCCGGGTGCGGCCACAGCACCCGGCGCCCCGATGGCACCAGGTGTGACCAACCCAGGAAACGGTCAGGTCGGCGCGTCCTCCTCCGGAGGCTACGGTTCGTCGTCCGGAATGAGCAGCGGCTCCGGAAGTAATTCCGGGACCAGCAGCAGTTCTTCGTCCTCGGGTAGCCGGCGCTGATTGGCGTGCGCTCGACGGCCACAGCGGGGATCTCCAGCGCCAGTGCGGCGCCGCTGGGAGATCCTCGCGTCAAGTATCCCCAACCGCCATTTCCAGAGCAGCACCAGGCTTGGCCGGGGCTTGCCTCAAGGATGCAACCGGTACCCGATCATGGGGAAAGCAGTTATCGCGGGTCCGGCCGCCTTCTGGGGCGCAAGGCACTGATCACCGGCGGGGACTCGGGAATGGGCCGGGCAGCAGCAATCGCCTTCGCCCGGGAGGGCGCCGACGTCGCAATCAACTATCTACCCGACGAGCAATCCGATGCCGATTCTGTCATCGATATCATCAAGGCGGCGGGTCGGAAAGGCATCGGCATCGCCGGCGACCTGCGAGGCGAAGCTTTTTGTAATGATCTCGTCAGGAAAGCCATCCAGGAGTTGGGCGGCCTGGATATCCTGGTCAGCAATGCCGGCCGGCAGCAGGCGCATGCGTCGATATTGGACATCTCGACCGCGCAGTTCGATTGGACGATGAAGACGAATATTTACGCGCCATTTTGGATCATCAAGGCGGCGCTACCGAGTATGCCGCCCGGTTCCTGCATCATCGCCACCGCCTCCGAGCAGGCCTACGATCCCTCACCCGACCTGTACGACTACGCACAGACCAAAGCGGCGACCATGAACTTCGTCAAGTCGCTTGCGAAGCAGCTTGCCTCGAAGGGGATCAGGGTGAATGGCGTGGCCCCGGGCCCGGTCTGGACTCCGCTCCAGATCAGCGGCGGGGCATCGGCCGAGAAGCAGAAGAAGTTCGGAAGTCAGACCTCCCTGGGCCGCGCCGGCATGCCCGCCGAGCTGGCTGGAATATATGTTCAACTCGCCGATAATCACGGCAGCTTTGCGACCGGACAAGTCTACGGATCTTCCGGGGGCACCGGCCAACCCTGATCGAGGCGGCCGGCGCTTTTCGACGAGCAGAACGATGCATGACCTGACAGTCGGTGAACACGACCTGCTTGCACGGGTGCACCCTGACACCCTGCTCGGTGCGATCGTTTACCTGGTGATCTTCGCGATCGTTGCCACGCTGCTGTCACGCGGGCTGCGCCGCGCCGTGCACGCCGCGATGACGCGTCAAGGGCATATCGACCGGACCACCGTCAGTTTTCTGCAGCAGATCACGACCGCGATGATCTGGATCATCATGCTGATCCTGTATGCCCACCTGATTCCCGTTCTCCGCTCGATGGGCACGGCATTGCTGGCAGGAGCCAGCGTGGCGTCGGTGGTCATCGGCCTTGCCGCGCAAAGTACCCTGGGCAATCTGGTAGCCGGTGTATCGATTACCATCTATAAGCCGTTTCGCCTGGGCGATACTCTTCAAATCGCCGCGCCGACCGGGACGGACATTGGCGTCGTCGAATTCATCTCCCTGGGATACACGACGCTGCGGGCGCCCGACGGGCGCCTGATCGTCGTTCCCAACAGCATCGCCGCAAGTCAGGTGACGATCAATCTGAACACGACCTACGCGCCGTGGCCCATCACGATCACGATTCGCCTGAGCCGCGATGCGCCGTTGGACGCTGCCGAGAAACTTGCATTATCCGTGGCCACCGAGAATGTCGGTGACAAAGCCGTCGTCGGTTGTTACCTGACAAAAATCGAAGCCACAGCCGTCACCCTGGAGCTGAAGTTCCTGGCACGTGACAGCTTAGGTCGCGCCAGCCTGCGATCGAAGATGTTGGCTGAACTGGCGCAGCGCTTTGGCGACGCGCACATCGGTTCCAGTGGCCCCGAGACGCCTGCTTTTTCCTAGAGCGCATAGCCGCCCAACGGCACTCAAGGCGGCAGTGAGCGCGGCGGCTCAGGCAGCGAACCTGGCAAGAAAGGCAGCGAGCAGTCGCGAAGCGGCTCACAGACCTCGAAAGGCGGTACCGGAAACGTCGGTAGCGATCGCGACAAAGCGAGCGAGGCCGGAAACAAAGGCGGCGAGCACTCGCATGGCGTGCGGTAGCCGCCGGTTTCGCATTTGAGCTGACCAAAGGGCAGCACCTCGCGCGGCGCTCCCCTTTGGATCTCTCCACTTTCATTGGCGCACGTCGCGACCCGCATGGCCGCCCGCAACCCAACGCCACCACCATCCCCGGTCGAGGGTGAAACTCCGCAGACCTGCCGGCGCTGCGAGCTGTGGGAGCGCGCCGCTCAGGCGGTCCTGGGTGAGGGCTCGAGCAAAGCTCGTATCATGCTGGTCGGCGAGCAACCAGGGGTTGCCGAGGATCGCGAGGGACACCCACTTACCATCCCTCCGCTATTTTGCGTGCCGATGAGAATGGCGCCGTGCGGTTACGGCACGCTTTGCGAGGGCCACGGCAGCGGATGATATTTCTCGCGGCGGTTACGCGCTTTTGAACTTGGCGGCGCCTTCGGAGCCCTTCGTCACATCGCCGGCGCTATAGGAATGCGCGCCCGCACCTGCGAGTTTGCCGCCCTGCACGATCAGATACTCGTTGCGAATCGGACGTTTCTCGAAATAACACTCGAGGATTTCCCGCGTGCCGGCGGCGTAGCGCGCCTGCGCTGACAAGCTGGTGCCAGAAATATGCGGCGTCATGCCATGATGCGGCATGGTGCGCCACGGGTGATCCTTCGGCGGCGGCTGCGGGAACCAGACATCACCGGCGTAGCCGGCTAATTGACCGCTTTCCAATGCGGCCGCTACGTCCTCGGCAATACAAAGCTTGCCGCGCGCGGTGTTGATGAGATAGGCGCCGCGCTTGAAGTTCTTCAGCGACTTCGCGTTGATCATATGCTCCGTTTCCGGATGCAGCGGGCAATTCAGCGTCACCACATCGCACACTTTGGTCAAGCTCTCGAGAGTGGTGTGGTAGGTGAGGTTGAGTTCCTTCTCCACCGCATCCGGCAAGCGATGCCGATCCATGTAGTGCAATTTCACGTCGAAGGGTTTCAGCAGGCGCAGCGCTCGCAGGCCGATGCGGCCCGCGGCCACCGTGCCTACCTGCATGCCTTCCAGGTCATATGAACGCTGCACGCAGTCGGCAATGTTCCAGCCGCCCTTGATCACCCACTGGTACGAGGGGATGTAATTGCGCACCAGCGCCAGGATCATCATCACAATGTGCTCCGCCACGCTGTTGCTGTTGGAGTAGGTGACCTCCGCAACCGTGACGCCCTGATCCATCGCCGCCTGCAAATCGGTGTGGTCGGAGCCGATGCCGGCGGTGATCACCAGCTTCAGCTTCTTGGCCTTGGCGAATCGCTCGGCCGTCATGTAAGCCGGCCAGAAGGGCTGAGAAATGACTACTTCGGCATCGGGAAGTTCCTTGTCGAGGACGCTGTTGGCGCCGTCCTTGCTCGAGGTGACAACCAGTTGGTGGCCATGCGACTCCAGGTACTTGCGCAGGCCCAGTTCGCCGGAAACGCTGCCCAGCAAGGTGCCGGGCGTGAAGTCGATGCCCTCGGGAGTCGGCAGTGTTTGGCCGTCCGGATATTTCTCGATCTTGGGCAATCCGTCGCGCGGGTACGATTTTGGGTAGCCCGAAACCGGATCGTCATAGAGAACACACACTACTTTAGCCATCGCCCACCCTCCTATTCTTGAAGGCGTAAAGCGTGCGCACAGCGTCGTGCCGAAGCAAATCGAAGATTTCGTTCGGCTGATAGAAGAAACCGATGACAGCGGCGGCGCGACCGGTGCCGCTTGCGCCAATGCTCTATGAGATAAAGAACCGACTAAACCCCATGTCACGAAGACCGCGGCGGTAGGTGATCGAGCTGCGATCGGCCGCGATATGCGCCTCGAACGACGGATCAAGCGGCAGACATTCGGGCTTCTGCGACTCGATGATGGCCTTGTCTTCCTCGAACACCCGCCGATTGAAGTCGTAGACGTCCTGGACTGGCAGGTCCCGGTCGAAGTTGCGCGCGATCGGGGCGAACAGCCGCGTCCGCCTGGCCGAGACCGGTGAGGCTGCATTCATGATCACCAGTCTGCCGTCATTGGGGAAATGCACCGTCAGCGTGGCGGTGAACGGCAGGTGTACACGGAAATGGCGCAGCCACTCGAATCCGGCGCGGCCGCGTTCGTGCACTCCGATCGGGTAGTTGCCGACGGTGCTGCGATACTCGACTTCGAACCCGTTTTCGGTCGTCTGGGGCACATAGCGCGGCACGGCGGTGTTGGCAGGGTCGCCGAAGGTCGCTGCGTGCACGAAGCCAAAATGCGCCACGTCGAGGAAGCCTTCCATCTGCCGGCCGGCAAATCCGTGAATATCGATGAATGGGCAGACAATCTGTTGAAACGCCGGGTCGTCCCAGTAAGGCATCTCGGGCACATCAAGCTGCAAAGCTTCGACTGGCCGCAGGCTGGTCCAGATCAGCCCGTAGCGCTCGACCGCCGGGTAAGTGCGCAAACGCAGATTGGCGGGAATTGGCGCGTTCGGCTGTGCCGGGATCCGGTTACAACGGCCATTCTCCCCGAAACGCAGTCCGTGGTACGCGCAAACGATGCCGCCCTCGTCGTGCCGTCCCAGACTCAGCGGCACTCCGCGATGCGGGCATAAATCGTCAGCGACGATCGTCTGCGCACCAACGCGATAGATCACCAGGGGAGCATCCAGCAACGTGGCGCAGGTCGGGCCGGGGGCGACACCGCGCGACAAAGCCACTGGATACCAGTGATGCGCGAGCTTCACCCAGTCCTCAGCAACAAAAGTGCATGCGCGCGGCAGCTCGGGCGGAGAAATCGCGGCGTTCATACCGCCTATTGTTTCTGCGCCTGGGTGTTGAGTTCAATATCATATTATGCGACCATGCGTTCTAATTATTCGAACGCTATATGCCGGTCTTCTCCCGCTTCCTGCAATACTTCGTCGCCGTCGCGCAGCAGGGCTCGATCCGCCGCGCCTCGGAAATACTCAATATCACCGCATCCGCCGTCGATCGGCAGATCCTGCTGGCAGAGCAACATCTGGGCTTGCCGCTGTTCGAGCGACTGCCGAGCGGACTGCGACTCACGGCCGCGGGGGCGCTGCTGTTCGATCAGGCCAGGCGCTGGGGCAAAGAGTTCGACTCGGTTCGCGTCGCGTTCGAGGATCTTCGCGGCCTGCGTCGGGGACATGTGCGCTTTGCCCTCATCGACGCGCTCGCCAAGGGTTTCGTGCCAGCGCTCATCAGACAATTGCAGCACAGCCACCCCTCGATCACCACGGAGATCGCCGTTCTGGACAATCCCCGTATCGCCGAGGTCATCGCCGCAGGTGAGGTCGAGTTTGGCCTGATGCTCAATCCGCTGTCGTCAAAGCTCCTATCCGTACGAGCTCATGCGGAGATCCCGATCGGGATCGTCTCGAAGATCGATCACCCGCTTGCCGCGCAAGCCAGTGTCCGCTTCAGCGCCTGCGCCGATCTGCCGATGGTTGCGCCCGGGCCGCCGCTGGCGCTGTGTGAGCAAATCGCAGGACTGGAAGCTGCCACCGGCGTGCCGCTGCGGCGCATTGCCGTCTGCGACAACATTCAGATGATCAAGTCGCTGGTCGGGCTCGGTGTCGGTGTGAGCGTTTTGAGTTGGCTGGATGTGGCGGACGAAATCGCGCAAGGCGAGCTTGCCTTCACACCGATCGCGAATTCGCCGTTGCGTCCTTTGACGCTGGGACTGTGCACGGACCCTGCCCGGAAGCTGTCACACGCCGGCAGCGCGCTTCTCACACTGGTCGCAGCGGCGCTGGCAGATCTGCCGCAACCGGGTTGAGCCGCCGCGCCAGGCTAGCGAGCCAGCGGGGGAAGCTTCTTGCCGTCCGCGGCGGCCGGGTACTGCGCGACATTGAGCTGCATCGCAAGAAACGTGTAGTAACCGACAATTCCCGTCATGTCGACCACTCCCTGCATTCCCAGGCGCGACTTGGCACGCTCGAATGTGGCATCGGAGACTTGTTTGTTTCGCAGAAGTTCGCTGGTGAAGTCGAACACCGTCTCTTCCTCGAGGTTCATTGCGGTCGGGCGCCGGCCCAAGGCAATGTCGTCGGCGACCTCCTTACGAATACCGGCCTTCAGTGCGATCGGATAGTGCAAGGACCATTCATAGTCCTGGGTGCATTCGCGGGCAGTCATCAGGATTACGAGTTCGCTGAGCATATTGCCTATAGCCGACTTGTACCGGAGGTAGTCACCCATCGCGCGCGCCGTCGACATGAGCTGGGGGCTGTACATCAAGGCCTCGAACGGACCGAATACCGGAACCTTGCGCGCCGACTCGAAGTCGGCCGCTGCCTGCTTCTGTTCCTCCGTGTACTGCTCAGGAGGGATGGTCGGCAACCGGTCTTTCGCTCGGGCAGTGACGGCGACAATGGTCGACAGAATGGCCATCGCGATTGAATAATATTTCATCTGCCGATCTCCAACGATAAAGCGCGCACCCGCCGATCATGATAGTCCGCGGCCAGGAAGTCCAAATGGCGCACGACGGCTGGACCTTCCGCCGGGCTAGCCGGCTGGCCCAAATTCGCTGCCTCACCCCTGACGACATCGTCCGGGTGCTAAACGCGACCTCCGGCGCGCGGATTGCGTAGCCCACGCGTCTGCGGCGGGTTAAGCTGATTCATCATCGAAGCGGTGCAGGATGCCGAGGCGTGCGATGACTCAGCTCACCGAGCTGCTGGGCAGGATACAGGCGGGTGACGCGGGGGCGCGCGATGCGCTGTTTGCGGCCGCGTACAGTGAACTGCACCGGATCGCGCATGCTCGACTGCGCGACGGCGGGCGCGACACGGTCCTGGACACGACCTGCTTGGTGCACGAGTCGTACTTGCGGTTCGTGCGCGTCGGGGAGCTACGTGCCGAGGATCGGCGCGCGTTCTTCGCCTACGCATCCCAGGTGATGCGTTCGGTGATCGTTGACAGCGTGCGCGAGCGCATAGCGCAGAAGCGCGGCGGGGATCAAACCCCGCTCACCTTATCGCACGGTCTTGGGGCTGAGCTGCCCGACGCGGAGCAGACGGTGCTGGCCGTACACGAGGCCCTGGAGGCGCTCGAGCAAGCCGATCCTCGGTTAGCGCAGGTGGCGCAGATGCGCTACTTTGGCGGCTACAGCGAGCGGGAGATCGCCGAGACGCTCGAGGTCACCGAACGCACCGTACAACGCGACTGGGAGAGAGCGCGGGCCATTCTCGCGGCGGCGTTGCGCTAAAGGCCAATAAGCATAGCGATGGCCCTCTCGATTCCTCAAATGGCGCGCATGAGCCAACTGCTGCTTGAGGCGCTGGCGCTGGATGAAGCTGGGCGGCGCGCCTGGCTGGACAGTCTCCCCCCCGAGCAGCGCGATCTGGCTCCGGCGCTGCGCGACGCGCTGCTGCCGGAAGCCGCGCAGGCAGCGCAGCTGAGAGCGCTGATGAGCCTGCCGAAGCTCGGTGCCCCCGATGAGGCGAGCGCCCCGGCGCCGAGCGGCCTGCAGCCCGGCACCCGCGTGGGCCCGTATGAGCTCATCCGACGGCTGGGCGTCGGGGGCATGGCGGAGGTGTGGCTGGCCAGGCGTGCCGATGGCGCCTTGAAGCGCGAGGTGGCACTGAAGCTGCCGATGCGCAATCGCTTGCAAGCGGGTCTGGAGGCGCGCTTTGTGCGCGAGCGCGACATCCTGGCCACTCTCGAGCATCCCCATATTGCGCGTCTCTATGATGCCGGGGTGGATCCGCAGGGACTGCCCTACCTGGCGATGGAGTACGTGCAGGGCGAATCGCTGACGGGCTGGAGCGATGCGCATCGGCTCGGGATACCCGAGCGCCTCGGGCTTTTCCTGCAGGTGCTCGAGGCCGTGCAGTACGCCCATGAAAAGGGCGTAATCCATCGCGACCTCAAGCCCTCGAACATTCTGGTGACCGAGTCCGGGCAGGTGCGGCTGCTGGATTTTGGCGTCGCGCGGTTGCTTGAGGCTGAGGAGACGGATCAGCCGGCGCTGACGAGTATCTATGGTCGCGCGCTGACGCCGGATTACGCCAGTCCCGAGCTGTTGCGCGGCGATCCGATCGATGCGCGCAGTGATCTGTACTCCCTTGGCGTCTTGCTGTTCGAGCTGCTCACCGATACTCGACCCTATAAGCTCAAGAGCGCGGCCTCGATCGGCGCACTCGATCAGGCCATCGCCACGCTTGAGGTAAAAAAGCCCAGCATGCAGCTTGAGCCGTCGGCAGCCGCTATCCGCAACAGCACGCTAGAACGGCTGGAGCGGCAACTGCGCGGGGACCTGGACGCCATTGTGCTCAAGGCGCTGGCGAAGGATCCGCCGCAGCGCTACCTCAGTGCTGCCGCGATGGCGGACGACCTGCGGCGCTACCTGCAGGGTCGGCCGATCCGGGCGCAACCGGCGCGAGTCGTTTATCGTCTGCGCAAGTTCGTGCTGCGCAACAGAACGCTGGTCGGCGTCAGTACCGTGGCCCTCGCCGCGATCGTGGCCACGGTGGGTTATGCCTTATACCGCGAGAGCCGCGCCGAAGTAACGGTCAGCGCGAAGACGCTTGCCGTCGTGCCCGCCACGCCGAGCCCCGCCAGCACTGTGGCCGCCTTTGCACCGCCCGCGCACTCGATCGCGGTGCTGCCGTTCGTGAACATGAGCGGGGACAAGGGCCAGGAGTACTTCTCCGACGGACTGACAGAGGAATTGCTCAACTCCCTGTCCCGTATCACCGAGCTGCAGGTCGCGGCCCGCACCTCGGCTTTCTCGTTCAAAGGCAAGGACACTGACATCGGCACGATCGCGCGCAAACTGAACGTCGGAGCAGTGCTCGAGGGTAGCGTCCGGCGGTCGGCGCATACGGTGCGCATCTCCGCGCAGCTCATCAACGCGGTGACGGGATTTCACCTGTGGTCGCAGACTTATGACCGCAATCTGGGAGACATCCTCGCCCTGCAGACCGAGATTGCGAATGCAGTGGCGAGCGCGCTCAAACTGACCCTCCTCGGTGACGTGGCCGCGAAGATCGAGTTGGGCGGGACGCATGATGCGGCCGCGTTCGATGCATATCTGCGTGCCTCGAAGGCCTATCGCACACAACACGACACAAAAGGTGTACAGACGGCAATCGCCGAGTACTCCGAGGCGATTCGGCTGGATCCGGGGTATGCACTCGCCTTTGCCGGTCGCTCGAACGAGCTCATTACCTACGCCGAGGAGGACGCGTCGGGAAGGGCCATCCGCGACAGCTTTAGTAAGGCTCAGGCCGACGCGCGCAAAGCCCTTGCATTGGCTCCTGACCTTGCCGAGGCCCACTTGGCTTTGGCGAGGTTTTTTTACCTGGGGTCTCTCGACTTCACCGGCGCGATGCAGGAGTACGAGCGCGCCATGGCGCTGGCGCCAGGCAATGCTCGGGTGGTGCGATTGTACGGCGGCTTTCTTGGCAATATGGGCCGAACCGATGCCAGCCTCGCCGCCGGGCGTCGAGCGATCGCGCTGGATCCGCTGGCTCCCGATGCTCACGAGGTACTCGGCGCGTCGCTGTTTTTCGCGCGTCAGTATGAGCAGGCGATTGCGCCTTTGGACGAAGCCATTGCCCTGGATTCCGAGGACGGTACAGCCTACGAATACCGCGGGCTCGCCTACTACGCGCTCGGCAACTTTCCGAGCGCACGCACATCGTGCGAAACCAAGCCCGATGACTGGATGAGTCGATTGTGCCTGGCGGTGACCTACGACAAGCTCGCGCGCCGTGCCGATGCGGAAGCCATGCTCGCCAAACTTAAGGCCTCGATGGGCGACTCCTCGGCGTACCAATACGCGGCGATCTACGCGCAGTGGGGTAACACCCCCAAGGCGCTCGAGTGGCTGGAAGTGGCCCTGCGACTGCGCGACCCGGGTTTGGTGCAGTTGAAGACCGATCCGCTCATGGACCCCTTGCGCAAAGAGCCGCGCTTCCAGACGATCGAGCGTCAACTCAAATTCCCCGACTGAGTGCGAGCGTGGCGAGAAGCGGCAGTTTGACGCGACGAATCGAATCCTGGAAAGCAGACACTCGCACAGGTAGAGTTAGCGCCAAGCTTAAGCGCGCTCGCCGGGGATCGAGCGTGCGAAGTGGCTGTCCATAATTAGCAAATAAAGGGACGAATATTCATGGATCGCAATACTTGTAGCTGTACGCGCTGGCAGTTGCTGCAATAAGTTTGAGCTTGCCGGCTTCGTCGGCTGATCTATCCAAGAGCGGAAAATACTCGGGTCACTACGGTTGGACATTCACCGGTTCCCTCCGCACTTCGCTCCTCTGAGGGCGCTTTATATGCACGATCATGAGTAGCGTATTTCCGCTCGACGGGGGCTGCGACTGCGGCCTGGTCCGCTACCGTATGCAAACGCGACCTCTGTTTGTGCACTGTTGCCATTGTCGATGGTGTCAGCGGGAGAGTGGCGCATCATTTGCACTGAATGCAATGATTGAGTCGGATCGCATAGTGAATCTGGGTGCACAACCGGAAATCGTCGACACCCCTACTCACAGCGGAAAAGGCCAGAAGATCGCCCGCTGCCCGAAGTGTCGGATCGCCGTATGGAGTAATTACTCGGGTGCTGGTCCCGTCATTCGGTTTGTTCGTGTTGGCACCCTTGACGTGCCGGATCACCTGCCGCCCGACATACACATCTTTACGGCATCGAAGCAGCCCTGGTTCCAACTTCCGGCCGACGTTCCGTCAGTCTCGGAATACTACGACCGCGAGTCGCTATGGCCGGCGGAAAGTCTCGCCCGCCGTCAGGCACTACTGCCGCTTATCGAGGCCTACCAAAAGGCACGCGCCGCCGGTTAGAGTCGGCGTAGTCGTGATCTCGTCGTGAGGCATCTGTGATTAACCGAAACATGATTGCCGCAAGCTGGTTTTGCACGCTCGCTACGATCAAGGCGCAGATCGCGCAGCTCGTGCAGCTCAACGAGGGGCAGCGATACACCTACGATCGCGCAGCGCTCATAAAGATGCTCGATGCTGCGCTGAAATCGGCGCGACCGCGCGTGAGCTGATCCGAGTGCGCCTTTGAGGAAACGGCATGTCTGACAGCGCAGATGCGAGCAAACAGGAGGCCGTACCGCCCCCGCACGCCGCGTCGGACGGGGCGCCCATCGCTACCGTCGCTCACTTCGTCGGCTTCCTCCTCATCGGGGCCGGCATCGCCGCACTGGGGTTCATGGCGCAGCACACTTCACACGCGCACGGCGCCGCGCCCGACCAGCTCGCCTCGCACGGTCAGGCTCTGCAGGTCTACTGTGTCGCCATCGTCATGGACTGGGCCCTGCTCTACTACTGCTGGGCCGGCGTGCGTCGGCGCGGCGGCACCATCGGTACGCTCTCCGGCGAGCGTTGGCGCTCCGCCGCAGACCTCCTGACGGACCTCGCGATCGCGGTGCCCTTCTGGCTCCTGTGGGAAGGCACAGCCCTCGGCGTGCATCGCCTACTCGGTCCGAATACCGCCAAAGCCGTCGACTCCCTGCTGCCCCACACCCTCGTCGAAGTCCTGGTCTGGACCGCGACCTGCATCACTGCCGGCTTCTGCGAAGAGCTTGCCTTCCGCGGCTACGTTCAGCGCCAGCTCCGCGCCTTCACTGGCAGCACCGCGCTCGCCGTTGCCGGGCAGGGCATTGTCTTCGGCCTCTGCCACCTCTATCAGGGATGGCAGAACGTTGTCGTCATCGTTGTCCTAGGGGTGCTTTACGGCGTTCTCGCCGCGTGGCGCAGGAACCTCCGCGTCAACGTAATTACTCACGCCTGGTCCGATTTCTGGGGAGGGTGGCTGAAGTTCCTGGTCTGGAATTAGCCGGGCCGGTCCACGGCTCGCTGCCAGGAGACAAGACAGTGCATCGCCTTGTGCTAATGGCTTGCACGGTGCTGGCCGCACAACCCGTGGGCGCGCTGACCCCAATGCTGCCGCACGACTTCATCAATGGGTGCTTTCAGCTGAAGCCGGGCTCCATTGAGCTTACCGCGGAGGGCGCCCGCGGCCTGCGCGCACTCATTCAGCTGATCTCGCTCCACCCTTCAAGGATCATGGGGGCGAACGTCACTGTGGTGCGGCTTTGGCCCGAACCGAGGGACGCATATACACCGCGAAACTACTGCGGCTACTTCAACTCGACGATTACGGCGCTTCCTTTATCTTTGACGAGAAGTTCGGTGTGTGTACGGTCACCACGGTTGAAGCGTACCTCTCCCGCCTGGTACCGACTTGTGACGCTATCACCATCCAGAGTCGTGGATTTCAGGGTGGTGTCGTCTTCATAGACTACGACTACATCCTTGTCATGAAAGTGCATTGGCGTCGGCTGACCGAGCTTCCAACGGTAACTCCAAACGATAACTCGCTCGTTCTCCAGTAGCTTTTTGGCGCGCGCTCGGGGAAACGCGTTGGGATAACCGGAGTTATTCGGATATGTCTTCGACGGGCTATCCTTCAGCTCAATTACTATTGCCCGTGACCCAGCCTTACCGGGAATATCGCCCGTGTGGTGAAACTCGGCACTTCCCTTGCTCGCCAACGGGATTACAACGAAGTCGTGCTCGGAGCGTGGCAGCGTGCCTGCGGCATCGAAAACGGTGACGCGTTCGTTGTCGATCTTCGGCTGTATATCTTGTGCGACGCCCAAATTCGAGGCGGCGCTCAGCGATAAAGCAAGCAAAACCATGGTGAGGTTGTTCAGGGTCATACCCAGGCACCGTTCCTTCTGTGGCGGCAGTGGGGCGTCCATCAGCTGTCCGACCATTAAGTTAGCGCGTACACACTGCCGTCACTGCCGCCGAAATAGACCTCACCGTCGGCCACCACTGGCGAAGAGCGAATCGGACCGAGTGAGGTCATCCTGGATTGGCCGATGATGAGGTCATCATAGAACGAGTCGCTGAAGGCCGCCTCATAGTTTGGCGTGCCGTCGCCGGTATGGAACTGCCATTTGACCCCGTGAAGGACCGGCGCACCGGACACGTCATAGACACCGGTGTGCCGGGGGTTTCCGCGGAACATCGCGAGGTCGTGCGCCAACGCGGGCGTCACCACGGCCTCTAACGATGCCGCAAGCAGCCAGCGGGGAGTGGGTCTCACTGTGTTCCAAGAGCATCCTGCGCCTGCTTCATTGCATGCTCGAGGAAGCCCGTCTCGATGTAGTTATCGGTGTGATCGTGGAGGTACGTCAAAGCCTCGAGACGCGCGCTCAGTGCGGCACGATTTGCCGGATCTCCCGCAAGCACGACGTCCGTCAGGTGCAGTGCCTCAACGGGCTTACCGGCCTTCACCTTATCCGAGGCGAGCTGCGCCAGCGGCTCGGGGCCACCGGCGAGTTTCACGAGGTCCGGGTAGATCGACGATGGCGGTGCTTCGTACATGTTCGACGGATTCATGTCGAACCACCCGGCGTATCCGTCGTAGATGCCGCGAACCGACCAGCTGACCTTTCCGAAGCTCTCGCTCAGGTCCGAACCAGGCGGCAGTTTTACCTCACGCATCAGAGTAAACACGTCCTTGCCAGCATTCATGCCCTTAACGGTCTCGTCATGCACATACTGGATCGCGTCTCGGAATCGCGTGAGGCGGCGGGTAATTTCTGCGTTTCCGAAAATCGGATCCCCATGACCCGAGAGCACCACTTCGGGCTTGAGCGCGAGCACTTTGTCGATCGACCCGATCCAATCGAGGGCCCACCGCGGCTTGGTGCCTCTGATCGCATAGAGATTTGGAAACGACATCGGTTCGGGCTCGCCAAAACCGTTGTAGTTGTCCCCGATGAAGGCGATCTTATATTCGGGGATCCACACCGTCAGATGATCGGGCGTCTCCCCGGGCGTGCTTTGCAATTCGAAGCGCACACCTCCGAGCGTGAACGTGTACTTTTCGTCGAAAAGTATCGTCGGGTCGATCGTCGCACCAAAATTTCCAGCCCATGCGTGCGCGGGTGCCGAAGCGCGATTGAACGCGGCAGCGTTGCGCGGTGCAAAGAAGCCCTCGAGACGCTTCACGTAGTTGACCAGTTCCACGTAATTTCTCTGGGCGACGATCCTCGTTCCATCTTGCTTCCAAAGACCAATCCCGCCAATGTGATCCGCGTGACCGTGTGTCAGGATAATGTACTTCACCCGTCCCGAGCTCACCGCGCCGAGGAGTTTCCTGGCGATAGGCGCCTGCGCGACGGTCCCCGTATCTATGACTACGTTTCCGGCTGGCGTCGTCACCAGATACACATTGGCCCCCAGGGGAGCCATGTAGACGGACCCATTGATTTTGACGACACTGGGTGCGTCCTCTTCACCCCAGGCGGATCCTGCCGCGCAGACGCATAGGGCAAGCGTTCCGACAATGCCACGCACGGATCGGCCGCACCGAGCGATCGATCTTTCCTTGGACATATCCACCCCTAGTGAACTGCCAGGTTGGAAAAATAGGCCACGGTGTCCGACCCGACCCAGAGCGCGACGTTTCCGTGCGTCGGGCCCAGCTTCAGATCGCTGACGATCAGGCACGGCTCGCGGGCGCCGTTGACATAGAGGCGAGCTGTCGTACCGGCGACCTGGACTTTCATTCGCGTCCAGGCGCCCGCGGCAAGGTCAACATAGGATTCGTACTTTCCCGGATTTTCGTCCCGCAGCCGGTTCCAGGGAAAGTCGGGCTGGGAGGCGTACTGGGCCGAATGATTGCGCCGCAACTGATCTTCGGCGCGTCCGTTCGTCATGCGCAGGTAGAACGCTTCGTAGCGCTGTCCGCCATCCTGCACACGGAACGCGATGCCGATGAATCCACGCGAGGCGGGTCTCGCACCCTGGCGCGGCGACCCCGCCACGTCCAGTTCAATCGTGCCGTCGCGAAATTCCGACGAACGGACAATCGCGAGCACCTCGGCACCGCTCGTTCCTGCGGACGGCCCCTCTTCATTGACGATCCGCACCGCGCGGCGCCCTCGGTAATCGGAGACATGCGTGCGGATCGTTACCGGATCGGTGCCGGCCTCACTGATGCCTCGAAGCTCCAGTGGGTCCAGCGAATCCAGACGCCACGTTGCCACGCCGGATCCGCCCTCCTGGTCCGCCGCAAGAGCTGTGCCTCCTGTCGCGTACAACAGCACTGCCGCCACCCTTGCGATCGTTACCAAGTGCCGCCCTCCTTTTTATTTCAGGCTATGCCCAAACCAGGAGCAGGCACAGACCGCTCACTGCACGATGTCGGCCGTTGGCTGCAGAAATGCCTCGTGCCTTGACTTTAATGTAAGTGAAGACTTACAGTAAGTCATGACTAACGCTGCGGTATTGGCCGCACTTGCTGACCCGACTCGCCGCACCGTGTTCGAGCGATTGCGCCGCGGGCCGGCATCGGTCGGGGAGGTCGCGGCAGATCTGCCGGTCAGTCGTCCGGCAGTCTCGCAGCATCTCAAGGTGCTGAAGCTGGCGGGACTGGTCATCGATCGGCCGAATGGAGCGCGCCGTGTCTATTACATCGATCCGGACGGCCTCGGCGAGCTCCGACGCTGGCTCGATCAGTTCTGGGATGACGCGCTTGAAGCTTTCAAGAATGAAGTGGAAATGCCTAAGAAAGTCCGAGGGAGGCGGAAGTCGTGAATCGAACGATCCGCATTGCCCCGGTGCGCAAGAGCGTAGTCGTGCAGGCGACTCCTGCACAAGCCTTCGAAGTGTTCACTTCCCGAATTGATCGCTGGTGGCCGAAGTCCCACGGAATCGGCACCGCGCCGGTCCGGGAATCGATCATCGAGCCATTTGTTGGCGGACGATGGTACGCAAAGTGCGAGGACGGCACGGAGGCGGTCGTAGGGCACGTGCTGATCTGGCAACCCGGCGAGCGCGTTGTCGTGAGTTGGGAGATCAATGCAGAGTGGAAACCAGATCCACGCCCCTCGTTTACCTCGGAAGTCGATGTGCGATTCACGGCCGACACCCCGGGCCGCACGCGAGTCGAGCTAGAGCACCGAAATTTCGAACGCATGGGTCCGGCCGCGGGAGAAAAGATGAGCGGCGAAGTCAACAACGGCTGGCCGATGTTGCTGGAGCTTTTTGTGAGTGAAGCATCGAAAGGAACCCCAGCATGAACGAATTCCCGCATGGATCAGCTTATGAACGTGAACGACTGGTACTTCTTCCAGGAGGTTGCCAGCGTTATCACTTTTCAGCGGATTGTCGGTCCACGCCTAATAGGACTTACTCCCGACGAGGCCGCCATTACCGCCGCCATGCCGAGGGCTCAGACGGTATTCGATCAATTAGCGCAGCAATTGAGCGATCGGCCGTTCTTCGCCGGTGATTCGCTCAGCCTGGCCGATGTGCTGCTGGCACCGCAATTGGATCTGCTGCAGGAGACGCCGGAGTGGGAGCCGCTCACAGACAAGCATGCGAAGCTTCGAGCATGGCTCGACCGGGTTAACGCACGGCCGAGCATGATGGCGACCACCTGGGAGCGCGTGGCTGCAATGGCGCAGGCCGCCTGACTGCACCGTAGGTTTGTTCCCAACTCGCGCCGGACCCCGGGCTTCCTGCGTGGAAGTCGTTCAAAGAAATTGGCGGAGATTGGCCCCGCACGACTTTATTGCGAACGCTTGCGCCTGGGATTCCGCGGTGCGACTGGCTGAGCCGATGCTCTGACGAAATCGATGAACGCTCGTAGCGGCGCAGGTACGAGGCGCCGTCCGGAGTAGTAGAGGAAGGGCCCGGAGAAGCGCTGCCACCACGGCTCGAGAACAGGCTCGAGCGCGCCGCTGTCGAAATGCGGACGAAGCCAGTCGTCGAAGAGGCAGATAACCCCGACGCCGGCAATCGCGGCGTCGACGGCGAGATCGGTCGCGGTCCCCATGCTCACGAGTAGCGGCCCCGTGGGCTCGATCCGCACCACCTCGCCGGCGCGCTCAAACTCCCATGGCGGCATCGCGCCGCCGCTGAAGCGGCCGCGCAAGCACGCGTGCTTGAGGAGTTCGCGCGGATGCTGGGGCCGCCCGCGCCGATTGAGGTAGGCGGAGGCCGCAGCAGCCGCGAAGCACTGCGTACGCGGACCGATCGGCACTGCGATCATGTCCTGCTCCAACCGCTCGTCATAACGGATCCCGGCGTCGAACCCGGCGGCGAGCACATCGATGAAGCTATCCTCGGCGACCACTTCCAATCGAATCTCCGGATAAACTGCAAGAAAACGCGGCACGATTGCCGGCAGCACGAGCCGCACGGCGCTGATCGGAACATTGAGCCTGAGTGTGCCCGCGGGCTTGTCGCGAAATCTGTTCACCACATCGAGCGCCGACTCCACTTCGGTCAACGCTGGAGTGAGCCGCTCCAGCAGGCGCTCGCCGGCCTCCGTGGGAGTGACGCTCCGCGTCGTGCGGTTAAGGAGCCGGATGCCGAGCTGCGTTTCCAGTCTGCGCACCGCTTCACTGAGCCCAGAGGCACTCGTATCCGTGGCGCGCGCAGCCTCGCGAAAACCGCCTGCGCGGGCGACGCTCACGAAAGCATTCAGATCACCGAGATCGGCCTTCACTGTTCGATTTCCCGCACAGCCCGTGCGGATTGTGCCCCATTATCGCGCAAGCTAACAGCGATTAGATTGTGCCTACTCTCAAAGGAGACCGACATGTCCACTGTTCATAAGTCCGGCACATTCGACCTCGGCGATCGGTCCGTAAGCCGGCTCGGCTACGGCGCCATGCAGCTTGCGGGCCCTGGCGTATTCGGCTCACCGAAGGACCCAGAGGCAGCACTTGCTGTCCTGCGCGAAGCGGTGGCGAGCGGTGTGAATCACATCGACACCAGCGACTTCTACGGGCCGCACGTCACCAATCAGCTGATCCGCAAGGCGCTGCATCCCTACCCCGGTGATCTCGTCATTGTGACCAAAATCGGGGCCCGGCGCGGCGCAGACGGATCGTGGCGAGCGGCTTTCTCCCCAAAAGAGCTGACTGAGGCAGTGCACGACAACCTGCGAAACCTTGGCCTCGAAGCGCTCGATGTCGTCAATCTTCGCAGCATGTTTGGCGTCCATGGGCCGGCGGAAGGCTCAATAGAGGGACCTCTCAGCGTATTGGCTGAGCTTCAGCGCCAGGGATTGGTACGTCATATCGGCTTAAGCAACGTCACGCCTGCGCAGATCGCGGAAGGACGCCGAATCTGCGAGATCATTTGCGTGCAGAACCACTACAACTTGGCACATCGGGCAGACGATGCCCTGATTGATGAACTTGCCCGCCACGGCGTCGCCTATGTGCCGTTCTTTCCGCTGGGCGGATTCACGCCGCTGCAGTCGTCCATCTTATTCGATGTAGCTCGGCGCCTCGGTGCCACGCCTATGCAAGTTGCGCTGGCTTGGTTGCTCCGCCGGGCGCCCAACGTTCTTCTGATCCCTGGCACCGCCTCCATCACACATCTGCGGGAAAACCTCACCGTAGCGGAATTGGATTTACCGGATGATGCGGTCATAGCCTTGGACGGAATTGGGACACACAGCGAGGCTGCCTGATGGGAGAAATCGCTGGGTGGCCGGTGGCAGTCTGCGATAGGTAGCCTGCGCCTTAATGTACCCTGGGCCGCGGCGGGCTTGATTCTGCCGCCGATAGTTGCGGGATTTTTGAAAGCGTACCCGGGAATCACGCTTTGCGACGGCCGCTTCGCCGCGCCATCTATCGAAGCATGGTCGACCCAAAAATCCTCGAGAATTACTGGACCATGTTTGTATTCGACACCGCTTTCCGAGCGCTGCGATGCTGCATTGGGAGTTCGAGCGCAACGGCAAGACCATTCGAATAACGCCGTCCGGCCCCTTGATCACTAACCAGGTTGACCTTGAGCTGGGCGCCGCTATCGATGGTCTGGGGATAATCTACGGCTTCGAAGCACGGATTGCGCCAGCGTTAAAGGATGGGAAACTTCAGCCCTTGTTGAAAGACTGGTGGCAAAACTTTTCCGGTCCTCTCCTCTACTATCCGAGCCGTCGCCACATGCCGGCACGGCTGCGCGCTTTTGTCGACTACATCAAGAAACCTGCCGCGTCAGTAGAAAATATCGACTCTTAGGACAGCCGGTTTTCGGCCGACACAGATTCTTGGCGACCGGGGTAATAGAGCCGAAATTGAGAGAGAGGGATTCGAACTCGGCGGAGACCCCAGCCAGATCAGTAAGTTACTGTAACCTGACGCGTTCTGGTCCCCGCTTGTCCCCCAAATTCCCCGGATTTGCCACCAGATTCGCCACCGCAAGTTACTACGTCGCCTGCTATATGGCACACCCGTACGCAGAGCCGCTCCCCTGCGGGGCCACCGTATAATTTACGGGACTTAGGAGATAGTCGTGAAAACCGTGACAGTCCAGCTCAGCGATCAGGAGATCAAGACGCCGCCGGCAACGGGCAACGCTTCCGAAGCGGCCTTGAGGCGATCCGGTGGCTCGAGAGCTGATCATTCTACCGCGCTTCACGGATCTCGTATTGAAGTGCATTCGCTCCCTTGAATGGAGGAAATACTGTGTCCACACCCGCCAGACAGATAGCTCAAGGCGTAGTTGCAGAAATAGAACGGGTTTTCGCTCGACAGCAAGCTCACCAATGGGAAATCAAAGCCACTACCGTCGAACAACGGAAGGAAAAACTGAGAAAACTGAAGTCGGCCGTGGAAGCTCACGGCGATGAGATCGTGGCGGCAGTGAAACAAGACACTCGCAAGCCTGAAAACGAAATAAGAGTCACAGAACTCCTGAACGTGATCGCCAATATCGAAAGAAACATCAACAATCTCGACGAGTGGATGAAGCCGATCGAAGTGGTTCCATCCCAGAACAAGAACGACAAGGCGAGGATCGTGCACGAGGCGAGAGGAGTATGCCTCATCTTAGGACCATGGAACTTTCCGCTTGGATTGGTCCTGGGACCTCTCGCAGCAGCCATTGCCGCGGGAAACTGCTGCATCGTCAAGCTCACAGACTTGTGCCCGGCGACTGCCAGAGTAGCCGCCAGGATCATCAAAGAGACATTCGAGGAGGAGGAGGTTGCATTATTTGAAGGCGGTGTGGATGTGGCAACCGCTTTGCTCGAGCTCCCGTTTAACCACATCTTCTTCACGGGAAGCACGCGAGTCGGAAAGCTGGTCATGGCGGCGGCGGCGAAGCATTTGGCCACCGTAACCCTCGAACTCGGAGGGAAATCTCCCGTCATCGTCGATGAAGGCGCGGATATGAAGAAGATTGCGGGGGATCTGGCGGCAGCCAAGCAATTCAATGGCGGGCAAGCCTGTATCTGCCCCGACTATGTATTCGTCAAGGAGCAGCAGAAGAACGGTTTGGTCGAGGAGTTTCGAGCTAAAGTAAAACAGAACCTCTACAGGGACGACGGCAGCATCAAAAAGGAGAATATCGCCCAAATCGTTAATGATCAGAATTTTTCCCGAATCAAGAGACTCTTCGATGATGCCGTTGCTAAGGGTGCCAAGATTGCCGTTGGAGGCACTCTGGAGGGAGCCGACCGCACGATCCATCCGACGATGCTCACCGATGTCACTCCTGACATGCTGATCATGCAGGAGGAAATTTTCGGGCCGATCGTGCCGGTTCTGACTTACAAGAACATCGATGATGTCATCGATTACATCTCGGGTCGTGGCAAGCCATTGGCGCTCTACATCTTCAGCAACAATCGAGAAAATATCGACAAGGTACTCAGCCGAACTTCATCCGGCGGCGTGACCGTCAACGGATTTTTCTCCCATTACTTGGAGAACCAGTTGCCTTTCGGTGGCGTCAACCAAAGCGGCATGGGCAGCTATCACGGGGTCTTTGGGTTCAAAGCGTTCTCTCATGAGCGCGCAATCTACATACAGGAGAATCGATAGACGGCTGTTGAAGTCTTGCGGCACAGCCCCGCTCACCGTAGCAGGCTGAAATCCCTCTCCAGGACCGGTTCCGGCGGCCAAGGCCCTAAGGTGTTTGAAATTGCACGACAGAGCCGATTGATTGAGGCGTACCGCGCATCACCACAAGAAAGCGCCGCTGCTCTGGCGTGTCTGATTGCACCAGCTGCCGGATAGGCCCTATGGCGTTGACGATGGCAGAGCCTGCTGGATTGGTCGTAAAGGCTGCGAGCGGCTGAATTGGACCCGTTCCGTCCGCGCGTGTAGAGAGCGACAAAACATAGGCGGTTTTCGGTTCTAGACCGTTGACCGCAGCCTGCAACACCTGAATCAAACCCTGATCGAACAGGCTGACGCTGGTCACAGCCCTGAAGGACGAGCTGTCGAGTGTCAAGTGCACGGCTTCGCCGGCGATACCGAGCGGCTGCAGACCGCCGGTACCCGGGCCCTCAGGGACCGCGTTCGAGACATAAGTCAGCGCTTGCGGTGCTTGGCCGATCGGTACAGTTGCGATGACGGTGTTGGTAGTGGTGTCGATTGCGGTGAGCTCATCGGCATTCTCCAGCCCGACATAAACGCGCGAGCCGTCGCCTGACGGCCAGATTCCGTGCGGTAACCTGCCCACCGCAATGGTGGCGACTTTGGAGAAATCAGCGGTGTTGAACACCTGTATCTGATCGAGCCCGCCAACAGTCACATAGGCGAATTGGCCCCTTCGGGTGCGGACAAAGTTGACATGGTTGGTAATCGGCCCGGTGTCCAAGATTTTCAGCACGGCAAATGGCGGTCTGGCCTGGAAGGCCACAGTTTTTCCGATATCCTTCAACGTAAACCAGACCTGCTCACCGTCCGGCGAAGCGGCAATGTTTGGGCAGAACGGACTGGGTTGGGTGACTCGGCCAATAATCACATGATCGGCCACCGATATTACATCGGTCTCCGGATTGAACGAGGAGCAGACGTAGCCGTAGCGGCCGTTCGGCGAAAAGATCGTCATACCCGGCCCGGCGGGCGTAGTGATACGGGTCTTTTCTTCGAACGTCTGGCTGTCCAGCACCGCCACATAATTCTCGCCGCGTACGGTGACCCATACCTCTTTGCCGTCGGGCGTAAAGAAGGCCTCGTGTGGAGAGCGACCCACGTAGGTCGTGTGCTTTATCGCGTTGGTAGGCGTATCGATGAACGTTACCGAATTGGAGCCGATAGACACGACCGCGAGTGTCTTGTGGTCTGGCGAGAACCCCATGCCGTGGACAAGTACCTGGCCCTTATAGAGCGGCGAAAAATTACCGGGCTGCGGGTCACCCAATCGGATGACGCCCAGCAGCTTGTTGTCAACTGGGTCGGTCACCGATACCGTGTTTGAAAACTGTTCGGCGGCATACACGCGATCTGTGTGGCTGATCGGAACGTCAGGCGCCGAAGCGTTGCCCGGCGCCTGACCCGCGAGCACTGTTGCCGCGATGGCGCTTGATCCTAATAGGATGGGAAACAGGAGTGTCTGCTTCATGGTAGGTATTCCGCGCTCCTAGGGGTAGGTTGTTGGGAGGTTGCGGGTGCAACCGCGACCGGTCGGGTCGGGGCCGCGATAGACGGGGGAAGCGCATCGCCCAGCGCCAACCGCATGGCCGCGATTTCCTGTTGCTGATCGACAATTATCTCCTGAGCAATGCGTCGCAGCTGTTCGTTGTGTCCGTGACGCAGCTCGGCTTCGGCCATGTCGATTGCACCCTGGTGATGCGGGATCATCATGCTGGCGAAATCGCGATCGACGTCATTTGAAGACTTGATCGCCATCCCGGCCATCATTTTGTTCATGGCCGCCGTGTTCTCAGCCGTGAATTCCGCCATCGGCTTTTCCGCCTGAGCAGGGATGCAGACGGTGGCAATGAGCGCCGCAAACGCAACCATCAAACGTCTTAACTGCGATGGGGCACTAGTCATCGATAGTCTCCCGTGAGAATTAGTCCTCGTCCCGTACATGCCGCCGAGCTAATTTGCGATCCGTGCCTGCAAAGCAAGTTTCGCACGTGGCGGGCGATTTCGGTCCCGCTCGTCTCCAGCGCAAAGTGACCAGCCTTCAAGATATGCCACTCAATCTGTTTGAGGTCTTGTCGCTAGCCCTCAGCGCCGGGCGCAAATCTGGCTATATCGGGCAGTCCAGCCCGGAGCCAGAATCCAAGTGTCGGAAATCAAAGGCCTTGATATGGCGGAGAGAGAGGGATTCGAACCGGATTCAGACCCCGAGTCGGATCAGCAAGTTACGGATTCCGAAAACATATCAGTCCCCGACGATCCCCCGAAGACGCCATAGCTGTCACTGGAGCTGTCACTGGAAATCCCTCTCTCGGGCCGGCTACGCGCCAGCGAAAGTCACGCGCCGTCTGGTCAAGGGCGCGAAGGCCGCTATTTCAGGATATGCGCGCCGACTTGACCTTTTCACTTTATTTCGATATCTTTCGAAATATGAAATCGACAGATGTGATTGAAAGTCTAGCAGCTCTAGCACAGGAGTCCCGTCTCGCGATCTTTCGAATGCTCGTGAAGCGAGGCCCAGAGGGCTACACGCCGACGCAGCTCGGCGAGAAGCTCAAAGTGTCCTCAGCGACGCTCTCGTTTCACTTGAAGGAGCTGCAGCGAGCGGGGCTCGTCGATGTGCGCCGCGTTGGACGGTTCCTGTACTACCGCCCAAATTTTGCTCACATGAACCAATTGATCGGATTTCTCACTGAGAACTGTTGTGTCCTCGCTGACAGGGGCTGTGCTCCGGAATGTGCTCCGACAGAGGCCGAGGTTTCCCTTACCAAGAGGCTACGCGCATGAAACGCTTTCACATCCATGTTTCCGTCGAAGACCTGGCGAAGAGCATTGGCTTCTATTCGATACTGTTTGGGGCCGAGCCTTCGAAGATCGAGGCCGACTACGCCAAGTGGATGCTCGATGATCCGCGCGTGAATTTCGCGATCTCGACGCAACGCCAACCGGTCGGTGTCAACCACCTGGGCTTTCAGGTGGACACCGCCGATGAGCTGCGCGGAATGCAGGCGCAACTGACAGCCGCCGACGCGCGCTTGATCCAGGAGAACGAACAAGCCTGTTGCTATGCCCGCTCAGATAAGTACTGGGTAACCGATCCCACTGGGATTGCCTGGGAGACGTTCCACACCCTTGGCGGCATTCCCGTCTACGGCGAGGACACGCCGGTGTTCGATCACGGGACCTCTACCACCCCCACTAAGGCTGCGGAAACCGCTTGCTGCGTGCCGAAGGCGAAGCGCGGGCCTGGTACGAAGCAGCCATGCTGTAATGCGTAGTGATGTCATCGCCGCCCGTAATCCGACGTGGCCATGGAACCGACCTTGCCGCCGTGGTCGCACTCCTAAAGGGTTTCGGGCTCCCGACGAACGACCTGGCGAGCGCTTCCGATCTGCGGCTTTGGGTGGTTGAGGCCGAACACTCCGTCTTTGGTGTCATCGGAATGGAGCGCTTCGGCACGTGCGCACTTCTGCGCTCGCTAGCAGTCGCGCCCAGCCATCAGAAGCGCGGTATAGGCCATCAGCTCGTCGCACACCTTGAAAAGGAAGCTCAATCGGACCGCGTTGAGCAGCTCGTGCTGTTGACCGAAGCGGCGGAGACGTTCTTCCGCGCCATTGGATACGAAGTAACTGATCGGCGCTATATCCCGGATGAGATTAGACGGACCGCCGAATTCAGTTCGTTGTGTCCTGCGTCTGCCTTGTGCATGACGAAGTCGCTGCCCTCATGAGCGTCTATGCACAACCGCTGTCGCGCCGGTTGGCTGCGGAGGGGCTGGGGTCCCTCCTGCTGGCTGCTACCGTCGTGGGCTCTGGGATCATGGCTGAACGCCTCAGCGGCGGTAATCTGGCGGTGGCGCTGCTGGCAAACACCGCTGCCACGGTGGCGGTATTGGCAACCCTAATTGCTTTGCTCGGCCCCGTCAGCGGCGCTCACTTTAATCCTGCCGTGTCCATCGTCGAGGCCCTGCGGGGCCGTCTCGCGTGGCGCGATGCGGGGGCGTATACGGTCATTCAGGTACTAGGCTGCTGTTCCGGAGCACTGATTGCTCATGTCATGTTTGAAGTGCCGATCTGGCAGCTTTCCGCTCACATTCGGACGGGGCCAGCTCAATGGCTTGCGGAAGGCGTAGCGACATTCGGTCTGCTACTCGTGGTGCTTGGCCACCGCCGTTCGGAGGACGCGCCGTGGATGGTTGCCGCATGGATCGGTGCGGCGTACTGGTTTACCGCGTCAACATCATTCGCCAATCCGGCAATCACCATCGCCCGCTCACTCACGGACACCTTTTCCGGTATTCGTGCCGCCGACGTGCCCGCCTTCATTGGTGCGCAGCTCGTGGGCGCACTCGTGGCTCTCGTCGCCGCCCAAGCGCTATTCCCAAGCACAAGAGTTACTCAGACCTCATTGGATACGGAGGCAACGGTTCAGGCCGTGAGTAGCAAGAAACCCGAGGCCCTCAATGCCTGAATTTGCCGGCCCCGTGACGATCTATCACAATCCGGCCTGCGGGACGTCTCGCAACACTTTGGCGCTGATTAGAAACGCAGGTGTTGAACCGGAGATCATCGAATACCTAAAGACGCCGCCGGATCGGGCAACGCTGGAAACCCTTATTCAACGCATGGGCATTCGTCCACGCGACCTGCTCCGTCAAAAAGGAACGCCCTATGAAGAGTTGGGCCTTGATGTTGATCACTGGACCGATGCGCAGCTGATCGACCACATGATGGCGCACCCGATACTCATTAATCGGCCAATTGTAATAACACCGTGGGGTACTAAGCTGTGCCGACCGTCGGAAGCGCTGCTGGATATACTCCCGCTGCCTCAACAAGGCCCGTTCTGGAAAGAGGACGGAGCGCCACTTATTGGCATGAACGGTCAGCGAATCTCCTAACTTCCGATGGACAATCCGTACTGTGGGAAGTGAGCACTGTTGCGGGTTGAAATCGCGTCATGCTTTTCTTGACCAATACCCGCGGGCGGCCACTGGCGCGCCTCAATGATTCATAAACAAATGCCGCCGATTCGCATCCGCTCCGCCACCGTAGCCGACGCCCCGGTACTTCTGTCCATTTATGGACCCCTTGTAGAGACGAGCGCGATTTCATTTGAGACTGTGGTCCCCACAACCGAGGAATTCGCCAGGCGGATTGAAAAGGCTGTGACCGGATGGGGCTGGCTGGTCGCCGAACTGAATGGCCATTGTATCGGTTATGCCTGCGGCTCCGGCCATCGCGAACGCGCGGCTTATCGTTGGTCGGTCGAAGTATCTGCGTATGTAGACCCAGACCATCACCGCCGAGGGGTTGGTCGAGCGCTCTACATAGAGCTCTTTAAAAAGCTGACAGAGAGAGGCTTTTGCAACGCGTACGCGGGGATTGCCCTGCCCAATGATGCCAGCATTGCCCTTCATCGCGGTGTCGGGTTCGAGTCGATCGGGATCTTCAAAGCTGTCGGTCGAAAGTTCGGCCGGTGGCACGACGTGGCGTGGTTCCAGCTAAATCTGAGTGCCTCGCCGCCGTTCGATTAGATCCTGGTGGCTCTCACCTGAGGTGCGTCTGGTGTGCTGCCGCGGAGCAGACGCTTGGTGATGGCGGCTTGGGGTTTACGGACAGCCCGACTTGTGGTGCCCAACCCCAGCTGAGGCCTACCCTCCGACTTATCATGGGCGAATGGGAAGTCGCCGACTGATTGGCTTTTCACGCCAGCTGAGGGCAAACCGTCGCGTCGCGACATGTGGGCTGAGGAAGTTCGCTCAGCAATCGCCGTGCACAACAAGAGCTCCCAGTGGGAGATGCGTGTCCCGATTGAGGCCTCTGCCTACAGTTTCCGGCACGCTCGGATCAGCGAGTTGTTGCAGCTCTACGGTGTGGATCCGCTTACGGTTGCCGCTCAGACAGGCACTAATCTTCGAATGATCGAACGCTCGTACTTTAAGTTCATCCGTTCAGCGATGCTGGAAAAACTCGCTGGCCTGAAGGCAGCGCCGGCAGGGGAGTAGTTCTGTTTCATCGTAACGCCGATCCATCATCCTCGCACCCCGCAAGGTCTTGCATTGACAATGCGTTTGCATTACCATCCGCGCTGCCTCATGTTCGCGGAAATCCTCATATGCGCTCGTTGGAAATTGAATCTACGCTGACCGACCGGTACCAGACGACGGTACCGGATGCCGTACGTCGCACGCTCAAATTGCGCAAGCGCGACAAGATTCGATATGTGGTAAGAGCGGATGGCGCAGTACTATTGACCCGCGCCGAGGCTGGGGAGGAGAGTGATCCGGTGGTCGGAAAGTTCCTCGCCTTCCTGGCGCGCGACATGGAAGCACGTCCGAGTCAGATAAGAGGCATCAGCCGCGCCCTCGTGCGCCGCGCCCGATCGCTGGTCAGGGGCGTCAAGGTTGACCTACATACACCGCTCCAGCCCGAGGATGAATGACGAGCGCTGCGGCAGACTCGCCCTTGCTCATCAAGGGCTGGTCGATCTTTGCGCATCCACAGTTTCTCGACTCCTTTGAATCGCTGGTCGCTCACGTGGAACGCTTACGGGCGAAGGATCCGAAGGGGTACACTGCTAAGAATTCCACCAAGCGGCTGACCGCCATCGTAAAGCTCGCCTTCGAGATCATACCGGAGGACCCGACGCGCCCGGAGTTTAGACAAGGCGCGGCGCTCGGGCATGAGTACAAGCACTGGTTCCGGGCGAAGTTCTTCCAACAGTATCGGCTGTTCTTTCGCTATCACCGCGAGAGCCGCATAATCATTTACGCCTGGGTCAACGACGAAGATACGAAGCGCGCGTATGAGAGCGATTCCGACGCCTATCGCGCGTTTCGCCGTATGCCTAAGAGCGGTAATCCGCCGGATGACTGGAATCAGTTACTGCGCCAGGCCAAAGCGCAGAACAAACGGACGCGCGCTGCAAGGGACAGCAAATGAACCTAGGCGGTCGATGCGCCGGAGAGACAGCACACACTTTCGGCAACTTTGCGACATTCGAAAAGCACATATGCGCGCCTGACAGCCGTCGTTCGATGGCCAAACATGCGGGCCGAGTCGGACGAGTAATAGGGGTCGATTGGCGCCGTGCGAAAGCCGCTGTTTGCATGAGGCCGCGGTTGTTTTCGATCTTGTAATTTCTATGTTCGATACGTCAATTCCAAGAATTCGGTCTGCCACATAGCCGGCGCTCACGAATGACGGTAGAGGGTCAATGGCGGATAGCGACAGATGGACCGACTTGTAGTGCCTTGACGTCAGCGCGGGTCTACCCTACGACTTGGGCGACTCGGAGAGCGAAGCAAATGGGCAGCAAGTGGTTTACGGGTGGGGTAGTCGCGGCTCCTCACGGCGGAACCCAGTTCGACTTTACGCTCAGCGTTTGAATCCGCCCACCAAATTCGCCACCCACAATGGGCCCCTATCGCCAAATAGCCGAGCTGACCCTCGGCATCCGCAAGTCTATTGATCGCCACGGGCAGAATTGAACTACCGACGCGGGCTGCCACCGACAGTGCGCATCATTAGGGAACGATCGATCTTTCGAACTGCAGAGCTACCTGAGGATTTGCCCGCAGACAACAGGCAACGTTCCGGGGTACGCGACACGGCGCTAGTGAACAACACTCGCTTCCTCTATGCTTCCAGCGCCTACGGATCGGCATATTCGCAAAGGTAGACACGTACTTGATCAGATGGGGCCGCAGGCGCGGAAAGTTGCGGGCAGCGATAGTGCTGCCCGGCTTGCTGCTGCGCGCACTAATTCCACTCGGATTCATGCCGATGTTCGGTCCGAACTTTGGCGTGCAGCTTACGTTGTGCGAAGGCTATGCGCCGGTCGGGTCGGTGGCCACGGATATGTCGATGGACATGCCCATGGATATGCCGATGCCTGCATCCGCGCAGCATCACTCGAGCGGGGAGCCCGGTTCCGGTAAGGACGGCGCACACTCCCACCACGACCACAGCACATGCCCCTATGGCGCGAGTCCCACGTTCGCTACGCTAGTAGCATTGACGATTATGCCGGCGTCGTTTCACGCGACCGTTCCATCGCTGATATTTTCCCCACAGGTCGCCCATTTCGCACTCGCGCCGCGCGCGCAGTCGCCGCGCGCTCCACCCCTCGAAGTCTGGCCCGTTGCGCTCACTAACCTGAGCGCTGATCGAACGCCTCCACGGGCATAGCACTCGGTGGGCGCGCCGACTTGGTCGATGACCTTCATGGGGAGACTCACATGTTGGGTTCACGTCAGTGCGATGGCCGCGCCATCGCCAATCTTATTTTCTGGCGTACGGCTTTGGTTCGTCAGCTTGGGTTGCCAGTGCCGCGGAGTTGGGCCTTTTGGTTAGTGTGGATCGTCGCGGTTCCACTCTACGCCGCCGACGTCGGCGCGGTACGTGGCGTAGTACACGACGCTACTCACCTGCCGATCGCACAAGCTAAGGTGGAGTTGCGATCTGCGTCGTCTGACTGGGTGCAAGTTACCCAAAGTGACACGCAAGGCACATTCGCCTTTTCAACCGTACCAATAGGCAATTACGTACTCAGCGCCTCACGCGCTGACTTCGCACCGAGCGCGCAGAGCGTCACCGTGGCAACGGGCGCCACGCCCGTGGCACACATTCAGCTCCTCGCCGGCCCGACGCTGAGCGATGTGACGGTCACCGCCCCACGGGAAACCACCACCATCAATTCGGCAACTCCGACCACACTCGTGAACCGTGAGGACATCGAGCGCACGCCGGGCGCGGATCGCAGCAACAGCCTGGCCATGATCACGGACTTCGTCCCCGGTGCTTATGTTGTACACGATCAGCTGCACGTGCGCGGCGGACATCAGACGACCTGGGCGGTGGATGGCGTTGAGATTCCCAACACCAACATTGCCAGTAACCTGGGTCCCCAAATCGATCCAAAGGATATCGACTATCTGGAAATACAACGCGGCAGCTACGAGGCCGACCAGGGCGATCGTACGTACGGAGTGTTCAATGTCGTGCCGCGCACGGGCTTTGAGCGCAACGATGAAGGCGAGATCATCGTTAGCGGCGGAAACTATGGCCAGACCAATGACTACGCAAGCTTCGGCGGTCACAGTGAACGCTTCGCCTACTACGGAAGCGTAAATGGTAACCGCAGTGATCTGGGCATCCAGACGCCGGTGTCGCAGATAATTCATGATTCTGAGGACGGCTACGGAGCATTCAGCACGCTGATCTTCAATGCCAGCCCGGGCGATCAGTTTCGGTTAGTGGTCTCGGCCCGGCGCGACGATTACGACATTCCCAATAGTCCGGGCGACATGACAGCCGACGTTCAACGCGAAGGCGATACGTTTGCCATCGCCTCCTGGGTGCGCAAGTTCAGCGACGATGCGGTGCTGACCAGTTCGCTTCTGTATCACTACAACCGCGCCGATCTGGACGGCGCGCCCAATGACTTTCCGATAAGCACGACCGATCAGCGCTCATCAACTTATCTGGGCGGGCAGGAAAGCTTGCGACTGCATGCCGGTCCTAATGACCTGAAGGTCGGGATCTTTGGGTTCAGCCAGCACGACAGCGAGTTCTTTGATGTGCTCTTCAATGGCGGCAGCATTGCGCCGGTAAGCCAGGCCGTCAACCCATCGGGCTCTCTGGTCGCTGCGTATATCGAGGACACACTCAAGGTGACGCACTGGTTGACGGTAATGGCTGGCCTGCGACAGACCCATTTCTCCGCCGGCATCGTCGAAAATGCCACCAGTCCGCGTTTAGGCGCTACAGTCCTGCTGCCAAAGATCGGCTGGATACTGCGCGGCTTTTATGGGCAGTTCTATCAGGCGCCACCGCTCACGACGCTATCGGGCCCGTTGCTTGCGTTTGCCCAAAACAACAATCTGAGTTTCCTGCCGCTGCGAGGCGAACGGGACAATGAATATCAGTTCGGCATCACGATCCCGCTCAAAGGCTGGACAATCGACACCGATCATTTCCGGACCAAGGCCACCAACTTCTTCGATCACAACAACATTGGCAACTCGAATGTCTTCTTGCCTCTCACCATCGACGGTGCGCTGATTCAAGGCTCGGAACTGACGGTGCGCTCACCTCAACTGTCGGATGCGTATCAGATGCACCTCACCTATTCGAATCAGAGCGCCGACGGGCGCGGCGCCACCAATGGCGGCTTGACGGATTTCAGTCCGCCGTCGGGCTATTTTGCGCTCGATCATGATCAGCGAAACACAGTGAATACCGGAGTGGAGGCCAAGCTTCCGTGGCGGGCGTTCGCCTCGATGGATGTGTACTACGGCTCGGGCTTTTCCAATGGAGAGGGGACGCCAAGCCACCTTCCAAGCCACGCAGAGGTGAATGTAGCCGCTGGAAAATCGTTCACACAGAACTTATCGTGTTCCGTGACAGTTCTGAATCTGACCGACCGTCATCTGCTAGTGGACAACAGCCTGACCTTCGGCGGCTTTCACTACAACAACCCGCGAGAAATCTATGCGCAGTTGCGCTATCGCTTCTAACGTGACAGATCTGACTGCGGTGGCAGCTCGACATCGCGAACATCAAAGTGTCGACCTTCGCTGAAGCTTCTATGTTCTTCAACTACGCTGATTCGGTTAGGGCAGGATATACGAAGCACCTGTGCGAAGATTGAGATTGAATGCTGGTGGCGTCACCGCAAAAGGTCACGAGAGGATCCAATTCGATTTCGTCTTGGACGGCGTTCGGTATCGGCCCTCGGTAATAGAGAGGCCCACGGACGCCAATATGCAACGGGCGAGCGAGCGGCTCGAAGAACTTCGAGAGCGCATTCGTGCTGGCACATTCTGTTTTGAGAATGAATTTCCGACCTTTCGCTATTTGGATAGGGTCGTCGATCCGTTGCAGACCTGAATGGCGGACGACCACAGCACGCTTGCACGGCCACTTTTCAGCATCTGGCACTGGATCTGGCACCAGAAACGCGCTGCCAGCACCTAAGCTTATGAGGAAACAGTAGAAAAGACTGGCGGAGAGAGGGATTCGAAATCGAAGGGCCTTTGACTATTACACCCTTGGCGGGGCCTTATCAATCCATCGCTGTCTATGCCATTATGGAAATTGCCTTGGACACATCGGGAATCCGGCGGCTTGGCGCATTGAGGCTCTGGCGGACGATGCATCCGAAACCGCGGTATTCCTTTCGCTGGCCCAGCGAAAAGGCCTGATAGCTTCAGCATCGCCGGAAGCAGCTGCTTTCCTGCGTGGCCTTGAACTCTCGGGTGCTCGTCCGAAGGAACTCGCGGAGACGACGGCTGCAGACTTCGATGGCGAGCGCCTGAGGCTTTCCCATCGAAAGGGACGTCCGCCGAAACTGCGTTCCAGGTATGTGGTCCTTGATGAGGACGGGGTCGCGTTCTTCAGGTCGCGGGCGAGTCGGAAGTCGCCGACTGACCCGCTTTTCACGGCAGCTGAGGGGAAACCGTGGCGTCGCGACATGTGGGCTGAGGAGGTTCGCTCAGCAATCATTGCGCACGATAAACGTGCAGGGTTGGAAGTGCGCATTCCAGAGGGAACTTCCGCGTACAGCTTCCGCCATGCTCGGATCTGTGAACTGCTCCAGGTCTACGGAGTAGATCCACTCACGGTTGCTGCTCAGACAGGGACAAGTCTGCGCATGATCGAACGCGCTTATTTCAAGTTCATCCGCTCAGCGATGCTGGAAAAACTCGCCGGCCTGAAGGCAAAGCCGGCAGGAGAATAGTTCTGTTTCACCGTAACGCCCTCCCCGGTGTGGGCGCCTTCCAACCCTCGGCAAGGCTGTGCTGACACGGATTACCCCGTCGATGTGACCCTTGTCAGTAACCACAACGACCTTGTGCGGTTCCGGTCGCTTAGGGTCGAGTTGTCACGTGTGGCGCTATGGTGCGCCGAGCCAGAAGGCGAAGTCCGTCTGGGGTTTCGCGGGAAATGAAGCGGATCGACTCACCCCGCAATTGATTCCAACCTGCCGGACGCGAACGACAGGAATCTGGCTGCTCGATCAGTCAATTTTGAGAAGCGGCACCACTGAGCGGTTGTCGAAATGGTAGAGAGAAGCTTGATCTGACGCATCGTTCTATATAAGCTGAGCAACATAGGGAGATGGCATTCCTCCCGCAAAAATAACTGCCTAACCGGCTGATGATGCCTACCTGATCTCTCGGAGACGTGGATAGGTATGACTCTTTGGCCCGCGCTCCAAATCCATTCTGCGCCCAGCTCAGTGCACTGGGCCGAGCAGTGTAATGTTTTCTAGGAGCGTGTAGCGGTGGCCGAGCGCGTCCTGTTCAACCTCCTGCAGGTCGCTGTCGTGCTCATTTTTGCACCACTAGCGAGCGGAGTGCTGTCGCGGCTCAAGGAAATGGTTCAGTCCAAGCGCGGGCCGAGCATGTTTCAGCCTTATCGGGATCTCTGGAAGCTGTTTCACAAGGACGAAATTGTGTCCGAAGACAGCTCATGGATATTTCGCTTCACGCCTTACATCGTCTTTGTCACCCCGATTTTTGTCGCATTGCTCATTCCAGTCCTGACGAGTTATCCGCTTTTCTTTGCCTTCATGGGCGACATGCTCGGCGCCGGCTTCGTGCTGGCACTGGGCGGATTTTTCGCCACACTCGCGGCCGTGGACACGGCCAACCCCTACGGCCCCGTAGGCGCGAGCCGCACACGCATGGTCGGCTTTCTGGCAGAGCCCGTATTCATGATCGTGTTCTTCACCGTTTCGTTCGTAGCCGGCTCTACCATTCCGTACATCGTCCAGCAGAAATGGGTGACACCGCTCGCGAATTTCTTCGCGCCATCGCATGTGCTGCTCGTGCTGGCATTTATCATGCTGATTCTGGCAGAGGGCGGCCGCATTCCGGTCGACAACCCGACCGGCCACTTTGAGCTGGCGATGATCGATGAATCCAAGTCGCTCGAATACTCCGGCCGTGGCTTCGCGCTGGTGAAATGGGGCGGCCAGATGAAATTGTTCGTGCTCCTCTGCGTTTTGCTCAATGTGCTGGTGACGCCGTGGGGGCTAGCGGCGGGACAATCCTACGGAGCGGTGCTGCTGGCGATACCGCTGGTGTTGTTCAAGGTCTTCTGCTTCCTGCTCGTATTGGTTGTCATCGAGTCGTCGTTGTCGAAGTTGCGCCTGTTTCGCATCGCCGAGTTTCTGGGTGCCGCGCTCATTACCTCGGTGGCAGCCATGATGACTCAGATCTTTCTGCCGTGAACGAAATGAGCGATGCAACGAAGCATTTGCTGGAAAACCTGAACGCGCTGGCCGCGGGCCTGTTCCTGCTCACCGGCTTTGGTATCGTAGCGACGCGACAGGCCAGGGGCTGTCTGAATCTATTTATAGCGCAATCGTTGCTGCTGGCAGCGTCTGCGGCGCTGCTCGGCTTGCGCTACAACTCGGCGCATCTGTATGGCGTGGCACTCGTGAACCTGGTCAGCAAGCCAATCATCGTCCCTTGGCTTCTGCGTAGAACCTCTCCGGCGGGAATCTACACGCGCCGCGAAATCGACCAGGTCCTGAACATCCCGACTGCTTTGCTGATCGCCATGGCACTCGCCGTCGGATCTTATTTTGTGGGTATTCCGCTGGCCAAGGCGGTCGGGCCGGATGTTCGCGGCCCGAACGTCCCGATCGGTATCGCAGTGCTTCTGCTCGGCGCGTTCACCCTGACGGTGCGGCGCGAGGCATTGCCACTGCTAATCGGCCTCTTAGCGATGGAAAACGGTGCGTTCCTCGCCGGCATCGCGATCGCGCGCGATCTCGGGATGCTCGTGGAGCTTGCCATTGCCACGGACGGCTTGATCATCGTGTTCATCATGGGGGTCCTGGTCCGCGCCGTGCAGAAGCAGGTCGGCACCACGGCCGTCGGCGACCTGGCCAGTCTGAAGGAAGGATCCCCTGAAGCGGCTGCGGACGAGGCCCTGTTGTGAGCATCATCGTCATCCTGCTCCTGCCGCTTATTGCCACCCTGCTCGTTTGCGTTCGCCTGGGGAAACGCTGGGCATCGGGCGTGACGGTGGTGTTCTGTCTCGCTGATCTGATTCTGGTTGCCCGGCTGGCATGGCTGGTGGTGGCAGGCGTCGCACCGGCGGAACTGCGCGATGCGGCCTGGTCCAATTGGATCGCCGTGGACGGCTTGAGCGCACTGATCTTGCTGCTCATCGCCCTGATCGGAACCACGGCCGCCATATACTCGGTCGGCTACATAGCGCACGAAAAACCGGAACCGAAAAGGCTGCGGCTCTATTACGCGAATTACAACCTCTTCATCTTTTCCATGCTGGCGATTCCGGTGCTAGCGGAGCCCACGCTCGTATGGATCGTCGTGGAGCTGACAACGCTGTGCTCGGCGCTGCTTGTCTCCTTCTATAACACACGCGAAGCCTTGGAGGCGGCCTGGAAATACGTCGTGCTCTCGCTCATGGGGGCAGGCGTGGCCTTATTCGGTTTCCTGGTGCTGTTCGCGGCAATGCACGCCGGGGGCGGAGGAACTTACACCTGGGCGGGGCTGCTGGCGGCGGCCCCCAGGATGCCGCCGATGCTCCTGCAGGCCGCGTTCCTGCTGATCTTGATCGGCCTTGGAACGAAAGTTGGCCTTGTCCCGATGCACACATGGTTGCCGGATGCCCATAGTCAGGCGCCCACGCCGGTGTGCGCGCTGCTGTCCGGGATCGAAACCACTTCAATACTCTATGTGATCCTGAGACTCTTTCCGGTGATGCAGGCCGTTCCCGGCTCCCACGCCGAAACCTGGGCCCTGGTCCTCGGACTGATTTCGGCCGGCACCGCCGCGTTTCTGCTGCTACAGGTACATGACTACAAGCGGCTGTTTGCCTTCTCTACCGTCGAGCACATGGGCATCATTCTGACTGCGATCGGACTCGGCGCCTCCGCCAACTACGGTGCCATGCAGCAGATACTCAATCATTCGGTCACGAAGTCCTTTTGTTTTTTCGCCGCCGGGGCTGCGTTGCTGGCCA
The DNA here is from genome assembly GCA_003132025.1 of Gammaproteobacteria bacterium. Classification (GTDB taxonomy): domain Bacteria; phylum Pseudomonadota; class Gammaproteobacteria; order Steroidobacterales; family Steroidobacteraceae; genus FEN-1191. Next base: position 146,120 of record PKWJ01000056.1, read on the forward strand.
TGGGAACGCGCGAAATCGCCGCCGTGCGTGGGCTAATCCAGCGCTCTCCTGCCGCCGGTGCAGCACTTATCTTCGGCGGATTGGCGATCACCGGTGCGCCGCCGCTGGCGATTTTCTTGAGCGAATTCTCAATTCTGAAGGTCGGCCTGACACAGGGACGTTACGTCGCGATGGGGCTGTTGGCGACGTTCATCGTCATCGCTTTTTTTGGCGTGATGGCGCATTTGAACCGTATGGTGTTCGGTGCGCCGACGATCGCGGCGCCGCAGCACCATCAACCGGAAACAGCCGGAAGCTTCCGATTACCCTTCAGTTGCCAGCTAGCACTGATTCTGGGCGCTGTGCCAGTGCTGGTGCTCGGCGTCTACGTGCCTAAACCCCTGCATGACCTTCTGGCGATGGCCGCTGCTGCACTGACGAGATAGCACGCCCATGAATCCCGCCGACTTGAAGGAGCAAATTGAAGGTCGCTGGCCCGGCAAGACGCAAGTCGGCCGCGATGTTTCAAGTTCAACGACCGAAGTGACGTGCACCCGCGCAGTGCTTGCCGATCTGTGCCGTTGTATTTTCCAGCATTGGGGCTTTGGTTTTGCCGGCCTGATTGTCGAGGAAGATTCGAACGCGTGGCAGCTGCGCTACGTGTTCTACGGCGAACGCGATGCGGGCTGGGTGCACATTGTGGTAAGCGCACCGGTCGCGGACAACGTCTTTCCGAGCGTTGTCGAGTGGATTCACGCCGCGGACTGGCACGAGCGCGAGGCGGAGGATCTGTTCGGTGTGCGTTTTGACGGTCATCCGCACCTCGGCGATTTTGTGCTTCACAACGATGCCTGGCAGGAAGATGTCCAGCCGATGCGGCACGGCTTCGACGCGCAGGCGGCGCTGCGCCATCGGCTTCCGGACGCCGATTGGCGGCCGCGGCGCATCGTGCAGGAGCCGGGTGCGTTCGTCATGCCGGTCGGTCCAAAATTCTCCGGGGTGACGGAGTCGGTGCATTTTCTGCTGGAGACCGTCGGCGAAGACGTCATCCGCTCCTCGACGCGCCTATTCTACAAATGGCGTGCGATCGAGAAACTGGCCGAGGGCAAAACTGTCGATGAAGTATTGCTCCTGGCAGAGCGATTCGCAGCGACGACGGCGTTTGCTCACGGCCTGGCCTTCTGCCAGGCCGTGGAGCGGGTCAGCGGCGCCGAGCTACCGGCGCGGGCGCGGGCCCTACGTGTTTTTCTGGCCGAAATCGAACGCCTGCGGCAGCACGCCGGCGCAATCCAGGGGATTTGCGAATCCACAGCGCTGGTCGTCGCCAACAGCCAGGCGGGACTCCTGGAGGAGGAACTGCTGCGCGTCTCAGGCGAACTGAGCGGCCATCGCTACCTGTTCGGTCTGCTCACGCCGGGCGGCCTGCTGTGCGATCTGCCGACCAATGCCTGCCGCATAGCGCTCACCCAGTCGCAAGACATCCTGAAGCGGCTGAATGAACTGGAACGCCGGCTGAGCATCTCAAGTAGTTTTCTCGACCGCATCGAGGACGTCGGCGTCGTCCGGCTGTCTGCCGCCACCGACTACAGCCTGGTGGGCCCGGTCGCGCGCGCGTCCGGACTGGTGCGCGATTTGCGCCGCGCGCAACCCTATTCTGGCTACGAGACGTTCGATTACCACGTGCCGAGCGAGCAGGAAGGCGACGGCTACGCTCGACTTCGGGTGTTGTTCGCCGAGGCTCGGCAATCCGTGCGCATCATCGAACAGGCGACCGCGGTCTTGAAAGAAGGCGACGTTTGCAAGACTGTGGAATTCCGACCTGGTGCTGCGCTCGGCTGGGTCGAGGCGCCGCGCGGCGGAACGTTCCATTGGGTCAGATTGGACGAAGGCGGACGGGTTGCGCGTTACCGCGTAGTAACACCCTCGTTCATCAACTGGCACAGCTTCCACCTCGCCGCGGAAAAATTCGCGTTCCAGGACTTCCCCATCATTCTCTCCACATTCGATCTGTCCGTGGCCGAGAACGACCGGTGATACGGAGAGCAGCGGAGAACGCATGAGCCAGTGGGTCATTAAAGGAATAGGCACAGGAATTAAGACCACTGCGTATCCGCGAGGCGCGGAACGCGCTGCCGGGGTCACTCCGGGACTGCCTCGCGGCGGTGACGTTGGCGCCGCTGCTCCGGCACTCGTCGAACGTTGCCTGACGCACGCGCTGGAGCATACGAACGGAGTAATCTCGGTGGACAGCCGCCGTTGCGTCCACTGCTACCGTTGCGTTCGCGGCGTCGGACAGCCGCTAAATTGGGAGGCGACTTACGAATGGGGCAGTACCATCGCGACACCTGGACTGAAAAATGAACTAGGGCAGCCGTTCCGGCGCTCCATCCACGTCCTCGTGGTGGATGCGGGCGACTGCGGCGCTTGCTTAAACGAGGTGAAGCAGCTCAACAACCCCTATTACAACATGCACCGGCTCGGCTTTTTCATTACGCCGACGCCGCGCCACGCGGACGTGCTTCTGGTCGTGGGTCCCGTGACCGATCAGATGCGCTTCGCACTCAGGAAAGTGCATGAGGCCATGTCGACGCCGAAACGGGTGGTCGCTGTCGGGGCGTGCGCGCTGTCAGGCGGTGTGTTCGCAAAGAGCTTTGTCTGCAGCAATGGCGTAGCAGACGTGCTGCCGGTGGATGTGGAAGTGCCCGGCCATCCGCCGCCGCCGCTCGCCATCCTTCACGGCTTGCTGGTGGCGGTCGGACGCAAGCAGCCCTTGCCGCTGGCTGCGGCAGGGTACGAGCCGACTTAGCGCGGCGATAATGAGTACGCCGACGCTCCTCCTTGTGTTCTTCGCGGCCTGTGGCGCCGGCATCCTACTTTCCCTGGTAGTGCGCCCAGCGCGCCAGGGGTTCGTGCTAGCAGGGCTCGGCTGCCTCGCCGCGGTCGCGGCGGTCGCGGTGGGCATCGAGGGTCTGCTGACCGGCGCAGTATTCACGCAGCCGCTGTGGTCGTTGCCCGGACTCACGACGCTCATGCTGCGCCTCGACCCTCTCTCGTCCGCGTTCGTAGTCGTAACCGGGCTGGTTCTTTTCCCGGCCTCGATCTACGCCGCCGGTGAATTGAGTCGCGATTCGGCCCCGCGCCACAAGCGCGCGTTCACGGTGATGCTGTTGGCGCTCTATGCATCGATCGTTCTTATCCTGATTGCGGGTGATGCGTTGCTCTTCTTGCTGGCCTGGGAGGTCATGTCCATCCTGTGCTACCTGCTCGTGGTGAGCGCCCCGGGCGGGGAGAACGGTCAGGTCGGATCAGCGTATCTGCTGCTCGCCATGGGCGAGGCCGGAACGCTCGCCGCCGCGGTCGGCTTCCTGCTACTCGCACTCGGCGCGAGCTCGCTGCAGTTCGACGCCCTCAAATCTGGCGCATCGGCTCTGGGCGCGAGCGTCCGCGGGGCAGTGTTTCTCCTCACGTTCTTTGGGTTTGGTGTGAAAGCCGGCTTGGTCCCCGTAAATTCCTGGCTGCCGCGCGCCTACGCCGCCGCGCCGCGCGCGTTTGCGCCCGTGCTCGCTGGGGCGACGCTGAACCTCGGCCTGTACGGCATCCTGCGTGTTAACGCCGACCTGTTGCCGGTCGCGCAGGCAGGCTTGGGCCAAGTCGCACTCATTATCGGCACTGTTTCCGCGCTGCTCGGGATACTCTACGCGACCACCGACAACGATCTGAAAACGATGCTGGCGCACAGCTCCATCGAAAACGTCGGTATCGTCGTCGCCGGCTACGGCGCAGGAATGGTGTTCGTCGCCACGAATCATCCAGCCCTCGCGGCCATGGCATTCCTCGCGGCGCTTTATCATCTGATCAACCATTCGCTGTTCAAAACGCTGTTGTTTTTCGGCGTTGGCGCTGTGGAGACGCAGACCGGCACGCGCGATATGGACCGGCTCGGGGGCCTGATCAAGTGGATGCCGCTGACCGCGCTGGGCTTCCTGGCCGGCTCGCTGTCGATCGCCGCGCTGCCGCCATTCAACGGTTTTGTCAGCGAATGGCTCACGCTACAGGTAATGCTGCGTTCGGCAGAATTGTCTTCAGCCGGCGCGAAGATCGTATTTGCCTCGTGCGGCGCGGTGCTCGCGCTCACGGCCGCGCTGGCGGTGACGTGCTTTGTGAAAGTGTTCGCCATGAGCTTCCTGGGAATGCGCCGGCTCGACGTGGAGCGACGGGTAAATGAGACCGAGCCGTCCGCGCTCGCATCCATGGCCATTCTAGCGGTGCTGTGCCTCGCGTTCGGCGTGCTGCCGACGTACGTCATCCCGATGCTCGACCCCGCGTCGAGGCAGCTGGCGGGAGCCAGTGCATCCGATGGGCTGGTGCCACCGTTTTTCGCGTCGGCTCCGGCACACGACGCGTTGCCGGTCGCGTTTGCGGCGGAGTTCCATGACCTCGGGGCGCAGGTCGGGCAGCATATCGTGGGCGGCCGCGGCCTAGTGGTGTTGCACCGTGGCGGCGTGGACAATCCCGTGATCTTCGCCATGTCCACGTCCTACATGCTGTTGACGCTGATCGGTCTGCTGCTGCTGACCTACATCGTCATTCGTCTGTGGCTGACGCGCACGCGCAGGCTCGCGCGGCGCGAGCGCTGGGACGGCGGAGTGCGGCGGTTGTTGCCTGAGATGACCTACACGGCGACGGGATTTTCCAACCCGGTGCGGGTCATCTTCGATGCGATTTTCCGTCCGACGACGGTCGAAGACACCAGCGAGACGGTGGCCGAGCATTTCCGCATGGCCATCCGCCGCGAGAAAGAGCGCGTGCATCTGGTCGACCGACTGGTGCTCCAGCCGGTCAGTTTTGCGATGCTGTGGTTCGCGCACAGTCTGGCGGCGATGCACCGCGGGCGCATTAATACCTACGTGACCTATGCATTTCTGGCTCTGCTGATTGCGCTAGCCGTGCTGCCAGCGTATTGACACCGGCCTTGAGCGCGGGGCGCGCGGCATTGATTGTGTACCGGAAGCCTTTCTGAAACACTATGGGCTGCGGAGATGGCATGCCTCCGTGAACCGCCGCTTGAGCGGCTGATGATGCCTGCGTTTCCGGGCCACGGGAGCGTAGGGTGCTACGCGGCCTGTCCCCAGGTAGTGTCTTTCAAGGGACAGATGCATGTGGAAATCCGTCATCGCCATTTCCATCGGCGCAAGCTGCGGGGCGTTGTTGCGCTGGTGGTTCGGCACGCGGCTGAACGCCCTGTTCCCGACGATCCCGCTCGGTACCCTTGCCGCCAACCTGACGGGCGGCTACATCATCGGTGCCGCGGTCGCATTGTTCGCTTCTTTTTCTTCCCTGGCGCCGGAGTGGCGCTTGTTGGTCATGACCGGCTTCTGCGGCGGCTTGACAACCTTCTCCACCTTCTCAGCGGAATTGGCCACTTTGGTGCAGCAAGGACGGGCTCTGTGGAGCTGTGCGGCAATCGTCGCGCATCTGGGGGGTTCTCTATTGATGACCTTCGCTGGCATGGCCACGGTCGCATGGGCGAAAAGCTAAAGGACGCTGGTGCGGTGCAGAAGCCCTACCCATTCTGCAGTACCGACGGCGCGCTGTTGCCCGGCCCGCTGGCCTATGTGCGCCCGGACAAATTTCCGGTCACTCCCTGCCACCGGCTCGTTAACCCGGTGCGTCATGAGACGCATTTCTTCGCTATAAATCCGTCCGAACTTGACGCAATCTGGGACCTGGTCGCTGAAGCCAAGGCGGTAGTCGACGCCAAGGATCATCTCGACGGCTACAATTTGGGGATCAACGTGGGCGAGGTAGCCGGTGAGACGGTCGCGCACGCGCACCTACACGTGATCCGTCGCTACCGCGGTGATGTCGAAAATCCCCGCGGCGGTGTACGCGGCGTCATACCGGCCATGCAGCATTACTAACAAGAACCAAGGGGGCAACGATGAACGGCGCATACCTACGATTTTACGTACATGAAAGCCATCGCCATCACGGATTACTGCTGTGGGAATGGTTGCTCAAAAAGGCCAGCACTCTCGATATACGAGGTGGCTCAGCCTTTCGCGCTGTCGCGGGTTTCGGCCGCCATCACGTGCTGCACGAGCAAACGTTCTTCGAACTTGCGGGCAGTGTTGCCGTGGAGGTCGAGTTCATTGTGACGGACCAGGAAGCACGGGAACTGCTCAAACTGATCCGCGAAGAGAAGATTCGATTGTTCTACGCACACATTCCGGCGCATTTTGGCGTTATCAATCCGGATGACGAGGATCCACCAGCATTGGGTTCGATCGCTTAGCGCCATCGGATCGACCGAGTTGCAAACCGGGTAATCATGTTCAAGCACATTCTGCTGGCTTATGACGCATCGGAACCAGCGGACAACGCGTTCGAGTACGCGCGTCTGTTCGGCAGAAAGTTTGGCGCAAAAATTGATGTCATCTCCGTCGTTCACCGACCGCTGATAGGCGACGGCCTGAAGGCAAATCCGGCAAGAAAGTAGTTCTGTTTCAACGCGACACCCGCAGCGCGCACCGTTGGGCTCGACGATTGTCGCGCCGATCGGAGTCACTCGAAAAGATCCAGCGCGTTGTGTTTTTAAGCTTCCCGGGCTCGGGCGCGCCGAGTGTCAGCGTCGGTCGCGCGTATCTGGAGGAATTTGGTTTTGGGGGTGGGTCGCGACTGCGCTAGTGAATGACACTTTCTTCGTCTATGCTTCTTGGGCCGTAAATCGCACATGGATCGGCGCATCGCAAAGGTAGACAGTTACTTGGTCAGTTGGGGTCGCAGGCGGGCGAGGTTGGGGATAGCGTTCGTGCTACCCGGCTTGCTACTGCGTGCAATGATTCCAGTCGGGTTCATGCCGATGTTCGGTCCGAACTTTGGCGTGCAGCTCACGCTTTGCGAAGGCTATGCGCCGGTGCCTTCGATGCCCATGGATATGTCGATGGACATGCCCATGGATATGCCGATGAGTGCGCCCGCGCAGCATAACTCGCCCGGGGACCCGAGTGCCGGTAAGGACGGCGCTCCCTCCCACCAAGACCACAGCACTTGCCCGTACGGCGCGAGTCCCACGTTCGCGGCGCTAGCGGCATTGGCCGCTGTGCCGGCGCCAGTTCAAGCATCAGCCCGACCGCTGATATCATCTCCGCAAATCAGCCATTTCCAAATCGCGCCGCGCGCACAGTCGCCGCGCGGCCCGCCCCTCGAAGTCTGACCCCGTTGCGCTCACTGAGCTGAGCGCTGATACGACCCCTTGGCGGGCATAACGCCCGTGGGGATGTCGCCTTGTTCGTGCATCAATGGGGAGACTCCGATGTTTGGCTCAATTAAGAGCGATGGCCGTCCCATCGCCAGTCTTGATGGCTTGCGCACGTCGGTGGCGCGCACATTGAGCGATTCTGATTTGCGACGTACCGCACTTGCCGCGGTGTTCGGCCTGCTGCTCGGACTGGCGCCCGCGGCGAGCTTCGCGTGCGCCTGCGGATGCGGCGTGTTTGATGTGGGTACCGTCACCATGATTCCAAGCCACCCGGGCGGTGCCGTGTACCTTGAGGATGACTATATGGACCAGAACCAAAACTGGGTTGGTTCGCATGCGGCGCCGGCCTCCGCGAATACCGACAAGGAGCTTGAAACCAATTTTGGTGACTTGGGGTTGGACTATCAGTTCAACAGCAACTGGGGAGCGTCACTGGAGCTGCCTTATTGGGACCGACTCTTCCGCACGGATATCGGAACTCCCGCGTCCCCAGATGTGACCACCTTTCGCCACACTGCGCTCGGCGACACCCGATTGACTGCTCGCTACACAGGATTTTCGTCCGATCTATCCACGGGACTGACGCTCGGACTGAAGCTACCCTCGGGGGACTGGACGTACCCCAATTTCGACCGCGATTCCTCGATCGGTACCGGCACCTCAGATTTGCTGCTGGGTGGCTACCAATTGGGTAGCATCGGCGCCGGCCCGCATCTGAAATGGTTTGCCGAAGCGTTGCTCGATCGCCCCTTCAATACGCGCGAGGGGTATCGACCGGGTAATGAGATCGACGCCGCGGTGGGGGTTTTATACGATGGCATTGCACTCGGGCAGGTAGGCACACTCGCCACACTGCTGCAGTTGATCGGCTCGGATCGGTTACATGACAGCGGCGTCCAAGCCGATCCGTATAACAGCGGCTACCATCGCCTGCTGCTATCACCGGGGCTGGAGGCAGGCTTTGGGCCATGGCAGGTTTATGGCGACGCAGAATTTCGCGTTTACCACTATGCCAACGCCGCTCCATCCGTGGCCGTAGAAGGCACCCAAGGTCAGCTGGTCCCTTCGGTGCTCTTCAAGGTCATGCTGAGCTACCACTTCTGACGCAGCAGGACGGATCCGGGAGCCAGTCATGCGTTCAGCCTGGGATGTCAGCAAATAATGTTTCGTAGCAGGCTCTTTGCCGGCTGGAGCCTCTGTGCTCTTGCCTTGTGGGTCGGCCTGTTCAGTACCTTTGATAGCGTCCGGTTTCTCGTTGAGCATTGGTATTACGCGGCCATGATGGTCGCTGGGGCCTTCGTCGCAGGGTTCACTCCTGAAGGCGGCGGAGCCGTTGCGTTTCCGGTGCTGAACGTGTTTCTACACGTAGATCGCGTGCTCGCGCGCGATTTCAGCATGATGATTCAGAGCGTCGGCATGACCAGCGCGAGCATATATATCCTGTCGCAAAAAGATACTGTGATCAGGGACTTCAAGCCGCTGCTCGTTTTCATACCGGTGTGCATTCTGGGTTTTCTCCTGGGCATGCTGCTGTTGCAGCAGATTCATGTCTATCTCATTCAGGCTTTTTACCTGTCTCTTAGCGCCACGTTCGTAACCGCGTATTTCTTCAGCGACCATCGCGGCTCACGGACCCAACTCCAAATCACATCCGCGCGAGACGCTCTCTATCTGGGGGTCATCCTGATTGTCGGCGGAATGTTCTCGAGCCTGTTCGGCACCGGCGCAGACGTTGTCGTCTATACGTTGCTCGTGACTCGCCTTTCCATGACGGCGAAAATGTCCACACGAATGAGCATCGTGCTTCAGGCATCCGTAAGTTTATTCGGCTACGGCTACCGAGCATTCGTCGATCATGGCTTGACCAGTTATCAAATCAAGACCTGGTTGTGCGCCTACCCGGTGGTGTTGATTATGGCGCCCTTTGGCGCCTACGTCTTGTCCCGGCTACACGTTAACTGGATGTTGAAAACCATCATTGGTATCAATATCTTTCAGCTCCTGTATTTCAACTTTTCAGAACCTTCTATCAACAAGGTAATCGCGTCGACCATCTTTTCTCTTGGTCTATCTACTATATTTTTCTACGCGCTGGGTCAGATGGCTCGGATTCGAAAATCCGAGATTGAGTCAGTGTGACAGGCGGCTCTGGGCCCGCGACCCTCGCTATTTGTCAGATTTACCTGGTGCGTTACCGTACAGAAAAAGCGCACACTGCCAGGCGCTGTTCATCGATACGCTTACGGGGTCCTTGCCGCGATGAGGTCTGGGCGAATCGCCGTATACGACTGCAACGGATGCAGACAAAGTGCCAACGACAAACATAAAGCTGTCCTCTTTCGGTTCAATTCCCTCAGGCGAGCGAGACATCAGTGCCACGAATTGCCTATATCACCACTTTCGCGCCGCCGCGCTAATCATCTTGAATTGAAGGAAGGACAGCAGTGATCTCACAGGTACCGTATTGCGGAACCGTGCCGCTACCGGGGGAACTTCTCACACGCTTTACTATCGATCCGCCACTCGTCTTGGCCCTTTGCATGCTATGCGCGTGTCATCTGATCGGGGACACTTACAGCGTGTTCTTCGTCTTCGGCATGGCGCTTTACCTGAGCCTGCCCACGCTCGGACACCTGGGCCTGGCGGTCCGCTTCGTCATTACCGTGTGCCTGATTCTGACAATGTACGGGGGCGGTTTCGCAACCGTACCAGGCTATCTTGCCGACATCTTCGGTACCCAGATGGTTGGGGCCATCCACGGTCGTTTACTTACCGCATGGTCGGTCGCCGGCATCATCGGCCCCTTCCTCATCGCCGCCGTTCGCCAAGCTCAGATCAACGCTGGCGTCGCTCAAAGACTTGTGTACGACCGCACGCTTTATATACTGGCGGGACTGTTGCCCCGCGGCGATCGATTACCGTGAGTCCGGGTGTTGCGCCTGTCTTCAGTTGGTGCCAACAGGACAATTCGTGTTGGTCGGGCGCCAGCAGGGGGCGGCATTTGTCCGACCAAGGCCCCGCATTCCGACCCGCGCGCAGCGTCGTGTACGCCTGCCAGCGCGTCTGGTTCATCGCGCCAGAAAACCCTTCGACCTCGAGACGGGCAGCATCGTGTTCCGAGGCAGCATCCGCCGAACATCTGCCGGTTGGTATTGGCAAGGTATAGTGGCATATCATCTCGCGAACGCTGATGCGGCCACGAGAGGTACTCCCCTCATGCGCGCGAGACTTTTTGTGATGTTGTTCGCCGTAACGCTGTGCGCCTACGCGAACACCGAACTCCTCGAACACGTCCCACTGCGATGGAAGCCGACATCGGAGCTCCGCTTGGGTGCGATGCAGATGTCGCAGACGCCCATTCAGTTCGAAACCTTCCAGGACGTTCGCGACAACAGGGATGCAATCGGCGAGAATCTCGAGGACGCTAAGCCAAAGCCCGTCACCACCGCCGACGATGTCGGTGTGTTCGTGAGCAGTCATATGCGCGAGTTGTTCGATCACGCGGGTCTCAAGACCGTCGACAGCAATGGCACGGTAACAATTAAAGGTGAGGTACGGCAATTTTTTGTCAGGGAGACGACGACGTACAAATCGGCGGTCGTTGTGCATCTGACGGTAGTGGGTAACGACGGAAGGACGCTCTGGACTGGACTTGCTTCCGGCGACGCCAAGAGATTTGGTCGCTCCTACAACCTTGAGAACTATTACGAGGTCCTCTCCGACGCCATCGTCAATACGGTAAGCTCGATGCTTCAGAGCGCTGACTTCCAAAAGGCTCTGTCGGGGCGCCAAACCGCTTGAACTCGGCCTAGATGCGCCTAGCCATCTTCGAGATGATGAGTTTGACGAACGACGATCACCGCCTGATCCCTGCGCTCGGGGAAATATTGTCGTAGCAATCGATTAGTGTTCTCGTTCGATCCGCCGCCCCATCCGGGCGCGATCGGCATCAAGAAGCGCGTTGCTCACGGCGCGCATAAACAGACACCAACTGAAGTGCTTCGGAGTCCGGTGCTTTTCTCATCGGAACGAGCTAACCTACCTCCAGCCCGGCGGATCACGCTTTCTGTGTGGAAGCCGGTCGGAAAAATTGGCGGAGAGAGAGGGATTGTTCGCGGCTGCGCCGCTCATCCCTCGCTGATCGCTCGGGACCGTCGGCCCCAAAGCGCGCCGACGTCCTTCGCCGCCGCCGTCGCGGCGGCTCGTCGAACCCTATTGTCCATGTTCGAGGGTTCGAATCCCATCGCGACGACCTAAAGCGGATCACGCTTTCTGTGTGGAAGCCGGTCGGAAAAATTGGCGGAGAGAGAGGGATTCGAACCCTCGAAGGGCTTTTGACCCTTACACCCTTGGCAGGGCCGGTCATCAATCCATCGCTGTCGATGCCATTGTGGACATTGGGCTATAGATGGGCTTGTTGTCCACCGCTGTCCATAGCCGTCTCCGCAGACTTTCCGTACCGTTCCGTACAGACAGTTTTCACCGATGGCAGATCTGTCTCGTAAACGCTCCGGCGAACTACTATGGCGCCGGCGGCTTCTCAACGCTCGACATGTCGCTGGCACTGGAGCTTATCTAGCGATCAGGACGTTCTTGCTGCAGTGCAGCATTAAATTCTGGCTGCGTTGCGTCGCCGGAGATACCAGCAACGCGCAGACCGGCGGTCAGACCCTTCCATGCGAAGGAAAGCTTAGGCATCAGTCGGCCGCCTGGTCTTGTTGTCAGGTTCATGACGGTCGCTCGCCCGGTTTCCCACGCCGGGACGATAGATGGAAGTCCCCTCTCATTTTCCAAGGCCGCATTAAACGCGGTACGACTCGACCCCTCTTGAACTATTCACGAGTGCCCTTAACTTCGGTCGGTCACCCTAACCAGCCTCAAGGAGGTACGACCATGTTCGGTAATTCGACCGCATTTGAAAACCTTTTTGATGAGCTCCGGCGCGTGGAATGGGGCCTCGACCACATGTACGGGCGAAATTCCGGTCCGGCCGGAATACGCTCGGTGGCGCGAGGCACTTTCCCTCCGATCAACGTCGGGGCCACGCAGGACGAAGTGCACGTGTACCTTTTCGCACCCGGCCTGGACGCCAAGAACTTCAATATTTCGCTCCAGCAAAACCTTCTCCTGGTCTCGGGAGGCAGGAAGCTGCCGGTCAATGACAAGGCGACCTATTTCCGCCAGGAGCGCTTCGAGGGCGAATTCCGTCGTGTGATCACCTTGCCTGAGGACGTCGATCCGCAGCAGGTCGACGCGAAGTATCGCGACGGCGTGCTCCAGATCACATTACGACGGCGTGAAGGGGTCAAACCCAGGCAAATCCCTATCGGCTGATACCAGGAGGAAGCGAGTCATGGCGAAGCAGGATCTAGCGACACAGGCCCCAGCGGATACGCATCGGACCGATCCGGGAGACCACTACCCATTCATCCCATCCGCGGATGTGCTCGAAGACAGCGCTGGCATTACCATCCATCTGGACATACCCGGAGTAACCAAGGACCGCTTGAGTATCGAAGCGGACAAGAACACGTTAGTGATCGAAGGCGAGGTACAGATTCCCATGCCCCAGGGTATGGATCCGTTGTACGCTGAAATTCGATCGACGCGTTATCGTCGCAGTTTTACTTTGAGCGGGGAGCTCGATGCGGACAACACGGCTGCCAATCTCAGCAATGGCGTGTTGACGGTGACTATTCCGTTAAGAGCCGAGCTGCGGCCTCGAAAGGTCGAAGTCCGCGTCGGCTAAGACAGTCACCTGCGTTATCGGTCGATGGGACAGGTGCAGGGGCATATGAGCATGCCCCTGCACCATCGGTAGGTCGCGCCGCTATGCATCGAGCTAGGGCGTGTTAACACTACG
>PKWJ01000035.1:0-222 GCA_003132025.1 Gammaproteobacteria bacterium
CGCCGCCGATCAGCAGCGGCAGCTTGAACCCCTGGCGCTGCATTTCCTTGGCAACATGCACCATCTCGTCGAGTGACGGTGTGATCAATCCCGACAAGCCGATCATGTCGGCGCCCTTGTCGCGCGCCGTGGCAAGGATCTTCTCGCACGACACCATGACGCCTAGGTCGATCACGTCGAAATTGTTGCACTGGAGCACAACGCCGACGATGTTCTTGCCGA
>PKWJ01000035.1:230-101068 GCA_003132025.1 Gammaproteobacteria bacterium
GCCGAACAGGTCGCCGACCACGTTCATGCCGTCCATCAGCGGCCCTTCGATCACCTGCAGCGGCCGCTCGAACTGGCTGCGCGCCTCCTCGGTGTCGGCGATGACGAACTCATCGATGCCGCGCACCAGCGCGTGCTCCAGCCGCTTGCCGACCGGCCAGTTGCGCCACGCCAGGTCCTCGGCCCGCTTGGTTCCCGCCTCGCCGTGATAGCGCGCCGCGATCTCCAGCAGCCGCTCGGTCGCATCCTCGCGCCGGTTCAGTATCACGTCCTCGACCCGTTCGCGCAGTTCCGGCTCGATCTCTTCGTAGATCGCGAGCTGGCCGGCATTGACGATGCCCATGCTCATACCGGCGCGGATCGCGTGGTAGAGGAACACCGAATGCATCGCCTCGCGCACCGGCTCATTGCCGCGGAACGAGAACGAGACGTTGCTGACGCCGCCGCTCACCAACGCGTGCGGGCAACGCTCGCGAATCAGCGCCGTGGCCTCGATGAAATCGCGCGAGTAGCCGTTGTGCTGCTCGATACCGGTCGCCACCGCGAAGATGTTCGGATCGAAGATGATGTCTTCCGGCGGAAAGCCCGCCTGCTCGGTCAGCAGCTTGTAGGAGCGCTCGCAGATCGACACCTTGCGCTGCACCGTGTCGGCCTGGCCCTGTTCGTCGAACGCCATTACTACGACCGCGGCGCCATAGGCGCGTACCTTGCGGGCGTGTTCGAGAAAGGCGGCCTCGCCCTCCTTCATGCTGATCGAGTTGACGATGCCCTTGCCTTGCAGGCACTTGAGCCCGGCTTCGATCACCGTCCACTTCGAGGAGTCGATCATGACCGGCACCCGGGCGATGTCTGGCTCGGAGGCGATCAGGTTCAGGAACCGCACCATCGCGGCTTCCGAATCGAGCATGCCCTCGTCCATGTTAACGTCGATGATCTGCGCGCCGCTGGTGACCTGGGTGCGCGCGACATCGAGCGCGCCGTCGTAGTCGTCGGCCTCGATCAGGCGGCGAAACTTGGCCGAGCCGGTGACGTTGGTACGCTCGCCGACGTTGACGAACAGGCTGTCGGGCCCGATATCCAGCGGCTCCAGTCCCGACAGGCGGCAGCGGGGTGTCAGCCGCGGCGGTATACGTGGCGGCAGACTCGCGACCGCCTCGCGGATATGGGCGATGTGCTCAGCCGTGGTGCCGCAGCAGCCACCGACGATGTTGACCAGTCCGGCCTCGGCAAATTCGCGTATCAGCGCTGCGGTCTGGCAGGCCTGCTCGTCGTATTCGCCGAAGGCGTTCGGCAGGCCGGCGTTCGGATAGGCGCAGATTGCCACGTCGGCGATGCGCGAGAACTCCTCGACATAGGGGCGCAGCTGCTTGGCCCCGAGCGCGCAGTTGAGCCCGACCACGGTGGGCTCGCTGTGGCGGATCGCATTCCAGAAGGCCTCGACCGTCTGGCCCGAGAGCGTGCGGCCGGAGGCATCGGTGATCGTGCCCGAGATCATGATAGGCAGGTCGACCGACAGCTCGCGCATGGTACGGCGCACGGCGTACAGCGCCGCCTTGGCGTTGAGCGTGTCGAAGATGGTCTCCAGCAGGATCAGGTCGGCGCCGCCTTCGATGAGCGCCGCCGCCGCCTCACTGTAGGTCGCCACCAGCTGGTCGAAATTGATGTTGCGAAAACCCGGATCGTTGACGCGCGGCGATAGCGACGCGGTGCGATTGGTGGGACCGATCGCGCCGGCCACGAAGCGCGGCTGTCCGGTGCGTTCGGCGTACTGATCGGCGACTTCGCGCGCCAGGCGCGCCGCCGTCCGATTGAGCTCCACGACGACGCCTTCCATGCGGTAATCGCCCTGGGCCGGAGCGCTGGAATTGAAGGTATTGGTTTCGATGATGTCGGCCCCGGCCTCGAGGTACTTGCCGTGTATCTCGCGGATCATCGCCGGCTGCGTCAGCGTCAGCAGATCGTTGTTGCCCTTCAGGTCGCTCGGCCAGTCGTGAAAGCGCTGCCCGCGGTAGGCCGCCTCATCGGGCGCATAGGCTTGGATCATGGTGCCCATGGCGCCGTCGAGCACCAGGATGCGCTCGCNNCAGATCGCGTAGGTCAGGTCGGCGCGGTTGAGCGTATAGAAATGAAACTCATCGACGCCCTCGCGCGATAGCGCCTCCACCTGCTCGATGGCAAATGCCGCGGCAATCATGCGGCGTGTATCGGCATCGTCTTCCAGGCCGTTGAAGCGCAGCCGCAGCCAATCCGGCACCGATGCGCCGCAACGCTCGGCGAAGCGCAGCATCTGCGGAAAGCGCGTGATCGGCAGGATGCCGGGCACCAGGCTGGCCTTGATGCCGGCGGCCGCGCAGCGATCGCGAAAGCGCAGGAATATGCTCGGCTCGAAGAAGAACTGCGAGATCGCGCGATCGGCACCAGCGTCGAGCTTGGCCTTGAGATTATCCAGGTCGAAGGCCGCGCTCGGCGCCTCGGGGTGGCCTTCCGCATAGGCCGCCACCGAGATCTCGAAATCGGCCACGCCGCGCAGGCCGCGCACCAGGTCGACCGCGTAGGCAAAGCCGTCCGGGTAAGGCGTATAGCCGCTGCTGCCCTGCGGGGCATCGCCGCGCAGTGCGACGATGTGGCGCACACCGGTGTGCCAGTAGTTGCGCGCGATTTCCAGCACGTGCGCGCGGTCCATGCCAACGCAGGTCAGGTGTGCCGCCGGGGTCAGCAGCGTTTCCTTGACGACGCGCGACACCACGTTGTGCGTGCGTTCGCGGGTCGAGCCGTCGGCGCCGTAGGTGACCGACACGAATCGGGGACGCAGCGGAGCCAGCCGCTGGATCGACTGCCACAGCGTCTGCTCCATCTGTGCGTCGCCGGGCGGGAAGAATTCGAACGATACCTGCACCGGACGCGCGAGCCGGCTCAGCCCGGTGCCGACGCGGCCGACCAAAGATGCGGTGTTCATGCCAGACCTGCCAGCGGTTGCGGATCGATGACTCGGGACGGCCGTTGGCCGTGGTGCGCCAGCGCGACGATGAAATGGCGACCGGCCAGGTCGCAGGGCCGCAGCCGGTCGGCGTTCATACCGGCGGCGGCGAACCAGCGTCGCAGCTGCGACAGCGGGTTGTCCGAGGCGCGCGCGTCGATCTGATCGAAGTCCTCGATCACGATCAGGCGGCCGTCCGGTCGCACGGTGCGGGCCGCCTCGGCGATCGCCGCCGCCGGCCGCTCGGCCGCGGCCAGCACGCGATCGATCGATACCGTGTCGAAGCTGGCGTCGTCAAACGGCAGGCTGTACATGTCGCCGCGGCGAAATTCGCAATGTGAGAGACCCGCGCCGTGGATACGGGTGCGTGCCAGCCGCAGTGCCGGCGCCGAGATATCCACGCCCACCGCGCGCCGCGCACGCGGTCCCAGGATCTGCAGCATCAGCCCCGATCCGGTACCGATATCGAGCAGCTCGCCGACCGGGGTCGGGCCGAGTTCTTCCAGCAGCAGGCTCGACAGCTCGTCGCGCGATGACGACCGGGACGCTGACCCGGAAGCATCGGCGGTGAGGCCCCCCGCCGCCTCCGTGGCCGCGCCGCCGGCGGCGGTCTGTGCCGCGCCAAGCTGTCGCGCGGCAACGAGTGCCCGGTTGCCGATCACCTGCAGCGCGCGTTCACGGTCGCGCTTGAGCTCCTGTGCATCCGGGTCGGCCATCCCCAGCAGCTGGCGCTGCCACTCGAGATAGCGCCCGCTGTGCGGGGCGCGGTAATAAACACACTGCTGCTCGCGAAACCGGTCGAGAAATCCCGCCTCAGTTAGCAGACGCAGGTGGCGTGATATGCGAGGCTGACTCTGGTTGAGCACGACCGCGAGCTCGCCGACGGTGTATTCCGCCTGGCTGAGCAGGAACAGCAGTCGCAACCGGGTCGGCTCGGCGGCGCTTTTGAGCGCACGCACGACCTCCCCGAGATCATCGCTGGCGAAGGAGCCTTTGAACATATTCCTTTAATATATAAACATATCTTTATATACGCCAAAATATTCTAACAGCCGCGGGGACCTTCTGCTACCCTCGACGCCCTTTTGGCATCCAGATTCTAGACTTAGATGCTGTTCTTGCTTTACATAACGACCCCTGTAAGCCCATGCAACGCCCTATTCGAAACATCGCCATCATTGCCCACGTCGATCATGGCAAGACCACGCTGGTCGATTGCCTGCTGAAGCAGTCCGGGACCTTCGCCGCCCACGAGAAGATGGGCGATCGCATCATGGATTCGAATGCCATCGAGCGAGAGCGCGGCATCACCATCCTCGCCAAGAACTGCGCGATCGAATACGGCGGCACCCGGATTAACATCGTCGATACGCCCGGCCACGCCGATTTCGGCGGTGAGGTCGAGCGCGTGCTGTCGATGGTCGATGGCGTGCTGCTGCTGGTCGATGCGGTCGAAGGCCCGATGCCGCAGACCCGGTTCGTCACCCGCAAGGCGCTGGCGCTCGGCCACAAGGCGATCGTCGTGGTCAACAAGATCGATCGCCCGGGTGCGCGTCCGGGCTGGGTGGTCGATCAGACCTTCGAGCTGTTCGACAAGCTGGGCGCCACCGATGCGCAACTGGATTTCCCGGTGATCTACGCCTCGGCCCTGCAGGGCTGGGCCAGCACCGACATGACGCGACGCGAGCCGGATATGTCGGCGCTGTTCGAGGCCATTCTTCAGTATGTGCCGCCGCCGCCGACCGAGATCGACGCGCCGCTGCAGTTGCAGATCTCGACCCTGGACTACAACTCCTATGTCGGCCGCATCGGCATCGGCCGCATCCGCCGCGGCACGCTGCGTGCCGGGCGCAATGTGGTATTGCGTTACGGCGACGAGGACCGTGGCCCGGCAAAGATCGCCCAGGTGCTGACCTTCACCGGCCTGCAGCGCTCGTCGGTGGAGGAAGCCGCGGCCGGCGATATCGTCGCTGTCACCGGCATCGACGACATCAATATCGGCATTACGATCTGCGATCCGTTGCAGCCGGAAGGCATGCCGCCGATCCAGGTGGACGAGCCGACGCTGGCGATGACCTTCCAGGTCAACACCTCACCGCTGGCCGGGCGCGAAGGCAAATTCGTCACCAGCCGCCAGATTCGCGAACGCCTGTATCGCGAGCTGCAGAGCAACGTCGCCCTGCGCGTCGAGGACACCGCCGACGCGGACGCGTTCCGTGTGCTCGGCCGCGGTGAGCTGCATCTGACGATCCTGATCGAGAACATGCGCCGCGAGGGCTATGAGCTGGCGGTCGGCAAACCGCAGGTGCTGAAAAAAATCGTCAATGGCGAAGTGCTCGAACCGTTCGAGGCGCTGACGGTCGACATCGACGAGGTCCATCAGGGCGGTGTCATGGAGGCCCTGGGCGCCCGCCGCGCCGAACTGACCGACATGCAGATCGACGGCAACCAGCGCGCGCGGCTCGAGTACCGCGTGCCGGCGCGCGGCCTGATCGGCTTCGTCGGCGAGTTCATGACCCTGACGCGCGGCAACGGCCTGATGAGCCACATCTTCGACGGTTATTCCGCAGTCAAGGGCGAGATCCCGGACCGGCGCAATGGCGTGCTGATCAGCAACGAGGACGGCGAAGCGGTCGCCTATGCGCTATTCATGCTGCAGGAGCGCGGCCGCATGTTCGTCAGCCCGGGTGACAAGCTGTACGAGGGCGCCATCATCGGCATCCACAGCCGCGAGAATGACCTGGTGGTCAACCCGATCAAGACCAAGAAGCTGACCAACATCCGCGCCGCCGGCAAGGACGAGGCCATCGTGCTCACGCCCCCGATCCAGATGACGCTCGAATACGCCGTGGAATTCATCGCCGAGGACGAGCTGGTCGAAGTCACGCCGCAGAGCATCCGCCTGCGCAAGCGCCACCTTAAGGCGCACGATCGCAAGCGCGCCTCGCGCGAAGAGACGCTGCCGGTCTGAGCCGGTCTGAGCCGGTCTAGAGACTCGCGGCGCCGGCAGCCGGCCTCAGCCCCGCAGCCTGCAGTTCCAGCGCGCGCTCGCTGTCGCTGATGGCGCCGGATTCGCTGGCCGGATCAAACGCGCGCGTCAGCCACAGGTACACCGCCCCGGCCACCACCAGGCCGACCAGCCAGCCGAGGTCGACGCCGCCGAGGGCGCGCGCTGCCGGCCCGGTATAGACATCGGGCACGACGAAGAACGGCGTCGTCGCGATGAAACCGGCAAGGTACGCGGTCAGCCCCCTGGCATCCCAGGCGCCGTAGATACCATTTGGCAGGAACAACTGGGTAATCGCATAGCGCCCGCGGCGCACGAAGAAATAATCCACCAGGTTGATCGAGGTCCAGGGCGCCAGCAGGTACAGCATCATGGTGAGTACCGCGAACAGCAGCGCGATCGAATTGGCGCTGATGGCAACGCTCAGCGCCGCCCAGGTCAGCGCCAGCATGATGATGGTGATCATCCGCAGGCGCGGCGTCGGCCGTGTTTCGAACAGTGAGCTCAACGCGGTGATCACGGTGAGCATGCCGCTGTAGGCGTTGAGTCCCATGGTCGCCGTGAGCACCAGCACCGAGGCCACCGACAGCACCAACCCAAAGCCGGCGGCCAGGCTATTGCCGGCGTCGTACAGCGCCACCAGTCCGTCCGCGGCCCCGAGCCGCGTCGCCAGCCAGGCGCCCACCGCAATCAACCAGATCGCCGAGGAAGAAGCCCCGACGTAGACGGCGGCGATGATCGCCCGCGGCCGGCTGTTGCGCGGCAGATAGCGCGAGTAGTCCGACACCGACGGTGCCAGGGCAATGTTGTAGCTGGCACTGGCGGCGAACTGACCGAAGAACGCAACCGTGCTCCAGCCGCCGGTGGCCACATGGGTCGCCGGGATCCAATGCAGCATGATCGCCACGGTGAGCACGGTGTAGAGCGGCATGCACAGCACGAAGCTCCAGCGAAATATGCGATGCATCCAGTCGTATCCGTAGATCGCCAGCAACGCCGCCGCGGCTGAGGCTGCAACCGTCACCACACGCTCATTCCAGCCGAGGATCGCCTTCAGCCCGTGCGCCGTCAGCACGCAGTCGGCGACGTTGAAGCCCAGGAACGTGAACAACGTGCCGACCAGCACCACGGCGACGCCGCGAAAACCGAACTGCGCGCGCGACTGGATCATCTGCGGCAGCCCGAGTTCGGGCCCCTGGGAGGCATGAAAGGCGACGAACATGGTTCCAAACAAAATGCCGAGCGCCCCCGCAAGCGAGGTGTAGCCGAAGCTCAGGCCCATGCTCGGACCGACGAAGCCGATCGCGATGCTGAAGAAATGGAAATTCGCCAGGAACCAGAACGGCACCTGGTCTGCGACCCGTCCGTGGCGCTCGCGCTGGTCGATGTAGTCGATGGATTTGTGCTCCATCGCCAGGCCGGCCGGCTCGATGGGACTGCTCATTACTGCGTGCGGATGCCGGCGGCGTTCAACCGGCTGCTCAGCGGCGCGAGTTGCTGCCGGTAATGGCGCCACTGCAAGATCGATGAGTCGTAGATCGGTTGACGCACCTGCGCCGCGCTGGCCGTGGTGCTCGGCGCGGCATTCTCGTGAAACTGCGCGCACGCGTCCTGCCATTCAAGACCGCAGAACTGCAACAGCTTGCGCGTCTGTCCGAGCTGATCGGCGACCAGTTCTTCATAGGTCAACGTATAAATGGCCGCCGGCATGATCGCCTGCCAATGCGCCATCAACCGCCGGTAGCAAAGATAATATTGGCCGAGCTCCGCCAGATCGTAGGAATACGGGTAGCCGTCCTCGAACAGGGTCTTGTAGATCGCGTAACAGGCCGCCATCGGATCGCGCCATACGTGTACGATCTTCGCGTTCGGCAGCGCGCGCGCGATCAGGCCGCAGTAGAGATAGTTCAACGGCATCTTGTCGGTGAAGCGCGGCGCGTCCACGCCGGCGGCCCGCACCCGGTCCAGGTAATCGCGTCCCAGGGCCGCAAAGTCCAGGCTTGCCGAGCGCGCCACCAGCTCCCTGCGCGATAACTGCGCGCCCGAGGTTTGACCACGCACTGCATCCACGATCGCCAGTGCCAGGCATTTCAGTTCGCCTGCGCTGTGCAGCTGCGAGTGGCTGCCGAGGATCCGATCCACCAGCGTGGAACCGCTGCGCGGCAAGCCGACGATGAATATCGGCGCCTCGTCGCAGGCGTTCGGCGCCGAATCTGATGGTGTGGTTGCAAAAGCATCGATGATCCAGTCCACGGTGGCGAGGTCGGTGGCGACGTCGTAGCGCATATGCCGACGCCGCAGCGTCGCACCGTGGCGCAGGTGCTGGAACGATTGCTCGTATTGCTCCAGGTCCTCGTATTCCTTGGCCAGCGCGTACTGCAGCTGCACTTCTGCGCGCCAGTCGGGCAGCGGCTGTGCGATGAGCGCCTCGAGCTCGGCCACGTGATTGCTCTGCGCGCTCTGGGTGCGCAGCTGCGAGCGGTTCCGATAGGCCTCGTAGTCGGCCGGATTGAGCGCGATGACGCGATCGTAGTCGGCCTCGGCTGCGGCAATCTGGCCCAGGAAGCGCCGCACCGCCGCGCGGTTGAAAATGAACTGCGCATTGTCCGGCGCCGCGGCCACGGCCTGCTCACACGCGGCCAGTGCGCACTGCTGGTCATTGGCACGGCTGTATAGACTGCCGATCGCAGCCAGCAGCATGCCATCGCCACCGGCGCCGCGTTGCGCGGCAGCGGCGGCCTGGCGGGCATCCGCCAGCTTTCCGGCCGCCACCAGGCACTGGCCGCGGTGGATCATCAATCCCGCATTGCCCGGCTCGATGCTCAGTGCACGATCGATGTAGCCGAGGGCATCGGCCGTGCGATTGAGTCGCATCGCGATGTGGCTGGCGCACTGCCAGCCGGCGGCATGATCCGGGCAGCGCGCATTCATCGCCTGGCAGGCCGCTTCGGCCGCGCCCCAATCGCCGCTGCGCATGAGGCGCAGCACCTCCCGATGCGCATCGGCGGCCGATTCCGTGGCGCGCTGCAGCCGCGGCTCAGACATTGCCGGTCACGCCAAAAGCCGGGGCATGGGTCGGATCGAGCGCCCGTTGCACGTAGTCGTCGATCTGCGGCGCGTAGATGTCCCATAGGGCGCCAAGCGCGGCCACCGGATCGGCCTCGCTCCAATCGACGCGCAGATCGACGATCGGCCAGGCGACCTCGCGCACGATCAGGAGGCCGGCGGAATGGATCGGTCCGGCCTCACCGCCGCGCGCAGCCCCGGAGCGCAGCGCCTGCAGCAGGCGTGCCCCCAGGTGCCCGCTCGCCGCCTCGAACGCCGCGATCATCGCGGCGGCAACCTCGGCCCGGGCCAGGAGGTTGCCGGCAGCGGCGGCGTGCTGGCCGGTCGCGCAAGCCACGATGCCCAGCGCCTGCGCGCCCGAATGCACCACCGGCGGCCCCTCGCGGCCCAGCACCAGCAACTGCCGATAAGCGGCGAACGGCGTCGTCGCCAGCACATCCTCCAGCGCCGTGCTTGCGCTGCCCCCGTGTGCCAGCGCGTCGAGCACCCGCGGCCCCAGCGACGGATCGGTGATGTTCTGCGTCGCCACCACGCCAACGCCGGCGCGGGCGTGCGCGCAGCGCGCCGCCACCGCCGGGGACGACGAGGCGATCGCCATACCGAACATGTGCGCATCCGCGGTCCGGGCGACGATCGACAGCGTCACCGCTCAGGGCTCATCGGGAATCACCGCAATCACATCCACCTCCACCAGCCATTCCGGGCGTGCCAGTGCGGTCACCACGATGCCGGTCGACACCGGGTACACCCCCTTCAGCCAGCCGCCGATGGTCCGATAGACGGCCTCGCGATAGCGCGGATCGGTCAGATAGATGGTGATCTTGCAGATGTGCTGCAGGCCGGCGCCGGCCTCGCCCAACAACCGCTCGATATTGGTCATGGCCTGATGGGCTTGCGCCGCGGCATCGCCCACCCCGACATTGAGCGCGCTATCGAGATCCTGTCCGACCTGGCCGCGAACGAAGACCGTGCGCCCGCGAGCCACGACCACCTGGCACAGATCATTGTCGAGCTTCTGCTCGGGGTAGGTGTCGCGCGTATTGAACTTCCGGATGCGGGTGTGCACGGCGCCCCCTGTGTGCGCTGAAAGGTATTGAAGAACCGCTGCCGCGTCCAGCCCAAGGCCTTCAGGCCAGGCGATCCAGGAGCGCATCCATCATCGCGTCGCAGCGCTGCAGCTGATCGATGGCGACGAATTCGTCAGGTTTGTGCGCCTGGTCGATCGATCCGGGCCCGCACACGACGGTCGGAATTCCCAGGCGAGCGCTGAACAGGCCGCCTTCGCTGCCAAAAGCCACCTTGATGCGCTCGCGATTGCCGGTCAGTGCGGCGGCCAGTTCCACCACCTCGGCATCCGCCGGGGTTTCCAGGCCCGGATACTCGTACATGAGATCCAGATCGATGCGGGTGTCTGCATCGCCGTGCATCGAATCAGCCACCGCGGCGGCGTCACCGCGAATGGCAGCGAGCAGCGCCGCCGGGTCGTCCTGCGGCAGGTTGCGGATCTCGAACTCGACTTCGCAGCGCGCCGGTACGATGTTCAGCGCGCTGCCGCCGTGGATCACGCCCACATGCAGCGTCGTGTAGGGAACATCGTACGCCGGATCGCACGGACCGCTCAGTTCGATGCTCGACTGGCGCCGGCGGATGCTCTCGATCAGACCGCTGGCCATATGAATGGCATTGATGCCGTGCCCGGGAGCGGCGGAGTGCGCCGCCCGCCCATGGCAGGTCGCCTTCAGGGCGGTCTTGCCCTTGTGCCCCACCGCGGTACGCAGCATCGTCGGCTCGCCGACGATGCAGAACCGCGGCCGGTGAGTCCAGTCGGCCATATCGTCGATCAGGGAGCGCACGCCGAGGCAGCCGACTTCCTCGTCGTACGAAAAGGCCAGCTGCAGCGGCAGCCACAGCGGCCGGGCCGTGGCCCGGTGCGCGGCCCGCAGCGCACAGGCGAGAAAGCCCTTCATGTCGGCCGCGCCGCGTGCAAACAGCCGGCCGCCGCGTTCCTGCAGCCGGAACGGACTGGAGGTCCATGCCTGGCCGTCGGTCGGCACGACGTCGGTATGACCCGACAGCAGCACGCCGCCGCGATCGGTGGGGCCGATGTGGGCGTACAGATTGGCCTTGCGGCCGTCGCGGTCCATGTACAGCTTCGACTCGACGCCGCGCGTGGCCAGAAACTGGCGCACGAACTCGACCAGCGCCAGGTTCGAATCGCGGCTGACCGTTGGAAAGCCGATCAGCTGATCCAGGATCTGAACGCTGTTCATTACCTGTTCATCAAGGCGTAGGTTGCGCGATCCTCACCACTCCTTGAACGAATAGCCGAATGTAACGCCGACGGTGCGCGGCTGCGATACTACCGCTTCAGAACGATTGCCGTAGATCGCAGGATCCGCATAGGCATTGATGCCCAGATTGTTGGTCAGGTTGTGCACATACAGCGTGGCCAGCCAGTGCGATCGCGTGTAACTCAAGCGCGTATCCAGCATGGTGTAGCCGGCCACGGTCAGCGCGGTCGTGGTCAGCGCCGACGACAGCGAACTCTGATAGTGACCACTGATCGCATACAGCAGCTCGCCGCCGGCGAGCGGCATATGGCCGTACTCGAGGTCGATCGCCAGGCTGTTCTTCGGCGTTCCGGGCAATGAGCTACCCACTGGCGCCGGCGGCGCGATCACGTTGGGAAACGAGAACAGTGGATTCAGTTCCGTGAGCTTGGTCTGATCGTAGGTGTAGTCGATCTGTGCCGTCAGATGATCCGTCAGCAGCGAGTAGAGCTCGAATTCCACGCCACGACTGAAGGCCTCGCCGGCATTGATCGATGCCGGCAGCACCAGCGGCGTCAGCTGCACGCCCTCCTGGATGTTATGCCACTGGATGTCGTAGATCGCGGCCGAATAGCGGAAGCGATTCAGCAGCGTGCCTTTGGCCCCGACCTCGTAGTTGTCCGCGGTGTCCGGCTGCAGCCGGTATAGCGCCGCTGGGGTCACGTAACCGAACGCGGGTTCGGCCGGCGGCAGGGCATTGACACCGCCGCGACGAAATCCCTGCGACCAGGTCGCATAGACCAGATTGTTCTTGTCGAGCTGATAGGAGCTATTGACCTTCCACAGCGCCTTGCGCCAGGAGTCATTCAGCGAGCTGTTCGCGATCGGGGGCGTCGGAGCGAAGAACGGGCCGCCGTCGAACAGCAGTCCGGTCTGCTGCGCCTGTGAAATGGTCTGTTTGAACACGCGCCCGCCGCCGGTCAGGCTCCACGCTGAGGTCAGATGCGCCGTGATCTCACCGAACGCGGCCAGGTCGGTGTAGCTGGTTTCGAAATCACCGATGTAGGTCTGGTCCTTGACGATTGGAATGCCATCGACATAGGTGGTCGTGCCCGGCGTGTATGCGGTCTCCCCGACGCCGCAGTTCGACGGTATGTTGTTGATGACCTGGTAGGCGGTGGCCTGACCGTAGATCGCCGAGCAGCCGTTGTAGAAATCGAGATAGCCGGGCTCGTATTCGTGTTCCTGGATGATGGTCTTCTGGTTCTTGTAGAACAGGCCGCCTACCCAATCGAAGAAGCCGCCCTCCTTGGATGCCAGGCGCAGCTCCTCCGACCACGGCTTGTCGTTGAGTTCATCGCGCCCGATGATGAACGAGCGCGGGTCCTGGCCGTAGATGCTCTGGTAGAAAGAGAAGTTCGTGTACACCGCTGTCAGATCATCGGTCGAATGGTTGATGTGATGCGCCCAGGAGCTGGCCGAAGTCAGGGTGGCGAAGCCCAGGTCGTATTCCAGCGTCAGCGCCAGCAGGTCGACCGCGTCGTGGGCACCTTCCAGGCTGTTGTCGGCGCTCGACAGCGAGTCGACGCCGGGAGGTACCGGTGCGTTGTAGAGTTGCGCCACCGGAGGGGGGGCGGTGCACGGAACCGAGCACGGGAACTGGGTAGCCGGGCTGATCGGCATGTTGTACGCGGCCGCGCTGGTGGCCACCTGCGGAAAGCCGTCGGCCGTAGCCAGCTGGTAGAAATACGACAGCTGCGCGTGGAACTCGTCGTTCGGCTTCCACAGCGCCGAGATGCGGGCGTTTTTGTATACATAGGAATTGACGCCGTCCTCGCCGTACTTCACCGGCGGGCTGAACACATTTCCGGGCTCGGCTGATACTGGCTCGCCCCCGCTCAGTACGTACAGATTCGGCTGATTGATAAAGCCGGCGTCATACGACCAGCCCGCGTTCAGGCGTACCGCGAAGGTGCTGGACAACGGCAGGTTGAGCATGCCGTTGGCTTCTTCGTTCGGCGCATGCGTGTGCTGCGTGTCGCTCACACCGACTTCCGCTTTGGAATCGAAGCCGCTGGGATCGGGCGCGTTCTGCACGTACCTGATGGTGCCGCCGAGCGAGCCGGAGCCGTACAATGTGCCTTGTGGGCCGCGCAGCACCTCGACCCGATCGAGGTCCTGCAGCCGCAGATTGAAGAACAGCGGCGTATCGTCCACGTAGGTGGCGACCGGCGGCACCACCGGCGTCGCCAGGCCCAGCTGGCCCGAGGTCTGCTCACTGTTCAGGCCACGGATGATCAGTCCGGAGCCGTTGATGCCGCTGAATGGACCCTTGTCCGTTACATTGACGCCGGCCATTGAATGCGCCAGCTCGGCGACATTTTCAACCCCAGCTTCATCGAGTGTGCTGCCGGTCACCGCGGTAATGCTGATCGGCAGGTCCTGCGCCGAAACTGCGCGCCGGGTCGCCGTGACGATGACCTCTTCCAGCATTCCTGTGGTGGCGGGAGCATTGCTCTCGTCGGCAATCGAAGGTGCGCCGTATAGGGCGGTCAGTACCGCCGCCGTGACTGAAGCTACCGTCTCGAGTTGACGCGTTCGATGTCGCGGGCGAGGACGTGTCGTCATTCAAAGTCTCCCGTAGCAAAGCGCGCCAGCAGCGCCAATGCAGGAAGACTTCAAGTTGTCCTGGGGTCCCTTATGGCATGCAGAGACCAACCCAGGGCCTTTCGCCTCCCCGCGCGGATCTCCCGGGCTTTTATCCCGCCGTGTATCCGACCCGATCGCCGGGTGGGACTGCCTCTCTCGGACCAGCACTGAACGGATTCAGCCGGAACCCTAGACGCACATTGCACTATGGCTAGTGCAAGCCGCGTGCCGCGCGGCACTGCATCGTGCGAGGCGGCGCATCGGGAAGAAAAACAACGGCAGAATTAGAGACTTAAAATCTGCCTGAAGATGGTTGCGGGCCGGCGTCTGCCGTATAGCGGCGCACGGCAATGGGGCGAGCGCATCGCCAGCCGCCATTCACCCGCACCTCTTGCGCGCAGCGCCAGTGCAGAGCAGCCTGCCATCACTATAATCAGGCCTCGATCGCAACGGAGTGAAAGCGATGAGTGACGCACAGGCCCTGCGCCCGCGTATCAACGAGCGGCAGTTGCGCGTCGACCTGGCGGCCGCCTGCCGCCTGGCGTCGCGCCTGGACTGGCAGGAGGCGGTGGCCAACCACTTTAGCGTTGCGACCAGTGCCGATGGACGATATTTCCTGATGAACCCGCTGTGGCGGCACTTCTCGCGCATCAGGGCGTCGGATTTTTTGCTGCTCGATGCACAGTCCGATACCGCACACAATGCCCAGCCACTCGATCCGACCGCCTGGGCGATCCACGGCACGATGCACGCGCAGCTGCGGCGGGCACGTTGCATATTGCATGTGCATCCGCCGTATGCGACCGCCTGGTCGTGCCTGGCCGACCCGCGAATCAGGCCTATCGACCAGACATCGGCGCGGTTTTTTAACCGGGTCGCGGTCGACACCGATTACGGCGGCATCGCCGATAATGCGGCGGAGGGCTTGCGCCTGACACGCGCGCTCGGCGAGCACAGCGTGCTGATGATGGGTAACCACGGCGTGCTGGTGGTGGGCGATAGCGTGGCCGAAACCTTCGACGCGCTGTATCACCTGGAGCGCGCCTGCCGGACGCTGCTGCTGGCCCATTCGACCGGGCAACCGCTGCGCATCCTTACGGACGAGCTCGCCGAGAAAACCGCGCTGGCGTGGGACGATGGCGGCGCGCAGGCGACAGCCCATTTCGCGCAGCAGAAGGCGATCCTCGACGCCGAGGATGGCTCCTACGCCGAGTGACCGTCCGACGAGCGGCTCAACCGGCCGTAGAGTTCCGGCCTGCGATCGCAACGATACGGGTAGATCCGGGCCGCCGCCTCCTGGTCGTGCTTGCTGATTTCGCCGATGATCAGGGCCTCGCCTGCGCCGGCGGCGGCCAATGCCTTGCCATCCATGCCGGTCAGGCGCGATCCGCCCAGAAACCGCATGCCGTTCTCCACGCCGGCATGATTGCAATACGCCAGGTACACCTGGTTCTCGATCGACCGCGCCGGCACCAGGAAATCTGTCACCGCGGCATATTCGTCGGTGAGCGCGGTAGGAATCAGAATGACGTCTGCACCCATCAGCGCGAGGCTACGCACGGCTTCCGGATATTCCACGTCGTAGCAGATCAGCAGCCCGATGCGGAAAACGCCGAAACTGAACGGCGGTTCGAACTGGATCCCGGGACAGTACGCCGCGCGTTCGTCGACGCCGAACAGGTGGGTCTTGCGATAGTGCGCTATCGCCGCGCCATCGGCGCCGATGACCTGCACCGAGTTATACACATGCCCGCCGCTCAGATCGCGCTCGGCATAGCCGTAGGCAATGGCAATGTGGTTCTGCCGGGCGATGGCCGCGATGCGCCGCGCCGACGCGCCGTCGAAACTTTCCGCCAGCGTGGCCACGGCGGCGCCGATGTTATAGCCGCACAGCCAGCACTCCGGGCACAGCAGCAGTTCGGCGCCGGCGGTCGCCGCGGCCTGCGCGGTGGACTGCAGCGCGGCAAGATTCGCCGCCACGTCCGCCGGGTATCCGACCGTTTGCCACAGGGCGAGCTTCATTGCGCGCACTACCATACGGGATGCCGCAGCGGCCTGCCAGCTGCGGCGTTCGCGGTTGTTGCCGGAGCCGTTGTGGCGCATATTGCTCCTCGGTGGCCGATAGACCGCTCGCAGTGACAGGTGCGCATTGAACAACCGCGAACAGGCGACGCGCCTCGAGATCAGTACCATCCAGCCGATCCCGCTCGATCAGCGCCACGGCACCGCCGCGGATCTGTTCACCGTCTGGTTCGGCTCCAACCTGATGCTGCTGACGATCGTCACCGGCGGCCTCGCCGTCACTGTGTTCGGGCTGCCGTTCGGCTGGGCCGTCATTGGCCTTACGGTCGGCAACATGGTCGGCGCGGTATTCATGGCGCTGCATGCTGCGCAGGGTCCGACACTTGGCGTGCCGCAGATGATTCAGACGCGCGGTCAATTCGGTTCCCTCGGTTCGCTCCTCGTGGTCGGAATCGTCATCGTCATGTACGTCGGATTCCTGTCATCGAACCTGGTGCTGGGCGGCGAAGCCCTCACCAGTCTCGCCCCCGGCTTGTCCGATCTGCCCGGCATCACGCTGGTGGGGGTGATCAGTATCATCGCCGCCATCTGGGGTCATGATCTGATCCACGCCTATGCGCGGGTGATGAGCTACGTGTCGGGCACGGTGCTGTTGCTCACCGTGGCCTGGATCATCTGGGTGCACGGCTTACCGCTGGATTTCCTGAGCCGCAACACGGCAAGCGTATCCGGAGTGCTCGGCACGATCTCCGCAGCCGCGCTGTGGCAGATCGCGTACGCGCCGTACGTCTCCGACTATTCGCGCTACATGCCGCGCGACACCGGCGTGCGGCCCGCGTTCTGGGCCAGCTACTGGGGCTGCACGCTCGGCTCGGCGTTGCCGATGGTGCTGGGGGCGATGGTCGGCCTGGCGGCACCCAAGGGCAATTTGGTCGCGGGCCTTGCGGGCCTGACGAGCGGCATCGCGCCGTTGGTACTGGTAGTATTTTCCGTCGGCGTCGCCACCGCCAATGCGATGAATCTGTATTGCGGCGCGCTGTCGACCCTGACCTTCGGCCAGACTGTATTCCCCCGATGGGTGCCCCGCGCCCGTGCCCGCACCATTACCGTGCTGGTGCTGTTCGGCCTGTCGTTTGCGGGCGCGCTGCTGGGCAAGGACTCATTCCTCGACAACTACACCGATTTCATTCTGCTACTGCTGTATGTGCTGGTTCCATGGACCGCCATCAATCTGGTCGACTACTACCTGCTGCGTCATGGTGAGTACGATGTGCCATCGTTCTTCCGCCAGGACGGCGGAATCTACGGCCGGGTGAATGCCGTGGCCGTGCAGTGCTATGTCATCGGCATCCTGGTGGAGCTGCCGCTGGTGGCGACTCCGCTCTATACCGGCCCTCTCGCACGCGCCATGGGCGGGGTCGACCTGTCGTGGATCGTCGGGCTCGCGGTCACCGGCCCCGGATACTACTGGCTGGCGAGGCGCTCGATGTCGCGGCGTGACGCACAGCTTGCACGCGCCGGGCAAATGCGCGCGTGACGCTCACGGATGTCTCCGAACTGCGCGGCCTGTGGCAGCGCTCGATGATCGAGTGGCCGGACGGCCAATGCGATACCGCCAGCAGCGTGCGCTGGCTGCAGGGTCTGTGCGGCTGCATCGATCTGCGCCAGCCCGCGGCGGCACAAAATTTCCCGCGCCTGCACAGCATTCGCGAGCTGACGATTGATCATTGCGCCTGGCTGGCACAGCAGCAGGGCTTTGCCGGCCGCTGTGTCTTCGACGGTAGTTATTTCCAATGGGTGCGAGCGATCGACTTCCAGCCCAGCACGTCACGCGACGACGTCGGATCATTGAGCTGGCGGGGCGGCGTGCTGGTCGAGACCGGCCGCGACATCGCCTATGTCGAGCACTGGCATCGCGACGCGTCCGCGCCGATGCTACCGGCCGCGGCCGTTACGTTGCGCGAGGCGAATGAAAATACCGCCGCCGCGCTGCTGCGGGTCGGCGCGGTGTTCATGTTCGCGCGCGATCGCGCGGTGCTCCCGGCCGCCGGCCGGACACTGGCCGAATGCGTCGCCGCAGCGCCGAGCTTGCGGCATGCGCAGCAGCTGGTGGATTGCGAGATCTCGTTCGGCGACGTGCGGGCCGGAGTGTTTCGAATCACCGCATCGACCCTGCCGTTTCGGATCGGCGACGCCCTGAATCCGCATTTCGCGCGCGACCGCCTCACGACGCTGGATCGCGCGGCCGACGGTGCACCGCTGACCAGGCATTGGGAAATCACCGGCGTGGAAGGCGAGCCGAGCGAACTGGGCGAACTGGGCGAACTGAGTGCGCGGGCGGGGAGCTGCGGTGGCCACTGAGCCGGCGGCAATTCCGAACGTCGATATCGGCGCCCTGTTCGACGGCACCGCGAGCGCGGTCGCCTCGACGGCGCAGGCACTGGGTAGCGCAGCCAGGGCGAACGGCTTCCTCTATGTCACTGGCCACCGTCGGCCCCCAGCACTGTTCGATGATCTGCTGGCCGCGGCCAGGGGTTTCTTCGCCCAGCCGCTGGCCGAGAAAATGCGGGTCTATATCGGCAACTCGCGCAATCACCGCGGCTACGTGCCGGAGGGCGAGGAAGTATTTGCGCAAGGCACCAAGGACGCGAAGGAGGCCTACGACTGTTCGCGCGACCTGCCGGCCGACGATCCGGATTACCTGGCGGGTAATCCACTGCTAGGGCCTAATCAATGGCCCGAGCTGCCGGGATTCAAGCGCGCCGTCAGTGCCTATTACGACGCGACATTTGAGCTCGGACGCGTTTTACTGCGCGGGTTCGCGCTGGCCCTGGGGCAGCCCGCCGATCGCTTCGATCCGCTGTTGACCAAGCCGCCGAGCCAGTTGCGGCTGATCCATTACCCGCATCACCCGGACGCCGCGGACCAGCCGGGAATCGGCGCCCATACCGACTATGAGCTGTTCACGCTGCTGCGCTCGACCGGCCCAGGGCTTGAAATCATGAACGAATCGGGCCTGTGGGTGGACGCCCCGCCGCTGCCGGATGCCTACGTGGTCAATATCGGCGACATGCTCGAACTGTGGAGCAACGGCGAATTCGTCGCCACCACCCACCGCGTGCGCACGGTGCCACAAGAGCGTTATTCCTTTCCGCTGTTCTTTGCCGTGGATTACCACACGCCCATTACACCGATGCCGCGCCGGGGCCGCCAGGATCGACCCGCGGCCGCGGGTCTGATTGCCGGTGAGCACCTGTACGCCCAGACCGCGCGGACCTTCACCTATCTGCAGGCGCGGCTGGCGCGCGGCGAGCTGGCGTTGCCGCAACCCCGCCTTGAGCCGCCCTCGTTCGGCCGCCGCCCTGGGGCCGGGAAAATTTAATTAAAATATAGGCTTAGCTGCGCCAAAGCGGTTTGTGCCGCAGCGCCGCAGCGGCTACCCCTGCCCCGCGGCCACACAATTATGCAGAATTAATCTAACTTTTAAGCGCGTCAGTGCACTAACTCGTAGGCTTACGCGTTGCATTGCTTAGCGTTACTTTCACCGAGGCTGGAGATATGAAAAACCGAGCGAAGTGGTTGATGGTGGCCCTGGCGATGACCGGAGTGGCCGGTGCCGTGGTGGCCCAGACGAGCAACAGTTCCGGCAGCAGCAGCGGCGCCGCCACCGGCACACCCGGTGCGCACCATTGGCGACATCATCATGGAATGATGGCCGGCGGCGGTCTGATGCATGCCCTGCACCAGCTCAATCTCACGCCGGCACAAGAGCAGAGCGTGCACACGATCCTCACCGCGGCGCGTTCGCAGTTCGCAGCCGAACGCAAGGCCGGCGGTGGGCCGGATTTCACCGCGCTGTCGAACCCGGGCGATCCGAACTACGCCACCGCGAAACAGGAACTGCAAACCCGCATAGCCAACCATATCCAGGAGCAGACCCAGACCGAGCAGGCCATCTATAAGGTGCTCACGCCAGAGCAGCAGCAACAGCTGCCCGGGATCCTGGCGAGCATGAAAGCGAAGATGGGGCAGCACACCTCGACCTAAAGACTGTTCACTGACGATAGGCCAATGATGATGGCGGCTGGCCCCGGGGGCCGGCCGCCGACTCGTCGCTACAGGCCCGCGCGCCCGAGCAGATCGACGAACTCGCGCAGGCTGGCAGCCAGGGACGGATGCTCGGCTTCGAAATCCACCGCCAGGGACTCCAGGCGCGAGCCAGCTGCAGCCACGGTGCCGCCGTTACCCAGCAGGCGCTCAACGTCGCCCAGTACCTCGCGCAGCAGCCGCTTTGAGGCTTCATCCACGCGCGGCGTGCGCATCAGCAGGGTGTGCAGTTGCGACAGTGCGTGCTGCAGATGTTCCGAGTCCGGCTTGTCGCTGTCCATTACCAACGATCTTACGCGATCGGCACCGGCGTTTGATATCGTCGGCCGTGACAAACCATGAAACGTCGCCGCCCCCACTCACCGGCTGCCCCGGCCGCCACGCTCGACCAGAAAGCCATCGACGCGCTCTATGGCCTGGAGCCGGTGATCGAACCGGAGCAAAGCGCACCCGCGAGCGCCGCTGGTACGCAGTTCACCAGCGTGCAATGCCCGTATTGCGGCGAACCGTTCGACACGCTGCTGGATATTTCCGCCGGATCTGCGTCCTACATCGAGGATTGCCAGATCTGCTGCCGTCCGATCGAAATTGGCATCGACGTCGGCGCCGACGGCGCACTGACATCGGTGACTGCGCGACGTTCCGATTGATGCGTCAGTCGTCCTGCAGCCCCTGACCCGGAAACAGTTCCTCGTTGAATCCGAACTGGCTCAGATCCGTCATGCGCATCGGATACAGGATACCGTCCAGGTGATCCACCTCATGCTGCACCACGCGCGCGTGAAAGCCGCTCACCTGCCGGTCGATCGCACGTCCGCGCTCATCAACGCCGCGGTAACGTAGCTGCTGATAGCGCGGCACCAGCCCGCGCATCCCCGGTACCGAAAGACAACCCTCCCAGCCCTGCTCCATCTGCGTGCCCAGCGGTTCGAGTTCCGGATTGATCAGCACCGTGCGCGGAACGATCTCGGCGTCGGGATAACGCGGATTGGGCGCATCGGTGCCGAAGATGACCACGCGCCAGGGTTCACCGATCTGTGGGGCTGCCAGGCCGGCGCCATTGAGCGAAGCCATCGTTTCCTGCATGTCCGCCAGCAGCGCATGCAGCTCGGGCGTGTCCAGCTGCAACACCCGATCGCTCGGGCGCAGCAACCGCGGATCGCCCATGCGCAATACCGGTCTGATCGCCATATCTCATTCTAGCGAATCACCCGGACGAACGGATGTACCTGCGGCATCAGGGCCGCGACCAGGTGCATTTTTCCGGAGATCACACCACGGCGCGAGATCAGCTGATCGGCGATTGCCTGCAGGGCCTTGGCCGGTCCCTGCACCAGGATCACTTCCATGGTCTGGTTGCGCACCAGGTGCACATGCAGCGAGCTGATGACTTCGTCGATGTGACGCGATTGCAGGTCAGCCAGCTGTTTCTGCAGCCCCGGCACCGAGTTGTCGTACACCAGGGTCACCGTGCCCACCATGATGTCGTCGCCGAGCTCACGCTTATGCTCGATCAGGCACCGATGCAGCATGTCGGCGATCGCCTGCGAGCGGCTGATGAACCCGCGCTCGCCGACCATGCGGTCGAGTTCCTTCAGCAGCGCATACGGCAGCGACATGCTGATGCGGCTCACCGGTCGGTTCTGCTGGCGTGCGATGGCGTACATGCCCTCTCCTAGAATAGATGACTGTAGCGTTCGACTTCCCAGGCACTCACGCCCAGGTGGTACGACTCCCACTCCACGGTCTTGTAGTGCACGAACTCATCTCGCAGCGCGCGGCCGAGCGTGCGCTCGATAAACGGATCGGCAGCAAAGCTCGCGATGGCCTCCTGCAGCGTCTGCGGCAGGAATTCGATACCGCGCGAGCGCCGTTCGTCCTCGCCGATGGCGTAGAGATTGTCCTCGTTCGGTTCCCCCGGATCGATGCGCTCGCGGATCCCTTCCAGTCCGGCCGCGAGCGCCAGGGTTGCCGCGAGATACGGATTTACCGAGCCGTCGGCATTGCGCGATTCGCAGCGCCCGCCGCCTGCCGGCACACGGATCGAGTTGGTGCGGTTGTTCGAGCCGTAGGAATTGAACACCGGCGCCCAGGAGAAATAGCTCATTGCTCCCTGACGCACCAACCGCTTGTAGCTGTTGACGGTCGGCGCGAAGGCCGCGCACAGCGCTCGGCCGTGCCGGATGATGCCGCCGACGAAGTGATAGCCGAGCTCGGTCAGACCCAGGCCGCGCCGGTCATCGCTCGGGGCGCAGGCGAACAGGTTCTTCTTGCTGCCCAGTTCGTATAGCGACATGTTGAAATGGGCGCCGGTGCCGGTCCGATTGGCGAACGGCTTTGGCATCATGGTCGCGAGTAGGCCCTGCTGCCGGGCGTAGTGCTTGGCCATCTCGCGGAACAGAATCAGCCGGTCGCACATCGTCAGCGCATCGGCGTACTGGAAATCGAACTCGAATTGGCCGTTGCCGTCCTCGTGGTCGAAAGAGTAAAGATCCCATCCCAGATCGTTCATGCAACTGGCCACCTGGTCGAGCCAGGTCAGGTTGTGCAGAAAGCCGCGCAGGTCGTAGCACGGCTTCACCAGCTTGTCCTCGGTATCCGGGACCGACAGCGTACCGTCGGCGTTCTGCCTCAGCAGATAGACTTCACACTCAATGCCGAGGTTCATCCCGAAACCCAGCTTTGCCGCCTCGGCCTGCACCTGCTTGAGCGCGACCCGCGTATTGAGCCGATAGGGCTGACCCTGAAAATAGTTGTCGGCCGGCATCCACGCCACGCGCGGCTCCCACGGCAGCTGCACCACATGATCCAGGTCCGGCATCGAGGTGATCTCGTCATCGTGGGGCGCCTGCCCGAGGCCATCGAGCGCATAGCCGGTGTAGCGCTCCGAGCCGGCCGCCATCTGCGCCAGATGCGCCAGCGGCACCACCTTTGCCTTCGGCACGCCGTGAATGTCCACATAGGCGCCGACGCAGTATTTCACGCCGCGATCGGCCAGTCGTCGCTGCGTCTCGCGGATCTTTTCGCTGCTGTACATCGTGGGCGGTCCTGGGCTTAAGGCACTGCCGGGGAGAAATAGGAATGATCCAGCGGCGGAGTCTCGCGCAGTCCGCGCTCGATCAATGCGCTCAGGTCGTCGACCATCCAATCGAAGGCGCGCTGGCCCTGGGCCGCGGTGGCGACACTCGGCGTACCGGTCACGCCATTGGTGCTGGTGCGATTGACCGGATGCGAGAACACCAGGCCGGCGGTGCGATCGGGGTCGTCGGCCTGCCGCAGCGCCGACGGCCGCACCAGCTCCGGCGCGATCGCCAGCATCAGCGATGTCTCGGCATTGTTCGCATGCCAGTCATCGCCGTCGGCGACATTGAACTCGCGCACGCGCGCGCTCAATGTGGCCGAATTGAACAACGCCACCATCAGGTCGTCGTGCTTGGCGCGCAGCATCTCGAGCGAACAGCGCAGGGGTGCGGCATTGGTGACATGCGTGTTGACCATGAACAGGCGGCGTACGCCGCTGTGATAGGCCCATTCGCCGATCTGCACCACCAGTTCGATCAGTGTGGTCGGCTGCACGCCGATGGTGCCCGGCCAGCGCTGGCTGTGACCCAACGAGCAGCCGTAGGGCAGCGTCGGCAGCATCGGCACGCCGGTGCGTGCGGCGACCGCGGCGCACAGCCTGTCGGCCAGCACCGCGTCGACACCGCAGCCCAGGTGCGGGCCATGCTGTTCGGTGGCGCCGACCGGCAGGATCGCCGAATACTGCACCGCCGCCAGATCGACCGGCAGCTCCGACCAGGTGCGCTGCGACCAGAACATCCTGGCACTACTCCACGTTGTCGGCGACGTTGGTCATGCGCCGCATGATCGGATAGTCCTCGCCTTCGGCGGGCTCATGCCGCGCGCTGTAGATGAGCTGCTCGAGTCGCGCCTTGGTGGCGAGGAATTCCGCGCTCACGATCTGCGCAACGCTGCGCGGCCGCGGCACCGGCACCTCGATCAGTTCCTGGATTTCGCCCGGATGAGCCGACAGCACCAGGATGCGATCAGCCAGAAAGATCGCCTCGTCCAAATCGTGCGTAATGAACACGATCGTAATATCGATCTTGCGCCAGATCTCCAGCAGGTGGGCCTGCATGCGGCAGCGGGTCTGTGCATCGAGCGCACCGAACGGTTCATCCATCAGCAGGATGCGCGGTTGATTCGCCAGCGCGCGCACGATGGCGACCCGCTGTTTCATGCCGCCCGAGAGCTGGTACGGATAGACGTCGGCGAATTTCTCCAGGCCGATCAGCTCCAGCCACTGCATCGCCTCGCGCTCGGACTCGTTCCTGCCGTGGCCATTCACCTCGAGTCCGAACATCACGTTTTTCTTCACCGTGAGCCACGGGAACAGCGTGTAGCCCTGAAACACCATGCCACGATCGCTGCCCGGCCCCGTCACCGGCTGTCCCAGCAGCAGCACGTCGCCTGAACTGTGTTCCTCCAGGCCGGCGAGGATGCGCACCAGGGTCGATTTGCCGCAGCCCGACGGCCCGACCACGCACAGGAACTCACGCCGGTGAGTGCTGAAATTGATGTCCTTCAGTGCCACCGTACTCTTGCCGTCACTGTCGAAGTTTTTGTGCAGCTTCGACACCGTGAGGATCACTTCGCGTGCCTTCAGACTGTCGAAGCGGGTGCGCACCGCCGCCGACTGCTCGCGGTAGGAAGGCAGCAGGTGGCTCGGGATGACGATGTCATTCATGACGTGTGCATTCCTTCAGGCGAATTTCGCCAGCGAACGATCCCAGGGGAACAGCCGCCGTCCCAGTACCGCCAGCAGCATGTCGGTGCCGAGGCCGATGATGCCGATCATCGCGATCGCGGCGTAGACATTGGGAAAGTGCTGGTAGCGCGCCTGCTGGGTGATGAACCAGGTGATGCCCGAGGTGGTGCCGATGAGTTCGGCGACGATGAGGTAGGTCCAGGCCCAACCGAGAAGGATGCGCTGATCGCGATACAGATCGGGCAGAATGGCCGGCACCACCACGCGCGTGAGCAGGTGCCGGCTGCGGGTGCCGAGCGTGAGCGCCGCTTCGAGCAGCGCTGGGTCGACCTTGCGCGTGGTGTTGGCGATGATCAGCACCTGCTGGAAGAAAGTGCCGATGACGATAATGGCGATCTTCGGTCCGTCGTAGATGCCGAGGATCGCGACCATGAGGGCACCGAAAGCCGGTGCCGGCAGGTAGCGGAAGAACTCGATGAACGGCTCATTTACGCGCCCCAGCGCCGCGTACGCGCCGCACAGTACCCCCAGCGGCACGCCAATCAGCGAGGAGATCACGTAGCCCCAGAAGATGATCTGTATGCTGTGCCACAGGCTTTGATGCAGCCATTGGCCATCCTTGGTTTCGGGCGGCGTGGTGAACGAGGTATAGAAGGCCTTGAGCACTTCGCCCGGCGAGGGCAGATAGATCGGGTTGGCTCGCACCCCCTTCGGCGGCGCGCGACCCTCCTGCCTGGCATCGGCGACTTCACTGTCGAAGGCATCGCGTGCCATGTGCGAGCCGACATCGAGATAGCTGACCGAGCCGGCGTCGGTGATCATGATCTGCGGATGCCATATCGCCGGCACGTAGCTGACCAGGCTCCACAGACCGACCGGCAGCACGAACGCCAGAATGCCGATGGTGAATTTTGCGCGCGGCGATAGCGGACGCAGGACTCGAAACAAGGTTGATCTAGCCACGGCCGATGGGTGCGCGCCGGCGAATGTTCTAAGGCTGCGCCGCGGTCAGAGACGGTTCGATATAGCCATCGATCTTTTGCGGCTGCTTGTATACCGCATTGTGGACGTTGAAATCGTCCGCATTCTGCGTTGAACCATAAAGGGATCCGAGTCCATCGGCCCTGACGAAAATCTTCTTGCCTTCGGCGACGCTGATCAGATGAGTGCCCGCGAGCAGCAACTGATACTTCTCCGGCGTCAGGCCGACGCGCGCCGACATGATCTGTACGGCGTCGCCCTGCGTCTTGGGGTCGTTGATATAGCTGACCACGTGGTCCCAGACCTTGATCAGCTTGATGTAGTCGGCACGGTGCGCCGCGATGGTCGCGGGGTTGACGGTCAGCACGTCATAGATCAGCCCGGGCGCCTGGGCCGAGGTGTACACCGGGTGGGCTCCCGGCAATGCCTTCATCGCCAGGCCCGAGTTGGGCTGCCATGCCCCGATCGCATCGACCTGACCCGAAGCCAGCACCTGCGGCGTCTCATTGGTCTTGGAGTTCACCAGCGTTACATCGTCCTGCGTCATGCCCTGCTTCTTCAGGCCATCGAGCAGCAGCAGGTGGTCGACCAGACCGATCTCGATACCGATCTTCTTGCCTTTGAGATCCTTCAGAGTCTTGATGCCGGGCCGGGCAACTATCATGTCGTTGCCGTTGGAATAGTCAGTAATCATGATCATTACGTTGCGCGCGCCGCCGGCGCCCATGACGAGGGCGTCACCATTGGTCAGGCAGTCGCCGTCGATCTTGCCGGCCGCGAACGCTTCCATCGAGGCGGAATAGTCGAACCAGTCGAACTTCACGTCGAGCCCGGCTTCGCGCAGCCAGCCTTTGTCGATCGCGATCTGCCAGGCCACCCAGCCCGGCCAGTCGCTATAGCCGAGCCGCAGCGGCGCCGCCTGGGCGACGCCGACGATCCGGGCCGCCATCAAGACCAGGCCAAGACCTAAGGCAGCTATGCGGGCCATCGTCATTTCTCGCGCGCTGTGTTATTACGAATTCGGACTTGCGTATTACCCAAGCTCTGCAAGCGCTATGCCTCGTTTTCAGCCCGTTTGGCCGGCCCTACCGCCCCTGCGGCGCACCGCTATAGTGCCCGCGGGCTCGCCGGCGAGTCGGCGTGGTGCGATCCCCGGGCTTTACGCACCGGCTCGCTTGCACTAGTTTGCGTTGCCCGCCCATGCGAGCCGAACCATGACCAGCACGTCACACCACGCCACGCCCGAACTGTGGGCCGAGACGCTCCGACCGGGCGAGCATTGGTCCGGCGTCCTGCGCCGCGGCACTTCGCTGCGCATGACGGCGCTCGAGCCGCGCGCCAATGTCGCGGCGCTGATGTACAACTACGAGTCGCTGCCGGAGCGCTACAGCCTGGCTGATACGCTCAAGGCGCAGCACACGGCGTTTCTGACCGCCGGCTGCGCGTGCTATTCGGATATGGGCCGCATACTGTGCTCGATTACCGCCGACAGCTGCGGCTGGCACGACACCATCTGCGGCTTGTCGGATGCGGCCATGGTTGCGGCAAAGTTCGGCGCCAGCCGCTTCCAGGAACAGCGCAACGATTATTTCAAGAACGGCCGCGACAGCGTGCTCAACGAACTCGGCAAGTATGGCCTGGGTAAGCGGGACCTGATCGCCAACATCAATTTCTTCAGCCGCGTGACCGCCGACGATGCCGGCGCATTGCATTTTGACGAACAGCACTGCCACGCCGGCGACTACGTCGAGCTGCGCTTCGAGATGCACACGCTGCTGGTGCTGTCGACCTGTCCGCACCCGCTCGATCCCGACACGCAATACCGCCCGCGGCCAGTCGCGCTGCGCGCCTGGTTCAGCGGGCCGGCCCCGCGCGAGGACGCCTGCCGCCAGCGCTGCGAGGAGAACGCGCGCGGCTTTCGTAACACCGAGATGATGTTCCTGGCATGAACAAAATCCCGGCGCTCATCCGCGATGAAATCGTGCCGGCCGGCGAACCGTGGATGGCAACCGTGACGGCGGGCCAGATGCTTCGCATCGTGGATCTGGAGGGCAATCAGGCCGTCGACACGCTATTCTATAACGCCAACGATACCGAGGAGCGCTACAGCGCCGTCGATACCATCCGCGGCCAGCGCCGCATCTATCTGACCATCGGCAGTGTGCTGCGCTCCAATCTCGGCGCCTCGATGCTGACCATCGTCGAGGACACCTGCGGCCGCCACGACACGCTGGGCGGCGCCTGCTCGGCCGAGAGCAACACCGTGCGTTATGCGCTCGATAAGCGTTACATGCACAGCTGCCGCGATAACTTTCTGCTGGCGCTGGCACATTACAACCACGGCCTCTGCAAGCGCGATTTGCCGAGCAACATCAATTTCTTCATGAATGTCCCGGTGACGCCCGAAGGTGGCCTGGAATTTGCTGATGGCATATCGGCGCCGGGTCGGTATGTACAGCTGCGGGCGCAAATGGATGTACTGGTGCTGATCTCCAACTGCCCGCAGCTCAACAATCCCTGCAACGCCTACAATCCGACACCTATACAGATTCTGATCTGGGCGGCGGGCTGAACTTCCCGTCGGACTGCGGGACGACCCGCAGCTCCTGATACCTTGCCGGGACGGCCCGGCGCGCGAGGCTACGGGTTGTTCGACAAAGTCCTGATTGCCAACCGCGGCGCGATCGCCTGTCGCATTCAGCGCACCTTGCGCCGGCTGCGGGTCGGCTCCGTGGCGGTCTATTCCGAGGCCGATCGCGGCAGCCTGCACGTGCGCAATGCCGACCAGGCGGTACTGATCGGGGGCGCTGCGGCCGCCGACAGCTACCTGCGGTCCGACCGCATCCTCGAGGCCGCCGCCGCCACTGGCGCGCAGGCGATACATCCCGGCTACGGCTTCCTGAGCGAGAACGCGCAGTTCGCCGAAGAATGCGCCGGCGCCGGTATCGCCTTCGTGGGACCGACGCCGCGGCAGATACGCGATTTCGGATTGAAACACACGGCGCGCGCGCTGGCCGCGGCCAATGGCCTGCCGCTGCTGCCGGGCAGCGACCTGCTGCTGGACCTGCGCCAGGCGCTGCTGGAAGCGCAGCACATTGGCTATCCGGTCATGCTCAAGAGTACGGCTGGCGGCGGCGGCATCGGTATGCAGCAATGCGCCAACGAGGCTGAGCTGTGCGCCGCCTTCGACAGCGTGCGTCGCATCGCCGGTAGCAATTTTCGCGACGGCGGCGTGTTCCTGGAAAAGTACCTGGCGCGGGCGCGTCATATCGAGGTACAGCTGTTCGGCAACGGCGACGGCCGGGTGATCGCGCTCGGCGAGCGCGACTGCTCGATGCAGCGGCGCAACCAGAAGGTGATCGAGGAAACTCCGGCGCCCGGTCTGACCGACCGCCTGCGCTCGCGGCTGTGCGAGGCCGCGGTGCGGCTCGGCAGCGCGGTGCAGTATCGCTCCGCCGGCACGGTCGAGTTTATGGTCGACGCCGAACGCATGGCGGGCGGCGACCCGGGTGCATTTTATTTCCTGGAAGTCAACACGCGGCTGCAGGTCGAGCACGGCGTGACCG
The DNA here is from genome assembly GCA_003132025.1 of Gammaproteobacteria bacterium. GTDB lineage: Bacteria > Pseudomonadota > Gammaproteobacteria > Steroidobacterales > Steroidobacteraceae > FEN-1191. The sequence continues at coordinate 29,643 of PKWJ01000035.1, forward strand.
AAGCGGTCACCGGCGTCGACCTGGTAGCGTGGATGCTGCAACTTGCCGCCGGCGAGCCGCCTGACCTGACGGGCTATCGCCATGCGCCGCGCGGCGTCGCCATCCAGGCGCGAGTGTATGCCGAGGATCCGGCACGCGGCTTCCGGCCCTCGAGCGGCCTGCTGACCGAGGTGCGGCTGCCCGACACGCTGCGCGTCGATGCCTGGATCGACAGCGGCAGCGAGGTGCCGGCGTTCTACGATCCGATGCTCGCCAAGCTGATCGCGCATGCGCCGACGCGCGCTGCGGCCATAGAGCAGCTCGATGCCGCGCTCGGGCAGACCGACATCTACGGCATCGAAACCAACCTTGAATACCTGCGCACGATTCTGCGCGAGCCCGGCTTCCGGCGCGCCGAATACTCCACCCGATTCCTGAATTCGGTTCCATTCAGCTCGCGCACGATCGAGGTGCTGCAGCCCGGGACGCACAGCACGCTGCAGGATTGGCCGGGACGCCTGCACTACTGGGACGTCGGCGTGCCGCCCTCCGGACCGATGGATCCTCTGGCGTTCAGGCTCGGCAATCGACTGTTGGCCAACCCCGAGGATTGTGCCGCCCTGGAGCTGACGGTGACCGGGCCGACGTTGAAATTCGGCTGCGACGCACTGATTGCCCTGACCGGCGCCGCCATGCGCGCCGAGCTCGATGGGGTTGCGATCGAATTCTGGCGGGTGGTGCCGGTAGCTGCCGGCGGTGTGCTCAAGCTCGCGGCGATCGAGAACGGCAGCGGCCAGCGCAGCTACCTGGCACTGTCCGGCGGCTTCGACGTGCCGCGCTACATGGACAGTCGCGCAACGTTCGTGCTCGGCCAGTTCGGCGGCCATGCCGGCCGGGCGCTGCGTACCGGTGACGTGCTGCGCATCGGCGCGGATGCGGCCACGGCTGGCGCCGGGACCGCGGGACTCGCGGGCACGAGCGTGCCGCCGGCACTGCGACCGGCGTACGGCCAGGACTGGCAGATCGCGGTCATCTATGGACCGCATGGCGCGCCGGATTTCTTTACCGAGGCCGACATCGACAGCCTGTTCGCCACCGACTGGCAGGTGCACTACAACTCAAGCCGCACCGGGGTACGGCTGATCGGCCCCAGGCCGCAATGGGCCCGGCACGACGGCGGCGAGGCCGGGCTGCATCCGTCGAACATCCACGACAATGCCTACGCCGTCGGCGCCATCGACTTTACCGGCGACATGCCGGTAATCCTGGGCCCCGATGGACCAAGCCTCGGTGGCTTCGTCTGCCCGGCGACCATTGCCCTGAGTGACCGGTGGAAAGTCGGACAGTTGCGGCCCGGCGATCGACTGCGTTTCCACGCCGTGACGGTCAAGCAGGCGCATGTGGCACTGCTGGCGCAGGATGAAGCGCTACGCTCGCTCGCGCCGACTGCCGCGCCGGCTGTGGCTTCGGTGTCCGCGGGTCGAGCGTCTGCCGCGCGCCACGCGATCCTGGACCGCCACGCCGCCACCGCCACGCGGCCAGCAGTGTGCTACCGGCAGTCGGGCGAAGACAACGTGCTGATCGAGTACGGCGAACCGACACTGGATCTTGCGCTGCGGTTTCGCATTCAGGCGCTGCTTGACGCCTTGCAGGCCACGCCGCCGCCGGGAGTCATCGATCTGACACCCGGAGTGCGTTCGCTGCAGGTGCACTTCGATAGTCGCCGGGTCAGTCGCGAGCGTATCATGCAGGCACTGCTGCAGGTGGAGGCGGCGCTGGCGCCGATCGATGACATCGAGGTCGCCGGCCGCATCGTGCACCTGCCGCTGTCCTGGGACGATCCGGCCACGCGGTTGGCGATCGAGCGCTACATGCAATCGGTGCGCGCCGATGCACCCTGGTGTCCGAGCAATATCGAGTTCATTCGCCGCATCAATGGCCTCGATAGCGTCGAGGATGTGCGTCGCATCGTGTTCGAAGCCAGTTACCTGGTGATGGGCCTGGGCGATGTGTATCTGGGTGCTCCGGTGGCCACGCCGCTCGATCCGCGTCATCGCCTGGTCACCACCAAATACAATCCCGCCCGCACCTGGACGCCGGAGAATGCCGTGGGCATCGGCGGCGCCTACTTGTGCGTGTATGGTATGGAAGGGCCCGGCGGTTATCAGTTCGTCGGCCGCACGGTGCAGATGTGGAACCGCTATCGCCAGACCCCGGAATTTCGCGATGGCAAGCGCTGGCTGCTGCGCTTCTTCGATCAGCTGCGCTTCTATCCGGTGGCGGCCGAGGAGCTGCAGCGCTTGCGCGCCGAATTCCCGTACGGCAAGGCGAGCCTACGGATCGAGCCAACCACGCTGCGGTTGCGCGACTACCGGCAGTTTCTGGCGGCCAATGCGCAGTCCATCGCCGCGTTCAAGGCGCGCCAGCAGGCGGCATTCGACGCCGAGCGCGAACGCTGGCGCAGCGGCGACCGCGAGGGCGAGGGCAATGCCGAACTGCCGGTCGATGGCGCCGGACTTGCGGGCAGCCGTATCAATGCCATCCCGGCCGGCTGCATCGCCGTCAGCTCGCCGGTCACCGGCAGCGTGTGGCAACTGCATACCCAGGTCGGGGCGCGCGCCGAGGCCGGCGCTGCCCTGATCGTCATCGAAGCGATGAAGATGGAAATCGCGGTGCAGGCTGAGCAGTCCGGTACGGTGGTGGAACTGCGCTGCCAGCGCGGCCAGCCGGTGGCGGCCGGCGAGACGCTGCTGATACTTCGGACCTGAACAGACAACGGCAGCATGAACACCTCAGGGCAAAACAAAGCGCGCTGCCTGACGCTGGCTGATCTGGGCGCCGCCTACCGCGAGCGACGCACCACGCCGCTGGCGCTGATCGAAGAATTGCTGGCGCGTATCGCCGCGCATGCCGATCTCGGTATCTGGATCACGCTGCTGCCGCGCGAGCGCGTGCTGGGCCAAGCCGAGCTGCTCGGCGGCCGCGACCCGGCCTCGCTGCCGCTGTACGGCGTGCCATTCGCGATCAAAGACAACATCGATCTGGCACACGTGGCCACGACCGCAGCCTGCGAGGCGTTTGCCTACACGCCGCCGCAATCGGCCACGGTGGTGCAGCGTCTGATCGACGCCGGCGCGATTCCGATCGGCAAGACCAATCTGGATCAATTCGCCACCGGCCTGGTCGGCACCCGCTCGCCCTACGGCGTATGCCGCAACAGCTTCGATCCGGACTACATCAGCGGCGGATCGAGCTCCGGTTCGGCCGTTGCGGTGGCGCTGGGCCTGGTAAGTTTCGCGCTCGGCACCGATACCGCGGGCTCCGGTCGCGTTCCGGCCGCCTTCAACAATCTCATCGGGCTCAAGCCCACCTGCGGCCGGCTGAGTTCACGCGGCGTGGTGCCCGCCTGCCGCACCCTCGACTCGGTCTCGGTACTGGCACTCACGGCCGAGGATGCGGCGCTGATCTGCCGCATCGCCGAGGGCTTCGACGTCCAGGACCCCTATTCGCGCCGGCCCGCCCAGCCGACGCGGCTGGCCGAATTCGAACATGGTCGGTTCCGATTTGGCGTGCCGGGCCCCGAGCAATTGCAGTTCTTCGGTAACGACGACTATGCGCGGCTGTTCGATGACGCCGTGGCGCAGCTCGAGCGCCTCGGCGGCCAGTCGGTCACGATCGATTTCGCGCCGTTCGTGGAGACCGCGCAGCTGCTCTACCAGGGACCGTGGGTTGCCGAGCGCTATGTGGTGGTCGAGCCGCTATTGAAAAGTAACCCGGACGCGGTGCTGCCGGTCACGCGCCAGATCATCGGCGGCGGAGCCGCGCCGAGCGCGGCCGATGCGTTTCGCGCCCAGTACCGATTGCAGGAGCTGCGCCGGACCACCGAGCAGGCGTGGCAGCAGATCGATGTACTGCTCACGCCCACCGCCGGCACCGTGTACCGCATCGCCGAAGTGCAAGCCGACCCGGTACGACTCAATACGCAGCTGGGCATCTATACCAATTTCGTCAACCTGCTGGATCTGGCGGCGGTGGCCGTGCCTGCCGGTTTCACCCGCGCCGGGCTGCCATTTGGTGTGACACTGGTCGCTCCCGCATGGAGCGATTACCTGCTGCTGCGTCTGGCCGCAAGGCTGCATCGATCGAACCCGGCCACGCTCGGTGCCTTGCCGATCGCGCTCGGTCCGGCGCCGCCTTTCGACTGGCCGGCGTTGACGGACGGCATTGCCGTGGCGGTCTGCGGTGCGCACCTGCAGGGACTGCCGTTGAATCACCAGTTGCTCGAACGCGGCGCCGCGCTGCTCGAGCGCACAGTCACGGCTCCGAACTATCGTCTCTATGCCCTGCCCGGCGGGCCACCCGATCGTCCGGGCCTGGTACGCGTCGCCGCCCAGGGCGCCGCCATCGACGTGGAGCTGTGGTCGGTGCCCAGTGCGGCGTTCGGCAGTTTCGTCGCCGGCATCCCGGCGCCGCTCGCGATCGGCAAGCTGACCCTCGCCGACGGCCGCGAGGTGAGCGGTTTTTTGTGTGAGTCGCATGCTACCGGCGGTGCGCTGGACATCAGCCACCACGGCGGCTGGCGCGCCTATCAGGCCAGTCGCCGCTAAGCGCAGTCCAAGCGCAATGCGCACCGCATTGCCTAAGCCTGGGCGTCCCAGTACTGCTCGAGGCGTCGCCGGCCGGCGGCATCGGGCAGAACGCCGCGAGCGGCCGCCTGGTTGTCCTCGAGGTGCTCGACCTTGGTGCTGCCAGCGATGGTGCAGGTCGCGGCCGGATGCGACACGACGTATTTCAACAGCAGTTGTGGCCAGTCGCTGGCACCAAATTCGGCGGCGAACGGCGGCAGCGGTCGGTTCTGGCTCTGAGTCAGGTTCGCGCCCGAACGGCCACCGAACGGCACGTTGGCGATGACCGCGATCCTGCGCTCGAGCGCCGCCGGAAACACGCTCGTCGCCGCGTCGCGATTGGCGATCGAATAGTCCACCTGCACAAAGTCCACGGGAAACTTGCGCATCAGCTCGATCATCCTCGGGTGATCGCTGGCCACGGACGTGGTCATGCCGATGTAGCGGATTTTCCTTGCCCGCTGCCACTCGATCAGCTGCGGCCAGAGCTGCTCGACGCCCTGCAGGTTGTGAACCTGCAGCAGATCCAGGTGATCGGTTTTCAGGCGCTCGAACGAGCGCTGCAGGGTGTCCACTGGTGCCGGGGCCATCGCTCCGGCGGTCAGCTTGGTGGCAAGAAAGATGCGGTCGCGGATCCCCAACTCGGCGACCAGCTCGCCGATGACCTGCTCGCTCTCGCCGTACGCCGGAGCGGTATCGATCACCGAGCCGCCCAGCTCGACCATGCGCTTGAGCACCGGGCGCAGCTCGTCGTGCTTGGCCTCGCTGAAGGCGTTGGTCCCGATCCCGATCACCGGCAAGCGCTGGCCGCTCGATGGAATCGCCTTGGTGATCAGTGCCGCAGACGCTGCGGCGAATGAGCGCGACGCGCACAGCGCGCCGACTCCCGCCGCCAGTGTCAGCGTGGCCGCGTCGCGCCGCGACAGCTTCGGACCGGTGAGTTCCTTCACAGCGAAACTCCTGCGCTGCACTCAGTGCGGCTTCGGCGCCGGGTGACTCGGGCTCTCCTGCGCCACCAGGTATTTGACCAATTCGATCACTTGTTCATCACCGCCGGCGGCACCCAGGGTAACGCGGTACTTGCCGTTGACGATGATGGTCGGCGTCTCAGCGACCTGCGCCGCCTTGATGAACTGATCGGCCTGGCGAATCTTGACGTCGACGCCGAACGAATTCGCAGTGGCGACGAAGGTCTCGGGCTTCACGCCGGCCACACGTGCATAGAACCGGGCCGCATCCTCGATACCCGGGGCGGGCAGCTTGAGGCGCTGCGTGCGTGGATCAAATACCGCCAGTTCACCGGTCTTCCACACCGCGTCGAACATGGCATCGTGGGTTCGCTTGTCGATGTCCAGAGCCTGCGCGGTGTAGAACGCGCGCTGAAACATCGGCCAGTCCTCATCGGCACGGAAGGCGGCCGGCACGAAGTCGAACTCGACATTGGCCGGCAATGCCGAGCGCAGCCGGTCCACGACCGGATAGAAACGGTTACAGGCCGGGCAGGCGTAGGAGAATACCTCCGTGACCTCCACCTTGCCGGGCGCCACCGATGTCGGCAGCGCCGGCCGGAGCAGAGCGTAGTTCCTGCCCTCGACCCAGTCGGCAGCGCGCGCCGGTCCAGCCGCAGCCAACAGCAGCGATCCCAGCAGTAGCGATCCCAGTAGTAACGGACCCGGGAGCAGCAGCAGGTAGCGTCGCATAGGCACCTCAAAACACTGTGGCCAGACAGGCAGCATAGCCTGCATGATGAGGCTATGACATTAGCAACCTGGCTTTTGTTCTGTTTCACGGAAATCGCGCTCTGCATGATTCCCGGTCCGGCGGTCCTGTTGGTGCTGTCCACGGCGCTGCGTCGCGGCTTTCCGTCGGCGACCCGCGCCACCGCGGGCATTCTGGCCGGCAACACCATGTACTTCGCGCTGTCGGCAACCGGCATCGCGGCCGTGATCGTGGCATCGCACGTGGTGTTCAGCGCGCTGAAATGGGCCGGCGCCGCCTACCTGGTGTGGCTCGGGTTGCGGATGCTGCTGGCGCACGCCGGCGGACACGGCGCCGCCGCGCAGCGCCCGGCCGCCAATGCCGAGCGGATTTTTGTCCGCGCGTTCATCGTGCAGGCGGCCAACCCGAAGGCGCTGGTGTTCTTCATCGCCCTGCTGCCGCAATTCATCAACCCGGCAGGCAGCGTCCCGCAGCAGATACTGCTGCTGGGCGTAAGTTCGGTAGCGATCGAATTCATTGTGCTAAGTTCGTACGCCGCGCTGGTCGCCGGCGCCCGAACGTTTGCCGTGACGCGCTTTTCCGACCTGCTCGAGCGCATCGGCGGGGCAATCCTGATCGCCGCCGGCGCCCGGCTGGCGTGGTATCGCATCGACTAACCGTCGAGGGGATGCGCGGGCGTCTTCAGCAGCAGCTGATAGAACACCAGATCCAGCCAGCGATTGAACTTGAAGCCGGCCTGCCGGATGTGCGCGCACTGCTCGAAGCCGAGTCGCTGGTGCAGCGCGATACTGGCAGCATTCTGCGCGTCGATGCCGCCGATCAACATGTGATAATCCTGGCGCGCCGCGCTCGCGATCAGTTCAGCCAGCAGCAGCTTGCCGATACCGCGGCCGCGATGTGCGCGCTCCACATAAAGCGAGTGTTCAACGCTGTATTTATAGGCCGGCCACGCGCGAAAGGCGCCGAAGGAAGCGAAGCCCAACAGCTGGTCGGCCGCATCGACCACACCGATGACGGGATAGCGCGCCTGTTCCTTGGCATCGAACCACGCGTCCATCGCGGCCGGAGTGCGCGGGCGATAATCGAATAGTGCGGTCGAGTTTTCGATGGCCTCGTTCAGGATCGCCAGGATGGCGCCGGCGTAAGAGCGGTCACAGGCAATGATTCGCATGCTCATCTGCATTTTCTCCGTGCGATGTCCGCGCCGAGGCCTTGCTATGATGCCGCGGCTGCCACCCCAGGGACGGAGCGGATATGTCGGATGCCGTGACTTGCCAGCCCGGAGCAACCAGACGAGCAATGCGTACCCCGGAAGCACTTGCGATCGTCGCGCTGTCGCTGTTCGCGCTGCGCCCTGCGCCATCGCAGGCCGGCGGCGGACCACTGGGTATCGATCATGAATGGACCTACGACAATCATGGCATCTGGGCAACGCGCTACGAACAGGGGCTGGAATACGGGGTGCTCATCTTTGAAGCCGGCGGCGCCTTCTGGCTCGGCGACGACTACGACGGCTTCGGACATACGCTGTGGCAGTCAGTCGACGCGTCGGTAGTATCCGAGATCAGCGCCGAGGTGCTCAAGTATTCCTTCAGCCGCGCGCGCCCGAACCAGAACCTCGGCCCCGACAAATGGTTCCAGGGCAGCTGCTGCGATAGCTTTCCCAGCGGACAGGTGACCCTGCAGGCGAGCTTCGTGACGCCGATCATCCTGCACTACGCCCATACCGAGCCCTGGATCTGGGCGCTGGAAGTGTTGCCGCTTTACGATGCGCTGGCCCGCCTGAAACACCAGGACCACTGGCAGAGCGATACCATCGCCGGCTGGGCGCTCGGCACTGGGGCGGGCTACTGGGCCGCCCAACGCGAGACGCCGGTCATGGTGCAGATTCTGCCGCGTGGCCTGACGATCGGCTTCTACCGACATTTCTGATGCGTCAGTGCGTGCTCGGGGCCGCCGGAGGGATAGCCGTCGGCGGGGTGGCAGCATCCGGCGCCACGGCTGCGCCCGGCTGCAGACCCTTGGAATACAGGATGCGCCCGTCCGGGGTCACCAGCACCGCGTCGACGTCATCGAGCTTGTCGTAGATCCTCATGGCCTCCTCGGGCCCGAGCACGAACGCGGTCTTGGACAGCCCGTCGGTCCGGGTCGCGGTCGGCGCGATGACGGTGGCGCTGCGCACTTTGCTGGCCGAATGGCCGGTGTGCGGATCGATGATGTGGTGATAGCGCACGCCGTCCTCGTCAAAATAGCGCTCGTAGTCGCCCGAGGTGGAAAATGCCGCATCCACCAGCGGAATGCGCGTAATGACCTGATCGGGGTGATCCGGATGTCGGATGCCCACCACCCACGGACGGCCGAAACGATCGCCGATCACGCGACTGTCGCCGCCAGCATTTACCAGCGCGTGCTTATAGCCGCGTGCCAGCAGTATTTCGATGCCGCAATCCACCGAATAACCCTTGGCGATCCCGCCCAGATCGATGCGCACGCCCGGCTGGGAAAAGCGCACCGTTTGGGTCTTGGCGTCGAGCAGCACGTGCCGGTAATTGACCGCTGGCAATGCCGCCGCGATCTGCTGTTCGGTCGGTCGCTTGCGTTCGCGAAAGTTGTACATGTAGCCGACACTGGCGTACGTGATGTCGAATGCGCCTTCCGTGATGCGCGAGTATTCCAGCGCCGTAGCCAGCAGCTTGAACAGTTCCAGGCTGATCGGCACCGGCTGCTTGGCCGCGAGCGCGTTGACCTTGGACACCTCGCTGGTTGGCTTGTAGGTGCTCATGGTCTCGTCGATGTGCCGCATCTCATCCATCACCGCATCGATTGCCGCCTCACCCTTGGCGGGGTCATCGGCCCAGATCTCGACGTAGATGCGCGTACCCATGATCCCGTCGACGGTGCGCGACACCCACTGTGCATGCGCCGGCACTGCGGCCAGCATGCCCGCCACCAGCAACGCGCTTCTGCAGCAGTTCATGGTGGTGCGGCCGCCAGACCTGCGGCCTGCAGCATGCCCTTCTGCGCCAGCCAGTCGCGATTGAACAGCCGCGACAGGTACTTCGAGCCGGTGTCGCACAGCACCGTGACCACGATGTGACCCGGTCCCAGATCGCGCGCCACTTGCACCGCGGCAGCGACGTTGACGCCACTGGTGCTACCCACGAACAGCCCCTCCTCACGCAACAAGCGGTAGACGTAGCTCACTGTGTCGACGTCCTCCACATGCACCGCATCGTCGATCGGTGCATCCTGCATGTTGGCGGTGATACGTCCGATGCCGATGCCCTCGGTGATCGAGCCGCTGCCGGTGGCTTTGACCACGCCGTGGCGGATGAATTCATACAGCGAGCTGCCGGGCGGATCGGCCAGCACGGTGCGTACCCTGGAGTTGCGCGACTTCAGGTACTCCGACACGCCCGCCACGGTGCCGCCGGTGCCGCTCGCGGCCACGAAGGCGTCGATGCGCCCGTCGGTCTGCTGCCAGATTTCCGGACCCGTGGTCTCCACATGGGCGCGGCGATTGGCGGTGTTATCGAACTGATTGCTCCAGATCGCGTTCGGTAGTTCCTGCGCCAGCCTGCCGGCGGTCTTCTGATAATGATTCGGGTCGCTGTAGGGTACCACCTTGACGCGGCGCACCTCGGCTCCGAGGGCCTCGATCAATGCGTATTTTTCCGGCGACTGGTTGTCCGGCATCACGATGACGCAGCGGTAGCCGCGCGCGTTGCAGACATGCGCCAGGCCAATGCCGGTGTTGCCCGCGGTGCCCTCCACCACCGTACCGCCGGGCTTGAGCTGTCCGCGCCGTTCGGCATCGAGCACGATCGCGCGCGCCGCACGATCCTTGACCGAGCCGCCCGGATTCATGAATTCCGCCTTGCCGAGGATCTCGCAGCCGGTCTCATCGCTGAGGCGACGCAGTCGGATCAGCGGCGTGTTGCCCACGGCATCGACGAAGCCGCTGGCGACGTTCATGACTTGCCGGCCGCAGTGCCGAGCATGCTGTGCACCGGATCGACCGAGCGGGCGGCGCGCCGCGCCACCTCACCGACGATCAGCAGCGCCGGCGCCGCCACTTGCGCGCTGTGCGCCTGTGCGCTGATGTCGCCCAGACAGCCGGCGATGACCCGCTGGCCGGGCATGGTCGCCTGCTCCACGATCGCGGCCGGGCGGTCGGCCTCCGCGCCGTGCGCGCGCAGCAGCTCGACGATCCGCGGCAGCTGCGCCACGCCCATGTAGAACACCACGGTCTGCACCGGCGCGGCGAGCGAGCGCCAGTCCAGGCGTTCCGCGCCGTCGCCGGTTGCGGTAACGAAAGTGACCGACGGCGCCAGGCCGCGCTGAGTCAGCGGCAGCCCCGCGGCGGCCGCGGCACCCAGGGCCGCAGTGATGCCCGGTACCACGATCACCGGAATACCGGCGCGCTGCAACAGATCGAGTTCCTCGCCGCCGCGTCCGAAGATGAAAGGATCCCCGCCCTTGAGGCGCGCCACGCGCAATCCGCGTCCGGCATACTCGAGCAGCAGCGCATGAATCCGCTCCTGCGTCGCGCGGTGCCGGCCCGATTCCTTGCCGACGAAGATGCGCTCGGCGTCGCGTCGCACGCGCTCGAGTACCGCCGGGCTCACGAGCCGGTCGTAGAGCACGACGTCGGTCTGTTGCAGCAGCTGCAACGCGCGCAGCGTCAGCAGGTCCGGGTCGCCAGGCCCGGCGCCGATCAGATACACCTCGCCGCGTGCCTGGGGCGTACCATCGGTGGCGGCGCGCAGCTCGGCGTCCAGCAGCTGCTGCGCTTCGCGCGTGCTGCCGGCAAACACCTTGCTGGCAATGCTGCCCGCGAACAACCCGTCCCAGAACCGCCGCCGCCGCTGAACATCGGGCAGCGCGCGCTGTACGCGCTCGCGCGCTGACCCGGCCAGCCGGGCGAGCTCCCCCAGCCGCTCGGGCAGCAGCGCCTCCAGCTGGGCGCGTACCCGGCGCGCCAGTGTTGGCGATTGTCCCGAGGTTGCTATCGCGACCAGCAGCGGCGAGCGATCAACGATCGCCGGCATCACTGCCGATGATATGGCCCCATCATCCACGACGTTGACGAAAATGCCGCGCGCGGCGCCGGCGGTCGCCACCGCCTGGTTGACTTCGCTACTGTCGGTGGCGGCAATCGCGAATACAGCGCCGTCGAAATGACGCGGCTCGAACTGGTAGCCCAGATGTTCGATGCGTCCGGCGTCGCGATACAGCGCCAGATCGGAATGCAGCCGCGGCGCCACCACCCGCACGCGCGCGTGGGCTTTCAGCAGCAGTTCGACCTTGCGGCTGGCCACGGCGCCGCCGCCCACCACCAGGGCCAGCTTATCGCGCAGGTTGAGGAACACCGGCAGGTAATCCATGGACGGACTTTAGCCGATCGGGCAGCGCTTGACGCGGCCGGCCGCGCCGCTACGGGGCCGCGTGCGTAGTGCGCGTGAGCTGGCGCGGATGCAGGCCGCATTCGCGCGAATCCGGGTTCTCCCACCACCAGCGGCCGGCGCGATGGTCCTGTCCGGGCTCGATGGCGCGGGTGCACGGCGCGCAGCCGATGCTCGGATAGCCGCGATCGTGCAGCGGGCTGTAGTAGAGCTGATGCACGCGGATGTAGCTCCAGACGTCAGCTTGCGTCCAGTCGAGCAGCGGGCTGATCTTCGGCAGCCGGGACTGCTCGTCCCGGGCTATCGGCTGCGCTGCAGAGCGCTGCTCGGATTGTTCGCGCCGCACGCCCGTCACCCAGGCGCCATAGCCGGCGACGGCCCTGATGAAGGGCTCGACCTTGCGGATCTGGCAGCAGCTGATGCGCTCGCCGAGGCCGTTATAGAAGCCATTGATGCCGTGCTCGCGCACGTAGCTCTGCACCGCCTGCGCATCCGGGTAATACAGCTTGATGCGGCGCTGGTAGCGGCGCTCCAGGCGCTCCAGCAGCGTCAGCGTCTCCTCGGGCAATCGCCCGGTATCGATACTGACGATGTCGATGCCGGGTACATGCATCCAGATCAGGTCGGTCAGCACCATTGCTTCGGCGCCCAGGCTACTGGCATAGACCACGCGGCCGTACGCATCGACCGCCTGGCGCAGCAGCGCAAGACTGGCGGCAGCCTTGGCAGCCAGCGCCGAATTGAGTGTTGTTTTGTGACCAGCGGCGGTCGGCATAGGGCGCAATTGTGCTCGCCGGTCTCATAACATTGGCTTATAAGTTCAGTCCCCGGAGGGTTGCCGCTATCGCGGGCCGTGACGCCGGTACGCTGCATGTGACAATGCGTGACCGCCGGCGCGCGGCGTCGCGGCAGACTATTGGCCTGGGGCTTCACTTCGATTCCTATTGCACCGTATGAGTTCTCTCGACCTGCGCCGCTTGCGTCAAGATGAGCATGTCCGTGCCCTCACACGCGAGGTCCACGTACAGCTCGACCAGCTGATCCAGCCGCTGTTCGTCGCCGAGGCAATCGCAGCTCCACAAGCCGTGCCCGGCCTCACCGGAGTGCAACAGGAGACCAGCGAATCGCTGCTGCGACAGGTGGAGCAGGACCTTGAGGCCGGGGTCAGCAAGTTCCTGCTGTTTGGCGTTCCGCAGGCGCGCAGCGAGCGCCAAATCGACTGGTCATTCACCGCCGGCCAGGTGCGCTCGCTTAAGGCGCGCTTTGGCCGCGACATCTGGCTCGCTACCGACGTGTGTCTGTGCTCCTCGACCCCGCACGGTCACTGCGGCGTGCTCGCTGCCGAGGGCGATCACCTGGACAACGATGCCAGCGTCGCGGAACTGGTGCAGGCGGCGCTGGCCTACAGCCACGCCGGCGCCGACTGCGTCGCCCCGAGTGACATGATGGACGGTCGGGTGGCGGCCATCCGCGGCGCGCTTGACGGCGCGGGACTTGCGCGCACCGTTCTCATGAGCTACGCGGTCAAGTTTCATTCGACGCTGTACGGCCCGTTTCGCGTCGCGGCGGACTCGGCGCCTAAATCCGGCTCGATGCTCAAGGACCGTGCCAGCTACCAGCTCGATCCGGCGCGCCCAAACGACGCCTGGCTGTGTGCCGAGCGCGACGCTGCGCAGGGCGCCGATATCCTGATCGTCAAACCCGGCTTGCCGTATCTTGATTTATTGCGTGAACTGTCGCGGGAGATCCGCAAGCCCTGGGCGGTGTATCACGTGAGCGGCGAATTTGCGGCGCTCGAAGCCCTCGCCGCCATGGGTCTGGCCAACCGCGCGGCACTGCATCGGGAAATCCTGATCGCGTTTCGCCGCGCCGGCGCGAGCATGATCATCACCTACGGAGCGCGCTATGCGCGCGACTGGTTGTCGGCTTGAGCGGCGGCAGCCGCTCCGAGGAGCTGTTCCTGCGTGCGCGGCGCGTCTCACCGGGGGGCGTGCATTCCCCGGTGCGCGCTTTTCGCGGCGTCGGCGGCACACCGCGCTTCATGACCGGCGGCGCCGGCGCCTGCCTGCATGATGTCGACGGCCGCGAATACCTCGACTTCTGCATGGCCTTCGGGCCGCTGATCCTCGGTCACGCCGACCGCGGCGTCCGGCGGGCGGCCGAAACCGCGCTGGCTCGCGGCTGGAGTCTCGGCACCGCTGAGCCGTACAGCCTGGAGCTCGCGGAGTTGATCACCGGCCGTGTTCCCTGGGTGGAGAGCATTCGATTCGTCAATTCCGGAACCGAAGCGGTCATGTCGGCGCTGCGCGTGGCGCGCGCGGCCAGCGGCCGTTCCAAGATTTTGAAATTCGAAGGCTGCTACCACGGCCACACCGATTCGATGCTGCTGCGCGCCGGTTCCGGCTTGGCCGAGGCACCGCTACCCGACAGCGCCGGGCTGGCGCCCGACGTGGTGCAGCAGACGCTGATCGCGCCGCTCGATGATGAGGCGGCACTCGAGGCGCTGTTGACGCGCCACGCGGGCGAGATCGCCGCGATCATCATCGAGCCGCTGCCGGCAAACTACGGCCTGCTGCCGCAACGGCCGCAGTTCCTGCAGGCGGTCGCCCGGCTCGCGCGCGCCCACGGTGCGCTGCTGATCTTCGACGAAGTGATCTCCGGTTTCAGGCTGTCGTTCCAGGGCTATGCCGGCGTCAGCGGCATCCGCCCCGACCTTACGACCTACGGCAAGGTGATCGGCGGCGGTTTCCCGGTTGGCGCCTATGGCGGTCGCCGCGAGCTGATGGAACTGGTGGCGCCCGCCGGTCCGGTCTACCAGGCCGGCACCCTGAGCGCCAACCCACTGGCGATGTGCGCCGGATTGGCAACCTTGCAGCGCCTGGCGGATGGCAGCGTGTACCAGCAGCTCGAGGAGCTAGGCGCCCGACTGGAGCGCGGGCTCAGTGGCGTGCCCGGACTCGCCATTCAGCGCGCCGGCTCGGTGTTCTGGATCTGCAGCTCCAGGGCCGGCGCCCCGATCACACCGATGCGCACGCCGCTGAGCCTGCCCGCCGATGCGGGCGCGAGCTTCGCCGCGCTGTTTCATCCGCTGCTCGAACGTGGCATCTATCTGGCGCCGAGCGCCTTCGAAGTCGGCTTTCTGTCCGCGGCGCATACCGAGGCGCACATCGATACGCTGGCGCAGGCATTGCTGGCGCTGCTGCCCGCTACTGATCGGCAGTGACGGTTGCGGTTGCGCTCTCGGGCAATGCCGGGTTGCTGATCGCCGCCGGAACATCATCGGCTGCAGTCGCCGCGACGATTGCGGCGAGCAGCTGCACACTGTGCGGCGCCACGTCGATCGCCGCGCGTTCTATTTCCTGATCGGTGCTGTGCACGTCGGCGGTATTGAGGCGCAGTTGCCAGCGAAACCTCGGATCCGGCAGCTGAAAACTGTGCAAGTCGGAGGTGTTGTTGGTCAACAGCAGGCTCACTTCCACCCTGCCTAAATCCAGCCGGCGCGCGCGCCGCACGCTCAGCAGCCGGCCTTCGGTGTACTGCCAGTCCTCGTCGCGCATGATGTCGCCGCTTTCGTCGAACCACTCGATGTCGCGCACTTGAGGCAGCGGCTCGATGCGCCCGTGCTGGTAGTAATCGCTGCGCAAGCTGCACAGCTCGCGCCGCAACTGGATCAGCCGCGTCACAAAGGCCCGCTGCTCGACGCCCGCGGGCGACAGCGCCTGCGCCCAGTCGAACCATGACACATCGTTGTCCTGCGCATAGGCGTTGTTGTTGCCGTGCTGGGTACGGCCGAATTCATCGCCACCAAGCAGCATCGGCGTGCCGTGCGAGAACAGCAGCGTTGCCAGGATAGAGCGTTTGACGCGCTCCCGCGTCGCCTGGATCACCGCGTCATCGGTCGTTCCCTCGACACCCCAGTTGCTGCTGACGTTATTGTCGGTGCCGTCGCGATTTTCCTCGCCGTTCGCCTCGTTATGCTTGTGCTGGTAGCTCACCCAGTCCTGCAGCGTAAACCCGTCATGCGCGGTGATGAAGTTCAGCGATGCCCACGGACGGCGCCCGTGGTGATCGAACAGATCGGCCGAGCCCTGCAGCCGCGCGGCCAGCGCTCCACGCAAACCCGAATCCCCGCGCCAGAAGCGGCGCACGTCGTCGCGAAACTTGTCGTTCCATTCCGCCATGCCGGCCGGATGATTGCCGAGCTGGTAGCCGCCCGGGCCCAGGTCCCAGGGCTCGGCGATCAGCTTGACGCGCGCCAGTGTCGGATCCTGCAGTAGCGCGTCGAAGAAACCCGAGCCCGGATCGTAGCCGTTTTGTTCGCGCCCCAGGGTCACGCTCAGATCGAAGCGAAAACCGTCGACGTGAAATTCCTGCACCCAGTAGCGCAATGAATCCAGCGTCAGCTGGATCACGCGCGAGTGCGAGAAATTAACGGTGTTGCCGGTGCCGGTGTCGTTGACGCAGCGGCGCATGTTGTCCGGCAGCAGCCGGTAGTAGGCGGCATTGTCGAGCCCGCGCATGCTCAGCGTAGGCCCCAGTTCGCTGCCCTCGCCGGTGTGGTTGTAGACCACGTCGAGCAGCACTTCGATGCCGGCCGCATGCAGCGCCTTGATGGCTGTCTTGAGCTCCGACAGGTTGCCGTCGGACAGATAGCGCGGCTCGGGGGCGAAGAACGCCAGCGAGTTGTAGCCCCAGTAGTTGCCCAGACCGCGTTCGCAGAGCACCCGATCGTTGACGAAGGCATGGATGGGCAGCAGTTCGATGGCGGTCACGCCCAGGCTCTTCAGATAGCCCACGGTACGCTCGTGGCCGAGCGCCGCCGCGGTGCCGCGCAGCGGCTCCGGAATGTCCGGCAGCCGCATCGTCAGGCCGCGCAGGTGCGTCTCGTAGATGATGGTGTCGTTCCAGGGGGTGCGCGGCGGGCGGTCATCGCCCCAGTCGAAGCGATCCTGCGTCACCACCGCCTTGGGCATGGCAAAGGCGCTATCGCGCCGATCGAACGACAGGTCGGCGCGCGGCGAGGTAAGGCGGTAGCCGTACAGCGCGTCGCTCCAGCGCAGCGCGCCGCCAAGCTTGCGCGCGTAGGGATCGAGCAGCAGCTTGTTGACGTTGTAGCGATGGCCCTGCTCGGGCAGGTAGGGCCCGTGCGCGCGAAAGCCGTACAACTGGCCGGGAGCTAGCGCGTCGAGGTAGCCGTGCCAGACCCCGTCAGTGCATTCGCGCAGTACCAGCCGACGCAGTTCCTGGCGACCGCTGGCGTCAAACAGGCACAGTTCGACCTGCTCGGCATTTTCGGCAAACACGGCAAAATTGCAGCCCTCGGGTCCGCAGGATGCACCCAGCGGATACGGGGCACCGGCTAGGGCGGAGGTCGGCAGGTCGGAAGGCATGCACGGTGATCCTTACAATATCAATCAGCCCCCGTGGCGCAACAATACCGTGGCCAGGGGCGGTAGCGTTAGTTCGAGTGAGAATGGCTGTCCGTGCGAAGGCGTGGTGCTGCTCTCCAGCCGCCCGCCGTTGCCCAGGTTGGAGCCGCCGTAGATTTCCGAATCGGTGTTCAGGATCTCGCGCCACACTCCAGCGCGCGGCGCACCCAGCCGGTAGTGCAGGCGCGGCACCGGCGTGAAATTGCAGATCGCAATGACCGGCGCCGAATCGGCGTGTCCCTGGCGATAGTAGGCGTAGATGCTGTTGCTGTTGTCGTCGGCGATGATCCAGCGAAAGCCCGCGCTGTCGCAATCGAACACGTGCAGCGCCGGCTGCTCGCGATACAGGCGGTTCAGATCGCCCACCAGCTGCTGCACGCCGCGGTGCAGCGGATGTTCCAGCGCCAGCCAATCCAGCTGGCCGTCGTGATTCCATTCCCAGTCCTGGCCGAATTCACCGCCCATGAACAGCAGCTTTTTCCCGGGCTGGGTCCACATGAAAGCGAAGTAGGCGCGCAGGTTCGCAAACCGCTGCCAGGTATCCCCGGACATGCGGCCGATCAGCGAGCCCTTGCCGTGCACCACCTCGTCGTGCGAGAGCGGCAGCACGAAACGCTCGGAAAACGCATACAGCAGGCCGAAGGTCATATCGTGGTGATCGTAGGAGCGGTGCACCGGATCGAGCTTCATGTAGCGCAGCGTGTCGTGCATCCAACCCATGTTCCACTTATAGGAGAAACCCAGGCCCCAGTCCTGGCTCGAGCGCGTCACCCCGGGCCAGGCCGTGGATTCCTCGGCGATCATCAGCACTCCCGGGAAGCGCTGCGCCACGGCGTCGTTCAGGTGCCGCAGGAATTCGATGGCCTCGATGTTCTCCCGGCCGCCATATTTGTTCGGAATCCACTCGCCCTCGCGCCGCGCGTAGTCGCGATACAGCATCGAGGCCACCGCGTCGACCCGCAGTCCATCGACGTGATAGCGCTCGATCCAGTGCAGCGCGCTCGATACCAGGAAGGCGTGCACCTCGCGTCGACCGAGATTGTAAATCGCGGTATTCCACTCCTGATGAAACCCCTCGCGCGGATCGGTGTGCTCGTACAACGCGGTGCCGTCGAACCATGCCAGCCCATGCGCGTCGGTGGGAAAGTGCCCCGGCACCCAGTCGAGGATCACCCCGACACCGGCGGCATGACAGCGATCAACGAATCGCGCAAACGCACTCGGCTCGCCGAACGTGGCCTGCGGTGCGTACTGGCTGAGTACCTGGTAGCCCCAGGAGCCGCTGAACGGGTGCCCCATGACCGGCAGCAGTTCGATGTGGGTAAAGCCCAGGCCGATGACATGGGCGATCAGCTGATCGCCGAGTTCGTCCCAGTTCAGTGACCGCCCGCCCTGCGCGTCCACCCGGCGCCACGATGCGGCGTGGACCTCGTAAATCGACAACGGCGAGTGCAGCAGCGCATTGTTGGCGCTGCGGGCCTCGAGCCAGTTCGCATCGCTCCAGCGAAACGGCGTCGCATCGGGCACCACCGAGGCAGTGCTCGGCGGTGGCTCGACCTGCAGCGCCACCGGATCGGCCTTGAGCGGTAGCAGTCCATGCGGCCCGAGAATTTCGTACTTGTAGAGCGTGCCGGCCGGCAGCCGCGGGATGAACAGTTCCCACACCCCGGCCTCGACCCGTTTGCGCATCGGGTGTCGCCGCCCGTCCCAGACGTTGAAGTCGCCAACCACCGAGACGCGCTGGGCATTGGGCGCCCAGACGGCGAATCGCACGCCGGCAATGCCTTCGATGCTGCGCGGCTGGGCGCCGAGGCAGTGGCCCAATTCGAGATGGCTGCCTTCGGCCAGCAGATAAATGTCGAGTTCGCCCAGCAGCAAACCGAAGGAATACGGATCCTCGGTTTCCTGCAGCCGCCCGCCGGGCCAGTGGATACGCAACCGATAGGCCGAGCCGGTAGGAATGATGCCGGCGAACAGGCCCGGGGTTGGCAGCGGCTGCAGCGTTGCCAGCACCACGCCGCTGCGATCGATCGCCGCGACCGCTTCCGCCGGTGGCAGGTAGGCGCGCACCACGGTGCCGTGCGCCGATGGATGCGGGCCGAGGAGCGCGAACGGGTCGCCGATGCGGCCCGCGGCCAGTGCCTTGACCGCGCCCGCATCGCCCAGCAGCACGGGATCTGCGGGCGACGTAGATTCGCTCAGCCGTTCAAGATTCGTAACCGGCCCGGTCCCATCCTGCACGATAACCCCGCTCACGGTGGCGCATTCATGTGTCGTACCTTACGCCCAGCCGATGCTGAGGAATGCCGTGCCATGATAACGCAAACCGCCGCGGCCCCGGCCGGCGGTCCGCACCGACAAGTGCCGTCAGACAAACGCGGAATCGCTGTAAAAAGGTGTAACGCGGCCGCTTCAGGCCGCGCCGGCGCGCCGCCGCACCTGCACCACCGCGTCGCTGCCATCCTGGTAGGCAACGCTGAAGTCGTTGAAGGAGCCGAGCGAGGCTTGCAGGTCCTCGGCAGGATCGAGATCGAAACTGTCGAAGCCGCAGCGCGCGAGGAAAAACAGCTGATCGCGCTTGATCGCGCCACGGGCGCGCAGCTCGCCCGTGTAACCGTAGCGCTGGCGCAGCATTCGAGCCTGGCTGTAGCCGCGGCCTTCGCCGATCTTGGGGAATTCCACGACGATCAGGTTCAGCCGCGCCAGGTGCGGGGCCAGTACCTCGACCTCATCCGCCGGGCCGATGAGGACGGCTGCCGCCGAGCCGCTCGCCTGCCCGGCGCCCAGCGCGGCGATGAATTGCGCCACCGGCTGCACCATCCGGGTGCCAGGAGCGCTCTCCTCGCCAGCGTAGCGCGCGTCGTCGGCAACCAGCTCACGCCGCCGAATGATGCGTCTCATACACGCGCTCCTGGAATGGTTCGATGCCGATGCGCCGCACCGCATCGACGAAGCGTTCGTGGTCCCCAAGCCGCTCGCGCACGTACACCTCGAGCAGCCGGGCAATGGTGTCGGCCACCTGGTCCTTGGGCACCGATGGACCGATGACTTCGCCGAGCGCCGCGGGGCCGGTGGATGAGCCGCCAATAGTGATCTGATACCACTCCTTGCCGTGCTTATCGACGCCGAGAATTCCAATGTGGCCGATGTGGTGGTGGCCGCATGCATTCATGCAACCGGACATCTTGATCTCGACCGGCCCCAGGTCGTAGAGATAATCCAGGTCGTCGAAGCGGGCATGTATCTGCTTGGCGACGTCGATCGACCCGGCATTGGCGAGGCTGCAGAAGTCCAGCCCAGGGCAGCAGATCATATCGGTCAGCGTGCCGATATTCGGCGTGGCGAGCCCGAGCGCATCGAGCTCGCGCCACACCCCAGGCAGCGTTGATTGCGGTACGTCGGCCAGCACCAGATTCTGGTCGTGGGTGACACGCACCAGGCCGAAGCTCACGCGATCGGCCAGCCCGGCCAGCGCATCCATCTGCTCCCCGCTCATGTCTCCGGGAGCCTCGCCATGCTTCTTCAGCGACACGAACACCACGCGATAGCCCGTTACCTTGTGGCGACGGGTGTTGTAGCGCAGCCAGGCGTCATAAGCCGGGTTGCCGGAACTGCTAGTGCCGATAGCCGGCGTGCTATCGTCGATCGCCTGGTACAGCGGCGGCGCGAAGAAGCCGCGCATGCGCTCGACTTCCTGTGCGGCGAGGCTCGGGGCGAACTCCCGCCCAGCCCTGAACTCCTGCTCCACCTGGCGCGTGAACTCCTCCGCTCCCAATGCGCGCAGCAGGATCTTGATGCGCGCTTTATGGATGTTGTCGCGCCGACCGTAGCGGTTGTAGACCCGCAGGATCGCCGTAAGGTATGCCAGCAGATCGGCCTCGGGCAGGAAACGGCGGATCACCTTGCCTAGAATCGGCGTGCGGCCCAGGCCGCCGCCGGCAAGAATTTCAAATCCGATCTCGCCCTTACTGCCGCGCCTGAGGCGCACACCGACATCGTGAATCTCGACCGCGGCCCGATCGGCCGGCGATGCGGTCACCGCGATCTTGAACTTGCGCGGCAGGTAGCTGAATTCAGGATGCAGCGCAGCCCACTGGCGGATGATCTCGCAGTACGGCCGCGGATCGGCAATCTCATCGGGCGCAACGCCCGCCAGGTGATCGGAGGTGATATTGCGGATGCAGTTGCCACTGGTCTGGATGGCGTGCATCTGCACGCTCGCCAGATCGGCCAGGATATCGGGCACGCGCTCCAGCGCCGGCCAGTTGTACTGGATGTTCTGGCGGGTGGTGAAATGGCCGTAGTCGCGGTCGTAGGTGCGGGCGATGTGCGCCAGCATGCGCAGCTGCACCGTGGACAGCAGCCCGTACGGAATCGACACCCGCAGCATCGGCGCATAGCGCTGGATATACAGGCCGTTGCGCAGCCGCAGCGGACGGAATTCATCCTCGCTCAGCTCGCCGGCAAGGAACCGGCGGGTCTGATCGCGGAACTGGGCTACCCGCTCGTTCACCAGGGTCTGGTCGATATGGTCGTATCGGTACACGCGCACCCTCCGGCAGGCGAACAACTACTGTAATGTCACCGGTCGGCCGGATATACGCTGCGGCGGTTATGATCTTGGTTCGTAGTTGTTATATCGATCGCCGGCCGCCAGCGCCCCATCGCGGTGCGCCGCGTCGCCCCGGCCGCCGCCGTGTCAGCCGGTGGTCTGCAGGCCGCGGGCGATGCCGCTGACGCTGGCCTGCAGCGCCTCGAACAGTTCACGGTTCTGCCGGCCGCTGGCGCGCCAGCGTTCCAGCAGGTCGACCTGCATGAAGTGCATCGGGTCGATCGAGGGGTTGCGCACCATGATGCCCCGCTGCAGTGTGCGATCGGTGTCCAGCAGGGTCATGGACTCCTTGACTTCAAGCACCATCGCGCAGCTGCGCTCGTACTCGGCCCGCAGCTGCTGGCCGTAGGGACGCAGCTCCGGCGGCGCCAGCCGGTCATAATGGGCCGCTACGCCCGGATCGGCGCGCGCCAGCATGGCCTCGATATCGTCGATCAGGTTGTGGAAGAACGGCCAGCCCCGGTAGCAGCGCCGCAGCAGTTCGATGCTGCGCTCGCCCCTTGCGAACTCCAGGCCGGCGCCGGCCCCAAACCAGGCCGGCAGCATATGGCGTGACTGCGACCAGGCCAGGACCCACAGCGCCGGCCGTATGGCGTCGACACCGCCGCGCTCGCTGCGCTGCACCGGATTGGCGCCGATCTGCATGCGCTCGATCACGTCGATCGGCGTCACGGCGCGAAAAAAATCGAGGAACTGCGGCTGCTCGTAGATCAGGGCGCGCCACACCTGGGCGCTGCGAGCCGCGACCAGTCCGACACACGCAGCCAGCGCGACGCTTTCGCGCACCGCGATACCGCGCTTGACCGCCAGGGTCGCCAGCGCCAGCGTGCTGAAGGCGCGCTCCAGGGTGCGCATCGCGTTCGGCCGCAGCCCGTAGTTCTGGCTGATGCTCTCGCCCTGCTCGGTGAAGTGCAGCACGCCGTTGATCGATTCGGAGGGTGCGGCACGCAGCAGTGCGTCGATGCGGCCGCCGCCGCGCGGAATGCTGCCGCCGCGGCTGTAGAACAGCACGTGCTGTTTGTTGGCCTGTCGCACCGCGTCGGTGAGATGGCGCTGCGCGCGGTACGCGGCCAGGCGCGAGGCGATCATGCCGCTCTCCTGGTTGCTGTCGGAAAAGCCGATCAGCACGGTCTGCAGCCGCCCGCGGGCTTCCAGGTGACGCTTGTAGACGCCATCCTCGAGCAGCTCGCCCATGACCGCGCCGCAGCGCTCCAGCGTCTCGACCCGGTCGAACTGCGGCGCCACGTCGAGCGCCACCTCGCCCTTGCTCTTGTCGTAAGCCCCGGCCCAGCGCGCCAGCACCAGCGGCGCCAGCACGTCGTCGGCCTGCGATACGCCGCTGACGATATAGAGTCCGATGGCATCGGCGCCATAGCGATGGCGGCACTGAGTGATGGCATCGAACACCGCCAACGTGCGCTTGGCGAGCGCATCGAAGCCGCCGGTCGGACCGACGTCGCGCTCCAGGATCTCCACCAGCCGCGTGTGCCGATCGGCGGCACTGCGAGCCATCCACCCCGGATCATCCAAGCCCTGGGCCAGCACCGCGTGATGGACCGCGGTGTGCGCACGCACATCGAGCGTTGC
This sequence comes from Gammaproteobacteria bacterium, assembly GCA_003132025.1. Lineage (GTDB taxonomy): Bacteria > Pseudomonadota > Gammaproteobacteria > Steroidobacterales > Steroidobacteraceae > FEN-1191. Next base: position 52,999 of record PKWJ01000035.1, read on the forward strand.
CAGGTGAAATCCGAAGGTATCGATTCGGTACAGCAAGCGCCGCACCTGGAAATATCCGGCGTTGGCGCCGCGGTTGGCGAGCAGACTCTGCGCGATCAGCGCTATATCGGCCCGAAACTGCGCCGGCTGCTGGTAGCCGTTGGAACGGCCATCGTAGGTGACGTGTAGACGCTCGGCGATTTGCCCGAGCAGCACGCGATACGGCATGCGGTCGTGGCGTGATGGCGTGATGGCCTGGGCGCCGGGCAGCAGCGTGCGGTATTCCTCGACCCGGCGCATCACCGCACTGGATATACCGATGCGGCTGGCGCTCTGCGACAGCGTCTGGGCCAGCTTCAGGCACTCGTCATAATAAGTGTTGATGATGACCTGCTGCGCGCGCGCCAGCGTGTCGCGGATGCTCTTGGCGTGCACGTCGGCCGAGGTTTCCATGTCGCCGCCGACCCAGGTGCCAAAGCGCAGGATCACCGGCAATTCCACGCTTTCGGCCGGCACGCCGTACAGCTTGCCCAGCGCGGCGGCGATCTCCTGGTAGAACGCGGGAACGATCTTGTACAGAATTTCGACCAGGTAGAAAATCGCATGCTCGCGCTCGTCGGCCACCGTCAGGCGCTCGCGCGGATGCTCCTCGGTCTGCCAGTCGGCGCTGACCTCGGCCCGGATGCGCTGCAGCAGCGCGCGCTGCTCGTTGGGCGCCAGCGTCTCGTTGTCGCGCTCGAGCAGCAGCGTCGCGATGCGCTGCTGGCGGCGCAGGCTGGTGCGCCGGGTGGACTCCATCGGGTGCGCCAGCAGCACCGGCTCGATCGACAGCTGCGCCATCAGCGCCAGCACCTCCGGCAGCGTCAGCCCCGAATCCTTGAGCTCCGACAACGCGTCTTCCACGCCCCCGGGCTGCGGCCGTTCGCTGTCCTGCTGGAAATACTCGCGCCGGCGCCGGATACGGTGCACCTTCTCGGCCACGTTCACCAGCTGAAACCAGGCCGAGAATGCGCGCACCAGTTCGCGCGCCACGCGCGGCGGCCGGCCGCGCACGCGCACCGTGAGCGCCTCGCCGGCACCCGCCACGCCTTCGCGCCAGCGCGTCGCTGTCAGGCGGTCCTGCTCGAACAGCTGCCACAGTTCCGCGCCACCCTGCTCCTGCAGCACCTCGTCCATGAGCTGCGCGAGGGCGCGGATATCTTCCCGCAGCGGATGATGGCGCGTCGGAAACTGGATGGCTTCGTGCTTCATGGGGGGCGGGATTCTACACCGAGGCCGCCGGCGGCCATCCGGCTACCCCGCCAGCAGCACCGCTTCAGCATGCTCGAGGGCTTCGGGGATGCCGTAAATCACCACCACGTCGCCTTCGCGCAACTCGGTTTGCCCATCAGGCTCTCGTCCGGTGATGCCCTGGCGGCGGATCGCGGTGAAGGCGACTTCGGCGCCGCGCGCCCGGATTTCCTCCAGCCGCCGCCCCACCGCCCAGCCGCCGGGCGGCAGCACGACGGAACGCAACTGGTCGGCGGATTCCTCGGCGTCCGCGTCGCCCGGTGTGGCCACTGAACGCGTGCGCAACGTCGCATAGCGCTGCCGGCGCTGCGCATTCACCACGCGCGCGACCTGCGGTCCCGGCAGCTGCAGCAGCGTGAGCGCCTGCGACAGCAGCGTCAGGCTGGCTTCGAAGGTTTCCGGCACCACCTCGGTAGCGCCGGCGGCCGACAGCTCGGCGAGCCGCGAATCATCCTGGGTGCGCACCAGCACCGGCACATCGGCCCGCAGCCGGCGCACCGCGCGAATGGTGTGCAGCGCCACCGCCGGGTCGGCAATGGTGATGATCACGACGGTCGCCAGATCCAGGCCGAGATTGCGCAGCAGCTCCTCATCGGCGCAATCGCCCCATACCACCGGCACGCCGGCCTGGCGCGCGCTGCGCACATTGGCCGGATCCAGATCGATCGCCAGGTACTCGAAGCCCTGGGAGTCGAGCACGTGCGTGAGGTGGCCGCCGACGCGGCCGAAGCCGCACACGATCACATGCTCGCGCCGCGCCAGCTCGGTGGTGGCTGCCTGCTCGCGCTCAATCGCCGTGGTCGGCGGACCTTGTTCGCGCAGCACCAGGCGCGTGATGCGCTTGTTGTAGCGAATAATCACCGGACTGACGATCATGCCGAGCACCACCACGGCCAGCAGCAGCTGCGTGGGACGCGCCGGTATCAGTTCCGGCCCGCGCGCCAGGATGGTCAACAGCGCGACGCCGAACTCCCCGCCGCCGGCCAGCACCAGTCCGGTCCGCAGCGACTTGAAACGATCGATGCCGAACACGCGCGTGGTCAGCGCCGACAGCAGCGCCTTGGATGCGATCACCAACAGCAGCAGCCCCACGATGCGCGGAAAGTCGCCGAACAGGACCTTCAGATCGAGCAGCATGCCGACGGTGATGAAAAACAATCCCAGCAGCAGCTCGCGAAACGGCCGGATGACGGCGTCGATCTGGTGCCGGTACTCGGTCTCGGCGAGCAGCATGCCGGCCAGGAACGCGCCCAACGCCATCGACAGCCCCAGCCGCTGGGTGACCCAGGCGGCGGTCAGCACGATCAGCAACGCGGTGAGCGTGAACAGTTCGCGCAGACGGCTGTGCGCAATCACATGCAGCAATGGCCGCAGCAACCAGCGTCCGATCGCCAGCACCGCGACCAACGCGAGCAGGCCGAGCGCCACCAGCCGCAGCAGCAGCGCCGCACCCGACTCCGCGTAGCCCTGTGTCTGCACCGTGGCCAGTGCCAGCAACGGTACGAACGCCAGGTCCTGAAACAGCAGCACCGCGAACGCCAGGCGGCCGTGGGTACGGTTGAGCTCGTCCTGGTCGCCGAGCTGCTGCAGCACGATCGCAGTCGAGCACATCGCCAGTGCGCCGCCCACTACGATCGCACTCGGCCAGGCGACGCCGATGGCATGCGTAGCAAGCGCGCCCACACCGCCCACCACGATGGTCTGGGCCGAGCCGAGCCCGAACACCTCGCGCCGCATCGCCACCATGCGCGGGAAAGAGAACTCCAGTCCCAGGGTGAACAGCAGAAACACCACACCGATCTGCGCGATCGCCTGTGTCTGGGCGCTTTTTGGAAGCACCGCGAATGCAAATGGCCCCAGCACAATGCCGACGATCAGATAGCCGAGGATCGCCGGCATGCCGATGCGCCGTGCCAGCGCCAGCACCAGCACCGAAGCGAGCAGCAGTATCAGGACCTGGCTGAGAGACTCTACCGGCACAGCGCGACGTTACGGCGCGTGCGCGTCACTTGTCCATTGCCACCGTGGCGTCGTAGCGATCGAAGCCGTGAATCGCACGGCGGTAGGCGTTGAGCACCAGCTCCTGGGCGACCGTATCGGCGCGCGGCGACAGCAGCATGCGCAGCACCACGTCATCGCTGGGCCGGGTGTGATCGTCGGCCAGCAGCTGTTCGATGAAGCCCGCCAGACGGCAGACGATCTCGTTGACGAAGCGCAGGCGCGCGCTGTCCTTTACCTGGTCTACGCCCGGTCCGTAGGTGCTGCGGGCCTCGACCGCCAGCTCATGCAGGAATACCGACAGCAGCCGCGCCTGGTCCACCGGCAGTACTTCGCTGAAGTATTCAATTTCGGACTGCAGATTCACGGTTGCTGGTCACGTCGTCGGTACGAATTCGATCGGTTTGGTGGTGGTGATCACCGCCACGTCCTTAGCCTCGAAGCGGAACAGCTTCACACCCGCGACGATCTTGCTCTCGAGGTCGGCGTTCTTCAGCTCGCTCGAGACCACATGACATTCTGTCACTTCTCCCGACGGGGCAATCGTGAACTCCAGCACAAGTTTGCCCTGAAGATCCGGGGTATCGCGCAGCGCCCGTCCGTACAGCGCATAGATCGCGCCTTTGTTGCGGTCGAATACCAGCGCGATTTCCTCCTGAGTGCGCGAGGGCTTGCCGCTGCCGCCCTTGGAGACGCTGACCCCGCCGCCGGCGGCGACAATGCGCGAACTCACCGCGGTGGTGTCGTGACCGGTCAGCGAGCCAGCACCGGTGCCAAATCCACGGCTGGCGTTGGCGGTGGTGATTCCGGCCGACGCCCCGCCAACCTTGGAGGCGATCAGCGAGCGTTCGGCATGGCTGTCCTGGCCAACCGCGCCCTGCAGGTTCTTGGTCTGCCCGAGCGGGGTCAGATCGACGTTCTGGCGCAGGTCGGCCAGCTCGTCCTGGAACTTGAGCAAGCCCGAGTTCTGCGCCTTCTTGCGCGCCTCAGCGGTCTTGTCCACCGGCTTGGGGACCGGTATCGATTTGGCTTCCGGCTTGGGCTTGGGCTGCTCTACCACCGGCGGCGGCTTGGGCTTTTCTTCCGCCATCAGCCGCGCCAGGCGCTCGGGTACCGCTTCGGCCGGCGCCTCGGTCAGCTTGGGCAAATGAATGAACGGCAGCAACACTCCGAACAGCAGCAACAGCAGCAGGCCGCCGCTCACCAGGCGGCGCAGGCGGCTTTGATCCTCGGGATCGAGCTCCCAGGGCAGGTCGTAGCTGCGGTAATACTCAGCGAGCTGCATGTGCCTGTCCCTGCATCACGAGGTGCCCACCGCGCCGGGCGGCACCGGCTTGTCTTTCTGCAGTACCGCCAGCGATATCTTGCCGTAGTCGGCATCGGTACAGGTGCGCATGACTTTCTTCAGCACATCGTACGGCAGCGCCTTGTCTCCCATGACCGTGACCTCGCGCTCGGCGAGATCCTTTTCGGTGACTTCCTGGCCCACCAGGGTCGGACGTTTCAGTGCTTCGCGCAGTGGCTCGATGATGTCGCCCTGGGTGGCGTGAATCTCTGCCACGGTGGCGATGGGTTCACCCTGCACGAACAGCTCATCCTTGGTGAGCATCACGACCACGGTCTGCCGCGGCTGCTGCTCCGCGATCGACTGTGGAATCTCGATCGCCTTGGTGTTCTGCAGCACCTCGACGTTGGTCGAGTACACCAGCAGGAACGACACCATGACGCTCAGGATATCGATCATCGGAATCAGGTTGAGTTCGGCGTCGGCGCGATGGCGCATCTGATGCTGCAACATCCGCCGGGCGCGATTCGACATGCTCATGCGTGGGCTCCGGTCATGGCTTGGTGGTCGGAGCCGCGGGCGCCGTGCCCTCGGCCATCACCGGGGCGTCGCCGATCGAGATATCGGGAAACAGCTCGTACTGCACCACGTTGAGCCCCGCGTTGACCTCGAGCACGCGGATCCGATCCATCACCTGCACCACGGTGTCGTATGGCGTATCGGGCTCGAGCAGGATGGTGGCATCGGTCTTGTCGGGAAATTTTGTCTTCACCTGCTGCAGGTAAGTCGACAGGCCATCGTAGTCGTAGGCGTTGTCCTTGTTCGGAAAGGCGGCCAGCGGCCCGGAATTGCGATCACCCACCTGCAGCGTGTCCTTGCGTACCGTGATCTCCAGCTGCAATCCCGGCGGCGGATCCTTGAACTCGGCGTTGGCGGGCGGCAGCTTCAGCTCCAGGATCACGGTGCGCGAGAACACCGCCGTCATCAGCAGAAAGGTCACCAGTACGGTGAAGATGTCGATCATCGACACCAGCATCAGCTGCGACGGCCGATGCTGGTGGCGCGTGATCCTGCGGACGCTACGGGCGCGGCGCACGGCCTGGCTCTATATCCATTGAACGACGCACTGCGGTTTCAGGCCGCGGCCGGCGTCGGCTGTGGCGCGCGCTCAGTGACGGCATTGAGGAACTTGACCGAGGCCATCTCCAGGCTGTCGATCAGCTCCGTGGTCTTGGTCTGCAGCACCGCATGGATCAGTAGCAGCGGCACCGCGGTCATGAGACCAAAGGCGGTGCAATTCATCGCCACCGAGATGCTGGCCGAGAGCAGATTGGCTTTTTCCGCCGGGTTGACGGTTGCCACCGCGGCGAACGCGTTGATCAAACCGATGACCGTGCCGAGCAGACCGAGCAGCGTTGCGATATTGGCAAAGGTCGCGATGTAGTGGGTGCGCTTCTCCAGCCGCGGCATGATATCCATCAGGCTCTCTTCCATCGCCTTCTCGATATCCTCGCGGCGGCGCGCGGAAGAGATGCGCGCCAGGCCATAGCTCAGGATCTGGCCGATCGCGGCCTTCGACCTGGAAGTCACCTGCACCGCCTGACGGAAGTTGCCCTGTGCCAGCAGTGGCGATATCTCGTTCCACAGCGTGCGATTGCCCACCGCCGTGACCGTCAGGTAGATCCAGCGTTCGATCGCGATCGCAAGACCCACCACGAGCACCACGGCGATCGGATACATCATCCATCCGCCGCCCTGGAAGAACCGGACTATGTGACTGAACATACTCATTAACTCCCGTGCCAATCCGCTATGGTCTATCTAAGATGGCCAAACTAAGGTGAGGTAAACACTCGGACCGCGACCTACTTCTCATCCTTGGGTGTTGGCGCGGCGGCGCCGTCGCCGGGGGCCCCAGGTTGTGACTTGTCCGACTCCGGCGCGGCCGACAGCGCCGCGTAGTAGCGGTTCTGGCGCCTGAAGACGTCGCGATCCACTGGGGTTAGTGCCTCATCGAGCAGGCTGTTGAGGGGCTTGCCGGTGAATTCACCGGGGTCCGCCTTACGCCACGGCACCACATACATAACCTTGGGAAGCTCGCGATTGCCGCTGATCTGCGTGGTGTCGAGTTCGATGCGATCGCTCGCCTTGCCAGCCTTGGGGGTTGCGGGCGCTGCGGCAGCCGGCGCCTTGGTGCCGGCCGTGGCGGGCTTGGCCGCGCGCGCATCGCCGGATTTGGCGCTGGCAGGTGGCGCCGCGCCTGGCGCGGCTGCGGGCGACGTCTGCACCGCGGGTTCCAGATCCTGCTGCGCCATGGCCGCATGTGCCACGCACATCAGACCAATCGCGGCCAGACCACTTACAACCTCGGTCCTCATGTGGTGCCTCCGTGATCGGCCGCGGCCGCGGTGTCGGGCGCGCTTGCATCGGGTGCGCCGGCCGGGTTCGGCGCCACCGGTGCCTTGACACCGGTACGTGTGCGCAGCTCGGCAATCCACGAGCTGACCGGCTTGTCCTCGGCAGTCAGCGCCTTGTAGCGTTCCATCTCCGGCAGCGCCGCAGCCGGATCGCCCAGGTACAGATCCAGCAATACTCCCAGATTTCGATGCGCCGGCGCATAGTCGGCATCCGCCGCCAGCGCGTGCTCGTACGCTGCGCGCGCGTCGCTGAACTTGCCTTCGCCGCGCAGCGTCATACCCAGCTCGCTCCATGCCGCGGCATTGGCGGCGTCAAGCGCGGTCGCCCGTCGCAGCGCGGCTTCCGATTCCTCCAGTTTGCCCTGGCGCCTCGCCAGCAGTCCCAGGTCGATCTCTGGGGTGGCGAATCCAGGGTATTGCAGCTCGAACTGCTTGAGCTCCAGCTCGGCATCGGTGTCCTTGCCGGCGTTGGCCAGGTCGGTGGCGCTCTGAAACTCAGCCAACGCCGCGGCGCTGGGAGCCGCGCCCGCGCTGCCCGCCGGTCCAGCCAGCGTGGGCACCCAGCCCGCGCTGAGTTCGGTTTTACCATAACGCGCCGGCTTGAGCTGCGCCAATGCCGTGAAGCTGGCGCGCACCGAATCGTCGTAGATCCCGTCCTGCACCCGCTTGGCATTGATCTCGTGAATCGCGATCGCCTGTTCCTCGAATGGAAATGATTGTTCATCGAGCAGTGCGTTGTACTGCTCCAGAGCCTCGCCAGAGAGCTTCTTCGGCCGCTCGGAAGTCATCAGGTCGTGCGCCAGCGTGCGGTACAGCTCGGCGGTCTCATAGGTGGCGGCGGTGGTGGTCTCCGCCACCTGGTAGGCGGCCACCTGCTTGTAGGCCTCGACCGCCGCATCCAGCGCCTTCTTCTTCGCCACCAGGCTCTGCTTGAGCGGGGCCACCAGTTTGATGGCGCGATACTGGTCGCGCGTCGGCACCGTCAGCGCCAGCAGCGCCTTGGATGCGAGGTACCTGGTGCGGTCGGTGCGCGCCGCACCCGCGCTCGCGTCGGCCTTGACGATCTCGCGCTGCCAGTAACGCTGGCGCTCCAGGTCACCGCTCTTGGCCGCGATATCCAGCAGTCGCTGGCGCACCTCAATCGCGTCGGGCACCGGCGTGGGATATTCCTTCACCAGGCGCTCGAGCATCACGACGCTGCGTGCGGTATTGCCGGCCTGCTGATACAGGTCGGCGGCGCGCGACAGCGCTTCATGCACCACCGCCGGGTCTTCGTGCGGATCGGCGGCGATGTGATCGAATTCATCGGCCGCGGGGCCGGCGCGGCCGGCCGCGACATACGCCACGGCAAGCTTACGGCTGACATCGGCACTGTATTCACCTTTCGGATAGTCATGCCGATAGGCCTCGAGCACTTCGATCGCGTGATTCCACTGCTGGGCGTTGATCAGTGCGGCCGCGGCATCGTATTGCGCGGTCGCGACGTCCTTCGAGCCGGGCGCCACGCGCGCCACGCGCAGGAAGTCCTCGGCCGCTCCCGCCTGATCGCCGGCGGTGCGCTTGCTCTCGCCCTGCTTGTAGACCGCGGCGGCCAGACGTTCGGTGATGTCGCCGCGCTCCGGATCGTTGGCGGCAGCAACGGCAAGCGCATGCGTGTAGGCGTTCTCGGCCTGGGGGAAATCGCCCTGGTTGAAGCTGACCTGGCCGACGATGGTCCAGGCGATACGCTGCTTGGCCGCATCGACACTCGGGCTACGCGCCAGCAGTGCCTGGGCGGTCTGCGCCGCCTGCACCTGATCCCCGGCCGCGTACAGATCCTGCGCCGCGCGCGTCAGCACCACGGCGCTCTCCGGGTGCTCGGGAAACGTCTGGGCGAACTTGAGCGCCCCGGCGGTGGCGCGCAGATGCGCGGCGCTGCGCGCCTCGGGCGCCATCGCATCCTCACTCTTCTGCTCGGCCACCAGCGCCGCGTAACCGGCCTCGGCCGAGCGCGCATTGGCCGGGTAGTCGTAGGCGGTGTGCTGGTACTCGATTGCAGCGTCGGCGTATTGCCGGCTCTCGAACAGCGCATCGGCCAACAGGTAATTGGTGCCGGCCGAATCCGCTTCGCCCGGGAATGAACTCAGGTAGACGCGATACCAGTGCGCCGCGGCGGCGTAGTCTTCGGGCTTTTTGCTCTTCTGCGCGCTGGCGTGATAGTACTGCGCCACATCCTTCAGGTTGGTCTTGAGTTCCTCCACTACCTGCGGATAGGCGCGGTGTTCGCGGCCTTTCCAGAACGGCGCATCAAAACCGTAGCGCTGCACATACTCGAGCTTGCCTTCGAGCATCAGGTCGGCGAAGCCGCCCTTGCGGTAGGCCTCGATGGCCGCGTTGGTCAGCGCCGGCGCATGCTCGTCAACCGGATCGCGGCTGACAAAAGCCCGATAGGTCGCAGCCGCGTCCTGATAGCGCTGCTTCTCGACGTACAGGTCGCCAAGGCGCGTGTACAGCAGGTAGGCGTAGGGAATCTGGCCGCGGTGCGCGGCGAAATCATCCACCGATTTGGCACCGTCCAGGTAGGCGAAGGCGATGCTCATCACGCGCAGCGTGTCATCCACCAGTTCGCGATCGGCGCGACCGAGCGCATTCCAGTCACGCATCCGCGCGCCATCCTTCGGGTCGGTCAGCATCAGGTCCAGCAGATCGCCGAAGGGCTTCAGGCTGTCCTCATTCTGACCCTGCTTGAACTGCGACCAGCCATCCTTGTACAGGCTCTGGGTGTAGAAATTCGAGCTGCGCTGGCCGTGCGCGAGCACCGCCTCGTAGGCGTGCTGCGCGTCGGGGTAGCGGCGGTTGGAAAACAGCAGCTCGCCGCGGCGAAACTGCACCTCGGCGATATCGCGGCTTTGCGGATAGCGCGCGACGATGCTGTCCAGCGTGGCCAGCGCCTGATCGCTCTGTCCGGTGGTCTCATAAGCGCGCGCCAGCTGATACAGCACCTGGTCGTTGCGAGGATAGTTCGGATAGGCCTTGAGCAGCGTTCCGTAGAGGCGGATCGCCTCCGCCCCCTGCATGTCGAGCAGCGTGACCTCGCTGGCCATGCGCTCGAGTTCACCCGATTCGAGATTCAGATCGCCCAGCCGGCGCAGTGCCTCGGCGCGCTGCTTGGGGTCGGTATTCTGCAGGTTGAGAAACTGGCGATAGTTCTCCATCGCCTTGGCGGCCCCGCCGCTGGGCGTGAAGTTGGGCTGAACCGGCACCGACTGGGAATTCAGATCACCGACGGTCGCCGGCTGCCTGGCCGGCTGCGCCGCGTGCGCCGCGTGCACCGCGGGCAGCGCCAGCGCGCACAGCAGCCCAGCGCATTGCCATTGCACCCGTGAGCGCCGCAGCCGTGTCATCAATGCTCCGGTGCCGGTACAGGTGCAGGTGCCGGCGCCGGCGCCGGGGCTGGAGCCGGGGCCGCTTGCGCGCTATCGGCCTGATCGGCCGCGCGATCGTAAATGTCCGCCAGCGCAAAGCGTGCCTGTACCGCGTAGGCCGCGAGCCGATCCTTCTGCGCAGCCAGTTCGGTTGCAGCCACGGTCTGCAGGTAATCGCTCTGCATCCCCGAGGCGTCCGCCAGTCGCCCGCGCACCGCCTTGATGCGCTCGGCGAGCGCCGCGATGCGGTCGGCGAATTCCCCGGTGTTGGTCGGCACCGTGGCGCGGGCGCGCTGAACCAGTACCCAGCGGTTCTGCAATTCCTCCAGCGATGCATCGAGTTCGCGCAGTGCGCGCCGCTGGGCGTAGCTGCGCTCCTTGAATGCGGCGTCCAGACGCCAATACAGAACGCCCTTGATCAGGCGCAGCTTGTCGGCCGCCTCGACGCGTTCCAGCCCGGGCGGCAGCGCCGCGACCTGATCCTCCAGAGTCGCGATGCGCGCCCACTGCGCACGTTCCTCGGGGGTGCCAAGTGCCGCCACATCGTTGCCGGTCTCGATCGCATTGAGGCGCGAGTCGACCGCGGCCCGGGCGGCGCGCAGCCGGGTCGGAGCCTCCGTCGCCAGCAGCGCGTCGGTGCGCGGCAGACGTTCGGCGTAGGCGCGCTCGCGCGTGTCGATCATGGCCGCGAATGCCTGCATGCTGTCGTCCCAGGACAGCAGGCCGTGCTGCAGAAAATTCAGGTCGCGGTAATTCTTCAGGCCTTCCTGAAAATCGTTGTCGGCCAGCAGGGTGTACAGATAGCGCGACTGTGGTGAGTCGGGCAGCGTCTTCAACTGCCAGTACCAGCCATAGCGCGCGTCCTTGTCGGTGCCGAGCAGGTCATCGAGCATGTGACCGTCGTGAATGCGCCCGATGGCGGCGTCGAGATTGTCGGACTCGCTGGCGAAGGACTTGAGGGCGGTTTCATAGAAGTCGGCGGCCTGCCCCGTGGCGTTGAGCTTGCCGTAGGCGTAGGGAACCGCGAGATACGACTCCTGCACCGCCGCATCCAGCAGGCTGCGCTTGCGCAGTTCGAGCCACGGCACCAGCGCCGCGCGGTAATCGCCCAGCGCCGCATGCGCCCAGCCGGCACCGAGCAGCGCGCGGCTGGAATACGGTCCGTCGAGGCGCACTCGCTCCAGCGGCGCGCGCGCCTGCTCCGGCTTGTCGGCCTGCAGATACGCGAAACCCAGCGCCAGATTGGCCTTGTCGCGCATCGTCAGCAGCTCGTCGCTGTCGGTCTGCAGGGTGCCGACCGCGGTGAGGATCGGGTCGGCTTCCGCCAGCCGATTAGCGCGCACCAGGGCCACACCGAGATTGAAGCGCGCGTAGGCCATCCAGTCTGCCGGACCCTGCCAGCTCTTCAGGCGTGCAATGGCATCGTCGTAGCGCTGCTCGTGCATCAGCACATTGACCAGCAGATGCGTGCGCTCGGCTTCAAGCTGCGGCGCAAGCTCGCCCTGGATGCGATTCAGCGCCCGCTCGCTGCGATCGAAATAGCCGCGCTCGTACCAGATCTTTCCCAGGTAGAACCAGGCGCGGTTGCGCACCCCCAGCGGAACGTTGTCGCCCAGCAGGGTCTCGAAACGCTGTCCGGCTTCGTTGTGCATGCCAAGCTGCAGGAACAGTCCCGCCGCCAGCAGCTGCGTGTCCACCGCGTGGTGCGGCATGCGCTGCCAGTAGTTGTAGGCCTCCAGCCGCGTCAGGGCCGCAAGGCCCGAATCCTCATCGGCCCAGTAGTGAAACAGCACGTCGCCGTAGTGCAGATCCTGCACCTTGATGCTGGGCAGCTTGTCGGGGTCGCTCTTGTGCGCACCCCAGGCCAGCGGCGGGCCTACCGCCAGCAGCGCAACAGCCAGTCCCAGGGATCGGCGGACTAGTCTCATGCGCGCGTCATTCCCAGTCCTTGATCTCGAACTCGGGCTGCTGCGCGCGCGCGCGATCGGTGATCTTGAGCTCCAGGTATTTGGCGCCGACGCCTTTTTCGAATTTCAGGGTGGCGCCGCGCCGGTAATAGCGATCGTTGGGGCCCTTGCCATTGAACAGCGCCACCAGCTCGTGCTGGCCGGCCTTGAGATTACCGACGTAGAGCCGTTGCACGCCGCCTTTGATCAGCGCTGCCACTTCGCGCGGCGTGTACAGATAGTTCGACACGTCGCGGTTATCCACCTTCAGCGAAATCGAATCGAGTGCGAAGAAATCCCCGACGTCCATCGATACGAACACGGCAACCTGCGTGTTGGCGGGGAACAGCAGTTCCTCCTCGAGCACAAACAGGTCGCGATTCAGGTCGATCACGTCCTTCTTCAGGTCCTGGATCTGCTGATCGAGCGCGCGCGTGCCGCCGGCGTCGGCCGGCGACGCGTCGCCAGCCGCTGCAGCATCGGCCGCGGGTGCCGGCGCCGTTGTGGCTGCCGGTGCCGCTGGTGCGGCCGCGACGTCGGCCGGCGTAGCGAGCGGGCTTGCGCCGAGCAGCAGCAGCGACAGCAGCAGCGAGCGCGAGCGGACCAAGACTGGCAGGCAATACAGGGGCGGTGTATTCATGGGTTTTTATTCGTCACAGGAAAATTTATGGCGCCGCGACGGCGTCGTCCAGCAGTGCGCGGATAGGTGCAACGTACGAGCTATCGTCGGCCCGGTCATCGTTGTTCCGGTAGCGCACGACCCCGGAGCGGTCGATCAGCACGGTCGAAGGCAGCCGATCGATCGCATAGGCGCGGCTGACGGCCTTGGTGGTATCGAGCAGCAGCGGAAAGCTGGTCGTGTGCGTGCGCGCGTACTGCTCGGCGTGCATCGGCTCGTCATCCACGCTGACCGCGAGCACCACGAGCCCGGCGGAGCGATAGGTACTGTAGAGTCGGTCGAGCAGCGCGAGCTGCCTGGCGCAGACACTGCATCGACTGCTCCAAAAAGAAAGGATGACCGCCTGGCCACGATACTCCGACAACCGCACATTGCTGCCGACCACGGCCGGCAATGCAAAATCCGGTGCCGTGCGGCCGATCAGACTGGCATCGGCCGCGCGCGCGGCCACCGTGGCAGCAGCGGCCAGCAGGACCAGGCCCACGACAGCGAGCCGCCGGCGACGCCTTGAGAAGCTACGATCTGTCATCGCTGCCAATTTGACATCATTCGCCGGCCCACGGCGACTGTCAAACCGTAAATACATGACACCGCCCGCATTTAACCCGCTATGCAGCGAGCGCGAGCGTTGTCCTGTAACAGTGGCTGACGCGGCTTCGGTCCTCGGGACGGACGCCGGCCGCCGTCATCACGTAATGACGCCGTTGACCACCGATGCCAGCTGGCCGAAGGCTATCAGACTGTCGTAGGTTGAAGCCGCGCCCAGCCCGGTGCCCACGCCGGTGGCATAAGTCATGCTCTGGAATGCGCCCGCCTGGCCGTGCAGCGCCATGTAATTGAGGATCACCGTTTCGGCCAGCAGATTGACTGCGTTCGCCGCGGGGCTGGAGGTCGAGTTCACCGAGCCGTCGGAATTGTAGTTGCCGATCTGCTGCATGGCGGCGGTCGGTCTGGCCTTCGGATCGAACACCAGCATCAGCGAGGCCGCGGTCGCCGTGTTATCGGCGAGCCAGATGCCCTTGCCGCGGCCCGCGACCGAATTGTCCGGCATGCCGTTGGACACCAGCGAGCCATCGGAAAATACGTAGATCATCAGCGGCACACCCACGAGTGCGGCGTACTGCAGGCAGGCGCCGATGCACTGCCCGGCCTTGAAGTCGCGCGTTTCGCCGGTGGCACGGGTACTGTCGTGATAATCGAAACCGCCCATCTCGATGGTGCCGGCGCCGGCGTAGCCGTTGACCACCATTTTCATAACCGAGGCGGTCGCCAGAAAATCCGAGTCCTGCAGATCGGTCGGGCTGAAGATGGCCTTGATGTTGGAATCCTGGGTCGGGTCGAGCGCCGACAGTGCGTTACCGTACCTGTCCACCAGATAGGCCGCATCGACGTAGCTGCATTGCACCAGATTCTTGATGGCCACATCCTGGGTCGGGATATTGGTGCTGACCTGTCCGAGCTTGGCGGCGCTGATGCGCTCCACCGACTCGAGCACCGAGACCGCGTCGGCCTGATCGAGCAGCCCGACCAGTGAGCCGGTGTTGACCAGCCCGGTCACGTCCGAGGGCTGCGTCACCACGGTCGGATTCACGGTCGGGTCGATCATGTAGGCCGGTGCCATCGAATTGCCGCCCGAGGCGGTGGCCTCGGTGCCGATGAGCACCAGCAGATCCCCGGCAGCGCCGGCCGTATGAATCCCATACATCGGATTGTGCGGATTCAGGTCAGTATCGGTCTGGCTGATGGCGGGAATGACCGCGCCATTGACGTTGTTCGTCGTAGTGGTCGACGCGCGCGCCTGGATACCGCGCAGGTAAGCGCTGTCGCTGTGCATCGCTAGACCGAGCGACGTGTTGATGAAGTTGCCGGCGCCGATCGATGAGTTGGGAATCATGTTGCCGGGCAGACCGAGCTTGTTATAGCCGGCAGTGGTCAGGAAATTCAGTTGTCCGCCCGCGCCTCCTACCAGCGCGTTGGAGCCGGCAATATTGCCGCCGCCCGCCAGGTCGAACGCGATGAACGGTACCTTGCCGGCGCCCGCGCGAATATTGCAGGGCGAGGCCACCAGTGCCTGAATGTCAGGTGCGAGCGTCGCATAGGCCTTGCGCGGATTGGCGAACATGCTGAAGAACGATGACATGCCGATCACCGTGGCACTGGTTCCGATCAGGCCGCGGCCGAGAAACTCCCGTCGCGTCACCGGCGGGCGATGATCCAGGTTCCGCAGCGCATGCGGGCTCGGTGGGCGCCGGGGTGGATGCTTCTTCATGGGATCGGCCTCTCCAGGGTCATGAGTAGATTGGCGGTAGACATGGCTATTTGATCGACGTCGTGGCGCTCGACAGGATCGCGGTGCACGCCGCCATGCTGATGGTCGCCGTGCGGCCCGTGGGACAGGCGGCGCCGCCACAGGCGGACAGGTCGGTGATCAGGTTGTAGAGCTCCGAGCTCACCGCCGCGTTGGACGGCTGTGACGCGAGGTTGCCGCCCATCAGGTTGTTGATCAGCGGTTGCACCACCTGGTCCATGCCGCTGGTGGTAGCAAACGCGACGCTCGGCGGCGGAGTGAAACTCATGCCGGGGAAGAACGCCGGCCCCAGGGTCGGATCATTCACCAGTGCCTGGCAGTACTGCATCGCCAGCTGCGCGCTGGCGATCTGCGCACCGGAACTTACGCTCTGGATGTTGTACACCGTCGGCAACCCGGTCTGTACCGATAGATAGGTCGTATTCACCGACGGGTTGGTCGCAGGGACCGTGCTCAGCTTCGCCATGGTGCTGTTGACTTCATTGAACACGCGCACTCCGATGTCGGACGAAGCCGGCAGATCCACCGGCGCCGGCGCCACCGGGGTGGGCGTAACGTAGGCGCGCGTGTTGGTCCCGATCTGTGCAAAGGTCAGGAAGAACTGATCCGAGGCCGCGCCGTTCTGCAGCGGTATCACGGTGCCGAGCGGGGACAGCAGTTGCCCGGTGGTCGGCGAGTAGTCGGAGCTGTCGATGGTGACGCTGAGCGGAATGTAGGCCTGGTCAACCGGCACCTCCGCGCCGTTGAGGCCGATGCGGATGCCCGAGATCTGGATCGGGTTGGTCGGCGTGAACGCCGGATTGAGGTTGATGAAGGTCGGCCGATAGAACAGGTAGCTGTAGCTGTCGTACTGGCTGGCGGTGAACATGATGTACGACTGCGGCGTGTTGATCAGGCTGCTGACATCGAACAGCAGGTAGTAGCTGGCGCCGACCCCGGCAGCGTAATTCTGCTGGATCTGCTGCTGCGTGAGCGCCGCGTCGTGCACGGCGGCAAAGCGAATCGAACCTTGCCACGGGTGATCGCCGGAAGTCTCATTGCCCAGCAGAAAGGCAAAGCTGTTGTCCCAGTTATTGATCGCGCCGCCGGTGGAACTATCGATGTCGCCGCTGAATACGCCGTTGACGTACAACTGGCGCCCCGCGGTCGGGGTATAGGTCATCACCACGTGCTCGAGCGCGGCTTGGGCCAGCTGATTGTTGGGGTTGGTCAACAGTGATGGCTGGCCGTTCAGGCTGGTGACGCTGCTGCGCGCGAATGCCTCGTACTGGAACGCATCCTGCGCCAGGGTGAAATTGCGCAGCGTGTCGCCGCCCGAGTAGCTGGCCATGTAGGCCTTGGTCTGCGTCACGTTGGCCGCGTTGACCCACAGTTCGACGCTGTACTGGCCACTGGCGCCCAGCTTGCTATAGAGCTTGGAGCTGGTGGCGGTACTCGCCTGGGCGCGACCGTTAGTGGTGAAGTTGATGCCCCAACCGCCGACCCAGGCGGCGTCGCCGCTGAGCGTGAGGTCCATGCCCGGATCGATGCCGCTGGTGTCGTAGGCGGTCGAGCCAGTGCCTTCCTTGAACTCCCACTTGGCGATGTCGTGCACGTCGTAGCGATCCGCGCCGGAAGCCACGGTGCCCTGGGTGAGCGACAGGGCTTTAGACACGATAAGTGTGGGATCGACCGGGGTGACGGCGATGCCGTTGGCGAATGCCTGGATGGCCGCCAGCATGACGGCGGCGCTGGCCGGACAGTTCACCGGGTTACCCCAGCAATTGTGCGACTGCTGCGCCAGGCGGATGTAGAAGGTCGAGCTGCTCGGTGAATTGAGGCTTATTTCCGGCTGCGCGTAGCTATAGGCCAGGGCCAGGTTGCTGCTGGCAAAGTATGGCGACTGCGGCGTGGCCGCGGTATCGGAATGGCAGCGCGAGCACCACTGCTGCACCACCGGATAAACCGTAGTGCTGAACAGCGTCGGATCGGCCGGGAACACCTTGGTCGCACCGACCGTCTGCTCCGGTGGTGCCGTCAGCGGAATCTGCGTGCCGGTCGCGGATCCGTTGCCGCCACTCGCCCAGTTGCTGATCCATGTCGTGAGAATGTCGGCGCAGGCCTGCGGGCTCGCGAGCCAGCAGTTGTGGCCGCCGCCGACCTTCTGCACCATCAGCGAAGTTTCGGGCTGCGACAGGTTCACCACCGTGAGCGCCGCGCTGTAGGCTAGATTGATGTCGTCGGAACGCGCGAACATCGGCGACTGGCCACCGGCCTTGTGGCAATTGCCGCAGCGACCGCTCGGAGAGATGTTGACCCACAGGTTGGTCTCGAATGCCTGCACGTCGGCGCTGGCGGGCGGCGGACCGCTGTAGGTGTCGACTTGCGCGGTCGCCTGCAGATTCGGGCTCTGCGTGGTCGGGGCGCCGCCGGAGCAGGCGCCGAGCAGCAGTGCCATCATGGCTGCCAGCAGGAATGGTACCGTCACTGGTGTCATCGGGGCTTTCACGGCGCGGCCTCCTACTGGCCCATACAGTAGACGGCGGATTCTGCAAATGCCGTCTTCATGTTGTAGTTCGACGAAACGAAGTCAGAGGTGATCTTCGACGCCTGCGCACGATCGGCCGCGTTGCTCGGCGGACGCAGACACATCGCCTGAAATACCTTCTGCACCTGGCAGGTGGCGAACTGCGCGGAGCCCTCGATTTCCTGGCCGAATGATTTGGCGCCGTTGCCGCTGCCCGGCAGCGAAACGTTCCAGCCCAGCAGCGCATTCGGACCGGTGCGCCAGTAGTTGATCCAGCTATCGTCGACGGTGACGTGGCCGTAAGGGAAGTTGCCGGTGTTGATGGCGTACTTGGGCTGCACCTGCCCGGGCGTGTAGACCATCTGCCCGGTCAGGGTGTTGTAGTTGTAGTAGGCGAAGGCGCCGGCGAGCGCATCCATCCCCGAGTGGCAGCCGATGCAGGTGTTGAGAAACACCCGGCTATCGCCGCCCGGGGAGCGCGACGGATCCTGGCGGATGCGGTCCGGCGGCCGCGTGATATCCATGATGGTGTTCAGGTCATCACACATGTAGTTGATCATGGTGAAGCGCACCATCGCGCGGTTGGTGCCCAGGTAGAAGAAGGCCGAGGCGCCGCCCAAGGTGGTCATGACACCCGCGGTCGCCGACGACGGTATGCCCACCAGCGTGGACTGCGTCTGCTGCACCAGCACCGTCGACAGGTCGGCGCCGTTGGCATCCAGGTACAGGTAGTGATTGTTGTTCGCGGGCGAATAGGCCGGCGCCCCCGACATGTTGCCGGTGTAGATCAGATCGGCCGACAGCACCGTGTTGAACGGAACGTTGTCGCGGATCATGCCGATGATGGTGGCGGTATAATCGTTCAACGGAACGAACACCGACTGCGCCTTGTTGGTCATCGGGGCGGCGAAGTTGCGCAGCGTGACGTTGTAGAAGCTAGGATCCTGCATGGCGATCTGCGCCGCAGCGGCCGCATTGTTGGCGGTGATGTCGCTCGACATCTGCGCCAGCACCGCAGCACTCGGCTCACTGCCTGTGATGCGGCCGAACAGGCGCTCGGCCTGTTCGTTCGGACCGGCGAGCACTGGCGTGAAGGGTTGCAGCGCCGGCAGCAGAGCCGCAGCGACTGCGAGTGTCTTGCGCACAGCCGATATGTTTGAGCGGAAGAACATTGCCTTGAGCTCCTGCCTGCGTTGCGAGTGCTATCCGACTACGATTGAGACCACGATGAAACTGGCTGCCATCATATGCACGTTGAAGTCACGCGCGTAATGTCGCCACGCGACGACGCTCCGTGCCGTTACGTCAATAGCGCTATGCTTATCGTCATGAAAAGCGCCGTGGCGCCTGCATTCGATCGCCCGAACACGACCCACCGCACGGTTTCAGAACTGTGCGTCTGGTCTCATATCGATACCTTGCAGAGCAGACTCCGAACCACGCGCGAATACCGTGACGCGTTTGGCGGCGTTTAGGATTGAAGATGGAACATAAAATGCGTGCACGTCAGTTTGTCCTACCCGCGGCGATGCTCGGCGCCGCGCTGCTCGTGGCGTGTAGCACCAACGGCAGCGGCGGCTCGGTGACCATCGCCAACTCCCAGCCGCCCGATTCGCAGACCACCGACTTCGGTATTGCTTACATCAAACGCACCGTGCCGCCGCCCACCACGCCGGCGACCCAGGACGACCTGCGTTTGCGCCGCACTTTTATCCCGCAGGCCGACCTGTACCTGCTCAATCCAACGAGTGCCGGCGGCAATGAGGTCAACATCACCACGCGCGTGACCGCAACCGCCCCCAAGGGCACCTTCTACGATCTCAAGGATGTCGACGTCTCGAGCGACGGCACGCATGTAATCTTTGCAATGCGCGGCCCGCTGACGCCTAACCAGCAGGACCTGAAGCCGCCGAACTGGAATATCTGGGAATACGTGGTGGCGACCGACTACCTGCACACGCTGCTGCCGAGCTCGGATCCGCAGGGCACCGGTTCGCAATACATCTCACCGCACTATCTGCCCGACGGACGCATCCTGTTTGCCACCACGCGACAGATCGGCGAGGGCGCGGTACTGCTGAATCAAGGCGAGCCGGAGTTCGAGGGACAAACCGAGGACTTGGACGAGTCGGCGTTTGTGCTGCACGTGATGAATCCCGACGGCAGCGACATGCACCAGATCACCTACAACCCGAGCCACGATGTCGATGCCACCGTCCTGAACAACGGCCGCGTGATGTGGAGCCGTTGGGATCACGCCAACGGCAACAGCGCCATCCACCTGTACACCAGCAACCCCGACGGCACCGACGTCGAACTTCTATATGGTCGCGGCAGCCACAACACGCTCAGCACCAACCCCGGTGGATCCGATACCTGTCCGGCCGGTGAGGACTGCACGGTGCAGTTCGTGAAGACCCGTGAGCTGCCCGGCGGCCAGGTGCTGGCCCTGGTGCGTCCATTCGACGAGGCGAGTTACGGCGGCAATCTCATGATGATCGACGTCAACGACTACGTCGAGAACAACCAGGCTTACCCCGACACGGTGAACAACCTCGGCTATTCCACCACCAGCTTTGCCGAACAGCCGGCGACGCAGAATTCCGTGTTGACTGCGGTCAACACGACGGCGGACATCCCGGTGATCTCACCGGGCGGCCGCTTCTCCTCGGCGTTTCCGCTGTGGGACGGCACCGGGCGCATCCTGGTGACCTGGAGCGAATGCCGGCTGCAGGATACTAGCGGCACCATCCTGCCGTGCACCGCCGCCAACCTGACGGCCGCGAATGCGGCCAACGCGACGCTCACGGCAGCACCGGTGTTGTACAGTGCATGGATGTTCGATCCGGTCGCCGACACCTTCAAGCCGATCGTGACGCCGACCGAGGGAGTGTTCGTCACCGACATCGTGGCGCTGCAACCGCGGCCCGCTCCCCCGGCGTACATCGCCGACAGCTACACCACCGACACGTCGCCGGTGGGCATCATCGATATTCGCAGCGTCTACGACTGGGATGGCGCTGCATGGAGCGGCACCGGCGCCGGCGGCATCGCCGCCATGGCGCAGACCGAAGCCGACCAGCGCCCGGCGCGCTTTCTGCGATTGGTGGAAGCGGTGGGTATTCCGAACAAGCAGACGCTGAATTTTGATCAACCGACCGCATTCGGTGCCGCCGGCAATTACATGCGCCAGATTCTCGGTTACGTCCCGATCGAGCCGGACGGCTCGGTGCGCGTCACGGTGCCATCGAATGTGGCCTTTCAGGTTTCGGTGGTCGACGCCAATGCGCAGCAGATATTTCCGCTGCATGCCGCCTGGCTGCAGTTGTTGCCCGGGGAGGTGCTGAGCTGCAATGGCTGTCATGTGCCACCCGCGATGCAGACGCCGGTGGCCGGCGGCAGCTTCTATTCTCATGGCCGGCCGGGTACCTTCGCCTCCGCGTGGACCGGATCGACATCGAGCGGTCCGTTCCCGGGCACACAGGGCTCGTACGCCACCTGCCCCGGCGAAACCATGGCCGAGGCACTGGTCGGCTACAATTGCGGCACCATGCCAGGCGCGGCGGCAACGCCGAGCGTCGAAGTTGTGTTCAACGACCCGTGGTTCGGCGGCGGCGTCGGCAATGAGCCGGTGCTGCTGTCCTATGACGATCCGACCTTCACCACGCCGCTGCCGACATCGCAGGCCTGCGCACTGCCGGGTGGCTGGACCTCGAACTGCCGCATCATCATCAGCTACCCGATCAACATCCAGCCGCTGTGGGACAAAGTCCGTGGCGCCAATACCTGCGTCAACTGCCATACTGCGTCTACCGCGGCCAGCGGCTATTTGGATCTGGCCGACGGCGCCTCGGCTAGCGATGCCAACCAGGACAACGCCTATCAGCAGCTGCTGCAGCCCTTCAGTGTCTCCACGACCAATCCCACCACCGGAGCGACCACGCAAACCGTCGTGCGCGGAGCGGAGTTCATTTCCGGCGACGCGCTCGACTCCCACTTCTTCCAGGTGTTCGCCACCGACGCCACGCATATCGGCCTGCTATCTCCCGCCGAGCTGCGCCTGCTGTCAGAATGGGTAGACATTGGCGCCCAGTACTACAACAATCCGTTCCTCGCTCCGCCGAATTGAGTTCGGGATCGTGCTCGCGCTCTTGGCGTTGTCGCAGGCGATGACGCCGGCGCGCGCCGCGCGCGAACTGCTGCAGCTGTTTGTCACCCAGCCCTACCTGGAGCTGCATACCGGGCCTGGGCGGGGCTACCCGGTCACGCAGGTGGTTGCCCGCGGCGAATCGGTGGACGTGCTGTTCCGCCGCACCGACTGGTTCAAGGTGCGCACCGAGCGCGGCGTAGAAGGCTGGGCCTCGGCCCGCGAGCTGACGCTGACCACACTGGCCGACGGCAGCCCGTTTCAGGTCAAGATGGGTGACCGCGCCGGCTTCGCCTCCCATCGCTGGGAGAGCGGCGTGTTTGCCGGCGACTACGCCGGCGCTACTTTGATTGCGGCCTTCGGTGCGCTGTCGATCACCGATAATCTGAAGATCGAGATCGGGGTGTCGCAGTACACCGGCAATGTTTCCGACGGCGAGCTGGTCGAGATCGGCCTGGCGCACGTGTTCATGCCCGAGTGGCGCTTCTCGCCGCTGGTCGATCTGGGTACCGGTTATCGATGGGTGCAGCCCAAGGCCACCTTGGCCACGCCCGTGGATCGCAGCGATGAGGTGGGGTATTACGGTGTCGGCGCCCGCTTCTATCTTACCCGGCGCTTCTTTCTGCGCGGCGACTTCCGCAAGTACGTCGTGTTCACCAGGACCAATGAAAACGAGGTCAACGAGGAATGGAGACTCGGATTCGGCTTCTTCTACTGAGCATCGCCGCAGCTGCCTCGAGCGGCTGCGCGTCGATGCATTGGCCCTGGCATCACCCCGAGCCCGATGCCGCGGCGACCGCGCCGTCCGGCACGCAGGACGTGGACGCGCCGCCGCCGTCGGTTATCGAACCGCAGGTGGAGCGGCGTGAGGTCAAGGTACCGAAAATCGCCGCCAAGGACATCGAGCTGGGCGCCTATTACGGCGAGCTATCGATCCAGGACTTCGGCGCCCAGCCGGTCGCGGGCGGGCGCCTTGACTACCACATCAGCGAGGACCTGTTCGTCGAGGCGACTTACGGGCGCGCCAAGGGCGGCCGCACCAGCTATGAGCTGCTGAGCGGCAACGTGCAACTACTTTCCGACGCTGAGAGACGCTTCACGTACTACAACCTGTCGCTGGGCTACAACTTGCTCCCGGGCGAGGTATTTATCGGTCGCAATCTCGCCATGACCAGCGCCCTATACATGATTGGTGGCATCGGCAACGTCCAATTCGCCGGCGATCAGAACTTCGCCGTGAATTTCGGCGCCGGCTTTCGCGTGCTGCCGACCGATTGGCTGGCGCTGCATATCGACGTGCAGGACCTGGTGTTCAAGTCCAACGACATCGGGATCTACCAACTGAAGAACAATCTTCAGGCGACGATCGGCGCGTCCGTGTTCTTCTAGCGAACTTGCGCCGCAGGCGCCAGATCGCATTGAATGGAGGCAGTCATGAAAGCTGACACGTTTAAGGTCTCTGTGCTGTTACTGGGCCTTGCGCTGCCGCTTGCGCCGGCCATGCCGGCGGCGAACGTGACCGCGGGTGCCCCGGCCGCCGCATTCCAGCTGCCGGCAGCCGCCGGCGACCCGGTAAGCCTGGCGGGACTCAAGGGCCAGGTGGTGCTGATCAACTTCTGGGCCAGCTGGTGCGGCCCGTGCCGGCAGGAGATGCCGATACTCGATCAGCTGTACCGCAAGTACAAGGCCGCCGGTTTCACGCTGCTGGGTGTGAACGTCGAACCGAAATCCGCCGATGCGCTTGGATTTCTCAAGGGAACTCCTGTCTCTTTTCCGATACTGTTCGACACCCAAAGCAAGGTCAGTACCCTGTATGAAGTGTCTGGCATGCCGAGCACCGTGATCGTGGATCGCAAGGGCACCGTGCGTTACGTGCACCATGGCTACAAACCCGGCGATGAAAGCGACTATCAGGATCAGATCCGCACCCTGCTGCGCGAGTGATCCGGCCGCGGGAGTGATGATGTCGAAGATGCATTGCCGGAGGATCGCATCGGCGCTGCTGCTGGGTAGCATGCTGCTTGGTAGCATACTGCTGGCTGGTTGCAGCCCGATCCAGCCCTGGGTCAAACCGTATGAGCGCGAGCACCTGGCCGACCCGATCATGTCGTTCGACCGCAATCCGATCTCAGCCAGTTACCTCGATCATGTATTCGAGGTGCGCGAAGGCGCCCACGGCGCCACCGGCAGCGTCGGTGGCGGATGCGGCTGCAACTAGCGCCACGCCGCTCGTGAGCGACCCCCGGACAAGCTGCACGTGATGACGCGGTTTCATCTGCGGGCGCGCTGGCTGGCCGCGGCGGTGTTTGGGCTGGGCGCCGTCGGCCGGGCCGACGTGCTGCCCGAAGATCGCACCGATCTGCTCTACCACCGCTACGACGGCGGCGGCCTGACCGTCCAGGGACCCTCGGTGCTGGTGCGAAAGAAATTTGGCGATTCGTTTTCGATGTCCTATCAGTACTACGAGGACCTGATCTCCAGCGCTTCGATCGACGTGGTATCGCAGGCCAGCCCCTATAAGGAAAAGCGCACCCAGAACAACCTGGGCTTCGACTATCTGCACGGCAACACGCTCTACAGCATCGGCTTCATCAACAGCAACGAGCCGGATTACAAATCCAACACCGCATTCTTCTCGATCAGCCAGAGCATGTTCGGCGATCTGACCACCATATCGATGGGTTTCACGCGCGGCTGGGACAAGGTCGGGGAAGTCGACAAGGGCGTATTCCAGAAGTATGTCGGCACCGCCGACCATCGCAACTGGTCGGTCGGCCTGTCGCAGGTGCTGACACGCAACCTGCTGCTGGGGCTGAACTTCGAGGCCGACGAGAGCGACGGCTACCTGCAGAACCCCTATCGCGGAGTGCGCTTCATCGACCCGGATGTCGCGCGCGGCTACGCCTTCGGGCCGGCGATATCGCCCAATACCCGCACCGGCGATGCCGGCTCGGCGCAGCTCAAGTACTACCTGCCATGGCACGCCGCCGTGGACGGCAACTACCGCCTCTATAGCGACACCTGGGGCGTCCTGGCCAATACCGTCAAGGTCGGCTACACGCAGTCGCTGTTCACGGACTGGACGCTCGAGGCCAATGCGCGCTACTACTGGCAGCGGCATGCCACTTTTTACAGCGACCTGTTTCCATATGAGAATTCGCAGAATTTCATGTCCCGCGATCGCGAGCTGGCTCAGTTTCACAGCCTGACCCTCGGGATGGGTGCCAGCTGGGAGTTCCATCCGCCCTGGCCGCACTGGGTGGATAAGGGGACGTTGAATCTCAACCTGGATCACATGCGCATCGACTACCAGGACTTCCACAACAATCTGATCCCGAGCCCCATTCCCGGGGACGAGCCGCTCTACACACTCGACGCCAACGTCATGCAGTTCTTTATTTCCTTCTGGTACTGAACGATCATCCGCCCCTTAGGCTCAAAAGCCCTGGAGGCGAATCATGATCCGAAGCAATTTCCTGTTGGCGATCCTTTCCGTTGTCACCCTCGCGGCACCCTGGCAGGGGGCGCTGGCGCAGAGCGGCGAACCCTCGCGCGAGGAGGCGACCTTGATCACCGCGACCCAGGTGCTGGAGGAGCTGGCCGCCACCCCGGACCAGAAGGTGCCGGACTGGCTGATGCAACGCGCCTACGGCGTGGCGGTAGTGCCCGAAGTCATCAAGGGGGCGTTCTTCTTCGGCGGCCGCTACGGCAATGGCGTGCTGACCGTGCGCGATGCCACCTCCGGCCAATTCAGCAATCCGATATTCATCCGCCTGGGCGGTGGCAGCTTCGGCGCGCAGATCGGCGCCAGCTCGACCGACGTGGTGCTGGTATTCGTGACCCCGCGCAGCGTGGAGAACTTCGCGCGCGGCCAGTTCACGCTCGGCGGCGACGTCTCGGTGGCCGCCGGACCGGTGGGCCGCCAGAGCGAGGCCGCGGCCGGCAAAGCCGCCGAGATCTACTCCTATTCGCGCTCGCGTGGCCTGTTTGCCGGAGTCGCGCTCGACGGCACCGTAGTCGCATTCGATCGCAGAGGCAATCGTGCGTTCTACAACGATGACGACGTGACCACCTCGATGATCACCCGCAATAAGGTGACCACGCATTCGGAGTCGGCACGACGCTTCATCGCCGCCGTAGCCACCGGCACTAACACTTCGCCCGCA
The DNA here is from genome assembly GCA_003132025.1 of Gammaproteobacteria bacterium. Classification (GTDB taxonomy): domain Bacteria; phylum Pseudomonadota; class Gammaproteobacteria; order Steroidobacterales; family Steroidobacteraceae; genus FEN-1191. The sequence continues at coordinate 79,124 of PKWJ01000035.1, forward strand.
CCGGCGCCGGCAGCCGCAGCGCCGCCGCCGCCTGCCGCAGCCCCGACCGGTCCCGCCAGCGCCGGCGACGTGCACACGTTCCCGATGGAAGACTCACATCCAGGTGGCGAGCCGCATTAGCGCGGCACTGGCGATCGTCGGCCGCGAGCCCCGCGGCGCATGAACGTGCCAGCACTGGCCGGCGCAGGGCATGCCGGGCTGCCCATCGCGGGGGTGGCTACTCCGGGGGTGGCGGCGGACTACGCGCTGCGCGCCGATGGGCTGCGTAAAAACTACGGCAGCACGGTCGCCGTGGACGGCATTTCCTTCGGTGTGCGTGCCGGGGAGATCGTCGGACTGCTCGGCCCCAACGGCGCCGGCAAGACCACCACCATCAACATGGTACTGGGTGTGCTGCAGCCGAGCGCCGGCGACATCCGCATCGAGGGCGTAGAGCTCGCGCGTCACCGATCACGGGCGCTGGCGCACACCAATTTCACCGCGGTCTACGCCGCGCTGCCGGGCAACCTGACCGTCTATCAGAATCTGCGCTTCTTCAGCCTGCTCTACGACGTACCGGCCGGCGTCAGCCGCATCGAGCAACTGCTGGACGAATTCGATCTGCGGCGCCTGCGCAATACCCGCAGCGGCGTGCTGTCCTCGGGCGAGCAGACACGGTTGGCGCTGGCCAAGGCAATGGTAAATGAGCCCCGGCTGCTGCTGCTCGATGAGCCGACAGCCTCGCTCGATCCTTCGGCCGCCGACCTGATTCGCTCCCGCATTCGCGCCATGGCCGTGCGCACCGACTGCGGCATTCTCTGGACCTCGCACAACATGTATGAAGTCGAGGAAATCTGCGACCGGGTGCTGTTCCTGTCGCGCGGGCGGATATTGCTGGAAGGCGACCCCAGGAGCCTGCCGCATGCACACGGAGCGTCCTCGCTCGAGGAGCTGTTCATCCGGCTGGCGCGTGAACCGCTGGGGAGCGCGCCGGCGGCGGCCGCGGCGCCGGCCCCGAAGCGCGACGCCCCCGGGGCGGCACCATGAATCTGCGCCCGATCGCCGCCATTGCGCTGCGCCAGTTCTATCTGCTGCGCAGCAGCCCGACGCGGGTGCTGCCGATGATCGCCTGGGTGGCGATCGACATCATCCTGTGGGGTTTCATTTCGCGCTACCTGAACACCGTCGCTTCCACCGGCGTCAACTTCATATCAAGCCTGCTCGGCGCGGTGCTGTTCTGGGATTTCTTCACCCGGGTGATGCAGGGCGTGACCATGGCATTCTTCGAGGACGTCTGGTCGCGCAATTTCATCAACGTCTTTGCCACCCCGCTGCTGATCTCCGAATATCTCACCGGCCTGGTGCTCACCGGCATTGCGACTAGTCTGGTCGGATTGATAGTGATGCTGGTGCTCGCCACCTGGCTGTTCGGGCTGCCGTTCTTCTCGCTGGGAGTGCTACTGCTGCCGTTCCTGCTGGTGCTGTTCCTGTTCGGCATTGCACTCGGGGTGCTGGCAAGCGCCATGGTGCTGCGGCTTGGGCCGGCCTCGGAATGGCTGGTGTGGCCGATCCCGGCGCTGCTGTCGCCATTCGTCGGTGTGTTCTATCCGCTGTCGACCCTGCCGGCCTGGATGCGCGCCGTCGGTCATCTGCTGCCGCCGTCCTACGTGTTTGAAAACATGCGCTCGGTGGTCGGCGGCCATGGCTACTCCGGCAGCGGGCTGCTGACCGGCATCGCGCTGGCGCTGCTGGATATCCTGCTGGCGGCGTGGTTGTTCACATCGATCTACCGCTACGCGGTACGTAGCGGGTTGCTGGCGCGCTACGCCGCCGAGAGTGTCAGTTAGCCTTAGCCCGCCATGAGCAACCTAGGTCTATATACCGCCGCCGTTCTGATCTGGGGCTCGACCTGGCTGGTAATCAAGTTTCAACTCGGGGTGGTATCACCGGTGGTGTCGGTGGTGTGGCGCTTCGCATTGGCGGGGTTGATGCTGCTGGCCTACTCCGCCATGAGACGCCGGCCGCTTGGCTTCAGCGCGCGCGATCACCTGTGGATTGCGCTGCAGGGAATACTGATGTTCGGGCTGAACTACGTCGGCGTCTACGTGGCCGAGCAGGTTCTGACTTCGGGCCTGGTCGCGGTGATATTCTCACTCGTGGTCGCGATGAACGCCGTGGGCATGTGGGTGTTCTTTTCCAAGCCGATCCGCATCAGCACCATCGCCGCCGCAATCATCGGTGTCGCGGGAGTTGCGCTGGTGTTCTGGCCGGAGATGCACGGCTTGTCCAGTTCGCCTGAGGAGCTGCGCGGGCTGGCGGTAGCAGTGGCAGCCACGGCCATCGCATCGCTGGGCAACATGGTGGCCACACGCATTCACCGGCGACAGCTGCCGGTGTTGCAGATCAACGCCTGGGCGATGCTGTACGCGGCCGTTGTTGTCGCCCTGATTGCGCTGGCGAGCGGTCAGCGTTTCAGCTTTGATCCCTCCTGGTCCTATGTCACCTCGCTGCTCTATCTTTCGCTGTTCGGTTCGGCGCTCGCGTTCGGCGCCTATGTCACGCTTATCCGGCGCATCGGTGCCGATCGCGCGTCCTATACTGCCGTGGCCATTCCCGTGGTCGCGCTGCTGCTATCGAGCCTGTTCGAGCAGCTGCGCTGGCAGTTCGCGACCTTCGCCGGAGTCGCACTGTGCGTGGCCGGCAACGTAATGATGCTGCGGCGCCGCCCGGAATAGCGCATGGCAGCCGCAATCATTCTCGGCGCCACGGTGATCGTCAGCCTGCTGGGCCTGTGGGTGGCCCCCGGCATCATCGAGCGCAATCTGTTTCGGCCGTTCTGGTTTCTTGCGCGCCGGCAGTACTGGACCGCCATTACCAACGGTTTTGTGCACGCCGACCTTGGACACCTGCTGTTCAACAGCCTGACCTACTGGTTCTTTGCATTTCCGCTGGAGCGAATGATCGGCAGCGCGCGTTTCGCGGCGCTGTACTTCATCGGCCTCGTGGCCAGCGATACCGGCACCTATTTCAAGCACCGGCGCGATCCGGATTACGCCTGCCTGGGTGCGTCAGGCGCGATACTGGCGGTGCTGTTCGCCTCGATCGTCTACATTCCGCGCCAATCGATCATGATCATGCCGATCCCGCTGCCGATTCCCGCGCCGCTGTTTGCGATCGGCTACCTGGCCTATAGCTTTTACGCTGCGCGTGCGCAGCGCGGACGGATCAATCACGACGCGCATTTCTACGGTGCGCTGGCTGGTCTGGCCTTCGTCGCGCTGACCGATCCTGCGGCCTGGGAGCGAGCCGGACGCGTCGTCCTGGGATGAGAGGTACACCAGCAAGCGGCGGGCGCCTGGCAACCGCGCTAGACTTCGCGCGTGTCCGCATCACCCCGCCACGGCAGAGTCATCGGCAGCTCGTCCGGCCGCAAGGTCATCACCCATGGCTTGCGCCGGCGGCTGCTGCTGGACCTCTACCACCAGTTCATGACCGTCGGCTGGCCGACTATATTCGCCAGTTTTTTCGGGTTCTTCCTGGTGTTCAATCTGCTGTTCGCGGTGGTGTATTCATTCCAGGACGACGACATTGCCAATCTCAATCCTGCCGGGTACTGGGGCAGGTTCTTCTTCAGCGTCGAGACACTGGCAACGGTCGGTTACGGCGACATGCACCCGCAGACCCCGTTCGCGCATATCGTCGCGGCGCTCGAGATCTTCGTTGGCCTGATGAGCCTGGCGCTGATCACCGGCATGATGTTCGCGCGCTTCTCCAAGCCGACGGCGCGCTTCGTGTTCGCGCACAACGCCGTGGTGCGCCCGATGAACGGCAAGATGACGCTGATGCTGCGCGCCGCCAATGCGCGCCAGAACATCGTGATGGAGGCCTCTGCGCAGCTGCGCCTGCTGCGCGATGAGGTCACGCCCGAAGGTATTCGCATCCGGCGCATCCAGGACCTGACGCTGGTGCGCAACCGGCATCCGGTATTCCTGTTCGGATGGACCATACTGCATGTGATCGATGACGCCAGCCCGCTGGCGGGCGAGACCGCGGAGTCGCTGCGCGCGGCGCGTGGCTGGCTGCTGCTGACCGTCATCGGTAACGATGAGACCACCGGGCAGAGCCTGATGGCACGCCAGGAATACCCGGCCTCAGCGCTGCGCTGGAATTACGGCTATGTGGACATCCTGAGCACCGACGCCGAGGGCATCGACCATTTCGACTACGCCAGGTTTCACGACATCGAACCGCTAAGCTGAAGCGCGCTGCGGTCGCTAGCCGGCATCGCTCTCGCGCGCGATGACATCCATCGTCAGGCGTCGCCCGCGACGTATGATTTCCAGCGGCGCTGCGGCGCCGATACGCGAATCGATCAACAGCCGGTGCAGATCGTCCACACCGCCGATCCATTGACCGTCGAAGCGCACGATCAGGTCGCCCGATTCGACCCCGGCCTGGCCAGCAGCGCCGCCGTCGAGCACGCTGATGACACGCACCGCCGCGACCTGCGGCAGCTCGAAGTGCCGCCGCAGCCGCTGCGGCACGGCGACCGTCTGGCCGCCAATGCCTATGCTGGCGCGTCGCACGCGGCCGTGACGCAGCAGCTCGAGCGCGACGCGCTGCACCGTGTCGATGGCGATGGCGAAACAGATCCCCTGCGCGCCGGCGATGATGGCGGTGTTCATGCCAATGACGCGGCCGGCCGAGTCCATCAGCGGGCCGCCCGAATTGCCGGGATTGAGCGCGGCGTCGGTCTGGATCACATCCTCGATCAGGCGCCCGGAGCTGGCGCGCAGCGAGCGGCCCAGCGCGCTCACCACGCCCGCAGTCACGGTGCAGTCAAAGCCGAGTGGATTGCCGATCGCAATAGCGACCTGCCCGACGCGCAAGGCATGCGAGCGGCCGAGCGTGACCGCCGGCATCGCCGCGCTCACCCGGATCAGCGCCGTGTCGGTATGCGGGTCCTCGCCCAGCAGATCGGCTTCGAATTCGTCGCCACGCACCGTCGCGACGCGCAATGCGCTCGCCCCATGCACCACATGGCTGTTGGTGAGAATCAGGCCATCAGGGGTGAACACAAAGCCCGAGGCACTGCCACCCTGGGTAGCGGCCGCGGTCGCGCGCCGCGTATGAATCGCAACCACCGCCGGCGTGGCCGCCTCGGCCACGCCGGTGACGGTGCGTGAGTAGGCATCGAGCAGCTGCTGGTCACGGCCATGATCCAGCTCCCCGTGGTCCCGCTGGACCGGGCCGTCGTCATAGGTCTGCGCAGCGAGCATGTTCATAGCGAAAGCTCTCCTCGTCGCAGGGCCGCGACCACCGCCTCGGCCCGGGTGCCCGCGTCGAGCTTGTCCAGTATCGCCGCGATATGGAATTTCACCGTGTTCGGCGATACCCGCAGCTCGCGCGCGATGCCCTTGTTCGAGATTCCGGCCGCCACCAGGGCTAGAACTTCGCGCTCGCGCGCGCTCAGGCGCGCTGGGCTTCGTTGGACGATCAGGTTCACCGGGTCGGTTATGGTGGCGTCGGCGGCCGACTGCAAGACCCCTAACCCTGCGGCTGGTGCGATTCGCCCACCGTGATCGGTAGTGTCTGCGGCTGACCGCCGCGACGCAGCCGTAGCTCCAGCACGCGCCCGGGAACCGCCTGTGCCAGCTGTGCCACCAATCCCTCCACGTCATCGATCGCGACGCCGTCGATCGCCTCCAACAGATCACCGGGAGCGACTCCGGCTGCATCCGCAGGCGACTCAGGCTCGACGCCCGCCACCGCCGCCATGCTGCGCGCCGAACGACCCCAGCGTGCCCGGGTCGCCGCATCCAGCCACAGCGGCTGCAGCCGCAACCCGAGGTATGGCCGCGGCAAATAGCCGTGCTGCTCGACCGCGGCAACGATCCGGTCGACGGTCGCTGCCGGTATGCCGAGCGGACGAGCGCGCGGCCCTGGCACCAGCATGGCCCTGGGAACACCAGTCAGATCGGCCACCAGGGCGCCCTCGAACTGATTGTCGAGTGTCGCCTCGAATTCCAGGCGCTGCGCAATGTCGCCCCCGCGCCGCGAGCGCCAGGCGGGACCTGCGACTCGCACCGTGCCAAATCCGACCCGAGGGCCGCGCCGTCCGCGGCCGACAATGATGACACCGGCGCCGGCTTCCAGAGTGGCATCGCTCGCGGCCGCGGCCACGCCGTCCGTCGGGGCGTCGTGCATCTGATCGTCACCACTGATGCGCAGCAGCGCCACGTCGGTCGCCAGATCGCAAGCGATCACCGGCGCGCGCGTTTCGCCGCGCTCCGACAGCAGCGTCACCTCGTCGCTGCCGGCGAGTGCCTCGGCAGCCGTGACGATGTATGACCCGCGCCAGCGGATGCCCGACACGGATCGATGGGGACCGATGGCGATGGCCACGGTGCGCGGTGCCAGCGCAGCGGCGAGCTGCGAGCGCTCCTGCGACCATTGTTGCAAGACATTCGTTGCGTTCATGACTGACCTCACTGGTGCTGCGCCTCAAGAGTGCGCGCGGTTCGCAGCTCGCGGTACTACCCGAACGGGCGGGCGACCGCGGTGAAGCTAGCTGGCGTGAGGATTTTTCGAAGCGGCCAGGCGCGGCAGTGCGTAGCTGGGTGCGGAGCGCGAAGCGCGGTGCAAATCGGGGCGGCATCGTCGCCGAGGTAGCCCAAAACGACGATGCCGCACCGCTTCCCCCCGCATCACGCAACCAGTCTGCCGGGCCGACGCTGTTGTGGCGCCGGGGCCCGACTGGGGGTCCGCCTAAAGGATTTTGCGCCGCCCCGTCATGCCCAGCGTCGATTTCTTACAACACCGACTGCCGTTGTTTAGACTGCACTTATCCCCATACGTTGTCAAATTACAGCGCCCGGCAAAATGACGATCCGCGCGTCGCTCAAGGTGCCGCGCAGGGTAACGACCCGGGTCCATCCGCGCGCACTATTCGCGGCGGCATCGTGGACGTCGCGGCTAACCCAGTCTGCAGGTATTGCGAGAACGCTTCGCGGTCGAGCGGGCCTGAATCGCCACTTCCGAACTGCCTGAACAGCGTGAAATCGTCGCCGCCATTGGCCAGAAAATCGTTGACGGTCACGCGGTAGTGACGCGCCGGGTCCAGTGACTGATACGCCGCATCGCAGGCCTGCACGATGCGCGCGCCGGAAGGCCTGGCAGGATCCCAGCTGTAGTACAGACCGGAGGTCTTGAGTATCCGTGGCAGCGCATCGCCCTCGACCGGCCATTGCTGCTCGAGCACCGCGTGCAACTGGGCTCCGGTCATATCAAGCGTAATCAGGCGATTGGCAAATGGGTGCAGCGTAAGAACGTCGCCCCAGGTGACCGGACCTGCGCGCAGATCGGAGCGCAGGCCGCCCGGATTCATCAGCGCAATGTCGGCGTGGGTGGCGGCACGCTGCGCATCGGCCACCAGATCTCCCAATGTGGATTCACCGCCTGCCGTCACGGCGCGTGTCATCGGCAGCGTGAGCGTACCCACCACACGCCCTCCGCTGGCGGCCACGAGCTTTTGCGCCGCGGCGGTCAGTCGTCGCGCCGCTGGATCCCCGGGCAGGCCCGGTGGTGCATCGGCCCAGGTCGGAACAATCACGGCGGATTTCGCCACCACTTCGCGCGTCGCAGGATCGACGCGCAGATCAATCTGCGCCAGCGCCACACCGTAGGAATACGCCTGAGTCACCAGCACCGGCGCCGCGCCGCGTCCCGGCAGCAGGGCATTGGTAAAGTTGTGCGTGTGGCCGGAGACCACGACATCGATATCCGGATCCAGCCGCGCGAGGATATCGCGTAGCGGACCGCGCCAGTCATAGCCGTCGGCGCCCGGCACCGGCTCCAGGCCCTGATGAATCAGGACAATCAGGACATGCACCCCGTGACGCTTGAGCTCCGCTGCGGCCTGATTGATGGCGTCCGCCTCGTCGAGAAACTGCAGGTCAGCCACCGCCCAGGCCGGAACAATGCTCGGTGTATCGCGCAGCACGGCGCCGATCACACCCACCGGAATGCCCCCCAGCATCACTACCGCATACGGCGGCAACAACAGCTTGCCGGTGCGCCGATCGAGCACATTGGCGCATACGTAAGGCACTTGACTGCCGCGATACGGATTCTCGAGGAATGGGCCCCCAGGGGCATTGCCGCCGCCGAGCAGCCGGCGAATCTCGTCGGGTCCGGCGTCGAACTCATGATTGCCCAGGGTGCCGACCACGTTGCAGCGGTTGAAGTCGCGCTGCCAATGGGCTGCATCGAAGAATTGCATCGCCGAACCGTAGCGGCAATGCCGGTTGGCCAGCAGATTCAGGAATTCGATCGCCGGCTCGTTGTGCAGCAAACTGGTAATGGGAGGGCTGGCTCCGAGCTGATCGCCCGCATGCACGATCAGCGTGCGGTCGGGGTCGGCGCGCTGCAGGGCCTTGAGATACGCGGCGAGCGCGGCGGCACCACCCACCGGCCGCGCCGAGGACACCGTAGGGCTTTGCAGGTTGCCGTGAAAATCATTGAAGGCAAGCAGCCGCAGATGCACCGTGGGTCCTGCGGAGGCCTTGCGCTTCGACCAGCTCACGCTGGTCGCCGGGGGCGGCCAGGGATTGGTCGCCGGCGCAGGTCCCGCGCCCGGCGCCCCCGTGCCAGCGGCGCTGGCGATGCCAGCCCCGCACAGGGCCGCCAGCACGACTACAATCCGGCTATAGAAGTGCATTGGGCATCCCGTGCAGCATCGATGGTTTGTAAGCCGGATGCGTGACCGCTGTGTGAACCGCATCAGCGGCCGGTGCGCAGTCTACTAAGTCCACTAAATGAGCAAGACATGCCGTGGGCATGCGCAGGACCTGGACGTGAGTAATTCATCGGAGCTGGTCGGAACGCTTGACGTTGCGCTGGCGCATGCTGCGCGTCTGCTCGAACGCGACCCGCGACTGGCCGCGCAGCAGGCCGCCGAGATCCTGAAGGTTGTCCCCGGTCATCCGCGCGCGCGTCTGGTGCTCGGCGCGGCGCACCGCATTGCCGGTCATACCCAGGCGGCGCTGGAAGTGCTCGAGCCGCTGGCGCGCGAACAGCCGCAATCAGCTCCGGTACAGCTGGAGCTTGGCATTGCGCGCGGCGAGGCCGGCCAGGCCAGTGGCGCGACCGCCGCGCTGCTGCAGGCCCTGAAACTGCAGTCGGATTCGCCCGACGCCTGGCGTCTGCTCGCCGACCAGCGCGACGCGGTGGGCGATGCCGCGGGAGCCGATCAGGCGCGCGCGCATTATATGAAGGCCGCCACCCGCGATCCGCGGCTGATGCAGGCCGCGGCGGCACTGGTCGACAATCAGCTGCCGGTCGCCGAGGCACGGCTGCGCGCCCATCTGCAGGCGCACCCGACCGATGTCGCCGCACTGCGCATGCTGGCCGAGGTGGCGGCGCGCCTGCGCCGCTATGCGGACGCGCAGCAGCTGCTGGAGCGCTGCCTGGAGCTCGCTCCCAGCTTCGACGCCGCCCGCCATAACTACGCCACGGTGCTCAATCGCCAGGGCAATGCGGCCGCCGCGCTGTCGCAGGTCGAACGGCTACTGGCGAAGGAACCGCGCAACCCCGGCTACCGCAACCTGCAGGCGGCGGTGCTGGCGAATCTGGGCGACTATGCCGAGTCCATCAAGGTCTACGAAGCGGTGCTGAAGGAATTCCCGCGCCAGCCCAAGGTGTGGCTGAGCTATGGGCACTCATTGAAAACCGCTGGCCGTCAGACCGACAGCGTCGCGGCCTACCGTCACGCGATCGGCATGCAGCCGACGTTGGGGGAAGCGTATTGGAGCCTTGCGAATCTGAAGACGTTTCGATTCGCGGATGCGGACCTGGTGGCGCTACGCAGTGCACTGGCACGCGAGGATCTGGAGCAGGACGATCGCCTGCACTTTGAATTCTCCCTGGGCAAGGCGCTCGAGGACCAGGCGTGCTACCAGGAGTCGTTCGCGCATTACGCGGCCGGCAACGCGATCCGCCGTCAGTTACACCCTTACAGCGCCGACGACAATTCGCTGTTCGTGCGGCGCTCGAAGCAGGTCTTCACCAGCGAATTTTTTGAGGCGCGCGCCGCAGCAGGTGCCACGGCGCAGGACCCGATCTTCATCGTCGGCCTGCCGCGCTCCGGCTCGACGCTGCTGGAGCAGATCCTCGCGAGCCACTCGCTGGTGGAAGGGACCATGGAGCTGCCGCATGTCCCCAGGGTCGCACGCGAGATCGCCGCCCGGGCAGGATCGGACGGAGAGTCGCATTTTCCGCAAGTGGTGGCCGCGCTCAGTGCCGAACAGCTGCGAGCGCTGGGCGAGCGCTACCTGGCCGAGACGCGCAGCGTGCGCAAGACCGATGCGCCGTTTTTTATCGACAAGATGCCGAACAACTGTCTGTACCTGCCGCTCATACACCTGATGCTGCCGAACGCCAGGATCATCGATGCGCGCCGCCATCCGCTCGGCTGCTGCTTCTCGTGCTTCAAGCAGCACTTCGCCCGCGGCCAGAACTATACCTACGCGCTCGAGGACATCGGCCGCTATTACCGCGACTACGTCGAGCTGATGGCTCATGTCGATGCGGCATTACCGGGCCGTATGCACCGCGTGTACTACGAGACCATCATCGAGGACACCGAGGCGGAGGTGCGGCGCCTGCTCGACTATTGCGATCTACCGTTCGAGGATGCCTGCCTGAAATTCTACGAGAACGAGCGCGCGGTGCGCACCGCCAGCTCCGAGCAGGTGCGCCAGCCGATCTTCCGCGAGGGCCTGGACCATTGGCAGCACTACCGGCCCTGGCTCGATCCCCTGGAGGCTGCGCTCGGGCAGGTGCTCCGTGCTTATCCGGAGGTACCAGATTCTTTTTGACAATTAACAGACATTCATTTATCTGTGGGGCCCTGGGAGCGGAATAAACACCATAAGAGGGTCACCGAATGACGCGCAGTCGCCGTAGAAAATTGCAACGCATTCAATCGACTATACGCTCATCGGTACTCCGCTCCGGGATACCTGTTGCATCAGCGCTACTTGCGTCGCTGCACCCCGCGCTGGCCGACGACGCCGCCGATGTCGGGTCCCTGCAAGAGGTTGTCGTCACCGCACAAAAGGTGATTGAGAATCTTCAGAACGTCCCGGTGGCCGTCGAGGTGCTCGACAATCAGACCATCGCGCAGCTTGGCATCACCGGCCTCGACGACTACGTCAAGTTCTCGCCGAGCGTAGCCGAAGTGCGCAGTATCGGTCAGGGCGGCAATGGCCAGCCCGGCGATTCGCACATCTACATCCGCGGCGTCGTGAGCGGCGGGGAAGGCATCCACTCGGGCTCGCAGCCGAGCGTCGGCACTTACTTCGACGAGCAGCCGGTCACGACGATCGACGGCACGCCCGACATGCATATCTATGACATCGAGCGCATTGAAGTGCTGGAGGGCCCGCAGGGGACCCTGTACGGGGCGAGTTCCGAGTCCGGTACCATCCGCATCATCAGCAACAAGCCGGACCCGAGCAAGTTCGCTGCCGGCTACGATGTTGACCTCAACAAGATCGAGCACGGCGGCACTGGCTGGGAACTCGAGGGTTTCGTCAACCTGCCCCTGTCGCCGATCGCGGCCATCCGCCTGGTCGGCTGGGATGAGCATGATGCCGGCTACATCAACAATGTGACTGGCACCAACGCGGGTGCGTGCATCGTCAATGGTGTACGAACATTTCCGAACTGGAGCGGCCAGCAGAGCGGCTTCAACCCCGGCTATCCGAACACCGCGTATCCGTGCCCGACGCCGGGCGTAATCGGCGCTGGGGCCATCAGCAACGCCGCCTATGCCAAGAGCGATTACAACACGGCTGATACCCGCGGCGGCCGCATCGCCGGCAAGATCGACCTCGGCGACAGCTGGACCGTGACACCGACCTTTATGGGTCAGAATCTGACCACCGAAGGCTTCTTCGGCTACGACCCCGCGGTCGGCCCGCTCGATGTCGCTCATTTCGGGCCTGAGAACTCCCAGGATTCCTGGACGCAGAGCGCCCTGACGATCGAAGGCAAGTTCAGCGACTTCGACCTAGTCTACTCGGGCGGCTACATGAAGCGCGATACGCATTCGCTCGCGGACTACAGCGACTACTCAGAGTTCTACGATCGTGCGTACGGCTCGGGCGTCAACTGGATCGGCAACAATGGCCTGCCGATCATGCCGCAGGAACTGGTCTATACCAAAGGCTACTTCGAGAAATGGAGTCACGAGCTGCGGCTGAGCACGCCGGCCAATCTGCCCGTCAGGGCAACCGTCGGCCTATTCATCGAGCGCCAACTGCACGACATCTGGGAGCAGTACATCATGCCCGGGTTCGATTTCACGAACCCCTTAGGTGGTAATCCCAACGGCTTTGCGACTAATCTTTCCATCCCCGGATTCGATAACACGATCTGGCTCACCGACCAGCAGCGCGTCGATCGGGACAAGGCAGCGTTCATCCAGGCGACCTGGGATATCACCTCGCAACTGTCGGTGAACGGCGGGCTTCGATACTACCAGTACGACAACTCGCTCGAAGGCTTCTATGGTTTCTCGGCCAACTATGACGCGCTCTCTGGCTTCAGCAGCGGCATGGCGAGCTGTTTCATGGGGGCCTCGACGCCCTATGCCCCCTGTACCGACCTCAACAACACGGTCAAAGCCACCGGCACGGTGCCGCGCGCCAACGTGACCTACAAATTCACCCCCGAGGTGATGGCCTATGCGACTTTCTCAAGAGGCTTCAGGCCAGGCGGCGTCAACCGCACGGCGGAGAAAGGTATCGGACCTTACCAGGCCGACTATCTGACCAACTATGAGGTGGGCTGGAAGACGCAATGGTTCGACAATCGGGTACGTTGGAACGGCGCGATATTCCGGGAAGACTGGAAGAACTTCCAGTTCTCGTTCCTCGGGCCCAACAGCCTCAACATCATCGAAAATGGTGGCAACGCGCGCATCACCGGCATCGAGAACGAGCTCCAGTGGGTGCCGGTCAAACCGTTGCGGCTCAGCGCCAACTTCACGTTCCTAGACCCGAAGCTCACCGAGAATTATTGCGGCTCACCAGGGGTGACGAACTGCCCGACCCAGGATACCCCGGAGCCTTTCCTGCCAGGTAATGTGCTCGTCGGGCCGCAGGCACCGGCTGGAACCAACCTGCCTATCACGCCGAAATTCAAGGGCAACTTCGTCGCCCGCTATAGCTTCACGACCGTAGACGGCTGGGCGCCGTACGGACAGGCCTCATGGGTGTACCAGTCGCAGACCACGCCGCTGCTGCGCATCGATGAGGCGCAGATCATCGGCAACGTGCCTGCGTATGGTCTGGTCGATCTGGCCGCCGGCGTCGAGCGGGCCGGACTGACACTGCAGTTTATGGTGACCAACGTCGGCGACCGCCTGGCTCAGCTCACGCGCTTCACGCAGACCAATCCGGTGGTCGACAACCAGCCCTATATCATTCCGGCGCAGCCGCGCACCTTTGCCCTGAAAATTGCGCAGAGGTTCTAGATTCTGGGCGAGGCGCGACACCGATAGCTTGCTTGGCGGCCGCAAGACTGCAATCGCCGGCGCGGCAGCGAAGTCCTATCCGCTGGGAAACACCGCCCGTTGCACCAGCCACACCAGTGCCACGGCCGCGATGACGGCCGACCCCCAAGGCATGATGGCTCGTCGATAGACAGCGCCGGAGCGTAGTGCGTAGACGATCGGCATGACGGTGAGCACCACGGCCAGCTGACCGGTTTCGATACCCAGGTTGAAAGCCAGCAGGCTCAGCAGCCGTGCACCTTGCGGCAGACCCATGTCGGACAGTACGGAAGCAAAACCAAACCCGTGCAGTAGCCCGAATGCAAACGCGATGCGGGCGCGGCTCTCGGTCACCAGCGGAAAGATATTGTTGAGTGCGGCGACGATGATCGAGGCCGCGATCACCGACTCGGTGAGCCGGCTCGGCAGGCGCACCACATCCAGCGCCGCCAGCGACAGCGTGATCGAATGCGCGAGCGTGAACGCGGTGACCACTTTAAGGATGCTGAAGAACGCCGGGCGCACTCGCGCCACCGGCTCCCAATGACCGTTACGTCGCAGCAGCACCGCCGGCAACAACAGCGACAACAGGAACAGCAGATGATCGATGCCGCTCCAGATGTGCCAGATGCCGGCCTGCAGGTACTCGACAAACGCCCGCCATCGCGACGGTGCATCCACGTTGAACAGCGCCGGCGCGGCGTTGCCGCCCAATACCGCGGTCTGCGCTTGCGCGCCGTCGGTCAGCGTCAGCAGTCCACGATGTGACGGGTCGATGCCATCCATCAGGCTGTAGCGGATGCTCAGCTGCTGCACGGCCAGCGGACAACGGGCGGTGAACGGCAGCCAGGCGTAGTTGCCATCGACGCGCTCATTGACCTCGAGCGCCTGAAAACTGAGCGCACAGCTGCTGTCCTGCGCGCCGATGGACAGATGCTGCGCGACGTATTGCATCAGTTGCGGTGCAGCGGCGCGCAGTTCACCCCAGGTGACCTTACCGTCGCGATTGGCATCGACGCCGATCGCGAGCTCCACGTCACGCACCGCCAGTTCGATCGAACCGCGCAGCTGCTGGCCGTGCACCTGCACCACCAGAAAACCGTTGCTGGCGATGTGCGCCTGGGCCAGCGGGCTGACCAGCAGCAGCAGGAGCGCGAGCGTTGCCGCGAGTCTCATCGCAGCTCCTGGCGATAGGGCTCGAGCCGCACATCCTCGAGCTGCTGCTGTTGCATGAACAGCAGCGCCGGGCGCGCCGCGTCCGGGCGATGCGCGGCCTGCGCCGAGCGCAGCAATATCAGGAGGTCGTCCGGCTCGCGCTGGACGCGCCAATTCTCCTGCGCCGCGGCCAGCGCCGCCTCGGGCTGCTGCTCGATATCGAGCAGGAAGCGCGCCTGTTCGCGTCGATGCACCGCCTCGCCGCGCTGCTGCTCGACATCAAACGCGGTCGCCAGCATGGCCCTCCCTAAGGCGCTGTCGCCCTGCCCCAGCAGCTGCTGGGCGACGACGATACGCAGCAGCATCGGTTCCATCGATTCGAAGCCAGCCAGCAGCTGCAGCGTCTCGGCCGCGCGCCGCTGCCGCAGCAGCAGATCGGCACACGCGGCTCGCATATAGAAATCCTCGGGCGCCAGCTGCAGGCCTTCGCGAAACCAATGCTCGGCGGCCGCATCATCGCCCTGGCGCTCCGCCATCTCGCCGAGTTCGGAATAACGCCAGGCACGCGCCTCAGGGGGCATTTCCTGCAGCGGCAGCGCGACCAGTGCGGCGTATGCCGACTGCAAGTGGCCGGTCAGCCCACGCAGGCTCTCCCGGCACAAGGCGTTGATCCCCGCATCGGCCTGCAGCGCCAGGCGGGCGCAGGAGGTCGCGGCTTCGTCGTAGCGGCCCAGGACCCGCAGAACCGTCGCGCGCGTGAGCCACGCCTGCGCATTATCCGGTTGCAGCTGCAGCGCCAGATCCAACTGCCGCAGCGCTGCATCGAAGGCGTGCCGGCTTTGCAGGATGGTTGCCTCCAGTACCAGTACTCCGGGCGGCACTGACGCTTGCCGTGTCCACGGCTGCAGCATGGCCTCCGCATATCCCAAGTAGCGCAGATCGCCGGTGGCGCGCGAGCGCGACACGTAGAACAGCGCCAGCGGCAGAGCAATATCCAGGCGCGAGCGCGACAGCTTGCGTGCCGGTCCGCTCTGGTGCCGCGCGCCTACCGGCAGCTCTGCCAGCACCTGCGCATCGCTGCCCGGCACACGCGGTTCCGACCAGGCGACACCGAGCTGCAACACGCCGGGCAGCAGCACACACCACAGCCGCCAATCCGACAGCCGTCCCCGAATCACTCGGGGACGGCTGGTGGTGATTGCGAACATCAGCCGCGCTCACATCGCGTCGATGACGATCGCTTGAGTCGTGTCGCTGGTATCGGTCAGCGTCAGCGCACCGTCATTGACCTGGAACGGTGAGCTGGTTTCCGAGGTCTGCTGCGCCATGGCCAGCACCTGGGCAGTGTCCAGCTGCTGCATCATTGATCCACCCCCTGATGAGGATGAGGACGATGATGACGATGATGACGAAGACGACGATGACGACATCGCGGTGGAATGACTGCCGCCGCCACAGGCGCTCAGGGCTGCCCCCGCCAGTGCGGCAGCAGCTATGAGGCTGGTTTTACGTTTCATGCTCAATACCCCTTAATCGTTGGCGCTGGTCGGAGAACCAGCGAGCGCGGTGTTCAGATAGGGGAACGCCGGCAGGTAATTCGCCGGAACCGGCTCGACGCCGTCGGTGTAGTGCAACTGACGCGACGCATCCGAACTGGGGTCCGGGTCCGTTGCGCTGCCGTCGAACGGCGTCAGCAGGATGCCCATCGCGACCCGCAACGTGATGGTCACCACATCGTCGATTGGGCGACGGCCATTGGGAAAGCCCGAGGTATCGCCGCCCAAAACACCCAGATCGTTCTGCGAAGCCAGAGCCGTGACAGCCGTGCTGGTGTTCAACCGTAACTCTTCGGCAGCGCTTGGCTTCTGTGGCTGGTTCAATCCGGAGACACCGGTCAGGAATACTGCTTCCAGATCGGTGCGCGGATAAACATTGGGTGCCAGGACCCCTGCGGAACCGAACAACGCCTGCAGCAACACCGGCAGCGACGGATTGGTGACATAGTCGGCGAACTGCGCGTCGTTTACCGGCAGAGAGGCATTGAACCGATCCTTATCGGGCAGCCCGATCACCAGCTCGTTCACCAGCGGCATCCCCAGGCGCGACACCTGGTTCCAGGCACCGCCCTCAACCGAAGGGCCGGTCGGAGTGGTCACCGGTCCAACGCTGGCCGTGCTCTTGCTGCTCTGCGGCTGCGGGTTCAGCACCGCCTCCTGACGCAGGCTGGCGGTGCTCCAGCCGCCGATGACCGGATCAGTGCCGGCGGTGAGGCATGCGGCCGGCACTTCCAGCGCCAGCGAGGTGACGTTATAGCCGGCGAGCGAATTGGGTGCGAGCTGCCGGGCATTGACGCCCATTGGCGCCAACTCTTGCACCGGGTACTTTATGTTCACCAGATCGAAAGTCTCGCCAAGATTCACTACAAAGCCGTCCTGACGCTGGCCAACGAACACACGCCCGGGTTGGTTACAGCCCGGAATGGTGATGGTATGAATAAAACTGGCGGCGTAGGCGGCGTAATTTGGGATCGACTTGGCACCGATGTTGTCCAGAGGTTTGTAGAAATGCGCGCTGCCGGTGGTGGCATCTGTAATCGCTTGCGCCGTGCCAGTGCGGCGATTGCCGCGCACCAGCGTCAAGGTGTAGCTCTCAATGACGTTTTGGCCGTCGTTGTTGGTGGTACTGATCGGGGCAATGTTGGTCAGGGGTACCGGAATCGACTTCGTGCCCGCCATGACCGTCAGCCCGTAGTCGTATGTCGTAAAGCGGAATTGAAACGTGAGGTCCTCGGCGCCGTCGCCGTTATTGTCGATCGATATTTCGTACAGCGCATTCGGGTCCATCGTGTAATAGTTCGGACCGCCCTGCGGATTCTCGAACGGCTGGTAGTTGGCGATCAGGGTGACATAGCCGGTGCGGCCGGCCTCGTAACTGTTGAACATGTAGAAATCGGTTCCGTCCACTTTGGGACGGGTGGTGATGAACGGCGCCTCGCGGTGACTGGAAGCGAGGGCCGTGCCCGCGATGGCGCAGGCGATGGCCCCTGCCACGATGCGATGCCAGACATGGGAATGCATAAGCGGATACCTCCGGATGACGGAAACGCGACACCTGCGGTGCCATTAGTTGTTCGCCTATGTATACGAATGACCGCCGCGGTCGGATGCATCGACGCGGCAGCTCAATCGCCGGCGAGTGCCGGCGCGACTACGGCAGTTGGCGTTCCTGGCCGGCGTCCTGAGCCGACAGCTGCGAGATGGCCGACCAGTCCATGGCTTCCCCACCACGGGCCACCAGTGTCAGGAAACGGTCGCGCAACAGGCTGGCCAGTGGCATCGGCACCTGCAGCTCCTCCGCCGCCGCCAGCGTGAGGCGAATATCCTTCAGTCCCAGGGGTGCAGCGAAGCCTGCGGGCTCGAAGTTCCGCTCCACGATCAGGCCACCATAGATCTTATAGAGCGGTACATTGAACAGTGTCGACGTCAGCAGATCCAGGTAACTGCGCTGGTCGATCCGCGCCTTGCCAATCAATGCCATAGCCTCGCCCAGCGCTTCGATCACCGATGCGATCAGAAAATTGCCGCTGAGCTTCACCAGATTGGCGGCGCTCGGCTCATCACCCAGATTGAAGACCCGTTGACCGATGGCTGAAAACAGCGGGGCGCACGCATCGACCGCAGCGCGCGCACCCGCGGCCACAATGAACAGCTGCGCCGCCGCTGCAGCTTCCGGCCGGCCGAACACGGGCGCCGCGATGAAGCGTTGCCCGGCGGCGGTGTGGGCCGCGCTCAGCCGCGCCGATAGCGCCACGCTGATGGTGCTCATGCTGATGTGCATCCCACCGCTGGCCACACTGGCCAGCACGCCGCCATCGTCGAACGCCACGCTGTCCACCGCCTCATCGTTGGCCAGCATCGTGATGATGGCGTCACCGCGACAGGCATCCGCTACGGAAGCGGCGACCCGAGCCCCGAGCGCCGACAGTGCCCGGGCCTTGTCGGGACTGCGGTTGTAGACCGTGACCTCGTGCCCGGCCTTGAGCAGATTGGCGGCCATGGCTGCACCCATGCGACCCAGGCCGATGAATCCCACTTTCATGATTACGGCTCCTTGCGCCTGAGGCATTCAGCCCAGCAGCGCGGCAACGTCAGGCTCTATCGATTCGGGCTTGTCTACCGAGCCGTAGCGCCTGAGCACCAGCCCCTGCCGGTCGATCAGAAACTTGGTGAAATTCCACTTGATGGCCTGGCTGCGCAGGATTCCCGGCTGCTGCTGCTTCAGATACCGGTACAGGGGATGCGTGTGCGCACCGTTGACTTCGATCTTGGCAAACATCGGAAACGTCACATCGTAGGTCTGGGTGCAGAAACGCCTGATCTCGTCCTCGTCACCAGGCTCCTGCTGGCCGAATTGATCGCAGGGAAAGCCCAGTACGCTGAATCCGCGCTGATGAAACTTGCGGTACAAGGACTGAAGTCCGGCATATTGCGGCGTGAAGCCGCACTTGCTGGCCACGTTGACGATCAATATGACCTGCTGGCGATAGTCGGTGAGGCTCTGCTCGGTACCGTCGATGGTCCTGACGGTGAATCCATACACGTCCACGACAGACGCGGCGTCAGTTCGCCGCGGCCACGTGGCTCGACAGGAAATCGTAGATGCCGGTCTGGCCCATCCTGCGCGCATTGGCCAGTTCGCCGGCTTTGCTGGAATACACGATCTGGTTGTCGGCGCTCAGTACCACCACGGCAGGAATTCCCTTCTGGATCGGATTACCGTATTGATTGGCGACGTCGAGGTTCTTGTCGAAGCGGCCGACGTCGATCTTCACCACCTGGAAACGCCCGGCGATCAGCGCACGACTGCTGCCGTTGAGTGCCTTGTCCAGTTCGCGGCAATCGGGACACCAGTTGGCGCCGAACACCAGCAGCACGTCGCTTCGATTCGACTGCGCCGCGACCAGCGCGCGCCGCAGGTCCGCCGCCGCGTTCGCATGCTCGTCGTAAGGCAGCTCGGCCGCCTGCAAGGCAAACGCCAGCGCCGCGGTTACCATCGATGCCAGCACGCGATTCATGACCCGCTCCTCCAGATGCTGCGGCTACTGTGCTCACTCCAGATACGCCCGTCAACGCCGCGACCTGGCTGCCCGAAGCCGACCCCAGGACCGCTCCAGGGCGAGCCCCAGCGCCGCCACCGGCCTGAGATTTGCGGCCGGGCCCGCGCGGGCGCTAGGATCCACCTGCGAAAGCAGTAACGGCCGTATTCGGGCCGAGCAATACCATTAAAAAACGCTATCGGATCAGGGAGAAACGGCTGTGGAAATCAACAAGATCATGGGACGGGCCAAATCGATGCTATTGACGCCGCGCACCGAATGGCCGGTGGTTGCGGCGGAACCCGAAACGATCGGGGGCCTGTACTCCGGTTACATCATCATTCTGGCGGCGATACCGGCGATCGTGCGTTTTCTGTCGTCAACGCTCATCGGCGTGTCGGTACCCTTCCTGGGCTCGTTTCGCATGCCCATCGCCGCCGGCCTCACCACCGCCGTCCTGACCTATGTACTGGCCCTGATATGGATCTTCGTCGTCGCCCTGATCGTGGACGCACTCGCGCCCTCATTCGGCGGCGAGAAAAACCGGGTACAGGCGCTCAAGGCGGTCGCCTACTCCTCCACGGCCTACTGGGTGGCGTCGATCATTGGCATCATTCCCGGCCTCGGCCTGATCGCGGCACTGGTTGGCGGTATTTACAGCATCTACCTGCTGAACATGGGCCTGCCGTTCACGATGAAGGGCCCAACCGACAAGGCCATCGGCTACACCGCGGTCACCATCATCGTAGCGATCATCGTCGGCTGGGTGTTCGCCATCGTCGTGGGGTCAGTCGCCGGGCTGGGCATGGGGTTCGGGCGCGGTCTCACCGGCTATGCGCCGCCGAGTTACTCGCGCCCCAGCGGCGAGTTCGCGCCCGGGACCACTGGAGCGGCCCTTCAGGCTTGGACCAAGAAGATGGCAGACGCCGGCAAACAGGTGGACGCGGCACAGAAATCCGGCGATCCAAACGCCCAGGCCAACGCGGTGGGCCAGATGATCGGCGCCGCCGTGGGCAGTGGCGGCAAGGTCGAATCGCTGCCGCCTGATCAGCTCAAGCCGTTCGTGCCCGATACCCTGGTGGGACTGAAGCGCACCCAGATGTCGGTCGATCGAAGCGGTGCCCTGGGAATGCAGGTCTCCAAGGCTACCGCAACCTATTCGGATGACGGTCAGCACCAGTTGAACCTGAAGATCACCGACACCGGATCGCTCAAAGGCCTGGTTGGACTCGCCGCAGGCTGGGGCGGCGTGGAGCAGGATACTGAAACCGACACCGGCTACGACAAGACCTATAAGAGCGGCGGGCATCTGGTGCATGAAAAATGGGATAACCACGCCAACTTCGGAGAATACGGCGTGGTCGTGGGCGATCGCTTCACGGTCGACGTCTCGGGTAACGCCGCCAGCATCGATGAATTGAAATCGGCCGTCTCCGGCATCGATCTTGCCGGACTCGAAGCACTGAAGAACCAGGGCGTTCAGCCCAATTGACGGCGACGCCCCCGCTTACGCTGCGCGGCGTTATTTCGCCAGCTGCACCATGGTCGACACCACCCAGCCCTCGTTGCCGAGCTCGTCGTTGACCTTCCACCACACGCCCTGTTTGTCGCCGGTCGGATAGAGCTGCATGCCGACATCCAGATCGCGCACCACTTTGGACTTCAGATCCGGGCTGGTGTAGAGCTTGCTGGGCTTGGCCATGGTAACGGCCTGCTGCACATTGTCCGCTTTCGCATCGGGCGCCTGGTTCTTCACATCGTTGACCAGCTTGGTGTAGGCATCCAGGTACGCCATGGCGACCACCTGCCCGATCTCGGTATTGGAGTAGCTGCTGGCACCCGCAGCGGCGAACCCTCCCATGAATCCAAGACCGCCGCCGCCCATCCAGCCAAGGTCGGTTTTCTTCGCGTGTCCCTCCTCCAGCGCCAACTGCTCGGTGGACCGCACGTCGGTCAGCGTCAGCACCACGTCCGCAGTCTTGCTCTTGAGGCTGATGCCTCCCAGCATCGCACCGAACCCGTGCCCGATCATGCCGCCGAGCGCACCGCCCACATTGGTGCCCTGTGCATTGCCGTTGCGGTTGGCGATGTCCGGCACCAGCACGTAGTCAGCGGCCTTCATCTGCCCTTTGCCGATGTTCGAGCCCTGGCGCTCCTC